>NZ_VTDF01000009.1:0-130647 GCF_052824995.1 Acinetobacter sp. 1124_18A | reverse complement strand
GGCTTTAGCCATGATGATCTTCCTTTATAAACTGCTCATGCAGGGTCACTGCACGAGCGCTTGGTTTTTAACTAAGAATTAGTTTGGGCTTATAGTAATCGAAAGATTACTCGTCGTCACCTTTTTTACCGCCAGTCTGGAACTTAGCGATGATGCCTTCAGCCACGTTACGTGGAGTTTCAGCGTATTTAGCGAATTCCATAGAATAAGTCGCACGACCTTGAGACATAGAACGCATTTGAGTCGCGTAACCAAACATCTCAGCCAATGGAACTTCTGCTTTAATTGCTTTTGTTCCACCAGGAAGATCATCCATACCTTGAACCATACCACGACGACGGTTTAAGTCACCCATGATATCGCCCATGTAGTCTTCTGGAGTTTCTACTTCAACTTTCATGATTGGTTCAAGAAGGATAGGATCAGCTTTCATGAAACCGTCACGGAAAGCGTACGAACCAGCCATTTTGAACGACAATTCATCAGAATCGACATCATGGTAAGAACCATCAAATAATGTCGCTTTGATACCCACAACAGGGTAACCAGCTAATACACCATTCTTCATACGTTCTTGAATACCTTTGTCAACCGCACCAAAGAATTCTTTAGGTACAGTACCGCCGACAACTTCTTCAGCGAATTGGTATTCTTTACCAGCTTCTTCAACATCCATAGGCTCTAAACGAACATATACATGACCGAATTTACCTTTACCACCTGTTTGACGAACGAACTTACCTTCTTGCTCAACAGTCTTTTTGATTGTTTCGCGGTAAGCAACCATTGGTTTACCAATGTTCGCTTCAACACCGAATTCACGCTTCATACGGTCAACGATGATGTCAAGGTGAAGCTCACCCATACCAGCAATAATTGTTTGACCAGATTCTTCGTCTGTACGAACGCGGAACGATGGATCTTCTTTAGCCAAACGACCTAAAGCAATTGACATTTTTTCTTGGTCAGCTTTAGTTTTTGGTTCAACAGCCAATGAAATTACTGGCTCTGGGAATTCCATACGCTCAAGTGTAATGATGTTTTTCTCATCACATAATGTATCACCAGTAGTAACGTCTTTAAGACCTACACACGCTGCGATATCACCTGCACGGATTTCATCAAGATCTTGACGTTCGTTCGCATGCATTTGCACGATACGACCGATACGTTCACGCTTAGATTTAACTGGGTTATAAACCGGATCACCTTGTTTAAGAACACCAGAATAAACACGTACGAAAGTTAAGTTACCTACGAATTTGTCGTTCATGATTTTGAACGCTAACGCAGAGAACGGAGCTTCGTCAGATGCTTCACGAGATGCTTTAGTTTCAGCTTTGTCGTCAAGAATACCTTCAATTGCTTTAACTTCTGTTGGAGAAGGTAAGAATTGAATTACAGCATCCAACATACGTTGAACACCTTTGTTCTTGAACGCTGAACCACAAAGCATAACTTGGATTTCAGATGCTAATGTACGAGCACGAAGACCAGCAATGATTTCTTCTTTAGAAAGATCGCCTTCTTCTAAGTATTTGTCCATTAACTCTTCAGATGCTTCAGCCGCAGCTTCAACCATCTTAGTACGCCAATCGTTCGAAATATCAACGAGGTCAGCAGGAATATCACCGTATTCGAACTTCATACCTTGAGATGCTTCATCCCAGATAATCGCTTTCATTTCGATAAGGTCAACAACACCAGCAAACGTATCTTCTGCACCAATTGGCACAACGATAGGTACAGGATTACCACCTAAACGAGTTTTAACTTGCTCAACAGCACGGAAGAAGTTTGCACCAGTACGGTCCATCTTGTTCACGAATGCTAAACGAGGCACTTTATATTTGTTTGCTTGACGCCATACAGTTTCAGACTGAGGTTGTACGCCACCAACTGCACAGTAAACCATGCACGCACCGTCAAGAACACGCATAGAACGTTCAACTTCAATTGTGAAGTCTACGTGTCCCGGGGTGTCAATTACGTTGATACGGTGTTGTTCGAATTGGTTACCCATACCAGACCAGAAACAAGTTGTAGCAGCCGAGGTAATTGTAATACCGCGCTCTTGCTCTTGTTCCATCCAGTCCATTGTTGCTGCACCATCATGTACTTCACCAATTTTGTGAGATACACCTGTGTAGAACAAAATACGTTCTGTTGTAGTTGTTTTACCTGCGTCGATGTGCGCAGAAATACCGATGTTACGGTAATTACTAATTGGGGTTTGGCGAGCCATTATGTCTACATTCCTAAATGTTATATTTAAAACAGGACGCATCAATTAAATTGATGCGCACAAATATCCAAGCAGGCAACTTAAATACCCGCAAAGCTCCCACTTTGATAAAGAGCAATGTTGAATCGAGCTGCTGTACGCATGAATATTCTCCTGATTAGGGACTGTTTTATCCGCTTAGAAACGGTAGTGAGAGAAGGCTTTGTTGGCTTCAGCCATACGATGCACGTCTTCACGTTTTTTGATTGCTGAACCTTTACCTTCAGCTGCATCAAGCAACTCACCAGCAAGACGTAAAGCCATCGTTTTTTCAGAACGCTTAGCAGCAGCATCTACTAACCAACGCATTGCTAAGGCAGTACGACGGGATGGGCGTACTTCCATAGGTACTTGATAAGTAGCACCACCAACACGGCGTGCTTTTACTTCAACCATAGGACGAACTTTTTCAAGAGTAGTCTCGAAAAATTCAACTGGGTCTACTTTGTTTTTTTCTTGAACACGTTCTAAAGCACCGTAAACGATACCTTCAGCAACAGATTTTTTACCATCTTGCATTACGTGGTTCATGAATTTAGCGATTGTTTGGCTGCTAAATTTTGGATCTGGAAGGATCTCACGAGCAGCGACTACGCGACGTCTTGGCATTTTAATACACCTAATAATATGACACTTCAGGATAATCCAGCAGTTTGTACAAGTGTCATGTACACGACGCTGGCCTTACTATACGTCGCTTGAATTACAAATCTATGAAGAATTCAAACAAGCGAAACGCTAAAGGGCTTATTGGACTAGTTTCCTAGAATTACTTCTTAGGACGCTTAGTACCGTATTTAGAACGTGATTGATTACGATCTTTAACACCAGCACAGTCTAATGAACCACGAACGGTATGGTAACGTACACCTGGTAAGTCTTTAACACGACCACCACGGATAAGAACAACACTGTGCTCTTGTAGGTTATGACCTTCACCACCGATGTAGCTAGATACTTCAAAACCTGAAGTTAAGCGAACACGGCAAACCTTACGCATAGCTGAGTTAGGTTTTTTAGGTGTAGTTGTATAAACACGTGTACAAACACCACGACGTTGTGGACAAGCCTTCAACGCAGGAACTTTGGATTTTTCAACCAAAGTCGTACGACCCTTACGGATCAACTGATTCGTTGTTGCCATATGGCAATTCTCCCGTTATTAAAAAACCTTAAAAAGAAAATACCTCTTTTTAAGGGCACATAATTGTAAGCTAAGATGCAAAAATGGTCAACACGGCAATACGTACCAAATGTTGACCATATCAATCTTTGACAGGATAACTTACAAATTTAAATAGAGTTCAGATTTTATTTTTAAAGCTCTTATTTGTAAGCGTATTGTTAAGAATATTTTTTACCCTCCAACTCTTCTTCATCTTCGTCAGGAGTTAGAGCTGGTTTTTGCTCTGTATGCTCATGTTCTTCTACATGTTTATCAACAAGTTGCTCGATACCTTGATGAACATTTTCCTGAATTTTCTCTTCACTCTTTTTACCTTCAGTAGGCTTTAAGACAATAGATACTTTTGAAATGACATCATGATTTTCTACTTTATGATGATGTGCAGCATGAATATTGCCATCTTCTCCCACATTTAAAAGACGTGGACTAGCTTTCTGGATAAGCGTAACCGCAGCATAATAAGCCTGTAGCGGAGATAAATGCTCACTTGGATGTTCATTTAAATAATGTCTTGCAGCCCCAAAGATAGCCTGTGCTTTATGACCAACATCTTCTTGTAGTTTCCAACTATATACAGCGCTTAAAACAGCGCCAGCAACTGGTGTAACTTTGCCAAAGGCTGAGAGTTTAGGAATACGATTTAACCAACTCCATTTAAACTCCCCATCTTCATCAACTAGCCATTTCTTTAAAGTATCTAAATCAGTAGTTGAACCTAACACTTGCTGAAATTGATGAATATCTTGTGTTTCCAACATATTCCGCAATGTTTTTAAAGCCAATAATAGAGTTTGCTTTTCGGCAATCAGGCTAATATCAACTTCTTTAAAAATAAATTCGACAACATCTTGGTCTGTAACTTCCAGAAGATCAAAGCCATGTGATCTTCCAGTCTGATAAATCGTTCTTAAAACCAACACAAGTGAAACAGGAATATCTACAGCAGCACCAACCACACCCGATACGCCAGTAATTGCCCCTTGTATTGTCGCAATTAATTTATTTTGCTCGATGAGCGCCTGACTTAAACGCTGAGAACGGCCCGTATCCTTAGTTAGCTCAAACAAATCTTTAGCACCCGCCTCTTCTAAGATTTTTTCAGTTAAGGTGCTTTTTGAACTAAAGTCATTCAGCCAATCAAATAAATAGCCTGAGATTTTTTCATCCCAATTTGGGGAAAGAAATGTAGCCACACCATTTACTTTTGTAAAATGTCGCCCAAAGACCTGCCGAGTTACTTTCGGCAATTGTTCACGTAGCATTTGTTGAGGACTTTCATATTGCTCAACTTCAAATGGGCTTTTTGTTCTCGATTTTCCTTCAACCGTTTTACCAGTTGGAATTGGTTCAATTACCTTACTGACATCACCTGATTGGTTCTGTTGTAAGATACTCAATCCTGTAGAACTGAGCTTTTTAGCCACTCCGAAGACCTGAGAAAACAAATTGTCAGATTGATTATTATTAAATTTTGTCATCAAGTACCTCGATTTTTTAATTTATCTAATTAGACATAAATACTAGGTGGAATGTGGATTTATCTCAACTTGAATGTGTGTATTTTAGTTAACCCTAAATGCAACATACCATGTATTTAGTTATTTTTTTTAAATGTAAAATTGTCATAAAGATTTGCCATAAGAAATAAAAATCCTTTCTGCTATCATGTTAACAACGAAAAAACATGAGTCTTGTTTTCTTACAGCTATATTCTCCTATTCGTTTTCGTAGCTGTTGATCACGCTAGACTCTTAATATCACCATAAAGGGACCTGTAGATGAAACGTGTTGTAATCACTGGTATGGGTATTAACTCATGTATCGGTAACTCTTTAGAAGCAGTTACTCATTCACTTCAAAATGGAATCTCCGGGACACGTTTTAACCCAACTTATGCTGAACTCAATTTTAAAAGTCATGTGAGTGCTGCTGCAGACCAAGATTTTGATCATATTGACCGTAAGTTAAAACGCTTTATGGGCGTATGTGCAATGTACGCTTACAATGCTGCTGTAGCTGCTGTTGAACATGCAGGTCTTACTGCTGAGCAAATTGGTGGGAATCCACGTTACGGTATCGCAGGCGGTTCAGGTGGTGGTTCAACTGCCTCTGTTGTTGAAATGACAGAGCTTTTAGAGACTAAAGGTGCTCGTAAAGTAGGACCTTTCTTCGTACCACGCAACATGTCAAACACTATTACTGCAAACGTAGGTGTTGCATTTAAATTGCAAGGTATTGCTCATACCATTACAAGTGCTTGTGCAACTTCTGCTGACGCAATTGGTTATGCGTATAACCTGATTCAACTCGGCAAACAAGACCTTATGCTTGCTGGTGGTGGTGAAGAAGATCATTGGTCTCAAAGTTTATTGTTTGATGCAATGGGTGCACTTTGCTCAAAATATAACGAAACTCCAGAAACAGCATCTCGCCCATATTCAGCAGACCGTGATGGTTTCGTTATTGCTGGCGGTGGTGGTTTTGTTGTACTTGAATCACTTGAACACGCTCAAGCACGTGGTGCCAACATTCTAGCTGAAGTCGTTGGTTATGCTGCAAACAGCGATGGCGCAGACATGGTTGCTCCAAGCGGTGAAGGTGCTACACGTTGTGTATTAATGGCGCTTGAAGAAGCTAAGCAACATGGCGTAGACAAAATTGACTATGTAAATACACATGGTACGTCTACTCCAGCTGGTGACATTACTGAACTTAAAGCAATGGAACGTGCATTTGGCGAAGGCAATGTACCTCCTCTTAGCTCAACTAAATCTATGACAGGTCATAGCTTAGGTGCAGCTGGCGTACAAGAAGCTATCTACTCTGTTCTAATGATGCAAAATGACTTTATTGCACCAAACATCAATGTGACTGAACTTGATGAAGGCGCAAAACCTTTTGATATCGTACTTGAAAAACGTGATGCAAAATTGAATACTGTAATGAGTAACAGTTTTGGCTTTGGCGGTGTTAACGCTTGCCTTATTTTCAAAAAGTGGGATGCATAATCCCACGTAGGATTATCGATGGATGCACCTTCTGATGCTTTTTTGTGGGTAAAAGCATTACATATTATTGCTGTGGTTTGTTGGTTCGCTGCTTTGTTCTACTTACCACGGCTATATGTTTACCACGCCATGAGTGAAGATGCTGCTAGTCATCAACGCTTTGAAGTAATGGAACGTAAGCTGTATCGCGGAATTATGTGGCCTTCTATGATTGCCACATTAATTACAGCCCACTTTCTTGTAGATTGGGGCGATGCAACTCGACATTACCATCAGGCAACATGGTTTTACCTTAAAGTCGGATTAGTTGCTTTATTAGTCATCTATCATTTGGCATGTGGCTACTACCGTAAAAAACTTATCGGAAATGCTCACTACAAATCACATAAGTTCTGGCGCTTCTTTAATGAAATGCCAACCTTAATTTTATTTGCAGTTATTATTTTAGTTGTCGTAAAGCCTCAGTTTTAACTGGGGCTTTTGCTTTTTAGACAATTTTTTTGATTTAGACCCTAAGAACTCTCAGAGTGATTCCTATATTCACCTTTGTTCAATCAAAAGCATAAAATCAATGTTTTCTTAAGGTTGTATACAATGAATCAATCTGACTCTTTATTTACTAATGAGTAATCTATACTATTCTAAAGAGATAAATGAACTCATTTAATGGCAAAGCTATGCTAATCCTTACTGCCCTTAAACGCTCAACCCAACAACAATTTATACGTCTTACGCTTTTTATTTTTCGTCACTTAAAAAACTATCCGATTAGATATTTAACTGCTCAAGAAAAAGTATTAGCACAACTCATTTTCGGTGACATGCTCAATTGTGAGCAACCTAAAATTATTGCTACTCGCTACCTTCCTTGGCAATCTTGCGGTATTTTTATGGCACCAAACGGAAATATCTATGTTAATTCTTCCGATTACAGTGAAAATTACGCTCTAGAATCTAAATTTATGCAGGGTATTTTTATTCACGAACTCACTCATGTCATGCAATATCAAAAAGGTATTCATGTACTAGTTAAAGGCGCATTGTTGCAATCGGCCTATTATCTTAGCTTTAAAAAATACAATCCCTATAAATACACCTACTCTCCCCATAAGGCATTTAGCACGTATAATATTGAGCAACAAGGTGAAATTGCCCGTGACATTTGCTCTGGAAAAATCCCAAATATTATCTGTTCTCCTCAACTTCATTTGTAACTAAATAATCAGTCTTTCTTTGAACGTAACGTTTTTTACTTAATGTAAATGAGAATTCTTATAAATCAGAAATACTTACTTAAACTAGAAAATCACTCTTATTTAATTCAAATTATTGAAAAAAGTATAACGCGCTTATTCCAAATTAGCTTCTGATAAGGCAGTATACAAACAATAAAAATAATGAAGCCTGTTTCTATTCTATACAGAAAATCTCGTTATTTTTACGCAGAAAATATGTGATTGGTATATATTATTGATCTTGACATTTTTGTTTACTATTTTAATTGTTTACTATCGCACCATACACATCGTTGAAAAATTATATTTATAAAAATCAACACTGTGTGTATCTATATTCGTTATGATCTAGGATTAGGTTTGAATGAAAAGTTTTAAAGTTGCCCTTGCTCAGTTTTCTCCGCATATTGGCAATATTGACTCAAACACCAAAAAGATGATTGAGCAAGTAAATCAGGCGAAAAAACAAAACGCTGACCTGATTATTTTTCCCGAGCTTTCTGTTATTGGTTATCCAGCTGAAGACTTACTGCTACGTCCAAATTTAAATAAACGTATGCAAAAGGCTTTTGCTCAACTTGCCGAAGTTAAAGATATTGTCATGGTTTTCGGATTTGTGAACCAGACAGAAGATGGTCAACGTTATAATTCAGCTGCTGTCATGAAAGATGGTCAAGTTTTGGGTGTTTTTAACAAACACAATTTACCAAACTACGGCGTCTTTGATGAAAAACGTTATTTCCAAAAAGGGCATCAGCATTTGGTGTTTGAATATCTTGGACATAAGTTTGGCGTATTGATTTGTGAAGATATCTGGTCACTTAATACCGTAAAACAGTTAAGCCAATTAAATGTTGATACCGTTCTTGTATTGAATGCATCACCATATGAAGTCGGTAAACCACAACACCGCACACAAACCTTGAGTGAACTTGCAAAACAACTCCATCTAAACATTGTGTACGTTAACCAAGTGGGCGGACAAGATGATTTAATTTTTGATGGCACAAGTTTTGTCAGCAATAAAAATGGTGAAATTGCTTTACAAGCACCGAGCTTTAAAGAAGACCTCTATATTGCTGAATTTGACCATGAAAACAAATCATTTAAAGTCACAGAATCAGCTCCTGCTTTAGAAACATTTGCAGAGATCTATCAAGGCTTAGTGCTGGCAACACGTGATTATGTAGAGCGCTCAGGCTTCCCAGGTGTAATTTTAGGCTTATCTGGCGGTATTGACTCTGCCCTTACACTCGCAATTGCCGTTGATGCAATCGGTGCAGAAAAAGTACAAGCTGTAATGATGCCTTATACTTACACTTCTCAAATTAGTGTTGAAGATGCAGCAGAACAAGCTCGTCGTATGGGTGTAACTTTCGGTATCGCTGAAATACATTCAGTTGTAAATAGCTTTATGCAAACCTTGTATCCTTTCTTTGGCAACTCACCAGCAGATGCAACCGAAGAGAACTTACAAGCGCGCGCACGCGGCACATTACTCATGGGCTTATCAAACAAATTTGGTAATTTAGTACTCGCTACTGGTAACAAGTCTGAGCTTTCAGTTGGCTACTGTACACTTTACGGTGATATGGTTGGTGGTTTTGCAGTTCTAAAAGATGTTTATAAAACTATCGTGTTTGAATTAGCGAAATACCGCAATAGCTTAAGTGAAACTCCTGTTATTCCTGAACGTGTTATTACTCGTCCACCTTCAGCAGAACTTCGCCCAGACCAAAAAGACCAAGACTCTTTACCAGCATATGATGTATTAGATGCCATTCTTTACGCATACATTGAAGAAGATTTAAGTCAGGCAGATATTATTGCCAAAGGTTTTGATAAAGAAGTAGTTGAAAAAGTCATCCGTTTAGTTGATCGTAATGAATATAAACGTCGTCAAGGCGCGATTGGGCCGAGAATTACTTCTCGTGCATTTAGTCGTGAACGACGTTATCCGATTGTCAACGGTTGGACAGCGAATGACTGAGCAGAAAAACTCATCAAAAAATACAGCACTTGCTCAAGCACTTTTGCTTGAGCAGGTGGAATTTTTCAAAAAACAATTATCTATAGAAAACTCACCTATTTATTTCCAGCAGTTCATTCAACTCTTTATGCAACATGCTGATGAAATAAAACTTCATGAAGTTGTTGATTTAGAGCAACTACAAGCCGTTGTGAAACGTTATGCTTTTGAAATGCAGCTAGGTGCTGGTTTACTTGAGTTTATTGGGGAAATTGCGCAGCGTATTTATCTATCTGCCATGAAATCTCCAATTCAGCTACAAGATTTGGTATCTGACCACCAATTTGAGATGTGGCTCTCCAAATTTTTAGAAATGGAACATATTCCTCTTTATCTCAATCAGTTTTTAAGAAGCAGTCCTTCTGTACAACAACTTTGCCAATATATTGCAACCTCAACCTTAGAACAAAAATTACCAAAATTTCTAAGCACATCTAGAGTTGATGACTACCACTTTGAGTGGCAACATAAACTCAAAAAATTCTCCTTTCTACAGCAACAACGTCTTGAGCATAAACTTGAAACTTGGATTGCTAGCTTTATTCATGAGCAACTCACAGAATTAAGTCTTTTATCGAGTGAAGATTTAGAAAGTCTGATACGACATGTATGGGAAGATCTTAGACATAAAAAAATGTATGAGTTTATGAAGCAATTAACTCCTCTTGATGTTGAAGAGTTCTTTGTTTTAATTTACGAATACTGGAAAGAATTACGCCAGTCACAATTTATGCAAGATCTTATTCTGTATGGTGTAGAAGTTTTTTATGACTTTTATAAAAACGAAAGTTTATTTGAAGTATTAAGTGAGATTGGTTTAACTGAAACCGATTTACAAACTGAAGCCTTACGTTTTTACCCTAAGGTCATGAATGCCTTTAATGAACACGGTATTTTAGAACCGTTACTTCAAACGATTTTAGCTCCTTTTTATCAAAGCTCAAAAACACTCAATATTATTGAAAAACATTTTAATGAGTAAAAAAAGACAAAAAGAAACCATGCATGAGCATGGTTTTTAAAATGGTGGCTATGACGAGACTTGAACTTGTGACCCCCGCATTATGAGTGCGGTGCTCTAACCAACTGAGCTACATAGCCGTAAACTGTGTGCGCATTATCTATAGTTCTACAGAACAGGTCAAGAGTTCAAAACCACTAAATCCCATCAAATGAACAAATAAGATTCAGTTCATTATTATTTGTTCATTTTTTAGCAAATTTGTGTTTTAAATAATTGATCGACCATAGAAATATATTAAAGATCCAATACCAATTTTTTACCTTTTGCTCTTGATACACAAATCATCATGCTCTTTTGTGAAGCCTTTTCTGCATCACTTAAGTATTGATCGAAATGCTCGGCCTCACCTTCTAAAATAGCCGTTTCACATGTACCGCAAACCCCTTCTCTGCATAAACATTCCACATCAATATTTAATGTTTCAATGGCTTGTAAAATTGTCTCATTACTTTGCACTTCAATTTCCTGTTTGGACTTAGCAAGCACCACTGTAAACGCCTCACCATCTTCAGGAACTGTTGAAGCAAATTGTTGCCAGTGAATATATTCATCGCGTAACGGTGCTTGTTACAACAATCAATCGCAGCATCAATCATTGGTTTAGGCCCATAGGCATGTGTGCCCTTAGGTTGTGATGAAATCAATTCATCCAAATTTAATGCACAACCTTCTGAATCAACATAACTAAACATATGCTCAGCATGTTTCTGCTTTAACTCATCTAACAAAGCCGCATGTTCAGGTGAACGGTAGGCATAATGTAATTCAAAATCAGCGCTGCGTACTGCGAGTTCATGCATTTACGGTAAGAATGGTGTAATGCCAATTCCACTGCAATTAAGATATGTTTATTACCTATTTCGGCTAATGGAAATAAAATTTTTAAATATTAATAAGCCAATCAAAAATCAAACAACATCGCATTATTATAAAATCGATCTTTAGAACTACGCTTTATCGGGAAATGAGCATAAAAAAAGACCACGCAGGAGCGTGGTCTATAAAATGGTGGCTATGACGAGACTTGAACTTGTGACCCCCGCATTATGAGTGCGGTGCTCTAACCAACTGAGCTACATAGCCGAAAACTGTGCGCGTATTATCTTAGTTTCTTTAATGCACGTCAAGAAAAATTTTTAAATAAATTAGGTGAAGTGAGCCTATAAGCCGGGTTCTGTCGAGGATGGTCATTCCTCTAGGCGTACAATCACTCATACGCTCAAGCGACCTACCCGAATCCAGTACGGGCCGTACCTCAGGATTCCTATTTGGTCTTGCTTCTGGTGGGGTTTACCATGCCGTGAACTGTTACCAGACACGCGGTGCGCTCTTACCGCACCCTTTCACCCTTACCTCACGAATGAGGCGGTCTACTCTCTGCTGCACTTTCCGTCGGCTTTCACCGCCCAGGCGTTACCTGGCACCCTGCCCTATGAAGCCCGGACTTTCCTCCCCTGCTTCAGTCACGAAGACCTCCACAGCAGCGACCATCCAGCTCACTTCAGGGGCGCATATTAACAAATTTATTTACTAATTGCTCGTGCTTTTTTGAGCAATTATTTTTTTATATTTGTCGAAGAGCTGTTCTTCAGTTTCCTCATGCTGCGGATCTTTAGGAATACAATCTACAGGACAAAACAATTGGCATTGCGGTTGATCATGATGACCAACGCATTCAGTGCATAAATCTGGATGAATTTCATAAATCACTTCACCCATGAAAATTGCTTCATTCGGGCAAACTGGTTCACAAACATCACAGTTTATACATTCATCGGTGATATATAACGACACGTTACCAACCTTGTTGATGTTTACGTTCAAAGGCCTCAACCACAGCTTGCGGAACAAACTTGGTTACATCCCCTTTTAAACGAGCAATTTCCCGAATCAATGTCGAAGAAATAAATGAATACTGCTCAGATGGTGTTAAAAACACCGCTTCAAAATGTGGATCAAGTTGACGGTTCATATTGGCAAGTTGAAATTCATATTCAAAATCAGAAACCGCTCTCAAACCACGAAGTACTGCTGTTGCCTTTTGCTCTCTAAAAAAATTAACCAGCAGACCATCAAAGCCGACAAATTCAACATTTGATAGGTGGCTTAGGGAGCTTTGGGCCAGTTCAACTCTTTCTTCTAGACTGAACAAAGGGTTTTTATGATGTCCAATTGCAATTGCTACTACAACCTCATCAAACATTCTTGATGCTCTAGTAACTAAATCAACGTGTCCATTCGTGATGGGGTCAAATGTTCCAGGATAAATTACACGCGTTTTAGACATCCGCTAGTACTCTAATTATATTGTGAACCTATTTTAGCAAAAGTTATACATGAGGCGAAATATTCATGTGCAGGAAAAACTTCACCTTAGCATCAGTTTACGGCACAATAGGCATAATTGTGGAAGTTTGAATTATGGCGAAAGCAACAGTAGTAAAGAAACATAATGGCGGAACAATCGCACAAAATAAACGTGCCCGTCATGATTATTTTATCGAAGAAAAATTTGAAGCAGGCATGTCACTTCAAGGTTGGGAAGTAAAATCCTTACGTGCTGGACGTATGACTTTGACGGAAAGTTATGTCATTTTCAAAAATGGCGAAGCATTTTTACTTGGTTCACAAATTCAGCCTTTATTATCTGCTTCGACCCATGTTGTACCTGAGGCAACACGTACCCGTAAACTATTGCTCTCCCGACGTCAGCTTGAACACCTAATGGGTGCAGTTAACCAGAAAGGTTACTCATGCGTTCCTTTAGCGTGTTACTGGAAGGGTCATTTAGTCAAACTAGAGATTGCACTTGTGAAGGGTAAACAGCTTCATGACAAACGTGCAACTGAAAAAGACCGTGACTGGCAACGTGATAAAGCTCGTATATTTCATAAGTAATAAAAAAACCTTTAAAGTTAACTTTAAAGGTTTTTTTATGTTACTTTAAATTTAGCAGAATTTTAAATTACCGTAACAGTTCGGTGCAAAAGTTTGATTTTTAAGTTGTAAATCTTTCAATGGGAAATTCACAATCGTATTGGGTAATTTAACTTCACCAACTGCCAAGTCTTCACCAAACAAACAATTTAAAAGATTACATCTCACTGGATTTGCGGTTAAATAACCACTAATTGGGCCGACCACTTGCTTTAAAACGTCATTAGTTATTTCAATTTGTTTACTTGGCGTCACATTGCCAATATCAATTTCATCATCAAAAGCCATCCACCAGCCACGTTCCGCTGCTGCATCTGCACCTGGCCAAAATATTTGTTGGCCTTGCAAAGAAAGTGAAAAAGGATTGTTTAGTTCAATTTTATGAATAAATCCAAGACTTTGATCAACAGTCAATGCAGCTCTTAATCCGGTAATGCTACCTGTTACATTTTTTTGTAAATTTAATAAGCCCAGTGCAGCATTAATAGAAGCTTTAAGATCTCCTGAGAAATTAAGCTGATCGATATTTGCTACCCCGTTCAGCATGACATTATTCATTCGTGAACCAGAAATGACTTGCCCATTAATAACAATAGGTGCAGTGGTCTGTTGTAATTGCAAATTATAATCAGATGAATTAAATCCTAAAGGGATACAAATTCCGATACATGCATTCACAGTTCCATCAATGGTCTTGCCTGTATCTTGATAAGACATATTACGAGCAGCGGTATAAGCTAAACCAGTAGTATCTTTAATTTTTAAATAACCACTTAAGCTATTAATTCCATTTGGCGTTTCTGAATTTTCAAGCCCCATAGTCAATAGGCCCACAACCTTTTCCGCACTTAGACGGAAACCTTTAATTTCCCTCAAAGCTGCGCTGTCTGGATTTTTAATTGCAAATTCAATAAATGGATTACTAAAAACAGCCGAAGATGAAGCTCGACCCTCACTTGTATCGCTTAAACCACTTAAACTTAAGTTATCAATATCAATATCACACCCACCTAAACCGTTTACTCCGCCACACCCTAATTGCAACTTATTAACATTGGCATTTAGTTCAAGATTGGCCTCTAAACCTAATTTATAAAAGCCAATATTTTGCTGACTCATCGAAGCATCAGCTTGTTTTGGGTCAGTGTAGGTAAATGAAAATAGTGCCTGAGCTTCAACTTTAGAAAGTTCTGAATCAGTGAGTTGAACAAGATTTGCAGATTCTAAATTGGCATAACTTAAACTAGCCCAACTTAGACAAAGAGCTGTTAAAAAAATTTTCATGATTATTCCATTTTTTTATTTATTAAGTTTTGGACATCATTGTCCAAATAAACCATTTGGTAAAAATAATAAAAATTGAACAAAAAAAATACTACGTTTTTGTAATTATATTAACAACTAATAATTTATTTAAATAAAATCAAATATTTAACTTAACTTATACGATAAAGCAATCCAGCAATATATTCACCAAACCATTTAGCTGTATCTAAATCGCCTTGTGGAGGAGTAATTTCAACAGGCGCATTATCTGACTGGGTCATTAAGCCCAAACAACTAGATAATCGGTTTAAATCTTTTTCACTATGCCCTGTGGTCATTAAAGGCAAACCTGACCAAAGCATCCCATGTTGCATGGCAAAAATATTTAATTGTTGTAATACCGCGAGTTTATCGCCGCTTAATCCACCTGAATTTGCAAAGCCAGCCGCAAGCTTGCCTTGCCACAAACGTTCTTTCCATCGTTTAGAAGTACTATCCATAAACTTTTTAAAGTCGGCAGTCATACTTCCCATGTAGGTAGGTGATCCAAAAATAATGCCTTGTGATGCATCAAGCGCATCCCAATTAATATGCTCAATATTCATTAGATGTACTTTTACCCCCATCACCTCTGCACCAGCAGCAATAGCAGCGGCCACCTTGGCGGTATGACCATATGGACTGTGGTAAACAATAGAGAGATGTTTTTCAGACAAAGACATAAGATTAAAATTTTGAGCGATTTTTTCTATTTTATCATTTTATTAACACTTGCTAAACCTACATCTATAAATATGAAATAGAAGCGTTTTGATACACTTCACAATCCCAATATCGTTAAGCTAAATAAAAACTCTCTTACTTTGTTTAATTACTACAAAATAAGAGAGTGGATTTACTGATGTTTATAAAGCTTAGATAAAAACAAAGGTAGCCATACGCCCAGTCTTCGCATCACGACGATAAGAAAAATATTCATCGCTTTGTTGATAAGAACATTGGTCTCCGCCTAAAACCCTTTTCACACCTAGACTCTGCAAAATAAAACGTGCAATTGCATATAAATCTGCATGAAATTTATTTGGAGCTGCTCCCTCAACAAAAGCTGTTTCCAACTCAGGATACTTGTCACAAAAAGCAGCCTTTACTTCAGCCCCAATTTCAAAACAAGGTTGGCTAATCGCAGCTCCTAACCATGCCCAAGCTGGAGGGTTATGCATAGCGGCAACTGTATTTTCAACAATCCCACCAGCTAAACCACGCCAACCCGCATGCAAATTTGCGACTTCAGTACCTTCGGCATTACCTAACACGACAGGTAAACAATCAGCGGTCATCATCATTAAAGCATGACCTTTGATTTGAGTGACCAAACCATCACCAATTAAAGCCTTAAAAGGAATTTGTTCATTTACTGTATGGCAAATCGTACTATGTGTTTGAGTCATCCATGTCATTTTTTTAACACCGAACTTAGCAAACTCATCTAGCAATATCATGCGATGTTGCTGAACACGCCCTGCATCATCGTTGACATGTAAAGCCAGATTAAAGCCAGACAACTCAAGTTGATCCGTTGGTAATGCCAAAGGATGTTGAACACGTGTCTGGCCTACATATACGCCTTGAGGTAAACCTTGAACAAATTCCATATATGCGTCCTTAATATGCAGCGTTTTCTGAACGTAACACATTCACTAAATGTGTAAAATCTTCAGGCCACGGCGCTTCAAATAGCATTTCTTCACCAGTACGAGGGTGTTTTAAACCCAATTTAGCTGCATGCAATGCTTGGCGTTTAAAACCACGCAAAGTATCAATGAGTAATTCAGACGCCCCTGCTGGTACACGTACACGGTTCATATAAATCTGATCACCGATCAGTCCATAACCGATATAACTAAAATGGACACGAATCTGATGAGTTCGACCTGTTTCAAGACGAGCTTGTACACGAGTAAAATCTTTAAAGCGTTCTTTTACATTGTAATGGGTCACAGCATCGCGCCCGCCCGGTAAAATCGCCATTTTCACACGGTCAACTGGATGACGTTTGATAGGTTCATCAATAGTACCGCCAGCAATAACATTGCCATAAACAACTAAGTCGTATACGCGGTAAACCGATTTATTTGCCAACTGTTTACTTAAAGAAAATTGTGCTTCGAGACTCTTGGCAACGACTAACAAACCGCTAGTATCTTTATCAATACGATGTACTAAACCAGCGCGAGAAAGTTCCGACAATTTTGGAAAATGGTAAAGCAAGGCATTCACTAAAGTTCCAGAACTATTGCCAGCCCCTGGATGTACCACCATGCCGACTGGCTTGTTGATGACTAAAATTTCGTCATCTTCATAGACAATATTAAGTGGAATGTTTTCAGGTTGACTCGTGGTCTGAGCTTCAAGCTCAACTTCGAGTGTAAGCAGCTCTGTCCCTTCACAACGGTTCTTAGGCTTGACAATGTTACCATTCACCAACAGATGGCCATCCTTCAACCATTGTTTAAGCTTTTCACGTGAAAACTCATTCCACACCAAGGCCGCAACCTGATCGATGCGTTGTCCCAGATAGGTTTCATCTAACTGAACTTGCAACGATAAACGTGTTGCAGTTGTATCAGAAGTATGGTTATCTGCATCCTCAGAATCTTCAAGTAAATTGAAGTCGGTTTCAGATAAGTTTGTGTTTGAAGATTGTGCTGAAGTCATTTGATCATTGAGATAAAAGTGGTTTAATAGCGCAATTGTAGCTCATTGCCCAACATAACAGAGGAGTTTTTATGTCGCTACCACGTTATAAAATTACGATGCTTGCCTTATCTTTAGGTTTAGCGTCTGCATTTGTGGGCTGTAGCAGCAATCCAAGTAAAAAAGAAGTGGTCGATAGTGGCCCACAATCTAGTGAACAAGCTTACTTCGAAAAGGCCCAAAAGTCGCTTGACCGCGGTCAATATCTTGATGCGACCAAGTCTTTAGAAGCAATTGATACTTATTATCCGACTGGGCAATACGCACAACAAGCACAACTTGAACTTCTATATTCAAAATTTAAACAAAAAGATTATGAAGGCACGATTGCCTTAGCTGAACGTTTTATTCGTTTAAATCCTCAACATCCAAATGTAGATTATGCGTACTATGTTCGTGCTGTAGCGAATATGGAGCAAAACTACGACAGTTTGATGCGCTATACATCTTTGCAACAATCTCATCGTGATGTGAGTTATTTAAAAGTTGCTTATCAGAATTTTGTTGATTTAATTCGTCGTTTCCCAAGTAGCCAATATTCAGTTGATGCTGCTCAGCGCATGAAATTTATTGGCCAAGAGCTTGCTGAAAATGAAATGACTGCTGCACGCTTTAACGTTAAGCGTAAAGCTTGGATCGCAGCTGCAGAGCGTTCGCAATGGGTAATTGAACACTATCCACAAACGCCTCAAGTTCCAGAAGCATTAGCGACTTTGGCTTATAGTTATAACCAATTAGGTGATAAAGCGACTTCACAACAATATATTGAAGTTTTAAAGCTTAATTACCCTAACTTGGTGAAAAAAGACGGCACAGTTAACATGCGTGCTGCGCGTAAAGAAGGCAATTGGATTAACCGTGCAACTCTAGGTATTTTTGGTCGTGAATCTACGGCTGCAACGCCAGAAAGCACAGCTGAAGCAGAAGCTCCAAAACGTGGTTTCCTCAATCGCGTAAGCTTTGGTTTAATTGGTAATTCGAATAAAGAAGAAACTGAAGAACCAGAAAAAACAACTGTTGAAGCTCCAAAGTCAGAGCGTAGTTGGACAAATCGTTTAAGCTTCGGTTTATTAGATAAACCTGAGCCACAACCAGCAGAAAATACAACTGTTGCCCCTGCTGTTAGTTCTACAGATGGATCAACTGATACCCAATCAGATGATGCAACACAAGGTACTAACGACGCAGCTCAATAAGTTACAAACTTTAAAAAGCACCAATAAACAGGCAAGTGATACCACTTGCCTGTTTGTTTTTATAAAATATTAAAATATTTATTGTGTAGATCTTGCCTCATCATGTCAGAATATTCTGAATCACTCTCTCATCAGTTTTAATACGGTTATCTGAATTATGGCAATTCCACAACATACGATTGATCAAATTTTAGATCGCACAGATATTGTCGATTTGATTGGTCAGCGTGTGAAACTGAAAAAGACGGGACGTACATATTCCGGCTGTTGCCCTTTTCATCAAGAAAAATCCCCATCGTTCCATGTCTATCGTGACAAGCAGTATTATCACTGCTTTGGGTGTCAGGCCAACGGTAACGCGATCCGTTTTCTCATGGACATTGATAACCGAAATTTTATAGATGTGATGAAGGAGTTATCGAGTAGCGCCGGAGTCGAATTACCTAAAGATAATACTGAAAATAAAAAGCTGTCTTATACCCGTCAGGTTACGAAACCACCAGTTGCTAAAGCAAATACGGCAGAGCCTGTAACTCCAACTCCGCAACAACCAACTGATGAAAGCTATAACACGCTTGAACCTGTATTTTTTGATGACCCATTTGCTCAATTTGAGCAGCCTTTTAGTTTTGATGAACCAGTTCAAGAAGGTAATTTATATGACTTACTGGAAAATATTGCTCAGTTCTATGAGCACCAATTACCTAATAGTCAAAAGGCAAAAAATTATTTTAAACAACGTGGTTTAAGCAATCAGACTATTCAGTTTTGGCGCTTGGGCTATGCTCCAGAAGACTGGCAACATTTAGAAAAAGCTTTTCCTTATGACATTGATGGTTTAAAACAACTTGGACTTATCCGTTCAAGCGATAATGGTCGTGATTTTGACTTATTACGTGACCGCGTCATTTTCCCAATTCGAGACCCTAAAGGCCGCGTTGTTGGTTTTGGGGGACGTGCATTAAATGACGAAATCAAGCCTAAATACATCAACTCTCCAGACTCAGAAGTCTTTCATAAGAATCAGCTGCTTTATGGGCTTTATGAAGGTAGAAAACTTAAATCTAGCGATTGGTTAATGGTTGAAGGCTACATGGATGTGATTGCGCTTCAGCAATATGGCATTACAGGTGCCGTCGCAACTTTAGGGACTGCAAGTAATACAGAACATCTTAATATTTTATTTAAACAAAATAGCCGTATTACCATTGCTTTTGATGGTGATGCTGCAGGTCAAAAAGCAGCACGCAGAACGTTAGAAATTGCTTTACCACTTCTCAATGATGGGCGCGAACTCAAATTTTTCGTGCTACCGAATGACCACGATCCTGACTCTCTTATCCGTCGCGAAGGGCTTGAAAATTTCCAGAAACTATTACAACAAGCTCCTCTTCTGTCTGATTTTGTCTTTGCCTATTTAACGGGTCAACACGACATTAGCACCCCAGAAGGCAAAAGCTTAGTCATGGGAGAACTCAGAGAACTGACTGAACTATTACCCAAACAGGGCTCTTTCCGTTATTTACTTAATCAATCTTTCCGTGAAAAACTCGGATTGGGTAAACGTTTTACCCCACAAATCAGCCATGATGCCTCGCTCTCATTTAACATTCACACTAAAGATGAAGACTTCGCGATTGCAATTTTAATGAATCACCCTTTTCTTTATATTCATTTTGAAGGATTACGTGCCTATATTCAGCAAGATGAATTGTTGGCAAAAGTTCTGGCTATTTTAAATCGTATTTTTGATGACTTACCAGATGATCAAGAGTTAGCAACTTATTATGTGCTCGGTGCTTGTAGTAGTTATTGTCATGAAATTGCCGATATTATGCAAAGAACCAATATACAGGCATTAACACAGGCACCTGAAGTGGCTGACAAGTTAGCTCAAGAATATGCTTTAGGCCTAAAAGAAAGATACTTACGTCAAAAGCTTAAGTCGCCAATTTCACTGATTGAATCAAGAAATCTAAGACAACAACTCAATGAATTAACAAAACAAATTAGCTTAAGACTGCTGTCTTAATGTTTTGGCTTACGCTCATGATCAAACACATCCTGTAAATGCTGTTGTAGCCATTCTAAATAATCAGGATTCTCGGCCTTGGCAGCTTCACGTAGCAAAATAGATGTCGGATGCATCAGCTTTTGCGTCAAACGATGCGCGAATTGCTGTAATACTTGTTCAGCATTTTCACCATGATGCAAAGCGTCTAACGCATGCGTAAGCTCTTGTTGGCTAATTTCTTCACTATGTTGGCGGTAGGCATGAATTGTACTGCCCGCCTCTTTAACTTTTTGATGAGTAATAAGCTGGGTAGCTAATTGATTAACCATGACTTCGGCTTCAACAGCAGCCTGGCGTCGTTGAGCAAGGTTCTCATCAATCACGCTTTGTAAATCATCAACACCATACAAATAGACACCATCAAGCGCTTCAACTTTAGGATCTATATCACGAGGCACTGCTAAATCAACCATTAACATTTGTTGATAGCGACGTTTCTTTAACGCAGCCTTAACATCTGGATAAGCAATAACTTGATATAAACTCCCAGTACAACTCGACACAACATCAGCACGATACAAATTTTCAGCCAATGCTGCAAAATCAATAATTTCAACTTCAACTTGATGTGAAATCTCTTGAGCTAGTTGATCAGCACGCTCACGGCTACGATTACAAATAATAATTTTAGCGACACCCATTTCAGCCAAATGTTTAGCAACCAAGCTATTCATTTCACCCGCAGCAACGACCATCACTGTAAGTTTTTCTGGCTTACTAAAGACCTGTAAAGCTAATTGTGCAACCGCATACCCCATCGAAACTGCATGACTACCCACCGCCGTTTCGGAACGTACACGTTTAGCTGCATAAAAAGCATATTCAAAAACACTGTTTAATTCAGGAGAGACGGTTTGAGCTTCTTTAGACAATGCTAAAGCACTTTTAACCTGCCCTAAAATTTGCGGCTCACCTAGCATGAGAGAGTCTAGACCACTCGCCACTCGCATTAAATGTGTAATTGCCTGCGTGTTCTCGTAACGATAAACATGATGAATTAAGTGCTGTACATCAATATTATTGGCATCAGCTAACCATTTCAGAAGGCTTTCGGCATTTTCAGCCATGGCATACACTTCTGTGCGGTTACACGTCGAAACGACCACCAAATCCTTTAAGTTTTGATGATGTTTTTGTTCGGCAAACAAACGACTTAATCGCTCTGCATTGAAAGCAATTTTTTCGCGGAGTTCGACAGAAGCTGTTTGATGGTTGACACCCAATGCAAAGAAAGACATATCAGATCATCATTTCGCTAAATTTATGCTATTGTGCAACATCGGTGTCATAAAAAGCATTACTTTGGATCAATAAAAATTGCGTCAAATGAATAGCCGTATTAATTTTAACGGTGCTTCGATAAGACAGTATTCTACCACATTCTTATTGTTAGGTAGCATGTCCTCGCATGTCTATGCACGTCCTGTGCAAGAGACCTATGCCGTGCATTCATTTGATCAGGCATTAGAGCAAACTATGGTCGCTGAATTTGCTCTCGCTTATGATGATATTCCTAATGCTCTGCACAATTACACAGTCCTCGCAATTAAAAGTAACTCTACCTCAATTAAACAGCGAGCTTTAGACGTTGCTCTTGAATATAATGATTTTCAAGCTGCTTTAAACATTGCTACACATTGGGTAGCCCAAGAACCCAAAGATGTACCTGCTTTATTTTATTTGTCACATATTGCTTTAAAAACACATGAATACCAGCTTGCCGCTGAAACATTAGATAAAATTTTAAAAATAGATCCAACTGCTGATTTAGAACAAATTTTAGCGAGTATTGCCCCAGAAAATGCTCAAGATCGAGATGTATTATTAACAGCTTTACGTTCTAGTGCAGAAAAAGATAACCCTTCTATTTTAGCGCTCATCGCCAACTTAGAAGCCCAAAATGGCCAATTAGAATCTGCTCTAACCAACATTAACAAAGCATTACGCCGACGTCCTAAAGTGACGAGCTTTATTTTAATGAAAGCAAACCTACTTATTGCTCTTAGCGATCAAGAAGGTGCACTTAAATGGTATGCAAAATCCAGCCGTAAATATAAGAAAAATTTAGATATTCGTTTAGCTGAAATTCGCTATCTTATACAACTGAATCAATCTCAACTGGCTTTAGAAAAGCTCGAAAACGTTATAGAAGCCAATCCTAAAGCTGAAGAAGCATTGTTTATTGCAGGCTTAACCAGTATTGATTTAAAGCAATATGACAAAGCAGAACAATATCTTGTGGACCTACGAAACTCTGCAAAATATCAAAATGAAGCCTATTACTATTTAGCCATTAATGCAGAACGCAAACAGCATTATGAAACCGCAAAAGCTTACTATCGTTTAGTTGATGGCAGCTTATATGTCGTTTCCAGACGCAATCTGATTGCAATATATGATAAACAAGAAAATTTACATGATGCTTTACGGTTCCTTACTCAAGAACGCGTAAATTATCCTCAACATGCAAGTTTCTTATATCAAGCTCAAGCTGAAATCTTAAAGAAAATGGGCAATAAGAAAGCTGCATTAAATTTATTAGATGAGGCGATAAAGAATTTACCGGATGATCCGGAACTCATTTACGCAGAAGTTTTATTACTTGATCCATATACTGACCGCGATAAACTCGACAAAACATTAAAGCAATTATTACAACTTGAGCCTAACAGCCCAACTTACCTCAATGCATATGCTTATACACTAGCCCTGCAAAACCGTAGGTTAAAAGAAGCGCGTCAATATGCAGAGCAAGCCTTGGAATATGCGCCAGAACAAGCCTCAATTCTTGATACGCTTGGTTATATTGCATTTTTACAGAATGATTATGAAGCTGCGGCAGAGGCGTTGGGCAAAGCTTATGAACTTAGCCACAATATAAATATTGGCGTTCGTTATGCTAAAGCATTGTATATGCAAGGATCATTAACTCAATTTAGCGCTGTGTTACAACAACTGAAACAAAAACATGCCAATGATCCACAATTACAACAGCTTGATGCGTTAATTTTACCTACATCTGCAAAAAAGAGTTAAATATATGAGCAAATTTGCCCAACTGTGCACAGCGATCTGTGGGTCAAGTGTATTATTTCTAACCGGTTGTCAGCATTTTACTCAACCAAAACCTGCGGTTACCCAACAAGTTCAAGATGAAAAACACTTCAATTTACAAGGTAAGATCGGGGTTCGCACACCACAGCAAACTGGTAGTGCTTTTTTCACATGGGTTCAACAACAAGATAATTTTGATATTGAATTAAGCGGTATTTTAGGTGTAGGAAAAACTCAAATTCAGGGTAAACCTGGTGAAGTGAAGTTAAATAGTGCAAAAACTGGGTTAATTACTGCTGCCTCTCCAGAAGAACTTTTAGAACGTGCAACGGGTTGGCAAGCACCAATCACTCATTTAACGAGCTGGATTTTGGCTAAACCTGCAACCTTAAGTGCTCAGATCAGTAAAGATAATGAAAATCGTATAAACCAACTCATTGAAGATGGTTGGACGGTTAATTTCAGCTATGATGACGCACAAACTTTGCCAAACAAGCTAGTTTTAAAGCAAGCGCTTGCTGAAGATAAAGAAAACCGTATTACAATGGTCATCCAAAACCGCTAAATCTAATTATATAAATCTATGATTCGAGTTCCTTCTCCAGCTAAACTCAACCTGTTTTTACATATTACAGGCCGACGCGAAAATGGTTATCATGAGTTACAAACCATTTTCCAACTTATTGATTTATATGACTGGATGACATTTACACCGACTTTGGATGAACACATCGAAATTGATGGATTGAGTGAAGTCCAGCCTGAAGACAACCTGATTTATCGGGCTGCTCAAATTCTAAGACCGCATGCAAAAAAATTCTGCGGTCTACACATCAAAATTGAAAAAAATATTCCAATGGGTGCAGGTCTGGGCGGAGGTTCATCTAATGCCGCCACAACCCTGATTGTGTTAAATCAATTATGGGAATGTGGACTAAATCAAGAACAACTTGCGGACTATGGTGTGAAGTTGGGTGCCGATGTTCCTATTTTTATTTATGGTAAAAATGCATGGGCTGAAGGTATAGGTGAACATTTATCATTCATAGACTTAGATCAAAAACAGTTCATTATTTTAAAACCTGACTGTTTTATCAGCACTCAATTGCTTTTTTCACAAAAAACATTGACAAGAGACTCTAAGACCACTAAATTTTGCGCCTATCAGTTAGAACCTTCTAATTTTGGAAATAACTTTGAGCCATTAGCTCGACAGTTATACCCTGAAGTAGAAGAAGCAATGCGATATTTAGATCAGTTTGGTCAAGCAAAGCTTACAGGTACAGGTGCTTGTGTTTTTATTGAAGTAACAAATGAAATGAATATTGATGAAATTCTTAACCATTCACCATGTAAATCTTACTTGGTAAATAGTTTAAAAGAATCTCCTCTTAATCATTTTAAGGTTACACGTTAGGGGCGTCGCCAAGTGGTAAGGCACCGGGTTTTGATCTCGGCATCCGTTGGTTCGAATCCAGCCGCCCCTGCCAATCTCACCTGTAATGATGATTATATTAGGGGCGTCGCCAAGTGGTAAGGCACCGGGTTTTGATCTCGGCATCCGTTGGTTCGAATCCAGCCGCCCCTGCCATCATATATATCATCGAATTTAGGGGCGTCGCCAAGTGGTAAGGCACCGGGTTTTGATCTCGGCATCCGTTGGTTCGAATCCAGCCGCCCCTGCCATTCTCTTATTTTAAAGACAGACTTAATTGCTATGCTTTTTGTTGATTGATCTTGACATTGCATTGCAAAAATATTAAAGTTCTGCCGCATTAGGGGCGTCGCCAAGTGGTAAGGCACCGGGTTTTGATCTCGGCATCCGTTGGTTCGAATCCAGCCGCCCCTGCCATCTATTTAATTACATACCAACCGCCAAGGGTGCTTCATGCCCAATCTTGTCGTTTTTAGTGGAAATGCTCATCCACAGTTCGCTCAAAAAGTCGTAAGTCACTTACATATCCCTCTAGGTGCTGCATCAGTCGGTCACTTTTCTGATGGAGAAATTTCAGTAGAAATTACTGAAAATGTTCGTGGTAAAGACGTATTTATCGTTCAGCCTACTTGTGCCCCTACCAATGATAACCTTATGGAAATCTTGGTTATGGCAGATGCTTTGCGTCGTGCAAGTGCTGGTCGTATTACCGCTGTTATTCCTTATTTTGGTTATGCTCGCCAAGACCGTCGTCCACGTTCTGCACGTGTACCGATTACAGCTAAAGTTGTTGCAGACATGCTTACCACTGTTGGTATTGATCGTGTCGTAATGATTGACTTACATGCTGACCAAATTCAAGGTTTCTTCGATATTCCAGTCGACAACATCTATGGTACTCCTGCTTTGCTTGCTGACTTACGTCAACAACAGCATGATAACCTTATGGTGGTTTCTCCTGACGTTGGTGGCGTAGTACGTGCTCGTGCCGTTGCCAAACAAATGGGTGACATCGATTTAGCAATTATTGATAAACGTCGTCAAAAAGCCAATGAGTCGCAAGTTATGCACTTAATTGGTGACGTACGAGATCGTGATTGCGTTATCGTAGATGACATGGTTGATACTGCCGGTACATTGTGTAAAGCAGCTGATGCGCTTAAGCAATTTGGTGCACGCCGTGTAGTTGCATACGCAACTCACCCTGTACTTTCTGGCAAGGCTATTGAAAACTTACGTAATTCAGTTATTGATGAATTAGTTGTCACTGACACTATTCCTCTTTCTGAAGAAGCATTAACCTTGGGCAAAATCCGTCAGGTTTCTGTTGCTAGCATGGTTGCTGAAACGATTCGTCGTATTAATAACGAAGAATCTATCAGTGCGATGTTCGATAGTTTATAATACCGCAGCTTTTATAAACCCTGGCCTTGGCTGGGGTTTTCTATCACTAAACTGGTCGCAAGTTTAGTACATTTAAACTTTAATGAGGATTTACTCATGGCAAACTTCGTATTAAACGCTCAAGCGCGTGCTGAAGACAAACAAGGGAAAGGTGCGAGCCGCCGCCTTCGTCACGAAGCATTAATTCCAGCTATCATTTATGGTGGAAATGCTGAGCCTGTAGCTATTACTTTAGAACTTCGTCAGCTTGTAAAAGCTTTAGAAAACAATGCTTTCTTTGAAGAAGTTATAGAAATCCAAATGGGCGACAAAGTTGAAAACGTTAAAATCCAAGCGTTACAACGTCACCCAGCGAAAAACACTCCTATGCACGCTGACTTTAAACGCGCATAAGTGTTGAAAGGCGTAGATTAGTGTCAAATATTTCGCTAATTGTTGGTTTGGGCAATCCTGGTTCAGAATATGCCCAAACCCGCCATAATGCAGGCTTTTGGTTCATTGAACAGCTTGCTAATAAGTATGGCATTACATTAAAAAATGATCCGAAATTTCACGGAATCAGTGGACGTGGTAATATAGAAGGACACGATGTCCGTCTACTTCTACCTACTACATTTATGAACCGTTCTGGACAAAGTGTAGTTCCATTTGCAAAATTTTATCAAATTGCTCCAGAAGCAATTTTGATTGCTCACGATGAACTTGATATGAACCCTGGTGTAATTCGTCTAAAAACAGGCGGAGGACATGGTGGTCATAATGGTTTACGTGACATTGTCCCTCATATTGGTCCAAATTTTCATCGTTTACGTATTGGTATCGGACACCCTGGCTCGAAAGAGAGAGTTTCAGGTCATGTACTTGGTAAAGCACCAAGTAGTGAACAAAGTCTGATGGATGCAGCAATTGATCATGCCCTTTCTAAAGTGAAACTACTTGTTCAAGGTCAAGTTCCACAAGCCATGAATCAAATTAATGCATATAAACCCACTTAAATTGTTGAACAATCAAGCTTGCTATCTTGCTTTTTTAGGAGCAAAATGCGCATCAGCCACTTTGCCAACCGCAAAAGCTAAAGATTTCACCATAAGATCTTAATCTTCTTAGGTCTACTTAGGAGACGCTAGCCATGCTATCTCGTTTATTAAAATGCAAAATTCACCGTGCAGTTGTAACACATGCTGAACTTCACTATGAAGGTTCTTGTGCAATTGATGGCGTATTGATGGACTTAGCTGGTATTCGCGAATATGAAGAAATTCATGTTTGGAATGTAACCAATGGTAAACGCTTCACGACCTATGCGATTCGTGGTGAAGATAACTCTGGAATTATTTCAGTAAACGGCGGTGCTGCACATCAGGCAGACGTTGGTGATTTAGTCATTATTGCTACATTTGGTGATTTTACTGAAGCTGAAGCAAATATTCATAAACCACGTTTGGTCTATGCAAACCCAAATAATACAGTCAATCACACAGCGAATTGTATTCCTGTTCAAGTTGCCTAATTTATTCTAAGAATAAAAAAAGCCCGCATTGACGGGCTTTTATAATTTTATAAATTCTAAATAGTTCCTTCCCACCAGTTTTTTTGCTGTTTGCAATTTAAAGGCTGGAGTTGCTCTCCTCGTAAATCAAACAGAATTGCATCTCCTTTTAGGTTTACTTTAAATTCAGCATACTTTGCTTTCTCATAGCATTGAGCTAGACCTTCGGCAAACAAGAAGCTTCGTGAAGCGGGATATAAAGCCTGTAAACGATTTTCAGGATTTTTTAAAATTAAACTTTGTCCAGCAAATGAATTATTGATATCCAGAACTGTACGAACAACACGATTTTGCGAATCTAAAATAACTTTTGCTGGAACAGAAGAACGATTAAAAATCACCTGATCTAGAGCATCACTCTCACTTCCTGCAAGAGCTTTAAGAGATTGTAAATTTAATTCATAAGCCAGTGCCATATAGTCACCTTGTAAAATTGAACGAGGATCAACAGGTCTAAGTTCAATAAAAATACTTTTACTATGATGCAGATGCCATTCATTTTTCGCCACTAACCCAGCAAAGAAAAAGATGGTGACTAGTGCAAGAATAAGAGAAAAATACTTCTTCATTATTTCTCTCCTTCAATCAAATTGCGTTGATTTTCATGGTGAAGTAACCAATATAAAGCCAACAATACAATGCCAGAAATAAAAATTGAGGCACTCTTAGCTAGAAAAGTTACTTGTAAGTTGTAATAGAGCTGCCAGAATACTAAAACAAATACGGCTAAACTAACCCCATAAACAATATAATCTTGCTTTTTTAATGCCCACGTTAAAATAATGAGCAGAATGAAAATTTCAAAATAGCCAAGTGTAATAAGTACTACACCAAAAATTAAAAAGGCGAAAAAAGTGACTCCATGAAGTTGTCTATATAAATGAAAAATACTAAAGCACAACAACCAGATACTAGGCAGTAAATATAAAATCCATCTCTGCTGATCTATCGAGATTTCTGGAACTAAACCCACAAAAGCATCAAAGAAAGAAGCTACCAAAATTACTCCAAGTACACATAACAAAATACTACGCTCATATAGAGCTATTGATCCACTCTTAGGCAAGAGTACCAAGCTAAAACCCAAGTAGCTGAGCAAAGTTAAATTTAAATAGATCTGAGTAGAATGTATTGACCACAATGAATGGTCTAGTTGCAGCAAATAGATAAAAGCTATGCCATATGTAGCGAGCATTTGAATTAAAATGAAGAACCAGTGTGGTTTAAGGAAATAACTCACAAATAGAATAAAAATCTGCGCAATTAAAACCCATAAAATTTGATCTGTTTCTGAACCAAGATGAAATAAAAAAGCAGTCTGCCCACTAATAAATAAACAATAGGCAAATTGGCGAATGAAGTGATGTTGGGATTTTTTCAATAAAATGACAGCTATAAAAACAAAAATAACTCCTATAACTAAAGAAATAGCCCCCCAAAACACCAGCGTAAAAGCCGCAAGTGCCAGACCCGCAAGCCAAGCCCCAATTGCTAAAGGAATCACATAAAAGCGGCTTTCACGAAAGATTTTTATTAGAAAATAACTAATTAATGCAAACCAAATAAAAATAATGCCCGCAATTAATAAAAAAATGAATTCATTAGAATCTTTAAACAAGTTATTAATGCCATCTACAAGCCATATTGTTGCGGTCACACCAAGAACAGCAGCCATTAAACTGGCACATAGCTGATCATCTGTTTTAAAAAAATAATAAAAAGTGATTATTCCGGCAAAGAAAGCAGAGATCAGGTAAGGAATATGTTCACTTGATAAAAACTGGATCATTCCCGTTATTGAAATAACGGCAAACCAAGCGATAAAAACAAATCTTAAAGCACAATACCTCTTTATACATATCCAAAATTCGATAAGACTTAATAAATTTAGAGCGAATAGATATAAATAAGGAAATTTTTCTGACCAAAAAGTCTGCTTAAAAAATAAATAAAGTGTGAGCTGACTGGTAATACAAATTAAAGCAAAGATTCCAATATTCGGTCGATATAGCCATGGTAGTAAAAGTAATGTCCAAATTAAGAAAAGCAGATAACTATCTGCACCAGTTTGATAAACCTGCCCGATTACAGCCAAACTTAAGCCTACCATCAAACCGCAAACACCATGTAAAGTCTGCCTAACTCCTTCACTTAAGGTATCTTTTACGTTGAACCATGCTGTCACAAGTAATATAAGTGGTGGGATGGCTAGCTGAATACTGTCTGGAAGCATTAACCAGTTAGCAGCAATTAAATAAAGAATACTGACCGCCATAAATACATAACTGAAAATATGGAGATGCTGAATAAATAAAGTATTCCTAAGGGGATAATCGTCTCTTATCTGCATGAAACACCTATTTTATTTATAATTTTCTATAAAAAACATAGCATTCCATTTTCATATCAACAAGTAAGCTCTTGTTAAAAAGCTTATTTCCATTTATGAAAATACTTATTCATAAAGAAACTTAGCATTCTACAAATGCATCTAGCCAATTTTATCAAGCGCGCTATAATAAAACCCATCGCTTCAGGGCGGGGTGTAATTCCCCACCGGTGGTAAAGTTAATTTTTATGATTAGATTAACAAGCCCACGAGCTTAAATTGTGTAATTTGAGCAGATTTGGTGAAACTCCAAAGCCGACGGTATAGTCCGGATGAAAGAAGACGACGAACTGGGATAAATCCGTTTTATTTCAGTGCCAGCCTGTTTTTACATCAGTCCTGAAATGTTCAACCGTATTTTTACGAGAGCGTTTCATTATGTCTAGCTTAATTCAACCAGAACTTTTTTTCTCAGCCCTCTCTCCTGCTGAGCAGCGCATTCAACAAGCATTAGAAGATATCCGTCAAGGTAAACCAGTCTTGGTTATGGATGACTTCGACCGTGAAAATGAAGCTGATCTCATTGTTGCAGCCGAAACTTTAACAGTAGAAACAATGGCACGCATGATTCGTGATGGCTCAGGTATTGTATGTTTATGCCTTACAGAAGAGCTAGCAGATCATCTAGAACTTTCCCCAATGGTTTCTCACAACTCAAGCCAGTTCCATACCGCTTTTACAGTCACTATTGAAGCAGCTCAAGGTGTTACCACAGGTGTTTCTGCTAAAGATCGTGTGACTACCATTCAAACTGCAATTAAAGATGGTGCTGTCCCAAGTGATCTTAACCGTCCCGGCCATGTTTTTCCTTTACGTGCCCGTAATGGTGGAGTGCTTACTCGTCGAGGTCATACCGAGGGAACAATTGATCTAGCAAGACTAGCCGGGCTTAAACCTGCTGGCGTGTTATGTGAATTAACCAATCCAGATGGCACTATGGCATCTGGCATTCAAGTTTTGGCATATGCTCAAACTCATCACCTCACTGTGATTACGATTGAAGAACTTGTTCAATACCGCCAACAACACGGTATTTAAATGAAAAAAGGTTTGGCTTTAGATTAAAGCCAAACCTTTAAATTAAAATTTAATAATATTTAAGATACTTTCTTTTGTGCTGCCTGCTCTTCAACATAGTCTAAAAGTTCAGAAAATTGCGCAATCGTTGCTTTAGGCTGTGCTTGTTCAAGTTCCTCTGGTGTTCCATAACCATAAGTCACTGCAACTGCTTCAATACCATTATGGCGAGCACCCAAAATGTCGTATTGGCGATCACCCACCATTATACATTCTTCAGGATTTAGTTGCTCATGTTCAAGAATATAATGAATGAGTTCAGCTTTATTAGTCCGCTCGCCTGTTAACTCACTACCATAAATATGTACAAAATATTGGCTTAAGTCAAAATGATCCAAGATACGTTTTGCATAAATCGTTGGTTTAGCGGTGGCAACAAATAAACGATATCCTTCTTCTTTTAATGCATTAAGCGTTTGGGCAACTGATGGATATACTTCATTCTCAAATAAGCCCGTAACTGAAAAGCGCTCACGATAAGCAAGTAATGCTTGCTCAGCCAAAGCATCATCTTGAGTAGCTAACAGTTTTGCTAATGACGCTTTTAACGGGGGGCCAATTGTCCAGTCAATATTTAAATCGGTAGCTAAAGGATATCCCAGTTTATCCATTGCATAGCGAATTGAAGTATGGATACCAACTTTTGGGTCTGTTAGAGTTCCATCTAAATCAATCAAAATATGTTTTATAGCCATTCAATCACTAACCCAGTAAAGTATTTAATTCAATTGGTCGAGAGTTTAATCAAACTCTCTTATACTAACGTAAATTTAAATTGAAAAGGAAATAACCGTGCGTCCAACCGTACTTTGTTTCTCGGGTTTAGACCCTTCAGGTGGTGCAGGTTTACAAGCTGATATTGAAGCGATTGGACAAAGTGGTGCTCATGCAGCAATTGCATGTACAGCCCTCACCATTCAAAACTCACAACAAGTATTCGGCTTCGAAGCAACCTCAAAAGAACTATTATTAGCTCAAGCAAATGCCGTTGTAGGTGATTTACCAATTAAATGCGTTAAGTCAGGCATGCTCGGCACTACAGATAATATTGCTGCTCTAGCTGAGTTTCTTCGCGCACATCCTGACTATCAATATGTACTTGACCCAGTTTTGGTCGCAAACAGTGGTGGTTCTTTAGGTGATCAGGCGACTCTCGTTAAAGCATTTGTTGAGCTTATTCCCATAGCCACTATTATTACTCCCAATACAGTCGAATTACGTGCTCTAACAGGTACTGACGACTTAGAACAAGCGACTAAAAAACTTTTCGAAATGGGTGCTAAAGCCGTATTAGTTAAAGGTGGACACGAAGATACACCTGATCATATAAAAAATAATTTATATATTAATGGTGAACTTGCGGCGAGCAGCAGTTGCCCACGCTTAGATGGCGAGTATCATGGTTCAGGTTGTTCTTTAGCTAGTTTTATTGCTGGTCGTTTAGCTTTAGGTGATTCTTTAAAAATTGCAGTTCAGCATGCTGAAACATGGTTATTCGGTGTTTTAAAGAACGCCGACACTCCAGTACCAAATGGGCAAAAAATACCAAAAAGATTTTAAAAAATAAAAAAGGCGCTAAAAGCGCCTTTTTTATTACCCTCAATTATTGAGGAATACGTAAAACCTGACCAGGGAAAATCTCATCTGGATCTTTTAACATTGGTTTATTTGCTTCAAAGATTTTTGGATACTGATTTGAATCACCGTAAAACTCTTTAGCAATTTTTGAAAGGTTATCACCAGATTTCACTGTATAAAATTTACTTTCTGGTTCAGGAGTTGCAACAGTCATTTGATCATCTACATGTGCTACATGATCAATATTCCCAACAATAAGAATAATTTTTTCTTTATCTGCTTGGCTTTGTACTTGACCATTAATAGTCGCAGTATCAGTTGAACCATTATAGGTTACAGATAAACCCTCTACCCCTAAGCCTAAACTTTTAATTAAACCCAATAATTTATTTGCAACTTCTTGTGCAGAAGGTTCTGCTGGTGTTGCTGGAGCTGGTTGTGGTTCTGCAGGAGCGGTATTTTTCTTACCAATACCTTTTACAAAATCAAAAAGACCCATCTTTTAGTCCTCATATTCTTGTTTATAATAAAGTCATTAAACTGACCCTTATTGTTATACGTGAAAAAAGAGATACCTCTGCTATCAATTGAGGTTGATCTTGTAAAAATATGTATCTCTTTTTTTATTTTTCTCAAATAAAAAAAAGCCACCTTACGGTGGCCTTCTTTTTTATTCAGCAATATGCGAATTAACCAAGTTTTTTAGTTACATAGTCAATTGCAGATTGAACTGTAGTGATTTCGTTAGAATCTTCATCAGGAATAGTGATGTCGAAGTCGTTTTCGAAAGACATTACAAGTTCAACTAGATCTAAAGAATCAGCACCTAAGTCATCCATAAAAGATGCTTCGTTTTTAATCTCTTCAGCTTTAAGACCAAGTTGTTCTGCAACTGCTTGTTTAACGCGTAGTTCGATATCGCTCACAGGAATTCTCCTCATTGCTCGTGGCGTTTGATTTGCCACTAGTTTAATTGAATATAAAAAAATTTAAAAGTTTATACATCAGCCTTAGGCCATGTATAAACCACCATTTACATGTAATACCGTACCGGTAATGTAACCTGCTTTATCACTTGCAAGGAAACTCACCGCATTTGCGATATCTTGTGGCTCACCTAAGCGATTTAAAGCCACTTGATCACTCATTTTTTTGCGAATGTCTTCACTAAGTGCATCTGTCATTTCTGTTGCAATGAAACCTGGTGCCACACTGTTCACAGTGATTTGGCGGCTACCCATCTCTTTTGCAAGACTGCGGCTAAACGCTTCAATACCTGCTTTTGCAGCAGAGTAGTTCGCTTGACCTGGGTTTGCAAAGTGTGCAACAACAGAACTAATATTAATAATGCGGCCAAAGCGCGCTTTTGTCATACCTTTAAGCACACGTTTAGATAAACGATATACGGCTTTGAGGTGAATGTTGAGAATGTCATCCCAATCATCTTCTGACATGCGTAGCAATAAATTGTCTTTCGTGATACCCGCATTATTAACCAAAATAAGCACAGGGCCATAGTTTTGTTCAATATGAGAAACGATTGCTTCAATCTCATCGAGATTACGCACATCGAGAGCTAAACCTGCCCCTTGCTCACCAAAGCTTTCACTTAACTTTTGTGCACCAGATTCAGATGTCGCAGTACCTACAACAAAATAACCGTCTTGAATAAGTTGCTGGGCAATAGCAGCGCCAATGCCCCGACTCGCGCCCGTTACTAATGCAACTTTGCGTTCTTGTGTCATGCAATTTTTCCTTCTGCCACTAAAACAGCATTTAGGGCATCTTCTATTTTACTCTTGCTATCGATAGCAAAAGCTTTTTCTATATTTGGTAAACGCTTCGCGAGATTACTCAATACTGTACCAGGTCCACACTCAACAACGTAGTGAATACCTTCATCCTGTAAAAACTGCATCGTGTCTGTCCATTGTACAGATTGGTACAATTGAGCAGTTAACGCCTGACGCAATTGAGCAACATCGGTAGCTATTCCCGCGTTGACATTTTGTATTACAGGTATGGTAGGCAGCTCAATGGCAGTTTGTTCCAAAGCTTCTGCAAATTTTTCAGCAGCAGGTTTCATCAATGAACAATGCGAAGGAACTGACACAGGTAAAGCAATTGCCTTAGCAGACTGCTCTTTTGCCAAAGCCATTACTTGTTGTACAGATGCTGTACTTCCAGCAATTACGACTTGGCCTTGTGAATTATAGTTTGCAGCTTCTACTGAGCCTTGACCTTCTGCATTCACGATTTGGCAAAGTTCAACCACTTTTTCATCAGCCAAACCAAGGATTGCAGCCATAGCTCCTTGCCCTTGAGGAACAGCGCTTTGCATGAGTTTGCCACGCAAATTCACGAGTTTCACTGCATCTGCCAAACTCATAGATCCTGCAGCAACTAAAGCGCTGTATTCACCTAGAGAATGTCCTGCAAGGTACTTAGGTTCCAGACCACCTAAATCAAGCCATACACGCCATAGAGCGATGCTGGCAGTTAATAACACAGGTTGGGTATTTTCTGTTTGGTTGAGGCCTTCGCCACTTTGCGCAATATGCCACAGATCGAATCCAAGTGCATCCGAAGCTTCAGCAAAGGTTTGCCCAACCCCACTAAACTGTTCTGCTAGTTCAGCAAGCATACCGACTTTTTGTGAACCTTGACCAGGAAACACAAACGCAGTTTTTGTGGCTAAAGCTACTTGTTCAAGACGTTTAGCAGACATAAGAAATCCTTTTTTGGGTTTTCACTCATTTCTGGAGCGGAAATTTAACATGTTATTTATATTTTTATAATTGCGAAAAACAACAAAAAAAGGGAGCTTTCGCTCCCATTTTTTCTATACTTAAGCATCACGCTTAATGCATATCATACAATTATTCAGCATCAGCTGCTTTAGCGAATAATTGACGACCACGGTAGAAACCGTCTTTAGTAACGTGATGACGACGATGAGTCTCACCAGTTGCTTGGTCTACTGTTAATGCATTCTCGGTTAAAGCGTCATGTGAACGGCGCATGTCACGGCGAGAGCGACTTTTACGGTTTTGCTGAACGGCCATGATGGCTCCTTACAAAGATCGAAAAAATGGATCAGAACAAATTCAGTTGTCTTATCTCACAATTATATCACAAATTATGAGTTAAGTTTACCCTTCAAACCTGCCAAAACATCAAACGGATTATCCCGTTTTTCTTCAACAACATCTTGAACGGTAGGTTGATGTTTATTTTCACAAGCATCATGCTTGGGAGATAAAGGCACCAACAATAACAGTTCATCTTCTAGTAATGCGAGCAAGTTAATCGAGGCAGGCGTATCATAATCGCCTTTCGTCGAAGACTCACTTTCACCTAAAACGATGAAATCAGCATCCTCATCCAAGCGCTCTATCAGTGACTCATCATCCATTAATGCAATATGAAAGTCTAAGACAAGAGGTATTTCAACAGGTTCCAAACAACGTTGGCACTCCATTAAAACTATCGTGTCTATATGACCATCCATCCACACAATGCGATGATATGCATCCATTGATAGCTTACAGTCTATGTTGACCAATTGATTATCAATTGATCCAACAGCTTCACGAGCGATACGAGCAAAGCGAGACAAGGACAGTTGACCTGACCATGTAAAGCCTTGTTCAGCCCATTTAAACGGCTCAATCTGTGCCGGAAAGGTATTTGCTGACATAATTAAGGCGGCAATTCTACAAATTCATCGGTACTCTGTCAAAGATTAAGATACAATTTTGCACTTCTTTAGACAGAACTCGGGGTAAATTAAGCAATGCACCTGTTGCAGCCGCAACCTGAAGTTAACACTTCATTACTCGTTTGCACCCATTCAACTCATCAGAACACGCTTGTACCTGACATAGTGCAACTCTCACCATGGTCAAGCTCAAAATCGGAGTCTGAGCAAGTCGATTGGCTTATTTTACACTTTAATCACTGGTTTTCCCACCATAATGTGACATTAGTTCGTGGAGATTTTGAACCAGAATATTTCCCGGCAACAAATCAGGGTCCGGCTAAAATCCAATTCGCCCACGGTTTTTTGAACAGCGCGTTACATGAAATCAGTCATTGGTCTATTGCTGGCGAAAAACGCCGCCTATTACCCGATCTAGGATATTGGTACGCTCCCGATGGCCGTACGCAAGAACAACAAAGTCTATTTGAACAAGTAGAAATTAAGCCACAGGCAATTGAATGGTTATTTGCGCAGTCTTTTGGTCGAAAATTTAGAGTCTCGCTTGATAATCTGACAGGTGATGGCGGAGATGGCAAAATATTTAAAGATAATGTTTATGCTCAAGTACAACGTTACTTTTCAGGTGAAGCCAAGTTACCACGTGATGCAGCAGTATTTATTGGTTTTATTTGCCAATGTACACGTTCAGGCATAGCATTACAATCAAATGAATTTAAACGTGAACTCCTTGATTAATTGACAAAAAAACCACGTTAATCACTTGCATAGGTTATTTAAAAAGCCTAATAATTATTTTAACACTGGCGTGATGGAGTCTCTAAAAATATGATGCATTTACATGTACATCCTGAAAATCCACAGCAACGCCTCATTAGCCAAGCGGTTGAACGCATTCGTGCCGGAGATGTTGTGGTTTACCCTACCGATGCTGCCTATGCAATTGGCTGTCAGATCGGTAATAAAAATGCTATGGAACGTATTGCGCAGATTCGCGGTTTAGGGCCAAAGCACCAATATGCAATTATGTGCTGTGATTTATCTGATATTGCAACTTATGCAAAAGTTGATAATGCAACTTATCGATTATTGAAAGCGAACACCCCAGCCATTACGACTTTTATTTTACCGGCAACCAGTGAAGTTCCGCGCAGGTTAATGCATCCTAAAAAGAAAACCATTGGTTTACGTATTCCAAGCAACCCAATTTGTCAGGCTTTATTAAAAGAACTTGGTGAACCCCTACTCACCAGTACATTAATTTTACCAAGCCAAGAAGACCCACTCGATGATCCATACGATATTGAAAATCAGTTAGATAAGCGAATTGATGTATTTATTGATGGGGGTTTGGGTACTTTAACAAGCACAAGTATTGTCGACTTATCGGGTGAACATCCTGAAATTATCCGCCGTGGTATTGGAGATGTAAGTGCTTTTGAATAAGCACTTACAATTTTTACCAACAGTTTTAAAAAAAGTATTATCACTCAAAAAAATACTCTTTATTTATTTTGGATTTTTTTTACACTTTAGTCGTTAAGTAATTTATTAAAAGGCACAATTCATTTAGAATGATCGCCACTATCTGCTGTTCTTCTATTTACAGCTCTCTTTGACTTGAATAACAAGTCTCATGCTTTTGAAAATTCGCGTGGCTTATAATCGTAATGAATCAATCACTTCATCAATCCATGGAAGACGCTCCACACATCCGTGTTTTAGATGAGTGGCATGACAAGATTCCTGAAGATCTCTATATTCCTCCTGCTGCATTTGAGATTTTGCTCGAACAGTTTGAAGGTCCGCTAGATTTTTTAATTTATCTGATTCAAAAAAACGGTTTTGATTTAATTCAAGTCGATATTGCGCCTATAGCAAGTCAATATTTAACCTATATGGATAGCATGAAATCCTTAAATATTGAGCTAACCGCTGATTATATGGTGATGGCAGCCTTATTGGCTGATTTAAAGTCACGTTTACTTTTACCAAAGCCAACAACGATCAGTATTGAAAAAGATCCCAAGCAGGACCTGATTGATCGACTTGAAACCTATCTACGTATTAAGCAAGCGGCAGAACGTTTAGGTCAAATGCCAATTCTTGAGCGTGATACATTCAATGCAAATGTGAGCTTAGGTCATATCGCTCCTGTTTACGAAGGCTATGATATTTCAGCATTACATGATGCATTGTTCTGTATATTTAACCGCCCAGAACCTGTTGTTCATGTTGTAGCTCAAGAGCCTGTATTACTCGAAGAACGCATTGCATATATTGAAGAGAAATTAGAGTCTGGTGACGTGTTAAGTTTTAAAGAATTACTCAATCCTCTGCAAGGTCGCATGGGAATGGTTGTTACATTTATGGCTGTTTTAGAGTTAACCCGTCAACAGCGAGTTAAAATTATTGCCTCTGGTATTGAAGCTCCTTTAGCAATTCAAGGATCTTCAATATGAGTTTTGAACAAAATAATACTGATTTGTCATTAGCTGACATTCATCACGAAGTCTTATTACAACTTGAAGCAATTATTTTTGCCAGTGATGCGCCCGTTTCAATTGCCCGTTTAAAAGAAGCATTTAATAATCAGTATAATAAACAACAGCTTCGTCAACTCTTACAACAGCTCGCGCTATTACAACACGGCCGATCTATTGAGTTGATTGAAACAGCGCAAGGGTTTCGCTTTCAGGTAAGATCTAAATATCGTAGTATTATTGCGCAAATTTGGCCAGAGCGACCAACTAAACTGTCGCCTTCATTACTAGAAACGCTGGCCGTCATTGCTTATCATCAACCGGTTACCCGCGCAGATATTGAACAAATTCGTGGTGTGTCTAATAATAGTCAGATTCTTAGAACACTATTTGACTGGAACTGGATTAAAGAAGCCGGTTTTAGAGATTTACCCGGAAGACCCGCGTTGTTAATTACAACGCCACAGTTTCTGAATGCTTTTGGTCTAGCTTCGATAGGCCAATTGCCTCCCCTACAGAACGCCAAGGAAGCCTTTATGGCTCTCGATGCAAATGCACCGAAATCATAAAGAGGTGGACTGTTGATCATTATGTCTAAGGTTGTGCTGTCATGAGTGAAAAATTGCAAAAAGTATTAGCGCGAATCGGATTAGGTTCCCGCCGATATATGGAAGAGGTTATTGCCGCAGGACGCGTGAGTGTGAACGGCCGTGTTGCCCAAGTGGGTGAGCGCATTGAACCAGGCGATGAATTACGCATTGATGGCCGTAAAGTTCAGTTTCAAATTGAAGACGAAATTCGTCGCCGTGTATTGATTTACTATAAGCCAGAGGGTGAAATCTGTTCACGTAATGATCCTGAAAAACGCCCAACCGTATTTGATCATTTACCACAAATTGCAAATGACCGCTGGGTAATGGTAGGTCGTCTAGATATTAACAGTACTGGTTTATTGTTGTTCACAAATGATGGTGAGCTTGCTAACCGCTTAATGCACCCATCAAATGAAATTGAACGTGAATATGCTGTTCGAGTTATGGGTGAAGTAACGCCTAAAATACGCCAAAAAATGGTAACTGGTGTAGAGCTTGAAGATGGTCCAGCTAAATTTGAGTCTTTCTCGGAAATTGGTGGTGAAGGTATTAACCGCTGGTACCAAGTAGTGGTGAAAGAAGGTCGTAACCGTGAGGTTCGTCGTATTTTTGAATCACAAGAACTTAAAGTAAGCCGCTTATTGCGTACACGCTACGGTACAGTTATTTTACCACGCGAATTACGTACTGGCCGCTGGATGGAACTCGATAAAACTGATATCGATAATCTAGCAAAATCAGTTGAATTAAAACCACGTCAAGGCACAGGTTTATTTGGTATGGCAAAACGTCGTACTGACCGTATGACCGAAAAACCAATGGCAGCTCGTCGTGGCGGTTTCTTGCGTCAACAACGTCGCGATGATGAAAAAGAGGCTCCTGTGAATACTGGTAACCAACGCAAATCGACTGGTTTTAACCGTGGTTCTAAGAAATTCTAAAATATTAAATAATGCATAAAAAACCGCTCTTATAAGAGCGGTTTTTTATTTAAACATGAAAACTATTTATATTCATATTTTAACAATTTACCCGAATCATCCTTAAATATATTAAGAACTAATCCTCATATTCATACTTTATTAATTTCCCTGATTCTTCCTTAAATATATTAAGAAATATAACTTGGCTATTATTTTTTGTCTGAATACGAATTTTATAATGGTTATGGGCAGGTAAACTAGGCGAACCAGAAAATCTACCTTTAGACACAATATTATAGCTTTCAACCTCTCCGTAATCCTTCTTTAATTTGCCATCATTAGCTAATATCTGTTCTATATATTTTATATTCTCATCGCTTTTCATCGCTTTACCTAACACTTGCTCTATTAAAAGTGAAAATATAAAACCTACAATTACAAATAGAATAATTTTTTCATATTAACCACTAATTATAAAAACATTAAACTCAGCAACTCTCACTCCCTCTAAGGTAAAAAGAATCTTATTAAAAAACTATTAAGTCAGCTTTACGAAATAGGCTCTTACATATTTAATCTACACTTTGGTATTCCAACCATTCACCTCATAAGATTATTCAATACTTTAAATTTATAAAAATAAGACCAATCCAATCAATACAAAAAAATTATCGAATAATCTCTACTTTATAATGAGTGGGATCATTTTTTTTAATATCAATTTTCAGTCTCCCTTCTTTTTTTTCACCATCTACAGTCAATGTTAACGTCTTGCCTGCCCCATAATAAGGAGTTGCACTATAAATACGCACTTTCACTATTTGATAATTATTAATTTTCCCATAGTTATCTTTAATAATTTCATTATTACTTAAAATAGGCTCCACAATTTTTACATTTTCATCGGTATGTAAACAGCTTCTAAAAATTGTCGCTATAAAAAAAGTAGCAATAACAAAATATATAATTTTTTTCCATGTTATATTTAAAATATTAATTCTCATATCATATTACCTATTAATGTATCCACCAACTTCGGTTGTATAAGAAAAACCTAACGAAGCTCCTACTTTCCAAGACTTATCAGAAGTGGGATCAAGAGTAATTGATGAACCATTATCAAAAAAACTACCACCTTGTGATTGAACAGCAGCATTTCCTGTAATAAATGAGCCGCTAAGCTCTGCACCAACAGGACCAAGTCCCACCTCAGCCCCTATTGTAGTATTTGTACGTGCAATTACTCCTGAACCACAATCAAGAGCATGTTTTGAAGGCTCTCCATTAAGATCAAGGCCAAACCCTATACCAGCCCCAACACCAACTCGACCAAGAACCTCCAACTTACCATTTTTATAACTAACTGAAACTCCACCACCTACACCATAATACCCATCAAAACTTAAAGTCCATAAACCATAAGGATCTATAAAGTTAACTGGATTATTTCCTACATATGCATAAGGATTTAACCCCCCAGCCAAACCAATCGGATCAGTTTGTGTATATCGGCCTAAACTTGCGTCATAGTAACGATTCCAGTTATACCAAAGATTTGACTCAACATCATAATATTGTCCCGGAAAACCCAAGTTAAAGTCACCAATACTACTTTGAATCGGGGCACTATCATAACTTGCAGTTTGTGATTTCCAAACAATGGCTTTTACACTGTTCGTCAAAAATTCAGGACGTCCCAAATGATCTGTATGCACATAATACAACTGGTTATCGCGTATTAAACCAATAGGTTTACCAGCAAGCCAAATATAGATATTTTTTAAATTACCTGTTTGACTATTGGCAGCAGGACTTTCTGCCAATAGGCGACCATCAGGTGCATAAATGTAATGAATGTTGGATGTACCATCACTTTTTCGGGTTCTGAGATTATCTGCACCATAGTCATAAGTATATGTAGTTGTTCCAGCTTTGGCAGTTTTTAAACGATTAAAACCATCATAACTATACTCAAGTGTGCCACCATACCCAGACTTTTTTGTAATATTTCCTAAGGCATCATAACTAAATGTTTTTGCTTCCGCACCAGTTGTAGCAGTTAAACGATTACCTGTAGTAATGCTGTAGTTAGTTGTAGCATTAGTATTTCCTACTCGACTAACGCGGTTACTATTACTATCAACAACCCAGTTTTCACTATATTGCTGTGAAGCCGATCTAGTAAGTTGCCCTAAATTATCATAGCTATAACTTGTCGAATATTTACTATCTAAAATATTACTAATTCCATTTATTGAATTATTAGCATTGTATTGGTGAGATAAATTTTGGATATTTGGTGTTTGAATACCAGTTAAGCGATAATCTTTATCATAAGTTACTTGCCGAGTTAAGCCATTACCAAATGTCCAACTTTTAGTTCCTCCATACGGTTCATAAGTTATATTACTAACAACTGACTGTGTGGTAGCTCCTATTTTAACTTTGACTGCACTCACTCGGCTAAGTGCATCATATTCATATGAGATTTTATAAGCATCGCTAGGTCGACTTTCACTAATCAAACGTCCATATTGATCGTATATCCAAAGGGTTTGATATTCAGTACCATTAATTTTTTTCACTTGGATAGATAGTTTCCCATCTACAGTATAACCATAGCCTGTAGAACTTATATCATCTGCTGTCCCACATAGACGACCTTTACCATTCGTACAATTATCATAGACCCACGTTTGTATTTGTGTTCCAGTTTGAGCTTTAATTCTTCGGTTTAATGCATCATAACTATAGGTTGTGACTACATTATTTGCTCGAGTGAGCTTAGTTAAATTACCATCAACATCATATTCATATTTGCTTAATCCACTATCTGGACTACTTTGACTAAGTATTCTTCCAAATCCATCATAAGTATAAGCTGTAGTATTTCCTTTAGAATCTTTAATTGCTGTTAAGTTTTCTTGGCTATCATAGCTATACGTATTAATACTGCCATCATATTGTTTTTCTTGTTCTATCTGACCTCTTACATTGTAAGTATAGGTTGTAAGGTTACCTAAAGAATTTGTCTTTTGTGTAATATTGCCATTACCATCATATTGATAGCGAATATTTTGGCTATTATTACCCACATCTGCTGTTGTCCATCCAAGTTGATTATGATTATTGGTACGAGCATACTTAACATTCACACCCTCTCGATATTCAACATTCAATAGAACGCCTAATTTTGAATAATTAAAGATTTTTTGGCTATTTATCTGTGTACCCACACCATGTGTAATACTAGCAATGGTTCCATTATCGCTGTAATTAACTGTTTCTCGCATTCCATTACTTTCTATTTGAGTAATACCAAATGCTCCATAAGTATAAGTTATCGTACGAACTTGATTAGTTCCTAGAGTCTCTTTTTTTGTAATGACTCGTCCTCGTGCATCATAGGTATATTCTGTAGTAAAGCCATTAGCATCCACTACTTTTCCAACATGACCCAAACCATCATAATTGCTCAATGTTATGACATGCCCTAATGTATTTTTTACCTGAATTAAATTACCCAGCGAATCATAACTATAAATACTAGTTTTTCCATTTCGATTTACTGCGATATCTTTTGGTATACCATTACTATGAAAAGTATATCCGTAACCTATGGTATCGCATAAACTTGTACCAACTTTGCTACATGTTTTTATACTTTTTATACGATTGTGATCAGGATAATATTCATAACTGATATCTTTTACCAAGACATTCGAATTATTGAAATATTCTTTTTTTAAAATAATACTTGGTGAATTTTTCCATGTATATTTTACAATATTGGCATTCGAATAATTACCATTTCTTATACCAGTAGTCTCTTGCAAAACACGCCCATAATTATCTCTTTGATATTTTTTTTCTACACCATTCCAGTTTATTTTTGAATTAATAAAACCATTTGAATCATAAGATGTCACTGCACTACTATTAGGACAATTACCTATGCCACTGCGCTCAATTCTAGTCAATTTATCTTTTTTTGTATCTGTATAAATATATTTAGATATTGCTCCTAATGGATTTGTAAAAATTGAGTAATTATCACCATAACTTACTTTATCTGTCTGAGTTCCATCAGCACGGCCACTCTGAATAGCTTTATCTCCACTATAAAGATATGTACTAAATCGCTTACCATTAACAGAAATACCCGTTAAATAGTTTAGATCTGCCCCATTTTCTCCATAGTGATATGATCTTGTTCCTGTATTGCTTGGAAAACTTACTGAATATAAACGATTACTATTATATGTATAAGTATAAATATTTCCAATAGGATCTCTAACTTTGGAAATTTGCTCGCCACTCCATTCTAAAGTTACTTTAGTACCATTAGTATGAGCAACTTCTATAAGCTTATTATTATTATACTTTAGGCTCCAACCTATACCATTAATACTCTTTTTACTTAAAAGATATCCATCTTTATTATATATTTCTACACCACCATCCTCCAATATAACTGTCCATTTATTATCTAAAAAAGTTATATGGTAAAGATCATTAATAAAAATATTTTCTCCATTTGGCAATTGACGAATTAGCCTTTGATTATCATCCTGTATCAAGTGATAGTCGAAACTATGTTTCCACTTTCCAGATGCGCTAAAATCTGCATAACCAGTTAATAAAGAATTATAATATCTTACAAATTCCAATGGCATTTCACCCAAATAAGAAAAATCTACTTCTTCTTGGATTTTTTTACCTTGAGAAATAACAATAGGGTTACTTGTAGTTTTACTACAGTCATCATTTTCTTTATCTTTATCAACTGCTTGTACATTTATAGTAGGTAGCTGTATTGCACTACTTGACCCACTACTAGAACTTCCATAACCGACATTATAAAATGAAGAATAATTAGAACTAGAGGAAGCTCCAACAGTTATTACAGGTAGCTCCACAATATCACACAATTCCTCTTCTTTAATATTATTACAGTTTATTGCTCTTGCCTTGATTTGCTGCATAATAATTAAAGTTAAAACCACAAACATAAAAACGTTAATAATTTTCATTAAAATAATAGTTAGAAAGTTAATGTAATATTATTATAAAATAATTAAATAAATTTTAAAATATAAAAATACAACCTCATATTAAGTATAATTTAATAATAAAATTGTATTCTTAATATAATCTCACTATTAATTCATTTTTGCCAGTTCAATCCATTGAGCTTCAGGGAAATGAATTGCTAAATAGTCTTTCAAGTAATTTGACGTATCTTGAGAAATTAATGGATCTTTTGATTCATCTTTTAGGTTATATACCAATGCTTGTAATTTCAACCCACGAGACTTAAGCGCTTCAAGACTAAGTAAAGTATGGTTAATGCTTCCTAAACGACCCGATGTTACTAAAATAACGGGGAACTGGTGCTGAGCAATATAATCGATGGTGAGTAAACTTGTAGTTAATGGCACCATTAATCCACCAGCCCCTTCGAGTAAAACAATATCAAAGCGCTCAGCTAATGTTTGTGTTGCATTTTCAATTTTTTGAAAGTCAATTTCTCTGTTATCTAGGCGTGTTGCCAGATGAGGCGAAGCAGGATAACTAAAAATTTCCGGCATGGTGAGCTTTTCATGATCTTCTTGAAACCAACCCTGCCCCATAATTTCACGATGCTTTTCAATATCTTCAGAAATATCAGCATTACCCGTCTGAATGAGTTTTTGGGTAATCACTTTTTTACCCTGTTCAGTCCATAATTTTGCTAAAAAGCCTGTAGCGTAGGTCTTACCAATTTCGGTATCAATCCCACTCACAAAATAGATCTGACCACTCATTTACTTCATTCTCCGCGCAATACAATAGATCGGATGATATGTTAAGGAATATCCCTCAACATGCTTAAACCGATCATAATCTTGATAAAACTGTTGTAAAGTTTGCTTATTCCAGCGATGCCGTGTGGTTGCTGTCACACCTGTTGCTTTTAAATGCTGCAATACAGCTTTAGGTGTATCGAAATAGAGCTGGGCTTCTGACTCAGACAAATGCAGAACTTCAAAACCTGCTAAAGTTAAGGCATTGTTCCAATTTTCAATAGACCAATAACTTAAACCTTGACCTGTTAATTCTTTAATCTCGATTAAGTTTCTTGGCCCAAAAGTTGAAAAACATAACCAGCTTTTTTCATTTAAAGCAGCATGACAATGTTGAAGTACACGAGGTAAATCTTGCATCCACTGCAAAGCCGAACCAGAAACGATCATGTCGAGCTGCTGCGGAAAATCTAAAGCTTCAATATCACCAATTAACCATTTCAAATTTTCTTGATGGTTAAAGTGCTGTTGCACATCTGCATACAAGTCATTCAAAATTAACTCTTCAATCTGAAAAGATGCAGCAATAAGACGAGTTAAATTGCCAGAACCACAACCAATTTCAAAGACACGTGACATCGTTGTAGGACAAAACTGCTGGAGTAAAACCGTTAAATTTTGGCAAATTTGTTTTTGAACAATTGCATGCTCTGAATAGCTTTGCCCTGCTTTGGCAAAACGCTGGGCAACCAAGTTTTTATTCAGACTCACAGAAAACTCACCAATTCTTCAAGCTCATGTTGCTGTACCATTGACGTTAAAGAAATACGCAAACGCGAACTATTTTTAGGTACTGTTGGTGGACGCACAGGCATGGCATAAAAACCACTTTCCTGAACCTGCTTTGCCTTATCGATAGCAGCCTGACTTTCTCCCAAAATGACTGGAATAATATGGCTGGTCGATGGACTTACATAACCCTTTTGCACAACAGCTTGTTGAAGATATTGGCTAATATTTTTTAAATGTTCACGCTGAGATTGAGCAACTAATACTTTTTGAAAAATAAAGTTTGCCCATGCCATAACAATCGGCGGTTGAGCAGTACTGAAAATAAGCGGACGCATTTTATTAATTAAATAGTCTTTAATAATGGGATGACAAATAATGTATCCCCCCACTGCTGCTAGTGCTTTACCTAATGTCCCCACTAAAAAATCAATATCGTGAATGACATTATATTGTTCAGCACACCCTAAACCTTGTTCGCCACGCACACCAATTGAATGTGCTTCATCAACATACAGCATAGTTTTGGCAAAGCGTTTTTTTAGCTGCACTAAAGCGGCTAAATCAGTTTCATCACCATCCATACTGAAAATACTTTCTGTGACCACAATGATTCGTTCAATCTTGTCATCATCATGATACTTTTTCAGAAGTTGTTCTAAGTGCTGTAAATCGTTATGGCGATAACGTACATATTGAGCACCAGATAAACGTATACCATCAATCATGCTCGCATGGACTAACTTATCGGCCAAAATTAAAGTTTTGCTATCAGCAACAGCAGGCAAAATACCAATATTCATGTGATAGCCACTATTAAATAGCAGTGCCGACCGACCACCAAATGCTTTACTTAGGCTATTTTCCAACTGTTCATATTCATCAAAGTTACCCGTCAATAAACGGGCCGATGAAGAACTAAAATAGCTCCGCTCTAACGGCAAGCTATCTAAAAACTCTTGACGAAGATTGATATCAGCAGCCAGTCCAAGATAATCATTTGAAGCTAAGTTGAGCATTGTTTTATTCTGAATTGTAATAAAACGGCCATGCTGCACATTTTGGGTAAATTGTCTAAAATTACCTTGTTGTTTTAACTCATCTAACTCGTTAGCAAAATGATCAAGCAATGACATCTTAATACGCTCCCTGCAACGTTTTAACAACTTCAACCAATTGTTCAAGCAAATCACTTAGCTCTTGTTGAGTGATGACATACGGTGGCATCACATAAACCAGTTTGCCAAAAGGACGAATCCAGATTCCACGGTCCACAAACTCTTTCTGTAAAGTTTTCATATCAACATTAAAGGTGAGTTCTACTACACCAATTGCACCCAGCACTCGCACATCGGCAACATAATCAAGCTGACTTAAAGGCGTTAAATATTGGCTAAGCTGTTGCTCAATTCGCTTAATATTGGCTTGCCAATCTTGCTCAATTAACAATTGCGTACTTCTCAAGGCAACAGCACAAGCAAGCGGATTGGCCATAAAGGTTGGACCATGCATAAATACGCCAGCCTCACCGCGACTAATGGTCTCGGCAACATGCTTCGTCGTTAAGGTAGCAGACAATGTCATATAACCGCCTGTTAGCCCTTTACCAATGCACATAATATCCGGCTCGACTTGTGCATGTTCCCACGCAAAGAGCTTACCAGTACGCCCAAAGCCTGTCGCAATTTCGTCAAAAATTAATAACAGATTATATTGTTCACAAAGTGCTTTGGCTTGACGTAGATATTCAGGATGATAAAAACGCATGCCGCCTGCACCCTGCACAATCGGCTCAATAATTAAGGCTGCAAGATGCTCATGATTTTGCTGAATCGCTTGTTCTAATTCTGCAATATCTTGTGGATTCCATTCTTCATGAAATTTGGTTTGCGGTGCTGCAACAAAAAGACGATTTGGTAAGCTTGTACCAAAAATCTGATGCATGCCTGTAACTGGATCACACACCGACATCGCATTCCATGTATCCCCATGGTAGCCAGAACGCGTTGTAATAAAATTTGTTTTTTGCGGTTTATCTTGAGCGGTCCAAAACTGTACTGCCATTTTCAAAGCAACTTCAACGGCAACAGAACCTGAATCTGCATAGAAAATTTTATCGAGACTTGGCGGGGTAATTTTTAAAAGAATTTTTCCAAGTTCAATTGCAGGATCATGGGTTAAACCACCAAACATGATGTGAGACATATTTTGTAATTGATCGGTCACTGCCTGATTGAGTTCAGGGTGGTTATAGCCGTGAATAGCACACCACCAAGATGACATACCATCAATTAAAGTCCTACCATCATCTAACTCAATCGTCGCGCTATAGGCACGTTTAACTTTAAATGTTGGTAAAGGTTGGGTCATTGAAGTATAAGGATGCCAAATATGTTCCAAATCAAAATTATCGGTCATCCTATTTACCCTTTTACAGCGTTCAAATCTTTCATTGAACACATGTTAAACCTGTTAAGAATGAAAGAAAATTGCGATATCAATCAAAGCTGATTAACTTTGCTGATGAATTGTTAAAAATTGGCAGATTTCTTCAATTGTTCTTTCGACCTGTAGGTAAGGAAAAGCATGTGTAGCATCTGTTAATAGCTTATAACTCATGTTTTTTGTCGCTATATCTTTAAAATTTTCAATAATCTTGCAAGGAATGACGCCATCTTGCTCTGTGAATAAATGAAGCTGTGGACCAGAGTAATTTTTTAAGTTATCTACCAAGTTTAAATGCTCTAACATTTCTAACCCTTGTAATAACAGCTCATACGGAGGCGGGTTTGATATATTTTGCATGTTTAGCCAATCTTTTTTAGCTTGTGCTGAACCTTGAGTAATTAAATAATAAAAGCGTTTTAAAGTCGCTTGTTGGTTTTGCAAAAAAGAAGCCTTAAATTGACTGAACACATCAGCAGGCATTGCAGTTTGCCACGTGTTATTGGCAACAAAACATGGATTAGAAGCAAGCGTAATTAAAGTTTTAGTTAGACCAGTGCTGTTATAAAAAGAATCAACTAAGTGAGTCGCTAACTGACCTCCTAAGGACCAGCCCATTACAACATCAACCTCAGCCACTAAATCAAGCTGTTCCTGGAAACTACCAGTTAAAACATCAAATATATTAATAAGTTGTACATCACAACCCTTCTGTTGCAAATGTAATTTTAATGATTGCAGAGGTTCAATTCCTACACCCCAGCCTGTAATCAATAAAATTTTATTTTGTAACTTCATATGCTTGCCCAGAGCTAGTTTTATAAAGATTATATATTAATATCAATTTAAAATATCTTTTAAAATCAACATAAAAAACAAATCCCAAAGATTAAAATCAAGTATTTACACTTATTTAATATTCTGAAATATATTGATAAATAAGACCTGTATTATTAATAGGAAACATACAAAAATTTAATTATCTAAACATTGAAGCCACTCAAAAAACAACACAATCCACACTTCGCCTATAAATCCATTATGCAATGTAATTAATGTTAATACTTATGTTTTTTTATTAAAAGAAATGACTCATCAATTCATTTTAATGTTAGAAGATTAATTGTTGAACAAAAAAATATTAGGAAGGCTAATATGAACAGTCAGAATACAATATCTGATGGGAGAGAAAAGAATACATATTTTGTTACACCAGACGATATTATAAATAATTTATCTTTAGATAAAAATTATTGCTTATTTTTGGATATTGATGGGACGTTAGCACCATTTCAAATTGATCCTGAGCAAAGTTTTATTCCAAACACTACATTAGAAATTATAAAAAAAATTATTAAATTAAATATACCCGTTATTGCTGTAACAGGTCGAGATGTAGATACAGCTTACAAGCTATTACAGCCTATTGAGATTCCTGTTGCTGGCTTGCATGGTTTAGATATTTATTTTGATTCAGATCATTATATTCGACCAGATTTAAGTTCAATTAATTTTAAAAATTTAAAACAAGATATTATGAAATCTTGTGAGAAGTATCCTGAATTATTAATTGAGGATAAAGGATATTCTATTGCTTTACATTATCGTAAAAATCCTGAATTAGAAAATCATGCTATTAATATTATGCATCAGATTATTCCTAATTACCCCCAATTAAAAATAAATAATGGAAAATTTGTTGTCGAGTTAATTCCAAACCAAGCTGATAAAGGTAAAGCAATTCAAACCATATTAAATCATCTTAATATATCTTCAGCTCACCCTATTTTTATAGGTGATGATTTAACAGATGAGTCTGGTTTTATTTGTATTAATCAGAAATTTGGAACTTCAATTAAAGTAGGTTCTGGTGAAACACAAGCTCAATATAGATTAAAAGATATAGATACCGTCACAAACTTTCTTCTTTTATTTCAAAACAGAATAAAAAGCTTATATGTCAAAAATAGTCAAAATCAGAATGGAGAAAAAATATGTCTAAGTTAATTGTATTATCGAATCGAATAAGTATGCCTTCAGGTAAAGCTTCGGCCGGTGGTCTTGCTGTAGCTGTACAAGATGCATTGAATGATAGCAATGGTATTTGGTTAGGCTGGAATGGTCAGCAAATTACCGATAGCGAAGCACCAGAATTCGAACAGGCCTATTCTGCGGGAATTGACTACATTACCTGCCCTCTTACTCATCAACAATACGCTCAATATTACTGTGGTTTTGCCAATAAAGTTCTCTGGCCAGCAATGCATGCTCGAGAAGATCTGATTGAATATGATGGGCAAGAATATAATACCTATCAAAAGGTCAATCGCTTATTCGCTGAAAAATTAAAACAGCTTGCTCAGCCTGAAGATATGATCTGGGTACACGATTATCATTTTTTTAGTGTAGCCCGCTACTGCCGTGAATTAGGCATGCAAAATAAAATTGGTTTCTTTCTACATATCCCTTTTGCTAGCCTGAACATCTGGCGCAAAATTCCCGTGGCCCGCGAATTAATTCAAGACTTAAGCCAATATGATGTCATTGGCTTACAAACACAGATTGATCAAAATGCATGTATGCAAACATGTTTGAGTTTACTTGAAGCTCAGAAAATTCGCCGCGATTGTATTAGCTACAAAAAACGTCAAATACTTATTAAATCTTACCCAATTGGCGTTCAACCAGAAATTATTCAAAAGCAAGCACAACAAGATTTATCAAGCCCCTGTGTGTTTAATTTTGAAGAAATACCTCGTCAAAAAACAATCATTGGAGTTGACCGAATAGATTATTCAAAAGGTTTACTTGAGCGTTTTAATGCATTTGCAACCTTTTTAGAAACCAACCCTGAATATCATGGTTTAGTTCGACATCTGCAAGTGGCAACGCCATCACGTACGGATATTGCAGCTTATCAACGCTTATACGAACGTTTTAAAACTAAATTGGAACTGATTAATGAAGAGTTTGCACATGAAGACTGGAGACCTGTAGATTGTTGTTATGATCCAGTTCAACACCATAATCTCATGCATATTTATCGTCACTCTGATATTTGCTGGATCAGTTCATTACGCGATGGTATGAACCTAGTCGCTAAAGAATATATTGCAGCCCAAGATCCAGAAAATCCGGGGGTGCTCATTTTATCTAAATATGCTGGAGCTGCTGAGCAGATGTCTCAAGCCTTGATTGTTGATCCGCAAGATAGAGTAGCAATGATAGATACTTTAAAAATGGCTTTAGAGATGTCTAAAACTGAGCGTATTAATCGTTATCAACAATTGATAGAGGATTTATCCGCATCTGATCTTACTCATTGGCGAAATAATTTCTTAGATGATTTGGAAAAAACACCAACTCTACTGATGAAGCCTCAGCGGTTATTACAAGATAATTATCAATCTATTTATCAAGTTTTATAAATCTAAATAAAAGAGCATCGAGAAATTAAATTTCTCGATGCTCTTGAGATTGTTTTTATTATTTATAAATTAATTCGTCTTTGCGAGTGTAAAGCGATTAAGTAAAGCAATAACGAATAACAATACAGCTACCCCTGTTAAAACCGTACTTAAACCCGTCCATTCCCCAATTAAACCAATTAAAGCTGGGCCGCTTAATGAACCTGTATAGGCAATCGTTGAGACTAAAGAAAGTGCTGCTGCTTTAGGCATATCGTTTTGTCGCCCTACGCGAGAAAACATGACTGGCACAATATTGGAACAACCTAATCCTAATAGTGCATAGCCTAATACAACTACTTGCCAGACGGGTGCGGTCACAATAACAACCATACCTATTGCTGCTCCAATCGCACTATAGGTTACAACATTTTTTTCGCCCCACTGCTTTAACAAGATATGGCCCGTAAAACGTCCAGTCGTCATGCTCAGAGCAAAAAAGGTATAAGCAAGACCAGCAAAGGCTGGATTAAGCTGATACTTACTTGTTAAATAAATACCTCCCCAATCCATTGCAGCACCTTCTGATAAAAAGGCAATAAAACACATCATGCCAATAAGCAAAATAATACCGTTAGGTCGATAGAATTTTTTAGATATATCGGTTTCTTGATGTGGCTTTTCATCCTGTTCATAAGACGTTAAACAAGGAGGAATAGCAACTGCACCAATGACAAGCAAAATCATGACAACAGATAAAGTACTCATTAATGGCGAAAGACCTACTGCCAATAATGCAGTCACAAGCATAGCGCCTGTTAAGCCACCAAGGCTGCACATTCCATGAAAACTAGACATGAGCGCTCGCAAGCTATGTTTTTCGACAACCACTGCCTGTAAATTGATAGCGACTCCTAAACATCCTGCTGCCGATCCAAAGACAAACAATGCTACAGCCATCATCACGATGCTGCTCCACATCGTGAGGCTGGGTAATAACACCATTAACAGCATCAATGCCAACCCAATTAATGGACGACATCCCCAGCGCTTGACTAAAGCACCAGTTGCAGGCATCGCAATCATTGAGCCAATCCCCATACAAAGCAAAAGCAAACCAAAATCGGCATGATTGAGGTTTAGGCGCTGCTGCGCAAAAGGAATTAAAGGTGCCCAAGCGGCGGTCGCAAAACCTAAGCTAAAAAAGCTGAGTCGTGTTGCAAGACGCTGTGTGCTTAAGAGAGTAGCTGTATCTAAAACAGCAGGTTTGGTAAATAACATATTTCGCGAACTCACCATAAAATCATTGGCGATCCATACCAACCGATTTTCCATAGAAAAACCCTTGCCTCATTAGATTTCTAGGCAAGGGTTTTGTTGGCGAAATTATATCCAATTTCATAAAAAAAACAGGGGGTGTGATACAATTTTTCTGAATTTTTTGTAACTGCCAAAGCCTTATATAGTAAGGCTTTGAATATGTTCAATTTGAGAAAAATGTTTTTCTATCTGTTTTATTAAAACTAAAAATCAGCTAATAAAAAACCCAGCATTTGCTGGGTCATTTTATTAAATTTGAGATTGAATATAGTTTTGTAAACCAATCAATTCAATTAAACGTAATTGCTTTTCTAACCAGTATGTATGGTCTTCTTCAGTATCTGATAATTGTTGACGCAACATATCACGGCTAATGTAATCGCCCTTCTCTTCACAAAGTTTGATACCTGTCGCTAACTTTTCACGAACATGATATTCGAGTGCCAAATCAGCTTTTAAACAGGATACAACGTCTGTACCAACATTGATATCTTCACGATGCATGTTTGGTTTAGCACCCAAGAACAATACACGGCGAATGATCGCATCAGCATGAGAAGCTTCTTCTTGCATCTCATGATCAATACGTTCATAAATTTTATTTAAGCCCCAATCTTCATACATACGAGAATGGATTAGATATTGATCACGGGCAGCCAATTCTCCGCCAATGAGCATATTTAAATAGTCTATGACTTCTGGATTGCCACGCATAATAAATCTCCTATCGTATGAGAACTATTATGGGCAATCTTAAAAATGTTTGCAAAGTAAAAAATAGTTAAGTTTATGATTTTTATCAAATTAAAATGAGAAACATACGCATTTACAGTTTAAGTTAATTAAATTTCCTCTGCAAAAAGAAACGCTTGTCTGATTTATAAGTTCAAACAAGCGTTAAAATATGGCACAAACCATCAATTTATTAATTTGTAACTAAAATCAATGGTTCTTATTTCGGTATGTTTATTCGCTTAAGGTCTGCCCATAGCTCGCCATAAGTGATAAGAAATCAGTCTCATTCATAACAACAATACCTAGTTTTGCTGCTTTTTCTAATTTCGAACCAGCCTTCTCACCGGCAACAACACATTTCGTTTTGCTCGATACACTACCACTTACACGCGCACCTAATGCTTGTAGCATCTGAGTCGCCTGATCACGGGTCATTTGCTCTAATGTGCCTGTTAACACCCAGCTTTCGCCATTTAATGGCTGACGTGTTGGAGCTGTTGGTGCATCCCAATGAATTCCTGCTGCAATTAAGCGATCAAGCACTTCAATGTTATGTGGTGCCAAGAAAAAGTCAGCAATCCACTCCGCGGTAATATCACCGACATCTGGGGTTTTCTTTAAAGCTTCAACATCAGCAGCTTTAAGCGCTTCTAGAGTTTGGAAAGTATTGGCCAACATTCTGGCAGTAGTTTCACCTACCCCACGAATCCCTAGAGCATAAATAAAACGCGCAAGAGTTGTCTTTTTACTGGCTTCAATGGCATCAATTAGGTTTTGTACCGATTTCTCGCCCATTTTTTCAATACCGAGTAAAGTTTCTCGGTGCTCATGCAAATGGTAAATATCGGCAACATCTTTGAGCAAATCGAGGTGTAATAAAGACTCTACCCAACGATCGCCCAAACCTTCAATATCCAGAGCTTTACGTGATACGAAGTGACGAATCGCTTCAATTCGCTGAGCAGCACAATAAAGTCCACCAGAACAACGTGCTAAAGCTTCTCCTTCAGGCATTACAACTGGAGAGGCACAAACAGGACAGCTTTCAGGTAAATGTACAATTTCAGCGTCAGGTGAACGAAATTCTGGCCAAACTTTTTCTACTTTAGGAATAACATCGCCCGTACGATATACACTAACCGTATCGCCAACACGCACATCAAGACGATGGATTTCACCAATGTTGTGTAAAGTTACATTGGAAACTGTTACTCCCCCTACAAATACGGGGTTTAAACGCGCTACAGGCGTTAAAGTCCCTGTACGCCCTACTTGCCAATCAATCTGATCAACCGTAGTTAGTGCAGCTTGTGCAGGAAATTTATAGGCCGTTGCCCAACGTGGCTCACGACTTAGGAAACCAAGTTGTTGTTGTTGTTTTAAGTCATCAACCTTTACGACCATTCCATCAATTTCAACTTGTAGATCTGGACGTTCTTGTTGGATTTGCTCATAACGCTGCTGTACTTCTTGAATTGAATTACATAGATATTGACGCTCAGCAATTTCAAATCCAAGCTGTGTGAGCCATTGTAGGCTGTCGTGCATGGTAGTTAAGCTATGATTTGGTTCGCACTGAGCAATACCATACGCATAAAACGCTAAAGGTCTACTAGCAGCAATATTCGGGTCGAGCTGTCTTAAACTACCTGCTGCGGCATTACGCGGGTTGGCAAACGTTTTATCACCTTTTGCTTCCTGATCAGCATTAAGTTTCTCGAAGCCAGACTTTGGCATGAGCACTTCACCGCGCACTTCAAGCAAACGTGGAATTTCAAAGTGATCGGAATGCAACACTTTAGGCAAGTTGCGAATCGTTTTGACGTTTTGAGTAATGTCTTCTCCGGTTTCGCCGTCACCACGTGTAACACCACGTGTTAACACACCGTTTTCATACCAAAGCGAAATCGCAAGACCATCAAGTTTTAGTTCTACTTCGTATTGTACTTTTTGATTAGGTAAACGCTCTTCAACACGACGTGCAAATGCAAACAAGTCTTCCTGATTAAAAACATTCCCTAAAGAAAGCATCGGAACGACATGAGTCACACTTTGAAATTTAGAGAGTGCTTGTCCGCCTACTTTTGTTGTTGGAGAGTCTGGTTGAACCTGATCAGGATATTGCTCTTCTAAAGCTTTTAACTGGTGAAATAAATGATCATATTCACTGTCCGAGATTGTCGGCTGATCCATCACATAATAGGCATGGTTATGCTTTGCAATCAGTTGAATAAGCTGACGCATCTGTTCGATCACGGAAGTTGTTGCCATTATGTTATTCACCATAAAAAAGGGTGGAAATTTCTCCACCCTGAGCTGCGACTAGATATGTTGCAATTATCGCAACGAACGTAAAAAATTAAAACTAGGCAGTCGCATGTGCCGGACGATAATCAATCACATGATGGCGCCAGTGCTCTTTTAACTGTGGTGTAAATTCAAGATTATTCTCATCATAAACTTTGCCATCAATTTCACGAGCAATTAAACCGGCAATACTTGCCATCATGTCAAAACCAGTCACAGCTTTACTGTTTGGAAGCGCAAGGAAAAATGCCAATCCTTGAACTTGTTCACTAGATAAGGTTTCAAGGTCAAACCCAGCTGGTCCATTGTCTGTCATACGCAGTACTGAAAACATTAGTACGCTCGGCTCATCCGTATTTTCATAGCGATGGAAACATGACATTTCGCCATAACGTAAACCGTATTTTAATAATACTTTAAGTGCTTTATCACCAGACAACGCGCGACGCGGATTCGGAAAGACATTTAATGCAATGATCTGTTCAGCCACCGCTAATGCACTTTCATCATCATAACGTTGCTGCTCATGCAAATGTACATCCAGAATATTACTCTCGCCTTCAAATTCAGCAATTTCGGCAGTTTCAATATTTGGGTTTAAACTCAACTCAGGCTCAGTTTTTTCGCTTTCAGATTTTAAGTTTTGTTCTGATAAAGCTTCAGCTTCTGATTTAACAGAAACGGTATTAACTAACTCAACTGAACTATCCGTGTTAATAGTAGAGCTTTTTAGAGTTTCTTCAGATTTAATTTCATCTGAAGATTTTTCAACAACTGGTTGAGTTGGTTCGGCTGAAATTGATTTAGCGGGTTCTACAGCCAGAGTTTCTGTTTGTTTTGTTTCACTGGCTTGTACCGATGTAGATTCATTTAACGTCGGCTCTACTCGCTCTGCGCTAGTCGCCGATACACGCTCGGCTTCAGCTTGCTCAAGCTGATCGCGCACATGTCTAGGTATAACTGGTTGATTACTATCAGGATTAATATGCAAATCACTATCTAATGAAGGTTCGGCATGGTTTGACTTTTTTAAAATCATTTTTAAGCCAATTAGCATAATAACAATGGCGACAACGATGCCAATAATCGTATTGATTTCCATTCTATGACTCCGAAACTAACCCGTATTCTTTTGCCTGTTCTAAATCGACAGTGACTAATTTTGATGTACCCGGTTCAGGCATGGTCACACCCAACAAATCAGTTGCCATGGTCATTGCCAGCTTATTATGTGTAATGTAAATGAATTGTACATGTTCAGAAAGCTCTTTTACCAAATTACAATATCTCTGAACATTCGCATCATCAAGTGGTGCGTCCACTTCATCTAACACACAGAACGGTGCCGGATTTAATCTAAAAATCGCAAATACTAATGCTAACGCTGTTAAAGCCTTTTCTCCACCGGAAAGTAATGCTAGAGAACTATTTTTCTTACCCGGTGGTCTTGCCATCAGTTTAACACCAGATTGCCAGTCATCTTCAAGGCTTAAACTCGCTTCACCACCATTAAAGACCTTTGGAAACAGATTTTGCAACTCTTGATTAATCTGATCAAACGTTGTCATAAACAACTTACGGGTTTCCTGATCAATGCTTTTCATCGCATCTTTTAGTTGAGTTACCGTATTTTCCAAATCTTGGATCTGGTGACTCAACTCATCAAAACGCTGAGAAACCTCTTCAAACTCTTGTGAGGCCGCCAAGTTAACCGCACCGATTTTTTCAAACTGTTTCTGTACTTTTTCCAGTTTTTGCTGATGCTCGGTTAAATCTATCTGTAAACCTTTTTGGATTTCGGCATTTAGCTCTTTAAGCTGTTCTTGGTAATGTTCACGATCTGACTTAGCCGCTTGCCATGCCAAACGCTTCTCTTCAAGTTGCTCTCTGAGCTGTTCATCTTTTTGTTGATATTGATGACGCTGATCTGTCAGGGTTTGTTGTTTTTCCTGCACACTATTGAGTTCAAGCTGCCATTCATTCCAGTTCTTTTGCAACTTTTCAGTTTGGGCAAATTGTTGCTGAAATTCTGACTCAAGATTTGGTAACTCTAACTGAATAGGGTCAACAAATTTTTTCGCCTGCTCCATTTGAGCATTAATCTGCTGATATTGGCTCTGCAAAAACGAGATATCTTTTTCAAGCAGCTCAATTTGTTGAGTTGTTTGCGTGCTATTACGACGTAAAATTTCACGTTCTTGTTGCTGATATTGCAAAGCTTGTTGCTGTTCTTCTAGCTGCTCTGTTAACTCTTCTACCCGAAATTGCAAAGTTTTATAATCAGGTAAAATAGTTTCAAGTTTGATTGCTAGAGCATGCAAATCAATCTCCAGATCATCTTTTTGCATTGCATCTTCTTCAAGCTGCATGTCTAACTGAGCTAACTGATCTTTCAATTGTTGTTTTTGCAGTAAAAATGCTTGAGCTGCGGTTTGCTGTTTAGCAATTTGCACATCAAGCTGTTGTAAGTCTTTTTGTTTTTGTTTAACTACTTGCTGTTTCTGCTGCAAATCAGACTGCAACTGCCCTAGCTCATCTTTTTGCTGAACTAAAATTTGATCTAATGCTTGTAATTCAGGTTGCTGCTTTTCAAGAGCTTGTTCAATTTCATCTAGACGAATGCGATGGCTCAGCATACCTTGTGCACTTTGACTTTCGTCATCATACATAAGGGCAATGACCCAATCCTGTCCGACATGATAGCCATCTAAAGTCAAAATAGACTGACCATGTTGTAGTTGCTTCTGCTCATTTAAAGCAGTAGTCAAATCTTGTGCAATCGCTACATTCGAAAAGATTGATAGCTGTGGCGATGCAATCCAGTCATTTAAACAGGCCAAATTTCCTTTAAATTTGCTTGTTTGTTCTGACGGTTTTAACTGGCGAGCAACGCCTTCCTGAAAGACTTGTTCGGTTTCAACAATATGTGCCTGTAACCATTTTGCTAAAAACTTTTCAACAATCTGCGCGTGTGGCTTACCCTGCTCCGTTAACTCTAGAGCCTGCATTAAACGTAGCGTATCTTGGTTTTGCTTTGGACTTTGTTTAGCAACAAGTTGGCTTAAGTTTTTCTGCTCAGATAATAAAACCTGTATTTCTGTTTTCAGTGTTTGTTGCTGATTTTTAGTTGCCTGATGCGCTTGTTGAGACTGTTCAATCTGTTGCACATACTGCTCAATATCAGCCTCTAACGTTGAGATTTCACGACAAAGCTGCTGTTGTAGTTGCTCAAATTCGTCCTGCTCACCTTCATGAACATGCGATTGAATCTGACTTGCTTGATGTTGCAACGTTTCTTTTTGCTGTTCAATGCGTTGAACATTTTTGCCTAACTGCTCAATTTGGGCAGACATCTGCATTTTTTGCTGCTGTTGTTTTTCAACCTGAGCTTTTACTTGTCCAAATTGCTGCTGTGCTTGTTTTTGCTGAGATTGTAAATCAGCAAAGTTTTGCTCAGCTTCCGTTGCAGTATGCTCAATTCCAGTTAATGATTCAGTTTGTTCATCTAACTGATTATTCAACGTTTCAAGTTGCAATTCAGAAAGTTGTAAACGTTCTTTAGTTTGGAATTTTTGCTGTTCTAACTGAACGAGAGTCATACTATTTTGCTGGTATAAACTCTGTTTTTGTTCCAGAGTCATTTTCAGTTCAGATAGTTTTTTTTCAGCTTGTTGCCATTCTTGTTGTAACGGTGAAGATTGCTGAATGAGGCGCTGAAATAAAGCACTGGTTGCTTCTAAATCATGTTCAATCGTACTCAACTCTGAGCGAACCAATTTAAAAGTTTCACCCAGTTCATTCATTTGAACTGTATATTCTTCTTGTAAGCGTACGCTTTTATCTGCCTGAAAAGACAAAATTTCAATTTTCAGGGTACGAATCTGACTTTCCAGAGTCTTATATTGAACCGCTGCTTCGGATTGACGTTTAAGGGTCTTAAGCTGCGATTTTAACTCGAGGGCAATATCTTCTAAACGTGAAAGATTTTGCTCAGTATGTTCAAGATGTTGCAAGGTTTCGCGTCGACGAGCTTGATAACGTGAAACGCCTGCTGCCTCTTCAATAAAGATACGCATTTCTTCAGGCTTGGCATCAACCAAACGGTTAATCATGCCTTGTTCAATCACTGCATAAGAACGCGGCCCTAACCCTGTTCCTAAGAAAATATCGGTGATATCACGACGACGGCAACGTGTGCCATTTAAGAAATATTCAGACTTACCTTCACGGGTGACCTGACGACGAACGGCCAACTCATTATAAGCATTATATGATCCGCCCAATTTGCCATAGGTATTATCAAAACGTAGCTCAACACTCGCTACACCCACTGGCTTACGCTTGGAGGTTCCTGTGAAAATAACATCTTGCATGCTACCACCACGTAGCTGACGAGCATTTGATTCGCCCATCACCCAACGAATGGCATCAATTACATTTGATTTGCCACAACCATTTGGACCAACCACTGCTGTGCGGTTCGCCTTAAAATTTAAAGTTGTACTATCTGCAAAAGATTTAAAGCCGGAAAGTTTTAAACTGCTTAAACGCATAATGCCCTAACTAGCGGCGTGAGCGTCTTGCCCAGGCCAATTCAATCTGTTTCATTCGTGTCAGCGATTCCAACACAAGGTTACGTAAGTGTCGACAAAAATCTTCCATAAATAAAGCGGCTTGTTGTGATTTTCGGATCAAAATTGCATCAGTCACGAGTTTAAATAATTCAAATGCTTCTTGTAGTTCCCGCTTTGAGGTATTTAAGGTCAAAAAATAACTACGACGTAGTGAAGGTAGTAACTCTTTATAAAACTTCATTAGATAAGGATTACCGACCATATCTTGCTGTTCAGCTAGATATTGAAAAACACCATCATAAAATTTTTCGATATCCCCTGCTTTTACATGCTCAAATAATTGTTCTAATAAGAGCTGCAATTGATCTGCTTCATGTGCTCGCCATGTTTCACTGATGCGTTGAACAATATGCCCCAATAACATCATATTTGTGTCAAACAGTGCTTTAACCTGCTGTGCAGACATTTCTGAAACAATTGCCCCGCGGCGTGGAAATATCTCAATTAAATGAGTACGCTCTAATAATAACAATGCTTCACGAACTGATCCTCGGCTCACATCCAGCTCTTTGGCAATACGTAATTCTTGAATACGCTCGCCTTCAACCAGCTCACCACTAATGATCTGTTCGCTAATATATTTGACAATTTGCTCAGAAAGACTTTCTGTCTCTTCGAGATTCATAAATCACCCGCTACTTTTTATATGCATTAATCCATGCTTTTCTTTCGCATCCTTGTTTTTAACTGATCGCACCGATTAAAAACTATGTCATTGTCTGACAATTTTATTGCATTTTAAGCCAACCCATTTAAAAACAACACCCAAATCGGATGAATAAAAGCCCCAAATATTCTTATTTTATTGAATAAAAAAAGCTCGAATTTCTAAAAACTCAAGCTCTTAAATCATAGTTCTAACAAGATGAATATTTTACTCTCTAGTGCATAATCCCTTTATAAATAAAGTAACTACCTACCACCACTAATAAACAGGCAAAGCATTTTTTCAACATTTGTGGTGACAATGCATGAGCAACTTTTGCTCCAAACTTGGCTGTAATAAAACTCATGACACTAATGCCAATAAACGCATAGATGTGCACATAACCAATCGTGTTAGGTACAGAGATGTGCTCTTTGGCACCAAACCACATAAAACCAATTGCACCCGCAACAGCAATGGGTAAACCACAAGCAGCAGAAGTTGCGACTGCTTTTTGCATGACGACACCATGACGGTTTAAATACGGAACCGTTAAGCTACCGCCTCCAATACCAAAAATTGCAGAGGCAATACCAATGCCACCACCCGCCATAAATTGCATAGGTGTTGCAGGAAGCTGACGTGTTGGGTCAACAACCACATTTGCCCCTTTAAACATACGATAGGCCATCACAACCGCAAAAACACCAATAAGGAGTTGTAAATGCTGACCAGACATCAAATCGGCAATACCCGCTCCTAAAAATGAACCAATCACTAATCCAGGTGCTAAATTACGGAAAACAGGCCAAAGAACTGCACCCTTTTTATGATGGGCAGAAACTGAACTAAACGACGTTACGATAATGGTTGCAAGCGATGTTCCAACTGCAATATGCATGATTACCGCTGGGTCATAGTGCAACTGGGTAAAAACCACATAGAGGATTGGTACAATAATTAGTCCACCACCAACTCCAAACAATCCGGCAGTAAAACCAGCAATTGCGCCAATGAGTAAATATATGATTAACTCCATAAATGTTTTACCACTCTGCTCATATTCAACATGGATTTAGAGACTCGCCAACTACAACAACTTTTAAGCGCAAAAAACCAGCTTCCAGAAGTGGTTTTATTAAAAGCAACCACAACTTCGACCAATGATGATATTCGTGAAATTGCCCAAAAAGGCATTACAACGGGCTTGGTTTGCAGTGCTCAACAAACTCAAGGGCGAGGTCAACATCAACGGCAATGGATTTCACCTGAAGGAAACATTTATTTAAGCACATTGGTGCAAACTCGAACACCCTTAGATGGTCGCTTAGCACTTGAAGTTGCTCTAAATATTTTGCAAATCCCACAGTTACAAGCTCTGAATTTGCAAGTGAAATGGCCAAATGATTTGTATAGTACGCATGGAAAATGGGGTGGGATTTTGGTCGAACCGCTTTCCCAGCATCAGGCTATTGTGGGCGTAGGCATTAATTTAAAAACACCACCAGTGACTGATAGTGATCAACCGATTACGTCTCTAGAGGATTTAGGCCTAGAACAAATGAGTCGTCTTGAACTCATTTCAGAGCTTTATGTTGCAATTCAAAATGCAGCTCGCTGGTTTGATCATGGTTGCTACAACTTAGCTGGACGTTTTAATCACCATGCTGCATGGCTTAATCAGTTGGTACAGTTCGAACATAGTCAGGGATTGGTACATGGTCGTTTTGTTGGAATTTCCAATGAAGGTGCAGTAATTCTTGAGACTCCTGAACCTCAGCAGTTTTATCAAGGTCGCTTAAGACCACAAGCAAATCAATAAACAGGTGTTCTTCCATGAAAAGTTTATGGCTTGATATCGGGAACACCCGTTTAAAGTATTGGATTACTGAAAATCAGCAGATTATTGAACATGCAGCTGAGCTACATTTACAGTCCCCTGCCGATTTATTACTGGGTTTAATTCAACACTTTAAACATCAAGGTCTGCATCGCATTGGGATTTCTTCAGTTCTCGATACTGAAAACAACCAACGTATTCAGCAGATTTTAAAATGGCTCGAAATTCCTGTTGTTTTTGCCAAAGTGCATGCTGAATATGCTGAGTTAAAGTGCGGCTATGAAGTTCCAAGTCAGCTCGGGATTGACCGTTGGTTACAAGTACTCGCTGTAGCTCAAACAGATGAAAATTATTGCATTATTGGATGTGGAACAGCCTTAACGATTGATTTAACGCAAGGTAAACAGCATTTAGGAGGTTACATCCTCCCTAATTTGTATTTGCAGCGCGATGCGCTTATTCAAAATACAAAGGGCATCAAAATTCCAGACTCAGCTTTTGATAATTTAAACCCGGGTAATAACACTGTCGATGCAGTACACCACGGTATTTTGTTAGGCCTGATTAGTACGATTGAAACCATCATGCAGCAATCTCCTAAAAAGTTGCTCCTTACGGGTGGAGATGCTCCTATTTTTGCTAAGTTCTTGAAAAAATATGATCCTGTCGTAGAAACAGATCTTTTGCTCAAAGGACTACAACAATATATTGCTCATTATCCTAAAGACTAAAACACAGAACAAAATAAAAGGCGCTATGTGCGCCTTTTATTTTATAAATTTATTTCTTTTGGTCGTTGTTGCCAAACAGTGGGCCCATTCCGCCACCACCGCCGCCGCCAAATTGTTTTTGCATATTGCCTAATGAACGCATCATTTTGCTCATACCAGATGGATTCGCAAATTTCTTCATCATTTTAGCCATTTGTGCTTGTTGCTTAATGAGTTTATTCACTTCAGCAACATCCATACCACAACCAGCTGCAATACGTTTTTTACGACTCGGATTCATCAAGTCTGGATTACGGCGTTCTTTAACGGTCATTGACTGGATAATAGCTTCCATTTTCTTGACCTGTTTTTCAGGATTTGCTTGCTCAATCGCCTGCTGAATTCCTGCACCGCTCATGCCAGGCAACTTATCTAAGAAGCCCATCATGCCGCCCATACTTTTCATTTGCTCAAATTGCATCAGCATATCTTCAAAGTTGAAGCTGCCGCCTTTTTGCAATTTTTTAGCCATTTTTTCGGCTTTTTCTTTGTCGATTTTGCGTTCAACTTCCTCGACTAAAGAAAGTACGTCACCCATGCCTAAAATACGTTGAGCAACACGATCTGGATGGAATGGTTCTAAAGCATCAAGCTTCTCACCCATACCCAAGAACTTGATTGGCTTACCTGTAATTGCACGCACAGAAAGCGCTGCACCACCACGTGCATCACCATCAGTTTTAGTAAGAATCACACCCGTAAGTGCTAATGCATCATTAAACGCTTTAGCTGTATTTGCAGCATCCTGACCCGTCATGGCATCAACCACGAACAAGGTTTCAGTCGGCTTAACGGCAGCGTGTAATTCTTTAATTTCGTCCATCATGTCTTCATCGACATGTAAACGACCTGCGGTATCGACAATTAACACATCAGCAAACTGGATTTTTGCTTGTTCAATTGCACGATTAACGATATCAATTGGCTTTTCAGAAGCATCTGAAGGAATAAAACCTGCACCAACTTCTGCTGACACAGTTTCTAACTGTTTAATTGCTGCTGGACGGTAAACGTCGGCAGAAACCGTCATTACTTTTTTCTTTTGACGTTCTTTTAAGAAACGTGCCAACTTAGCGGCAGTTGTCGTTTTACCTGCACCTTGTAAACCAGCAAGTAATACAACAACGGGAGGCTTAGCACTTAAATCAAGTGTTTCATTCGCCTCACCCATCATCTTGGTGAGTTCGTCATAGACAATTTTTACAAATGCCTGGCCTGGTGATAACTGAGTCATCACTTCTTGGCCCAATGCCTCTTCCTTAACTTTCGCGATAAATTCACGAGTTACAGGTAACGCGACATCGGCTTCAAGAAGTGCCATACGTACTTCACGTAAGGTATCTTTAATATTGTCTTCGGTCAGCTGCCCTGAGCCAGTAACATTTCTTAAACTCTGTGTGAGTCGTTCTGTTAAGGTATCAAACATTGCAAAATCCGCTTAAAATGGCTAGTTGCAAAAAAATCTTTCTCGAAATAGAAAATTTATGCATAGAATGCTATAGGATACTTTAGTTCGCAGCGAATTTATATCTTATATAGATGAATTAATCCTGAAAAAGGTTTGACATGATTAGCCTCCCCTTGGTTTACACAATTTTGGCACTCATCGCATATACCACTTCTTTCTGGTATCTGTTTATTCGTTTAATGTCAAAACGTGAACCAAACCCATGGTTATTTGCTTTTATTACGACTTTGGCACTTCTGCTGCACGGTACAGTTTTATGCCATGCCATGCTGACACCAGCCGGCATTAACTACGATGTTTTTAATTTAGTATCGTTTACATCGTGGCTTATGCTGTTGTTAAGTTTAATTTTTAGTATTTTTCGCCCTATTGTACCGTTGAACTTATTAGGTATTCCTGTAGCGGCTATTGGCCTTATTTTAGGTTTTGCATTCAGCCGACCAAATCAATTTATTGAGCAGCATTCGTTAGGCTTAGATACTCATATTATTCTTTCGCTTTCTGCTTATGCAGTTTTACTGATGGCAACCATTCACGCTATTTTGCTATGGTTCCAAAATCGTGAACTCAAAAAGAAACAAAAAAAACGTTTTTGGGTCAATTTACTTCCGCCAATTCAGGCGATGGAGTCTTTGTTATTTGACCTAATTATTACTGGCTTTATTTTATTAACGATTGCACTTGCTTTTGGTTTCTTAACTGTTGATAGCTTCTTTGCACAGCATCTCGCTCATAAAACCGTATTTAGTATTATTTCATGGATTATTTATGGCTCACTCTTGATTGGCCATTACAAACTTGGCTGGCGAGGTCAAAAAGCGATTCGTTTTACCTTAATCGGCTTTGTGCTTTTAGCCATTGGCTTTATTGGCAGTAAATTTGTGCTCGAGATGATCTTGGGTCGTTAAATAAATTAAAATTTCTTCGATACTAGACAGCGTTATACATATCCCGTATAACGCTGTTTTCTTTTTGCTCAGGTGACACAGACTGTGAAACTCATACTCGCTCCAATGGAAGGTTTAACTGACCCGATCATGCGGGATACACTCACATCTGTTGGTCATTTCGACTGGTGTGTGACCGAGTTTATTCGAGTTACAGACAGTATTTTGCCAGACCATATTTACTATAGTTTTTGTCCAGAATTAAAAAATGACGGTAAAACAGCAGCTGGTACACCTGTTCATGTCCAGTTCTTAGGTAACAACCCAGATATGCTGGCAGCAAATGCTGCAAAAGTTGTAGAGCTTGGTGCACCAGCAATCGACCTTAATTTTGGTTGTCCTGCAAAAACCGTTAATCGACATCGTGGTGGTTCAGTCCTTCTTGATGAACCTGATGTTGTACATATGCTCATTAAAGCAGTCAGAGATGCTGTACCTGCACATATTCCTGTTTCAGCAAAAATGCGTTTAGGTTATCTCGATGAAAACCACACAATGGAAAATGCCCATGCTGTTGAAGATGCTGGTGCAAGCTGGTTAACGGTTCATGCTCGTACTAAAGCAGACGGTTACACGCCTCCTGCCTATTGGGAAAAAATTCTGCCCATTAAAGAAGCTTTAAAAATTAATGTAATTGCTAATGGTGAAATCTGGAACAATGCTGATGCTAGAGCTTGTCAGCAACAATCTGGCTGTGAAGACTTAATGATTGGCCGTGGTGCGGTAACGACTCCAGATTTAACACAATGCATTCGCCAAAACATGGATGAAGCGTTATTCAGTTGGGAACAACTAGTTGATTTACAAATTCGTTTTTTAAACGGTCAAGCAAAAACAGAAATTGGTATGGTTGGTCGTTATAAGCAATGGTTAGGCATGATGACTAAAGCCTATCCACAAGCGAAAGACCTATGGGACCAAGTTAAACGTATTAAAGCTTTGGATGAAATTGTTCAACAGTTAGAAGACACCAGATTAGAAAAGATTTAACGCAGTATAGTCAAAAAAAGAGGGCGATTGTTTTTACAACCGCCCTCTTTAGTATTTCAGGTTAAGTTATTATTTAAAAACCGCTTACTTTCATTTTAAAGTCGGTTACAGAAACGCCAGTGACACCAAAACTCCCCATTGAGCCATTCGGTAAATTATTAAACGTTGTTGTATTTTGAGTACCCATATTTCCTAAAGTGACATTGTTAAGTGAAGCATCAAATTTACTTGATACGCCTGTATTTCCAAAAGTTAATCCAGTTGGATCAACCCCTGCATAGAAACCATCAAGCATAAAACCTGTTGAGGTATTTGTGCCAGCAAATTTAAATCCAAATGTAGCACCCGTATTATCGGACACTAAAGTAATTGGACAACCCGCAGCAGCAGAACAAATAGATTGAATTGCCCCTCCAAATTTAACCATAACTGATTGAGCAGCATGGCCAAGCTGAATATTTAAACGAGGTTTATTGGTTTGTACAAAGTTAATATCTAGATTGCCAGTAGAACGGATTAGCTCTTTTACGCCCGTATTTACTGTCGTTCCCGAACTAAAAATTGATTTTGGTGCATAACTTGTTAATGCATAATCGGATGGACTAGATAAAGATGCACTAGGGGCCATATAGACTGAAAAAGGTAAAAGTCGAATACCGTTTACATCACTACCCATGGATACCGCTAAATTTAAAAAAGGATTTCCACTACCAGCATCGACATCCATTGCAATATTAAAAGAAGGATTACTCGATACAGCAGCTTTAATAAACTCTATGCCAGGAACCGGATTAGTAGAATTCCCTGCAATGACAAAGCCAGCCTTACTGTTATATGAAGTTGAAGCGATACCATTTGTATCAATCAGAGCGACTTGATTAAATTTAACTTTATCAGCCTGAATACCTAAGGTTAAACCATTTTGGCCCGTTGCAGCCGCAAGACTTTGGTCATCTAAAGGCTGCATTGCAAAAACACTTGAACTACTGACAAGTAGCAACCAGCACCCTATATTTTTATTCTTCATGTCGCTCTAATCCTTAAGAGACAAACGCTTATTATTTGTTCAGACTATCAGAATAATATGCAAGTACAAAACAATTATCCCTATAACCCGACGAATGCAAATCTAATCACATTAAAATAAAAACCACATAAAAAGTGGCAATGACTGCCATTTTTTGATTAGTTAAAAGCACCATTTCTAGGCACAATACTAAAGCTACTATTTAAACGTCCACCAGTAATCGCAAGCTCACCTAAACGTGCACCTGCACCAGTTGAAGGTGGGTAAAAATTAATATCTTTAACACGTAATGCGCCGTCGATACTCTTATCAGGGTTAAAATAAACCGCCGTATTGACGCCAACTTTACCTAAACCACTTGCACTGTCTTTACCAACGACTAAAGCAGTATTAAATGCAAGCTTTCCAGTAATATTATCAAAGCCAATTGCAGAACCATCGATCGGATCACTAATTTGAACTGTGTTTCCTGTTGCTGTGGCAGGCATGGTGAAATCGCCCAGTACAGTTAGAGCACTGCCATCTGCAATTGAACTGTTTGGCACGATCGATAAGTTAAGATCTCCGCCTAAACGCAGTTTTAGACCAAATAAGACATCATTATTTCTGGCAAAGTTATCAATTGGTGAGGTACAGGAACCGGTAGCTGGACAAGTTTTATATTTTGCCCCAGGTAAATACCCTGCTGCGATCTCAGTTGACAAAGCAAGTAGCATCTCTTTTAAACTAATATTAAGACTGCCATTTTCTAAACCAATACTTCCATTGCCTTTGACGAACATATCAATGTTACGTAACCCCATATAATAATCAGTCGGGTTACCTACATTATTCGCATTTGGAGAACCATCGATCAATAATACAGAGGTCGTTTTAGTTCCAGTCGCATCACGTCCTGTAGTTCCAGCTGCAATACCAAAACCTAAGCGCGAAGTCGTTCCAGATGTAGCAACTACATTCTGAACAGGTTTACCATTGGCATCTTTTGTATAGTAATAAGCACTATTTGCTGGCGCGTCTAAACCATATACAGCAGCATTAGCATTTAAGTTATAAAAAGGTAGTGCTAAGCCCCACTGGTTGTTTGCACCATTGTCTGCAAACTGATTTGCAGGAGCGACATTCGCACTTGTCGTAAAACGACCACGTCTTGAAAATGCTTGAAACTCTGCTCCACGCATAGCAAGAATTAAACTGAATGGATTAGTAACCGTATCACGGTGAATATTATGCTGATAATCAGCAGCTGTTGTTAAAGTACCACTGCCTAAACGAATTGCATTTAAAGTCGCGTTGTTTGGCATTAATAAGGTTTTTGTATCAGCAAGATTTAGATAAATATTTCCGCTGTCGAAATAACCGCGAGTAGCTGAGTTAAGACCTGTTAAGTTGCCAAATTCGAAACCATAAGCGTTAAGACCCGCTCCACCAATTTCTAAAGTTGTTGCTTTGCCATCTGCGCCTAGCATTGAATCATTATCTTTGGTGAATTCACCTTTCATACGAAAGGCAACGCCAGAATTACCTAAAATGCTATTACTTGAACCTGTACCCGAAGCTGTATTTGCAGTACCTAAAGTCGTTGTATCTGCCGTACCATCTACCCCTCGGAGTTGTAGATAACTATTGACCATACGTCCGCTAGCACCTAAACGAATCAAACCTTTCGCATTTTTTGGGCTATTATTTGCATCTAAAGCATAAGGGTTAGATTTATCCACATTCGAACTGAGCATGACCTCAATATTTAGGCCTGAATTCGTTACTTTTCCATTACTATCAACATATGTACCTGCTGTTAAACCCGAAGCTGAATCTGCTACGCGGTTAAAATCAACATAACCATATGTACTGTTTGGAGTTTGCCCTACACTAGCAATGTTTGCGCCTGTATTTGTCTGTAAAACGACGCCACGGGTCGGATCTACAAACATCACTCCTTTACCAACAAAATTAAAGTTAAAGTTTCTTAAAATTAACTGATTTAACTGACTGCGAGCATCCAATTGCCCTAAATAAATATTGGCATTATTAATACCAAGCGTCATGCTAGATTGGCTATTAGGGTTAAATAAACCATCTTGAGTAGTAATTGCCAAATTTAAAGGAGAAGTCGTTTGAATCGCCAATTGCCCTAAAGTTGGCGAACATGTAGCTGAACTATTACAAACTTTAAAGCTATTTACCGTAATAAGAGAAGGACTACTCTGCATAGAAAAATCTATGCCTGCTTTACCTGTAGTCGTATTACTCCCCACATCTAAACGGTAATTTGTACTTAAGGGTTGATTAGATCCATTACTTTTTTGGACTTTTACGCCACTTGCTTGAGCTCTTAAGACCTGATCAGCACTTGTTGGTGTGCCCGCATGGTCATCCCAATAAGCATTATCAATATTAATTTCATTAAACGTAGTTTGAATAGAGATTCCATCTTGTCCATTAACGGCACTCAAATCAGCATCTGTTAAAGCTTCTAAAGCATAAATTTGTCCACTCACTAACAACATGCTGGTTGCTAATGTATTTAAAATAAACTTTGAGCTGTGATTTTCTTTATTTTTTTTCATCACTTCAGTTCCTTTGAAATCTACATTAACCCTTAACAGCGAGGATGGCTACCATCACAACTAAAGACCATGACTTTTCCTTGAATAGCCAAGTTTCCGTTCATCATCAAGCCCATAAAACCAGTTTCACGTCCATAGTCATAAGCCGATGGAGTTGCAGTTGCAACTTGCTGGTTCCCACTATTAGCAGTCGCAGCATATGTCGGTTTTTTGAAATATGCATAATCATACATATTTGCGCTTGAACCTTGCGTTGTTGTTGAGCTTGTGAAGTTATCTTGTTCAATCGATAAAGCATTGAAACCAAAATTACGGAATAAAATCGGTTGAGCTGAGCTAAAACTAAGTTGGATAGCAGGCTTAATGATCTCGGTATTACTTTTATCAAGATATTTTAAATCGGCACCATCAAGCCCCATTTTCTGAATATTTAATGTGCCTTGTATACCTTTAAAAACTAACCAAAGCTTATTACCACTATCGCTATTCTCAGCCCAACCGCTTGGTTTAGTCGCATCAGCTTGCACAAACCGTTTATTAATCGCCAAGCCTAAATGACAGAACTCTACACTTTCACAGACACCGCCACTACCATTATCAAATATACCGTTACTCGTCTGGTTTAAATTGAGCATTAAAGATAAATCAGCACCTGCCTGTCCATTAATCGCCTGCAGTGCTTCATTATCCAAAGTTTGTAGCTCCGCATGAGTAACCGTTGCACAAAGAGCAAGGATTAAAGTACTGAATTTTTTCATATCATTATCCTCCTCTTATAAGCCTTTAGTGGTGAGTTTCAAATGTTGGATTAATACACCATCAATGACAGCTGAACCCATATTATTGGTAATCGCAGAACTAATCTGTGCCCCCGATAACTTATAGGTGTTTAAATCTGCATTTGGAGTAGTGGTAGACCAACGTCCATTGTTATAAACTGCATCTGGTAGAGGTGTGCCATTTGGTACAACAAACTGAGCGCTATTTCCGGCATCAGCTAAGGTATAACCTGTATTATTTACTGTCGGGTTGTAATAAGAGGTATTGTCAATACTCGCCCAGTTAGCACCTTGAGAGTCAAATTTTAAACCTGTGCCTGCATTTCCAGTCCAGCCCGATGCTGTACGGTACTGCCAAGTATCATAACAAGTACTTAAGTTCAAAAATCCACAGCTATAACTGCCTGCACGACGTTCTTGATTTTGCAATTGGTAGAAGTTTTTAGTCTGCGTTATAGCCGCTACAGTGCCCGTAGGTAGTTTACCAAATGAAATACCGACCGCATCTTGTGTACTATTCCCTTTAAATGCTTCTAAAGTATTGTTCGAAGAATTATAAACAGTTGAACCAATTGAAATACTGCTATGTGTTGCACTAGAGCCTTGGTAAGTTTTACCACCTAACGTGACACTGGTGCCACATTGGTAAATATTACAAGTAGAACCTAAATAACTCGTATCGGCACCACTATAGTCTGTATAAATTTTCTTATAAATTTCAGGTTTATTCGGAATGCGTGCAAGTTCTAAACTAAAGTTTTTACCATCTGAGCTTAAAACTAGTGGTTGATATAAAGAACCCAAAACAAGGTTAATATTCGGGTTATAGAGGTATAAACCTTCATTTGCATCAAAAGTTGGCGCAAGTCCACCATTAATTGCAGGTGTTACCAAATTACCTTGAGTAGTTCCAGATTCACGCGTGCTTAAACGTAATACGTTATTCATAGCGCTGTCTGTTGGGGCAGTCCATGAACCAGTTGAAGTAACCGTCGTAGTTTGACTGCGAATCCGATATAACCAATCCGCGCTTGGAGAGTTATTACTTGGAGCACCCGTATATTGGGTACTATAACGATTTACCCAAGGCCCTACCGAAGATGTTGGAGTATTTGAAGTAATTGTCGCTCTTAAATTAGATGCATCACCGCTATTTAAACGAATAACACCAGCGAAACCTAAAGTATCATTATAAAAAGGACTCATTCCACCAGCAGAGGTTGCGCCCCCTAATGTTTGGAAAAGTTGTAAACGACTACCATTTAAACTAAAGTTATTCCAAACTCCTTGTAAACGAAGACGGTTTGCACGGCTTGCATCCGTACTCGTACCAATTAAGCCATTTGAGTCGCCATAATTAAATTGGTCTGCTGCACCATTTATTTTATTTGGATTTCGGACAAAAATATCTGACCATAAACCTAATTTCAGCTTATAGGCATCTATACCTGCGGAATCCTTCGTTCCAATCTCATATAAAGGAGCTTCCAAAGCTAAATAGGTTACTTGGCAAGATGGATCACTCGCACCACTACAAGTAGCCGCACTGAAATTAGGTACTGAGTTTTCTGTCGCGACTTTAAAAATCCATGGGTTGACGGCAGTCCCCCAACTTGAAATTGCAGCAGCAGTGTCAGTAGAAGCGATACGGCTATTCGTATCATTATCGGATTTGGAAAGCGCTAAACCATAAAGAAAAATATCTGCTTTACCAACAGCACGATCACCAGAATCGACAGAGCCATTTTTATTGGTATCAGCTGCTGTCATACTTAAAGGACCGACAGGCACATAATTGATATAACCCGTATCTTTAGTACGATCTGTTAATATCTGACTTGAGGTTTCATTAGCCCCTGCGCCACGAAATACCATATAAGCATTCTGTGGCAAGATAGCAATACCTTCACCTGTAGTTGCACTTAAGCCCGCATCAGAAAGTTCTTCGAGTGCGAAACTAGCTTGGCTTATACAAAGCCCGATTAAACTTGCCAAAACGGTTTTTTGAAACCTTACCGTATAATTAAGTGTAGTCATCTTGACCTTCCTGTTTTATACGATGCCGCGCACCATATTTATTTTTCTTTAACAATCCTTGATGCCTGGTGAATCTATCCTTTTCACCTAAGACAAAGAGGCAAATCTAAAAGATATTGCCAACCTTTCCACATTTCTATTATGCGGAATATTTGCACAAATGCAAAAAAAAGCATGTAAAAAATTACTTTTCCGATGAATGTAAAGCAACTTAGGTTGCCTTCTCAGTATTTAACAAAAAGTTAAACCTGAACCATGGCAGTTTGGCTTAAAGTTTTGATTCGTTAACTGCAAATTGCTTAAATTTAATGTGAGCGGACTATTTTTCAAATCAACTGTACCAATATTTACATCTAAATCCCCCAGCTTTAATAATCCTCCTAAATCAGAGGTTTGTGCTGGGTTAGCTTGTAAATAGGCAGAAACAGCCGTTGAAATTTGTGGAAAAAGAGGTGAAATATCAATCGCATCTTGCGGAATGATATTACCGACGTTAACTGGATTTGCAAAAGACATCCACCAACCTTTTTGAGCCACATCATCTGCTTTAGCGCCTGGCCATTGGAGCATTTGATTTTGTAGAGCAAGGTACATGGGTGAGTTAATTGGTAAATTATGAATAAGTCCCAATGACTGAGTTAAATTTAAATTCGCTGTAATATTTGAAATTGTACCATTCATATATACATTAGAAAATTTAGAACCTTGGCCTGCAATGAGACATGCTAATACACTACAGCTTGTTACTGTGGCTTCAACTTTACCACCCTGAGTATAAATACCTGTTGGTTCAGGATAAGCTGGGTCGTGTGGACCTGCCGCATTGTATTGCACAACACCATCTACTGGGTACGAACTACTATGTCCGACATAAATATTAGGGACTTTCACTGGAGCAGATAAAACTTTGGAGCTAACTCTATTACCATTCACCTGAATGGGAGCAATTTCAAAATAGTTATTTTGAATGCCTGGAATATTAAATCCACCATCTGAAGTAACAAAACTTACCTCAGCTGCCCCTCCCAAACCCAAAGCTTGTAAACGACCTGTAACTGCATTTGTTCCATATAAATTGTCACGTGTAGCAGAAGTTGTCGCATAACCTTTAATTAAACCACTGCTATCAGATTGAACTTTCATATAACCAGAAATCGAGTTAATTCCATTTGGCCTAGATGTATTTTCAGTACCTGCTGTAAGCAAGCCGATAAATTTCTCAGCACTTAATCTTAAACCGGCGACTTCACGGGTTGATGCAGAATTAGGGTTTTTAATTGCAAATTCTATAAACGGATTTGTTAAAACAGCAGAAGACGAAGCACGCTCTTCACTAGACATCGCCAAAGGATTACCATTCGTATCGAACTTTTGACCACTTAGGCTTAGATTATCAATATCAATATCACAGCCACCCGCACCGTTAACACCACCACAACCTAACTGTAATTTACGAATATTGGTATTAATTTCTAATTCAGCTTCCAAACCTAATTTATAGAAGCCAATATTACTACTGCTATCGCGTAGTTTTTCTAAATTTGCAGAATCCGTAGGCGCAATATAAGACATACTCATCAATGCTTGGCCACGAGTTGCGGATAGTTCCGAATCTGACATAGGGACTAATGTAGAGGCAGCATACGCTGAAGAAAAGCATAAGCTTCCAAGCGCTATCGCTACATGAAGAGACGTAAACTGTCGCATGGCCGACCTCCGTATCCTTGGGGGCATAATCCTGTTTAATTTCTTTTTATTGGGTCTGTCTGAGTTTAGTAGATAACTAAGTAATCACTACAAAAAAGACGACCTATATCCAATACATTTGTTTTTCAATTCTGTGATGCAGAACAAAAAAACAAATCAATTATTGATCATATTATATTATTTTTTACAAAAGGAAACTGTCATTTATCACTATTCCGATAAACGCACTTCATGTAAATTTTATTCATAAAAGTGGGCCACCTAAGCGACCCATTATTTTAAAAATCTTCTTTATGTAAGAAAAATTATGTTTTAGGAAGTGTAACGCCTGTTTGTCCTTGGTATTTACCACCACGGTCTTTATAAGATGTTTCACAGACTTCATCACTTTCAAAAAATAGCATTTGTGCTACACCTTCCCCTGCATAAATACGGGCAGGTAAATTGGTGGTGTTTGAAAACTCTAAAGTGACGTGACCTTCCCATTCAGGTTCTAACGGAGTCACATTCACAATAATACCGCAGCGTGCATAGGTCGACTTGCCTAGACATACAGTCAACACATTACGAGGGATACGGAAATATTCAATTGTACGTGCTAAAGCAAATGAGTTTGGCGGAATAATACAAACGTCAGACTCAATATCGATAAAACTTTTGTCATCAAAATTCTTTGGATCGACAATTACAGAATGTACGTTAGTAAAAACTTTAAATTCACGGGCACAGCGTACATCATAGCCATAGCTAGAGACCCCGTAGGAAATCAACTTTTCACCATTTTCATCAAAACGGACTTGATTCTCTGCATAAGGTTCAATCATGCCGTGTTTTTCGCTCATTTCGCGAATCCAACGATCAGACTTAATAGCCATGTATTTTCTATCCAAAAGGTAATTTCATTGATTGCGACGTACTTTAACGTAAAAAAGCAATTATGAAAACAAGGCTTGAGCTACTCTTCTCAATAAGAATAGCTCAGCAAGACTTTTAAAGGTTGAGTAAAGCAGAGTAGCTAATAGGAATTGAAAAGCTGACTAAAACGAGTGAAGCTGTTTTTTGCAAATTAGTCTGATTTAACCACGCAACTTTCTTAGAAGCTAAAAGTGATCCTAAGAAAATCCAGAATAATGCAATTGGCGTAATAAGCGCTAAATAAGCCATCATATGAATCAAATAAATATGAAAATTACTCCATGCAGCCACAGGAAAAATTGCTGAAGCAAAGAGTAAGGCTTTAGGATTCAGTAAGGTTGCACAAAATAATTCACGAGTACGGATCGTAGGCTGATTTAATTCAACTTCTTGATTTGCCGTATTCCATAACTTAATGGCTAAGAAAATAATATAGCAAGCACTCAATAGCTTAAGGATAGGCGGCAGCAATGGCAATGTGGTAGACACTTTACCAATCAGCATTCCCCATGCAGAAATAGCGATTACATAACCCAAAACTTCTGCTGGAATAAGTTTTACCGATTTCCGTAGTCCTACTTGCACGCCTGAAGAAGCGAGCAAAGTGTTAGTTGGACCAGGTGTAAGTAAAATTGTGGCTACTAAGCCAATAAAAAGCCATGAAATCATTGAATGACCTCATAATATAGTCATCTCAGATTAATAGATATCCTGTCACATGGCAAAAAGTAATTGTAAGACAAAGTTTTTAAAATCGTTTTTTAATTTAAAATAAAACAATTAAAAACATATACTTATAAAATTACCACAAAAAATGGTAAAGAAAACTTTACGGTCAGTTGTTATGATTTTCAAATAATTTCGTACTTAAGTAACATAAGTATTTTTATTTTAAGTCTATTTTTCCATCAAAAGTCTTTATAATAAAAAATATATAGTGATGGTAAGTTTAAATTTTAAGCTTTTAATAAGTTTCAATTCATATATTGTTTCTGATTTTTTTATATAGAGCACCGCGCTCTACTACCTTAATGATTATGGCAAAGCACTTTTTTCAATCTTGGCTTCCCTCACCCGAGAAAGTTTCAAATATGAAATTTCTAAGGATTTTTGGTAAAAAGACCTTGAATCCTGTGCTTTGGTACGTCAATCGAAAATCAATTACCCGAGCTGTTTTTGTCGGAACCTTTTTTGGTTTGCTGCCTATACCTTTTCACAGTGTATTTATTGTGATGGCGGTCTTACTATTCGAAGTAAATTTACCAATTAGCTTAATGCTGGCTTGGCTAAGTAATCCTCTTACTTTAGTGCCCATTCTTTATATTGGTTTTTGGTTTGGTGCACATATTTTTCATGTGCATATGATTAATAAAGAAATGTTGCTAGGTGTATTGCACCAAATTTCCCGCTGGATTACTCATTTCGGGCATGGGCACATTGATTTTAGTCTTGCGAAAATTTTAATGACAGGACTGGTTGTCGAAGCTTTCGTATTTGCCGTCATTTTATATCTATCTACAGAAATTTTCTGGCGTTGGATGGTTATTAAAAACTGGAAAAGTAGACATCGTCTTAAAAAGCAAGAAAATGAGGTTTTATAAAAACTCCAATCTTCTTGCTTAGTTTTAAATTATTATTTTGGTAGTTTCGATTTCATATATTCTTCGGCCACATTGAGTACATACTCTTGGCAAGCCTCTCCTGTACCAGGGTCATAAGCTCCGTTATTTGTAATATTATTAGATAAGATTCGAATGCCTAAAAATGGAACATTCAACTGACTTGCGATTTGGGCAACTGATGCCGCTTCCATTTCCTCAACAGAAGTGCCATAACGCTGATGGAAAAATTGAATACGATCAAGTTCATTATTCCAAACATCTGCTGAACCAATCGTTCCCTCAACCACCTCACCTTTGTCATAACGGACTTTATGTGCCGCCATTAATAGCTCTTGATCACCTTCAAATTTGCGTATTGCAATCGGTTCTGGATTAGACTCATCTGTTGGTAAAACATCAAAAGCTTCAACCCAAGTAAGTGAATTTGACCCAGCACCCAATGGCTGTTTAGGAGTTCTAAATGCACCAATATTGGTCGCATATTTTCCTAAAACAATATCGTAAACGTGTAGATCTGGATCGTGCCCACCTGCTGTTCCCTGATTAATGATCGCAATCGGTTTATAACGCTCGATAGCTAAAGCAGTTGCCGCAGCTGAGTTACTCATACCCATGCGAGTTTTAGAGATAATCATTGGATAACCGTTATAGGTACCCTTCCAGAACTTCCACCCACCAATTTCTTCAACAGTCTTATTCTCTAATTTTGAAGCCATTCTTTCCGATTCTACTGGCAAAGCACCCTGAATAATAATCGGCTGTAATTTCTGTTTTTGTTCCTGAACGGTTGGTGTTTGTGCAACAGAAGAATCGTCATTATTGCATCCGACTAAAAATAAGGCGCTACATAAACTGATTACGCCAAAAGCACATTTAAATTGCATTTTTTACCCTTTCTTTTTAAAAAGTGTAAAGTAGCAATCTATATGCCAATTTCAAGTTTAGCTTTGTTATTAATATTCAGTGGTTTAATTTTTTATTTTAACCAGATAATAAAAAACCCGACTTGAAGTCGGGTTTAAATAAATCAAAAAATACGTTTGTCATCACGTGTCCGTTGAGGAATTTTTTCAATCTGTTCCCACATAGCCTTAGCAATATCAATATAACTATCAGCTGCATCATCCATTGCTACAACACTAGGTTTACCCTGATCAGCATGCTCACGGATCTGAGCATTTAGAGGCAAGCGGCCTAATAATGGAATATGGTACTGTTCAGAGAGCTTGTCACCACCACCAATACCAAAAATTTGCTCCTCATGACCACAGTTAGAGCAAATATGGGTCGACATATTTTCAACAACGCCTAATACAGGAATTCCAACTTTATTAAATAATTCGATACCTTTAGTAGCATCTAATAAGGCAACATTTTGTGGCGTAGTCACAATGATTGAACCAGTAACTGGGATACGCTGCGCAAGCGTGAGTTGAATATCACCAGTACCAGGTGGCATATCAATCATCAATACATCTAAATCAGGCCAAAGGGTCTGATTAAATAATTGCATTAAAGCACCCGTTGCCTTCGGTCCACGCCACGCGACAGGTGTGTTGTTATCACCAGTTAAATGTCCAATCGATAACACCGCCATGCCATAAGCATCTAAAGGCACGAAATTTTCACTTTCAATAAGAGGAGTTTTGCCAGCATTTCCCAGCATAGTCGGAATACTTGGGCCATAGATATCGGCATCCAACACCCCAACTTTAAGCCCCATTTTTTGCAAGGCAAGCGCTAAATTGACAGTAGTTGTCGATTTACCAACGCCACCCTTACCTGACGAAACTAAAATAACATGCTTAATGCGAGGATGAAGTGGAACATCTCTTTGTTGCGGAGCTGCTTTTTGGATAGGCGGATTATTCGGATCTGGTTCTGATTTAGGTGAAGCATCAAGCACAGGAGGTAAGTTCGAACTTTCTTTTGCAGGGCGCTTTTGTTGAACCACATGTAAGTTTAGTTCTTCAATACCACACTTTTCTAAAGCCCCAGCCAAATCATCATGAATTTGCTGCAAGTGCTCTTTTTCATCAGGAAAGGTATTAATGGTGAGTTGTAATACTCGACCTTGAACTTGTAGCTGACTAATGCGCTCTTTTAAAGCATCTTTTGAATGAGGCAGTAAATAAGTTTGGAGTACGGTTTGGATTTCATCTTCTTTCACTTCTTGTGCAGGTGAAAAAACAGACTTTAGTGAAGAAAGCCAAGACATATTGTTTACTCCAAAAACAGATCATTACAGCTTAATGGAGATAGTGTAACAGTATTGGTCTGCACTCGCTCACCTTGGGATGAATAATTACTCACTTACAATCTCATCTTTTAGGTCAGGAGTGCAGATTTTAGTTTAGATCAGCTTATTCAGCAGAATCATGGTTTTTCAATTTATTTAACTTATCAGTTGCTGTTTTCTTCAACTCATCAAATTTCGCCGTTGCTTGCGTTTTTAATTCATCAAATTTTGTTGCAGCCTCATCTTTTAACTCTACTGCTTTGGCTTTGGCGTCATCAAGTTTATGACCCGCTTCTGTACGTAAATGATCGAACTTATCTTGCAAGGTATGCTGAGCATCCTCAAGTTTGCCTTTCAAATCATTTGCTTTATCTTCAACTGCCTCTTTGCCAGCAGCTTGTTTATCTTTTACATTTTCCTTTAAATCATCCAAAGCTTTTTCACCTTGAACTTTTGCATCTGCCACTTTGGCCTTTAATTTGTCTACTGTATCTTCAACTGCTTCTTTACCAGCAGCTTGTTTCTCTTTTACATTTTCCTTTAAATCATCCAAAGCTTTTTCACCTTGAACTTTTGCATCTGCCGCTTTTGCCTTTAAATCATCTAATTTATTTTCAGTAGTCATCGTTGTTATCCTCGTAGTTAATTAAAAATTACCTGAATAAGTTATTAGTTATACATCGTTATGGCTTGTTTTCTGACCGTAACTGCAATTTGAAACAAAGACAATACAGGAAGATTCAAATATTTTTCGATTTGTTTATCTGTTCTAAAGAGAAATAACTTCCCCATTAAAAACCGATTTTTACAAATACTCATTGTTACCCAATAAAGATTATTATCCCGCCACTTAAGCACAGCTCTCACCTTGCGCTCGGGCAAAGATTATTATTAACCTTTGCTTATCCCACCACTCAAGCTTAGCTCTCGTCTTGCAGTCGGACAAAGATTATTAACCTTTGCTTATTCCACCACTCAAGCTTAGCTCTCGCCTTGCGCTCGGGCAAAGATTATTAATCTTTGCTTATCCTCGCTCATCAGTTAAAATCTTCCACCTTATAAATACGAATGAGAGAATGAAATCCGTGCGTAAAATTTTAGTCACTAATGCCCTTCCTTACGCTAATGGTCCAATTCATATGGGTCATTTACTCGGTTACATCCAGGCAGATATCTGGGTTCGTGCCATGCGGGCAATGGGTCATGATGTGACTTATGTATGTGCGGATGATGCTCATGGTACCGCTATCATGCTACGTGCTGAGGCAAACGGTATTAGCCCAGAAGAGCAAATTTCGAATGTTCAAAAAGAACATATCCGTGATTTTGATGGCTTCGGTGTACATTTCGACCACTATGATTCAACTCATAGCGATGCCAATAAAGCACGTTCAACAGATATCTATATTAAAAACCGTGAAGCTGGAAATATTGCAGTTCGTCCTGTAACTCAATTATTTGATCCAGAAAAAGGCATGTTCTTGTCTGACCGTTTCATTAAAGGTACATGCCCGAAATGTAAGTCAGAAGACCAATACGGCGACTCATGTGAAGTTTGCGGTACGACCTATAATGCAACTGAGTTACTTAACCCACGTTCAACGTTAAGCGGCGCAACACCAGTTGAAAAATCTTCAGATCACTATTTCTTTAAACTACCGAACTTTGCTGAGTATTTACAGAAATGGACCCGTGATGAAGGTCGATTACCTGTTTCAATTGCAAACAAACTTGATGAATGGTTTGAATCGGGTTTAGCAGATTGGGATATTTCTCGTGATGCGCCATATTTTGGTTTTGAAATTCCAGATGCACCCAATAAATATTTCTATGTTTGGGTAGATGCACCGATTGGTTATATGTCGAGTTTTGAAAACTACATCAAAACTAAACGTCCCGATTTAAACTTTGATGATTTCTGGAAAAAAGACAGTCAAAATGATGTTTACCATTTCATTGGTAAAGACATTGTGTATTTCCATGCTTTGTTCTGGCCTGCAATGTTAGATGGTGCAAACTATCGCACTCCAACTGGTCTTTTTGTAAATGGTTTCTTGACTGTAAACGGACAAAAAATGTCTAAGTCTCGCGGTACTTTTATTAAAGCAGAGACTTATTTACAGCATTTGAATCCAGAATATTTACGTTACTACTTTGCATCTAAACTTTCAGATAAAGTTGAAGACTCTGATTTAAATCTTGATGATTTTATTCAAAAAGTAAACTCTGACTTAGTCGGTAAAGTAGTCAATATTGCTAGCCGTTGCGCTAAATTTATCAACAGTAGCTTTAACAATACTTTGTCTGCTGAATGTGCAGAACCTGAATTGGTACAAAGCTTTATTGATGCAGGCGATTCAATCGCTAGCGCATATGAAGCACGTGAATTCTCAATGGCTATTCGTGAAATTATGGCGCTTGCTGACCGTGCAAACCAATATATTGACGAGAAAAAACCATGGGCTCTTGCTAAACAAGAAGGTCAAGAGCAACAAGTTCTTGATGTGTGCTCAGTCGGTATCAACTTGTTCCGTCAATTAGCGGTGTACTTAGCTCCTGTTCTTCCAACTTTAGCGGAGCAAGTTCAAGGTTTCTTAAAACTTGAAAGCTTTAATTTCGAGTCACGTAAACAAATTCTTGTAAGCCATGAAATTGCGCAGTTCCAACCTCTAATGCAACGTGTTGATCCAAAAGCTGTTGCTGCAATGGTGGATGCATCTAAAGAGTCTTTAGGTACTCCTGCTCCAGAAGCAACTAAAGCAACGGCGAAAAAGGATAAATCTGCTGAGAAAAAAGCAGCTCCTGCTCCAGCAGTAGGTGAAGCAGAAATCATTGGTATTGAAGATTTCTTAAAAGTTGACTTGCGTGTTGCTCAGGTCGTTGAAGCAGGTACTGTGGAAGGTTCGGATAAATTACTTCAACTTACTTTAGACGTTGGCGAAGCTGAACCACGTAATGTATTCAGTGGTATTCGTAGCCAATACGCACCAGAAGACTTAAAAGGCAAACTGGTCGTCATGGTCGCTAACCTTGCACCACGTAAAATGCGTTTCGGTATTTCAAACGGAATGGTACTTGCTGCTGGAAATGGTGAAGGTATTTTCATTATTTCTCCAGATACTGGCGCGAAACCAGGCGATAAAGTTTCTTAATCAGCCTTAATAAAAAAGCTTCCTGAATTGGAAGCTTTTTTATTTTAGAAATATCAAAACTGAGTGAATCAAAGTATTAAATAAATTTAGAAAGCGAGTGCTTTCAAATTATGACCACGGCCACCCTTCACAAGGGTTATTAAATAAAACATGTATGTTTCCTAACTCCTCATTTGTTAAATAACCATTCTTATTTTCATCTAGATAATGAAATAGCTCTGTTTGCTTGTTTTCACCTTGAAAACGTTTATCGCTTGGCCAGTTGTAAGGATAGAAATCTTCAACGCGTTGAAATTCTTTTAAGCTATACATCCCATCATGATTTAAATCATATTTTTCCTGAAAAAGCTCCCAATCTAAAGAAGCAGGTTCACATGCATTTACCATATTCAAAATACAGTAAGTTGCACATCCAGCAAGTAATCTAATAGTTAGATTGCTCATGATTATTCGCTTGTATATCGGAAATTTTGTAATCCTTTTCATGAACAGGAGTACCAACAATACTCATGGTCCGCTCATTTGCTGGTGGTTGCTTGCTCATCGTTCTCATCTCACATCCTGTAGTTAAGATGAGAAAAACTACAGAAATGCTCACCATTAGTTTTTTCATAACGTGATCCTCATTTCTTTTTGTTTTATTTATTAAGTTACCACTTTTAAAGTGCTTAAGTGCTAAAAAAGATATTTCAATTTGTATATATTTTACGCAAAAATAAAGCCAGACTATAAACAGCTGGCTTTGGATTTTTTAGATATTTTAATTAAAGACTTATCACTTGAAGAAAATTAGCTTTAAACCCAATAGACTCACAATGCTTCCAGCAACTCGGTCAACGCCAGTTTTTGCTTTTAAGTACATTGTTCTAGGCTTCTCTGAAGATAACAGCATTGCCACACATGAGTACCAGCCAGCATCAATCATAAAACAAATCACTGGTAATGCGACGTAGTAATAATTTGGGATTTCTTTTGGCAACAAAGCAGTAAATACACTCGCTAGAACGACTGCAATTTTCGGATTACTTAACTGAGTAATCAAACCATATCGATATGCCTGTTTATAAGTCATTTTCGATTTTGCATCGTTTTCAACTGCAATTGGTTCTTTAGCATGTTTAATAATTTTAAAAGCAAGCCATAGTAAATAAAGTCCACCGCCAATTTTTAAAATCAAATATGCAGAAGGCACTGCCAATAAAACCACCTGCAAACCCATAACAGCTAATAGACCAAACAGAGCTGCACCTGTCCCTGTTCCTAATGCTGTAAACAAACCATGTTTACGTGATTTAGAAATTGAATTTTGCGCTACATAAATAAAGCTTGGCCCAGGGCTTATTGCTCCAAGCATCAATGCCATCGCAATTGAAAAAAGAGGAATAAGGGACTCAAACATTGTATTGACCTAGCATTACGCAATTGCGCGGTATTCTAGCAGCTTTTTATGAAGCATATAAAAATGCAGAAGATATAAATGATGAAAATTGATTTTTCATGTTTTTACAATTTACATCTTCACAACGGACAAAAATGTCCGTTAAATATATAGCCTTTGAAACTCCCCAATCGATGACATGAGTAAACGTCAAAAAATTGCTGCCCATAATCGGGATGAATTACTCAATGCAGCCGAAGAATGTTTTCGTATTCATGGCATTAATGTCCCTTTACAAGTTGTGATTGACCACGCGGGTGTCGGCAGAGCAACGTTTTATCGTAACTTTGGTGATCGCAAGGCTTTAATTAGCGCGCTTTTAGAGCGTGCGATTACACAGTTAGAGCAAAAAGCAGCTCATTTTCAACAATTCGAGGACGGTTTATTTCGTTTAATTGAAGGACATATTGGGCAACTTCCTAAACTCGCAATTTTGCAAGATTTTTGGAGAGTCATTGATCGACAAGACCCAATTATGTTAAAAATTTATGAACGTCGAAATAATGCACTGAACCCACTGATTGAAAATGCGATAGAACAAAAACTGTGCCGAGCTGATTTCACTGCTGATGACTATGCAATGGTCACTGCAATGTTGGGTTCTTCATTTCAAGGACATGAGCCAGAAGAACAGACTCGCTTAGCAAAACGAGCAATTGAATTACTATTTCATGGTATTCAAATACAAAAAATTCGAGGGATAGAATGAGTAAAACGCCTCGTTATTTAGAAACACCACCCGACTGGACACCAGAAGAGCAACCGACTCTACCTGGTTCACCAGCTGCTATTGCGCATTCTGTACCTAAGCGGTTTATTTACTTTTTTATTGGTTTATTCATTGCCCTGTCGGCAAGCTTAAGTAATGGTTTTATTACGGCAAATTTACCCTTAATCCAAGGCGAATATGGCCTGACACCTTCTGAAGCTGCTTGGCTGCCTGCGGCCTATGTCATGGCAAATGTCAGTTCAAACCTGATTTTATTTAAAGCCAGACAGCAATATGGCCTGAGAGTATTTTCAGAAATAGGGCTCGTTATTTTTATTGCCGTGCTGGTTTTGCATATTTTTGTGCATACCTATGAAATGGCCCTATTCGCTCGGGTTGTCGCAGGTTTAGCTGGCGCACCATTAAGTTCTTTAGGCATGTATTACACCATGCAAGCCTTTAAAAAAGCAGACATGGCAAAAGGAATATATATCGCCTTTGGCTTTCAGCAACTTGGCGTACCCTTAGCTTGGATTATTTCTCCATTTCTTGTCAGTACAGACAGCTGGTCTGTTCTTTACACCTTTGAGCTGGGTCTAGCACTTTGTTGCTTAGCCATGGTGGTTTCATTGAAACTACCACGTAGCTTACGAATATATGTTTTTGAGAAACAAGATTTCTTTACCTTTGCTTTATTGGCTCCAGGTTTTGCCTGCTTGTGTATTGTGCTCACGCAAGGTCCAATTTTATGGTGGTTTAATAGCGAATGGCTCGCTTACGTCTTGATTGCAGGTTTTAGCTTAGTTGTTTTAGGTTTGCTCTATGAACACTATCGTGCCAATCCATTAATTATGACACGTTGGTTAGGTGCTTCTTCGACCCTACGTTTCATTTTCGGTGCTTTTGCCATCCGACTTTTAATGTCTGAACAAAGCTATGCTGCTGTTAACTTCTTAAAAACTATGGGAATGGGTCCTGACCAATTTGTTCCACTCTATGTTGTCATATTGGTAGGGATTTTAAGCGGAACACTTTTTAGTGCACTTACTTTTTCACGCGAACGAATTATCTTCCACTTACTTTTTGCAGAGTTTCTCATTCTGGTTGCTTGTGGACTAGATTATCACCTAACCAGTGATGTTCGACCTGTGAATTTCTTTGCAAGTCAGTTTTTAGTCGGTTTTGCTGGTGGTCTATTTATTGGCCCCCTGCTTCTGATTGGCTTTGCGCAAACGCTTGCTAAAGGCCCATCTTATGTAGTGACTTTTATCGTATTGTTCTCTGCTACCCAAACTTTCGGTGGTCTTGTTGGGTCATCTTTCTTCTCGACCTATCAACAACATCGTACAAAGAACTATCAGGCAGAGATTATTAAAGATTTAGAACAAGCAGACCCTCTAGTTGCTCAAAGGCTCTCTACATATCAACGTAGCGCATCCATCACCACTACTGACCCAGCATTACAAACAGCTCAATCCATGCGCTCGCTTAATCAAGTGGTCACTCGTGAAGCCCAAGTGCGTGCCTACAATGATGTTATTGCTTTAAACGGTATTTTTGCCGTCGCACTACTCTTATGGGGTGGATTTAATATTGCACGTAGTAAATATCTACAACGTAGAGGAATTAGCCGTCCTTAATGGCTTTCGTATTTGATGAAATAGAAATTGAGATTGATATATGTCAGATGATCAAAACAAACCTGAACCAACACCAGCTCAGGCAGCTGCCAACGAGCCAACACCTGCACCTGCACCTGCACCTGCACCTGCACCTGCACCTGCACCTGCAAGTAAACTGATTCCGACAAAACGCTCAACACTGTTATGGATGTTAGGTGTACTTATTGTCGGTATTTTAGTGATTTTATGGGCTTGGAGAATCGGGCCTTTTGCAACGAGTGTTCAGCAAACTGACAATAGTTATGTGAAAGGTAAAACCACGATTTTATCGTCACAAATTAATGGTTACGTTAAAGATGTAGTCGTTAAAGACTTTGATCATGTCAAAAAAGGTCAAGTGCTCATGCATATTGATGCAACTACTTATGATCAAAAAGTAACACAAGCAGCATCAGGTGTTGAGCAAGCTAAAAATACCTTAGCTAATCAAACGCAATCGATTGCCCAAAAACAGGCTGACATTGTGGCGGCACAAGCCAAAGTGGATCAAGCCAAAGCTCAATATGAACTTTCTTTAGCACAGCTTAAGCGCTATCAACAGCTAGGAAATAGTGGCGCAGCTTCTAAATCTGAGCAAGATAAAGCCGCAGCAGATGCTCAAAATAATCTTGCAGCACTGAAGCAGGCAGAAGCCAATGTGTTAGTTGCAAATGAAGCACTTAAAACAGCACAAGTTGCAGAAGCTGGTTTAGAAGCACAAGTTTCAAGTGCTAAAGCACAGTTAGACCAAGCACAAACCACCAAAGACTATAGCGTTATTGTTGCTCCGATGGATGGTCAACTTGGTGAAGTTAACCCTCGTGTTGGGCAATATGTGGCAGCAGGCTCACAGTTACTTTACCTTATTCCGCAGCAAACTTGGGTGATTGCCAATTTCAAAGAAACCCAAATTGCTAATATGCGAATTGGGCAAAAAGCATGGTTTACAGTCGATGCCATGAAACACAAAAAATTTACAGGACATGTTGAGCAGATCTCACCTGCTGCAGGTTCAGAGTTCAGTGTATTAAAACCTGACAATGCAACAGGAAACTTTACCAAAGTTGTGCAACGAATTGCCGTACGCATTACCATTGATCCAAATCAGGAAGGAATGGAACATTTACGCCCTGGCATGTCAGTGGTTACTTCTGTTGATACAAATTCGTAAACAGCTTTTTAAAGTTCTATTTAAAAAGTTACAATGTGATCAATCATTATTTTCTCAATTTCTAATGTTTGATCACATTGCTCAATCAGTCCCTTATCAACATATTCAACTCCCCTATTCCCTGCATCTCGACATTAAGCGGCTAGATTTAATTCACCCCCAAATCTCGGGTAATAAGTTTTTCAAACTAAAATACAATCTGCTTGCAGCAAAACAACAAGCGTTATCAGGCGTTTTGACTTTTGGCGGGGCTTATTCAAATCATATTGCAGCAACTGCCTATGCAGCTCATCTTTTTGGCTTTAAAAGTGTAGGCATTATTCGTGGGGAAGAATTAGCAACCCAGCCTCTTAACCCAACCTTAGCCAAAGCTCAAAGTTTAGGAATGCATTTACATTTTGTCTCGCGCACTGAATATCGTTTGAGAGATGACGTAAACTACCTTCAACAATTACACAATCAATTTCCTGAAACCTTCCTTATTCCTGAAGGTGGTTCTAATGAACTAGCAGTTCAAGGATGTCAGGAAATTCTCACTCAAAGTGATTTGCAAAACTATGATGTGTTTTGCTGTGCAGTTGGAACTGGAGGAACGATTTCAGGGCTGATTGAACGCAGTGCATCTCATCAAAAGGTTTTAGGGTTTTCAGCATTAAAAGGCGACTTTCTACAACAAGAGATTCAGCAGTGGACTAAAAAACAGAATTGGTCGCTGACAGATGCTTATTGCTGCGGGGGTTATGCGAAAACTTCACCTGAGTTACTGGCATTTATAGAAAATTTCGAAGGACAATACGCTGTACCCCTTGAACCGATCTATACGGGAAAAATGATGTTCGGTCTGTTTGACCTTATCAAAAACAATTACTTTCCTGAAGGAACACGTATTCTGGCAATTCATTCGGGGGGGTTACAGGCAGATATAAGAAATAAATAATATCAATCACTTACTCGTTTTCAAGCAGCATCGTTCACTACCGTGATAAATGTCTTTAGCACGCCTAAGGCTCGGCATGATAGTATATGCCCCTTTTAAATTTTCAAGATTAATCGAGAATCTCTTATGTCTAACAGTCATGTCGATGTCATTGTCTTAGGTGCAGGTGCTTCTGGACTCATGTTGGCTGCACATGCTGCTAAACGCGGGCGCTCGGTTTTAATTTTAGAAAAAGCCAATAAAATTGGTAAAAAGATTTTAATGTCTGGTGGCGGTAAGTGTAACTTTACCAATCTGTATGTCGAACCTGACAATTATATTTCTCATAATCCACACTTTGTTATTTCTGCCTTGTCACGCTATAGCAACTGGGACTTTATCGGTTTGGTATGTGATTATAAAATTGCCTATGAAGAACGTAAACATGGGCAATTATTTACGCTAAGCGGCGCTAAAGAAATTTTAGAAATGCTTGTGAATGAGTGTAATAAAACCAAAAATGTAGATATTCAAACCCATTGCGAAGTTGGCCAAATTACGCCATTGGAAAAAGGTGGATTTTCACTAAACACCAATCAAGGACATTACACTTGTGATTCTTTAGTTATTGCCACTGGAGGCTTATCGATTCCAACATTAGGCGGTTCTGGTTTTGGCTATGAACTGGCACAAAAATTTGGACATCAAGTTTTCCCAACGCGTGCAGGTTTAGTTCCATTTACTTTTTCAGATCACATTAAAGAAGTCACTACACGCTTAAGTGGTAATGCTTTGGATGTGACGTTAAGCAACTCAAAAAATAGCTTTACTGAAGCGTTATTATTTACCCACCGTGGCTTAAGTGGACCAAGTTCTTTGCAGCTTTCAAACTATTGGAACTCAGGAGAAAGTTTTAAAATTGACTTCTTCCCTAGCCAAGATTTAGCGACCTATTTAAAAGATAAAAAGAAAGCACAGCCGAAAGTTTTATTACGTACCCTTCTTAATGAATTTACTGCCAAAAGTATTATCCAAGAGTTACAACAACTCATCTGGCCAGAACAGAGCGAAATAGCGATTGGCAATATCAGTGATGCACAGCTAGATCATATTGCCGAACAGTTACATGGCTTTGCAGTTAAACCGTCTGGAACAGAAGGATATCGTACCGCTGAAGTTACTTTAGGCGGAATAGATACAACTGAAGTATCTTCCAAGACCATGGAAAGTAAAAAGCAGAAAGGACTGTTTTTTGTTGGAGAAGTGCTCGATGTCACTGGCCATTTAGGGGGTTACAACTTCCAGTGGGCATGGTCTTCTGCCTATGCTGCTGCCCAATATGTATAAGCTAATTTGAGTTTTTCGAACTACTTGATGCGTTCGATGAATCTTGTGGCTGAGAAGTAGTCTGTTTTGAGCTTTCCGACTTACTAAATACAAATTTATAAGCACTTGCTAAAAAACCCACCGTAATTCCGGCAATGACAATCGGTGCTAAAAAACGACCTGGTTTCTTCATCGTATTTTCCTCACTTATTTGTTTTTATAACGGCCAAAAAAGAACGACCACTCAATATAGAGTGGTCGAACTTATCACAAAAATCAAAGATTTTTTGTACTGTTTATCTGAAATTTAATTTAAATCCCTTAAATTTCATCATTTTCGCCTGTAGAACCAAACGGTTTATTTACAGGAGGGTGTGCTGGATTCACCTGTACAGAATCCGCTGGTTTTGCATCAGATGGAGCTGTTGATGGTGGCGTTGTTGGTGTAGATGGAGTTGTTGACGTAGTTGTAGCTGGGGCCGCACTACTCGTAGTAGAAGGTGGTTGATAAAGAGGATTTGGTTGATTCGCTTCTTTTTTCGCTTTATCAAGCAAATCAGTTAAAAGTCGTTCTGCTGGTTGACGACCACCTAAACCAAATGCAAGAGCGAAAGCCACTGCAACCGCGCCTAGAGTCAAACCAAATGCAAGATTAACAATTGAATCTGCAATACCCATCGCTCTTAGACCAAGCGCAAGTACCAGACCAATAATTAAAACACGAACTAAACTAGCTAACCAACGCGAGCTATTATATTCACCACGTTGAACTACATTCGCTACAACATTCGCTAGCCAGAAACCAATCACTAGAATTACAGCACCCAATAGAATGTTTGCACCGAAATGGATAAACATTGCAATTAGACCACTGATTTGGTCGAAGCCAAGACGGTCCGCTGCTTCAGATACTGCAAAAAGCATCGTAAAGAATACGATTAGGCAACCCACAGCACTAGAAACTTTAGTTTGGCCTAAAAAGCGTTGTACATCTAATTTGGCAGGAATTTCATCAACACCTGTACCTGCAATTAACTCTGCAACCAAACGTCCAACAAAACGAGAAACAATATAGGCAACCAGTAAAATTAAACCAGCCGCAATAATGTTTGGAATTGCTTGCAAGATTTCATTTAGCATTGCTGTTGCAGGCTGAGAAATTGTCTCAATCCCTAAAGCTTCGAACGCTACAATTAATGTAGTAATGATGATGATGGCAAAAACAAATGAACCTAAGAATTTGCCTACATTAGAGCTTTTGAAAAGACCAATTTTTTCCGCTTGAGCTTGAACACCTAAGCTATTTACTAGACCTTCAACAATACCGCGTACAATTTTTGCCAAGATATAACCAACAAAAACGATAACGCCAGCAATAAAGATATTTGGTAAGAAAGCTACGGCATCATTTACCATATTTTGAACTGGAATGAGTAAGCCTGTTAATCCTAATATTGACAGAACAATCGGAAGGAAAAGTAACAATACAAGCCAGTAAAGAATCTCGCCAATATTCTGGCTAATTCCACCTACACCCACTTCACTGCTTAATTTATCATCAAGTTGGGTTCTGGATAAAACATTGGTAATCCCTGCCCGCACCAGTCGAGCAACGATCCAACCAATAAAACCCACCACCACAGCAGCAATAATATTTGGAATGTAGACCAGTACCTGATTGACCATATTGCTGAAGGGGCCACTCACTCCACTAATGTTGAGCACATTTAGAGCCGCGACAACAGCTAAAATCAAAATAAACCAGAATACAACCTTGGAGATCAGGCCTTCAACATTTGGCGCTCGACCAGTAGCTGAAGATAGTTTGGCATTGGTATTTACTTTTTGTAGAAGCTTTTTCACACCTGCTGCTACCAATAATGCAATTATCCAACCAACCAATAAGATCACTACTGCTGCCAGAATAGGATGAAACTGATCCCAGTAATACATCGCATCAAATTGAGCGCCGCGAGGCCCATCAAAAAATTCATTCATATTGTTATGTCCTCAATTGTTATGTTCTTTTCAGTGTTATCTCTAGGAAACACCATTCGTTGTAAAAAATGACGATGAATGCGGTCTATCTCACATTATGTTTTGAATATTTTCTAATCAACACACTTCTGCATAAATACAACAAATTGATGCAAAAGGTTGCAAAAAAGCCTTCAGGTTTACACCTAAAGGCTTGATATCAAGATAAACTGATTCGCTTATTACCCTATATAGGTCTTTAAATTCAAATCAGAACTACCCTTAATTACATGTGGTGTGGTCTCATTTTGAAAAGCACCTTCTTGTTTAGGAGTCTGGTTGTGGTCAGCAACCATATAGACAATAAGTGCAAGAAGAAAAAGCCCAACAATAATTAAAATATAAACTGGCAATCTTCTTTTTTTCGCAGTTTCTTCAGGACTCGTCACATGAGGTGGTTTTGAAAAGTCATGCATCTTCTTTCCCCTCTTCTATTATCATTAACTTTATATTCATCATAGCAATTTGCTTTGTTGCATTGTGTGAAAAAGCATTATTCGAAGGTGTCTGTGATTGCAAAACTCTACTTTTAAAATAATAAAAACAGTATAAAATTTGCACACATTAATTTAGACAATTAAAAATAATTTCTCGTTATTCACCAGATTCGTGTATGTCCCATTTGTAATACAATATGTTTTAGCGCTTACTTTTTATAAAATAGGCTATAATAAGCCCCCTTGTTTTAAAGCTGCTCTATTTTATGATGTATCGTCAGCAAAACGTAACTCTTGATCTCGACACTGACGTCACACATCAATGTTATTTACACCAGACGAGAGATGAACATCTCATTGGTATTATTGAATTTAATAAGCCAAGTTATGAACTCAAATGGGGTGATCTAGAGTATTTTCGTCGTCGTACTGAAGAATTTTCAGTGATGCCTTTTCCTGACTGCATTAATGCCATGATTGTTGATATTCGTAATATCAATATTTTTCTGGATAATGAAGTTCCGATTTTACCTTGGCGTTTACTTGAAGAAGACTGTCCTGTTCGTTTAGTTGTTCCCCAAGACCGTTTAGAACATTATGCAGGTCTTTTTGAACCAACTTGGCTTTCAAGCGATGTAGACAGTGCTATTTCCGAAATTCGTGAATTTATGGATATGTTTGTCCATTAATAAACATATCCATAAAATAATTTTAAAGTTCTTTTAATTGTTGTTTTTACCAGTAATTTTCTACTGCAATATTTCCCTCACCTCGACGATTCATCGTCAAACCACGGCGTTTTAAAGCCTCTTTCGTGTCATCTACCATTTCTGGGTTTCCACAAAGCATGACATGGCTTGTTGCAGGACTCAGCTCTATACCAGCAACTTTTTCTAATTCACCGTTCTCAATCAAAACTGGCAAACGGTCATGTAACTGTGCTGATGGATCACGAGTGATAATTGAAATAAATTTAAAACCGACGTGCCCTTCCCCAAAACTTTCAGCAATCTCTTGAATACGATCGACATAAGCTAATTCGGCAGCTGTACGAACACTATAGACCAAATTAATCTTTTGATATTTAGACCATGTATCGAAGTCTTGCAGCATCGACAAAAACGGAGCTAAACCAGTACCCGTTGCCAATAACCATAAATCATGCGGTAAAGGCTGCTGATAGCGAGCTAAAGTAAGATAACCATAAGGTATTTTTTCTAAGTAAAGCTCATCACCTACCTTCAAATGTTGAAGATTTGAGGTAAATGCACCATCTGGGACCACAATCGAGAAAAATTCTAGCGTTTCATCAAATGGAGAAGACACAACCGAATAGGCACGAACAACAAGTTCTTCCCCAACTTTCAGTCCAATACGCGCAAATTGGCCAGCAGTAAATTTAAAATGTGCAGGGCGAGTCATGGTGAAACTAAAAAGAGTTGGGGTCCAGCGGTGTACAGATAAAACTTTTTCTACGCTAAATTTTTCAATTGACATGATTTCAACGTGGCATGAAATAGTGCGCTCATGTTAGCATGACAGTCGAAATAATGAATACTTTTAAACGTTAAGGCTTTTTAAACATGCGCATGACATTACGCCAGTTGGCTGTTTTTGTAGCAGTCGCTCAAGAAGGAACTGTCACCAAAGCCAGTGAAGCGGTCAGACTGACGCAAAGTGCAGCAAGTATGGCTTTAGCCGATTTAGAGGATGGTCTTGGTGCCCCTCTATTTGATCGTTTAGGTAAACGACTACAACTCAATGACCTTGGTCGCTTTCTATTGCCTCAAGCGCTAGAAATATTAGGTCGCTGTGAAGCTTTTGAGCAAGCTGCAAAAGGTGAGTTACAAAGTATTGATTTACGTATTGGGGCAACTCTCACAATCAGTGATTACCTCATGCCAGATTTAATGGCCAACTTTTTACAGTATCACCCCAAAGCGCACCTGCAATTACAGGTGGGCAACACACGCCAAATGATTGAAGCAGTCAATCAGTTTCAGCTTGATTTGGCATTAATTGAAGGCTCGTGTCACCTACCTCAACTTCAATGTATTCACTGGCGAGATGACGAACTTGCAGTATGCTGCTCCCCTAATCACCCTTTAGCACGTTTAAATCGACCTTTAACAGCACATGATTTTTATCAAGTTGAATGGATTTTACGTGAAGAAGGCTCGGGAACTCGTGAAGTATTTGATAATGCTATTTTGCAAGACCTCCCAGACGCTAATATTCGCCTAACCCTAGGTCACAATGAAGCAATTTTGAAAATAGTTGCTGGTGGTTTAGGAATGTCTTGTATCTCTAAACTCGCGATTGAACCTTTAATTGAAAAAGGACAACTCGTTATTTTAGAAACACCATTTTGGCAACTTACTCGCCCACTTTACATGTTGGTACACCGTCAGAAATACCAAGGTCCTGGCCTCAAAGCATTCTTACAATTCTGTGAAGATCAAGTTTAAGACCTGATCTTCTAATGCCATCTTGAGTCATTTTCACAAGGCTCACCATTCTTTTCATTTTATTATTTATTGCTTAAGAAAATTAAGGGAAGCTTACACCTCCCTTAATTTATATTACTAACTCATTCCGCGCGCAATCAAGAATCTTCTCTGCCGCTCTTAGCTAAACTCGACACCAAGCTAGCCGTGAAGATTGAGAACACGATTAACGTCGAAAATGTGATAACAACTCTGACGTAATCGCTTTATTATGATCGGTGATTTGAGTTTTTTTGGTTTTAGAAGGATTAGGATCGATACGCTCAATCTTGATAGCCTTAAATTTCCCCTGATTATCTACAGCAAGAAATTTCACTTTTTCATTTCTTTTCGGTTCCCCTTCTGATGCAGGAAAATCCGAAATGTGAAAGAAAATATCTCCCTCAGCCGTTCCAATAAAACCAAACCCTTTTTCAGGATCATATTGTTTAACTTTTCCGGTATAAAACTCTTGCTTCATGATCTTTACCTTACTTTTTCAATACTGATATTACAGCAGAAAATTAAAAAGAGACTTTCAATCCGCCCTCAAAACTTTACGGTTTGATTAAGTCTCTTTTTATCGTTATTTCAAAAATTAGTCTTTTTGGACACTACCAAAAATTTTATCGCCCGCATCACCTAAGCCAGGAACAATATAGCCTTGTTCATTTAAGCCATTATCAATAGATGCTGTATAAATCTGTACATCCGGATGAGCTGCTTCAACTTTAGCAACACCTTCTGGAGCAGCAACTAATACCATAACACGTATATCTTTACAGCCACTTGCCTTTAACACATCAATGGCAGCAACTAATGAGTTACCTGTTGCCAACATTGGATCGATAATCATTGCAAGACGATTAGCAACATCTGGAACTAGTTTTTTATAATAAGTACGAACTTCTAGTGTTTCTTCATTACGTTCGAGACCTAAAACACTCACTTTTGCACTTGGAATCAGATTAAGCACGCCATCCAACATACCAATACCTGCACGTAAAATCGGTACAATCGTTATTTTTTTACCAGCAATACGCTGCGTAGCAACTGTTCCAGCCCATCCATTAATTTCACAATCCACAACTGGTAAATCTTTTGTTGCTTCATAAGTCAACAACATAGTCACTTCCTGAGCAAGCTCACGGAAATTCTTAGTACTGATGTCAGAACGACGTAACAAACCTAATTTATGACGAATAAGTGGGTGACGAATTTCTTGAATGGCCACAGATGTTACCTAAAAATATATAAACGTATTTATTATAAACTTTTTTTAATGCTCAATAAAAAAAAGCCTCCAGATTTGGAGGCTTTTTTGTACACTAGAATTAGTGTTGTTGTGAAAGCATGAAATGTAATGGAGATAAAATTTCTGCTTTTAATGCTAAATTAATCAATGGATCTGGGTAAACACCCAAAATAATAACTAATGCAGCAGCAGCCAATACCATTAAACCACCTACTTTTTGACCCCAATGAGCATCTGCATCAATACGAGGAGTTTCTGGTGGTGTCATATACATTACAACCATCACACGTAAGTAGTAGTACAAACCAATACCACTACCCACAATAATCATTGCAGCTAAGAACCAGTGCTGAGTTGTTACAGCAGCCATTACCACCAAGAACTTACCAATGAAGCCTGCTGTTAATGGAATACCAGCCAAAGATAACATCATGACTGTTAAAGTTGCTGTAAGTACTGGACGACGCCAGAACAAACCACGGTAGTCTGCAAGACTTTGTGCTTCATCTACGTTGTTATATGGGCTAGACATTAACGCTACAGCACCAAAAGCACCGATAGTTGTTAATACGTAAGACACCACATATACAGTTACGCTACCCAAGCTCGCATAAGTCATGCTAATTAAAGCAATTAACAAATAACCAAAATGAGCAATAGATGAATAACCAAGAATACGTTTTAAGTTAACTTGACGAACAGCGAGTAAGTTACCAACTAAAATCGACAATACTGCAATGATTGTCAAAATAGTAACTAACGAATCCACCATAATTGCGCCAGAAGCAAGCATATAACGCACGAACAAACCAATTGTTGCAACTTTAGCAGCGGTCGCCAAGAAAGTTGCCATTGGCGCTGGTGCACCTGCATATACATCTGGTGTCCATTTATGGAACGGCGCAAGCGATAATTTAAATGCAACAGCAAAAATAATGAGTGCTAAACCTAATAACACCATTGGCTGTTTGATTGCGCCAAATAAAGCCTGTACAGAATCATAGAATGAAAGTGAACCAGTATATGCATAGATATATGCCATACCCATTAACAACATTGCAGAAGCTGTCGCTGAAAGTACAAGGTATTTAATACCAGCTTCAAGTGAACTACTACGTTGATAAGTATAAGCAAGTAAGCCATATACAGGGATCGACATTAACTCAAGGCTAATGAAGAACGATGCATAGTGAGAACTTGCAACCATCAACATTGCACCTGCTACTGAAGCAAGTAACAAAAGGTAGAGTTCTTCGCGGTTGTCTTTATAGGTTTCGATGTAAGCGTGAGACAAAGTACAACAAGCCAATGCTGCAATCAAAATCATAAATTGATAGAACATGGTAAATGGATCAACCATAAACATGCCCATCACATTTGCCGGCACAAACTTACCGCCAAATACTGCAAATAAAATATAAAGTGCAGCAAGGTTTAAACCAACAACAGAAGCTGTTGCGATTAAATTATGATTACGCTTAATTGAAATTAACAGCATAACGACGATTGTTGTCAAAGCAACAATCATCACTGGAGCTAAAGGCATAAGCGTAGCAAGTGATACTGTGAAGTTCATGATTATTGGATCTCCACATGGTCAAGTTGAGTAGCTGTTTGCTGAACAGTTTCAACGACTTCTTGAACTGGCATATAACTATTAACAAACCACTGCATGCTTGAATGAGATACATCCAAGAATGTTTGTGGGTAGATACCAAGCCAAACGAGACCAATCGCACAAATCATCAAAATACCAACTTCACGAGCAGATAAATCTTTTAGTGGACTAGCGTAGTGTTGCTTTTGTTCAGGATTTGGTTCACCAAATAAAGTACGGTGAATCAAAATCAAGCCGTATAAGCCTGCAAATACAAGGCTGATAGAAGCAAGAATCGTGAATACAGGATATTTATTGAATGAACCCATCAAGATGAGGAATTCACCAATAAAGTTACCTAAACCTGGCACGCCTACAAGAGCAGCCACGAAGAACATCAAGAAAAATGGCAAGTACTGAAGCTGGCCACGAAGACCACCCATTAAACGTAAATCACGTGTATGTAAACGTTCGTAGATTTGACCAGACATAATGAACAATGCAGCTGATGACAAACCATGTGCCAACATCATGATCATTAGACCTTGGAAGGTCAAAATATTACCTGCGTAGATCGCAAGTAAAATAAAGCCCATGTGTGAAATCGACGTATACGCAAGTAAACGTTTCATGTCAGTTTGCTGGTAAGCACACCATGCGCCGTAGAAAATACCAATCAAACCGAAAATAATCGCAATATCTGCAAACTGTGCAGAAGCTGCCGGGAAGAATGGAATAACAAAACGAAGCAAGCCATACGCAGCTGTTTTAATCAAGATACCCGCTAAGTCTACAGAACCTGCTGTAGGTGCTTGAGCATGCGCATCTGGTAACCAACCGTGTAATGGGAATACTGGTAACTTCACCGCAAAACCGATGAAGAAACAGATCATGAAACCATACGCTAAGCTAGGAGGTAAGTGGTTCGCTACAGCTAATAAATAGTTGTAATCGAAACCGATCATTCCGGTCATCATATAGCCATAAACTACAAGACCAAGAATACCGATTAACATCACTAAACCAGCGATTTGCGTGTAAAGGAAGAACTTAGTAGCTGCGTAAACACGTGAACGACCGTTTGAACCTTTATGACCCCATAACGCAATCAAGAAGTAGATTGGTACAAGCATCATCTCCCAGAAGAAGAAGAACAAGAATAGGTCAATCGCTAAGAATACACCGATAACGCCACCTAAACTCCATAAGAGGTTTAAGTGGAAGAAACCAACGTTCTTTTGAATTTCGCCCCATGAACAACCAACAGCAAGTACACCAAGTAATGCTGTTAGTAAAACCATGAGTAAAGATAAGCCATCCACAGCTAAGTGAATGCCGATACCGAGTGATTGAATCCACGGTAAATAGAACTCAGCAGACCAAGTTGGGATTTTTGAACCCATCTCATAGGTATAAGTTCCACTTTGCCAAAGTGCAAGACCTAAGCCCAAAGTAATGAGCATACCAATTAAGGCAATCCAGCGTGGCAAAGTTTTGTCGAGCTTATCGACTAACCAACAAATAAAACCAGCAATGAATGGAACAAGAATCAGCGCGGGTAAAATTAAATTGTTTTCCATTTTATTTCCCCACTACCTGAATAACGATCAAGATCATCAATAACACCACTACACCGAGTGACATACTTGATGCGTATTCACGCAATGAACCGGTTTGACGTGAGCTTGTAAAACTGTTTCCGCCTTTCACAAGTGCAGGAAGAACTAACCACAAACTGTCAATCGGGTCACGGCCAAAGATTTTGGCGAAGAATAAATAAGGTTTAACAAAAACGATGTCATACAATGCATCAAAACCAAAAGCGGTACGGCAAATATGTGCCAAACCTGAACCCAAACTTGTTTGAGCGAATGATTTCACTGCACCATAAGCAAATGCGAATAATGCTATACCAACAACTAGACCAACTAGCGCAATTCCTACTGCCAAATGCTCTGCCCCATGCATGCCTTCAACAAATTGTTCAGCCACATGGAATTCAGGAATTTTTGCAGTATTAAGAATACCTGCTACAGGTGCTTTTAATACTGCACCAACAAAAGTAGACAGTACAGCTAAAATGCCCAATGGAGCCCAGTAAGTTGCACCTTTAATTTCATGGTAAGGCGTGTTTTCTTGACCAAAGAATACAACCCAGATTAAACGGAATGTATAGATTGAAGTCAGGAATGCACCTGCTACACCCACCCAATATAAAGTGTGATATAGAGCAACTGATTGACCTTGTACCCAAACTTCACCAAGAATCGCATCTTTAGAGAAGAAGCCAATTGTCAAGAATGGAATCGCTGCTAATGCACCGCCACCAATCGCGAAACAAGCAAATAGGAATTTGTTACGTTTGAACAAACCACCCATTTTGAAGATGTTTTGCTCGTGGTGGTAAGCCAGAATCACCGCACCAGAAGACAAGAATAATAATGCCTTAAAGAATGCGTGAGCCAACATGTGGAACAAGCCAGCTTGATAAGCTTCCGCACCTACAGCCATAAACATATAACCCAACTGACTCATTGTTGAGTAAGCCAAGATACGTTTGATGTCTGTTTGAACGAGTGCAGCAAAACCTGCAACTAACAAAGTCACAGCACCTGTTACTGAAATGAATTGCATCACTTCAGGCGCAAGTTCAAATACGCTAAATAGACGACAGCATAAATACACACCAGCCGTTACCATTGTCGCAGCATGGATTAATGCAGAAACAGGTGTTGGACCTGCCATTGCATCTGCTAACCATGTTTGCAATGGAATTTGAGCAGATTTACCAGCCGCACCCAAGAACAACATTAATGCAGTCCAGATCGTAAGTGACGAACTCTTCGTCATTACTTCTGCAGCGTGTTCAACGATGTACTGAGTATTCAGCGTACCAAATTGTTGGTAAAGCAAGAATAAAGCGATAAGTAAGAATACGTCACCTACGCGGGTAACTGTAAATGCTTTGATCGCAGCCCAACCATTTGCAGGGTTTGCATAATAGAAACCGATAAGCAAATAAGAGCAAAGACCTACGCCTTCCCAACCTAAGAATAACAACACCAAGTTGTCGCCCAATACAAGCACAAGCATGCTGGCAACAAACAGGTTGAAATAAGAGAAGAAACGCGCATAGCCCTCTTCACCACGCATGTACCATGATGCAAAGATGTGGATTAAGAAACCAACACCCGTCACCATGCCCATCATGAGTAAAGATAAGCCATCTAAATGTAAGCTAATGCCTGGCGCAAAACCACCAACATTGAACCATGTCCACAGGTTTTGAACAAAAACTTGCTGACCACTCGTGGTAAATGCCATTCCAGCAATCAATGCAAATAATGCAGATAAACCTACAGAACCAACACCAATAATTGCTGCAACATTTTCAGAGAGCTTGTCTCGTCCTGCCGCCAATAAAATAAAACCGATTAGCGGAAATAATATTGTTAGATATAAATAACTCATCCGCGCATCTCACTAGCAGCATCCACATCCAAATGATGGAAGCGATGATAGAACTGAAGGACAATCGCAAGACCGATACATGCCTCTGCTGCTGCAAGGGTCAAAATCAGAATGAACATAACTTGTCCATCTGGTTGTGCCCATACGCTACCCGCAAGAACAAATGCCAATGCAGCAGCATTCATCATGACTTCAAGGCTCATTAACATAAATAATAGGTTGCGTCGAACCATTACACCGTAAAAACCGAGTGCAAAAAGGATGGTTGCAACAATCAAACCATGTTCTAAAGGAATCTGGCCCATTATTCTTTTTCCTCTTCTGCACCTGGTTCACGTTTACCTAAGTGGTATGCTGCAACAAGGGCTGCTAGCAATAACATCGCGGCAACTTCAACCAATAGTAAATAGTGAGTAAAGAGTGCTTGACCAACTAATTTTGGTCCAATCACTTGTGCCCCAAGTGGTGCTGAAATAGTGGTGTATTCACCACCAAGCATCCAAACTAAAAGCAAGCCGAGTAAGAAACTCATGAGGGCTGGATATGCCCAAGCATCTGAAGAAAGCCATTTACGTTCTTGTTCAACGGTGTGTTGACCTAAGTTAAGCATCATCACAACGAAGACAAACAGAACCATAATTGCTCCGGCATAGACGATGATTTCAAGAGCACCTGCAAAAGGCGCCCCCACGATCATGAAAATACCAGCAACAGCAAGCAATGAAACAATAAGACTAAGCAAAGCGTGTACAGGGTTCGTGTTAGTCACTACACGAACCGTAGAAACGATGGCCACGAGTGCCATCAAATAAAACGGCCACATCATGGTAATAGACTCCGTACATCGATTGGTGCACTTTCTTTTTGTGCTTGACCTTTCTCTTTACCGTTAATCGCCATACCCGTTACACGGTAGAAGTTGTAGTCTGGATATTTCCCCGGACCTGAAATGAGTAAGTTTTCTTTCTCATAAACAAGGTCTTGACGTACATATTCACCAAGCTCGAAATCTGGTGTCATCTGAATCGCAGTTGTTGGACAAGCTTCTTCACACATACCGCAGAAAATACAACGTGAAAAGTTAATACGGAAAAATTCCGGATACCAACGTCCATCTTCTTTTTCTGCTTTTTGCAATGAGATACAGCCAACTGGACACGCAACCGCACATAGGTTACATGCCACACAACGCTCTTCCCCATCAGGGTCACGCGTCAACACAATACGACCACGAAAGCGTGGCGGCACAATCTGTTCAGCCGGTACTTCTGGATATAAAATCGTGTCACGTTTACGCGTTACATGGCTAAATACCATAAACAACGAACGTACAATCGATCCGAATCCAGCTAGAAATTTATACATTTTGTACTCCCTGCTGTCCTAGGCCTGATTCATCAGAATCACAGCACCAGTCACTAACAAGTTGACCAACGCCAATGGCAAACAAATTTTCCAACCAAAGTTCATGACTTGGTCATAACGTGGACGCATTAAAGAACCACGAGCCAAAACAAACATCATTACAAAGAATGCTGTTTTAATCACAAACCAGAATACTGGCGGAACAAATGGAATTTCTAAATTGAATGGTGCTAACCAGCCACCGAAGAATAAAGTTACGATCAATGCAGAAATAAGTACCACGTTGACATATTCAGCAACGAAGAACATACCCCATTTCATACCACCATATTCAACATGGTAACCTTCAGCCAATTCTTGTTCTGCTTCTGGTTGGTCAAATGGATGACGGTGAGTTACCGCAACACCAGCAACCACAAAAATCAAGAAACCTAAGAATTGTGGAATGACGAACCAAACATCACGTTGTGCTTCAACAATTTCACGAAGGTTAAATGAGCCTGCAATTGCAACCACACCCATCAATGAGATACCCAAGAACACTTCATAAGAAATGGTTTGAGCAGCTGAACGTAAACCACCAAGCAATGAGTATTTGTTATTTGAAGCCCAGCCACCAAACAATACTGCATAAACTGCAATACCAGCCATTGCCATGAAGAACAACAAACCGATACTCATGTCGGCAACACCCAGTGAAGGACTCACCGGGATTACCATAAATGAAAGAACCGCTGTTGCCATTGCAACAGCTGGTGCTAAGCGGAATGTAAGTTTGTCAGCAAATTTTGGTGTCCAGTCTTCTTTGAACATGATCTTGAGCATGTCGGCAACGATCTGGAACATACCACCAGGACCAACACGGTTTGGACCATAACGGTCTTGCCACCAAGCAAGTAAACGACGTTCAATGAAAGACATCAACGCTGCAACTAAAACAACAACAAGCAAAATCACAACTGCTTGAACTACAGCGTAGGCAATTGGCCAGTTCTCAGCCCAAAGTGGCGTTTGACGTATAATTTCTTGATTCATGAATTACACTCCTAAAGCCACTGAAACAGGCTCAGCTAGTGACACCATTGGTGCTAAACCAACTGGGTAACCAATATAACCTGTAGGTAAATATTCAATTACTTGTACAGGCAAGCTCACACTGGTTTCACCTGCTTTTACAGTAATGCGTTGACCTTCTTGAAGGTTCAAACGAGTTGCATCTTGTTCGCCCACTGCAAACATAGCTTCTGGAATACGAGTTTCCATTGCTGGTGTTTTAATAGTGAATTCACCAGAACCAAAAATATGATGCATTGGTACTAAGCGGAAACTTTCAGTGTTTGCAACTACAGGCACTGGAGCAACATAGCTACGTGCAGGACGTTTTGCCAAGCGATCGAATAAACGAACACCCGAATCACCACCTTTTAAGTGACCACCCACTTCATCTTGGTATTTGTTCCAAGATTGTGGAGAGTTCCAGCCCGGAGCCCACGCAAATGGTACCAATGATGATGCTTTTTGCGGACCAACATAACCTTCCATTGAGAATGTTAATGCTGAATCTGGATCGGTAGGCTGTTTCGGTTCATGAACTGATAACGGCGCACGCATTGATGTACGACCTGAATAACGGCGTGGTTCACGCGCAATTTTCAAACCATGTACACGGTAACCTGCATCAGGTGCCACATCTTGAATTGCTTCAAGTACTGGTACATTTTTCACGATGCTTTCAATCACATCATCAAGCAATGTCCAATCTACAGCCTTACCTTTAATGCCAGTTTCAATGGCATGTAACCAGCGCCATGATTCTTTAATTGCATATTCAGGCTTGTAGTAACTTGGATCGTAAACTTGATAGAAGCGCTGTGCACGACCTTCTTGGCTTACAACAGTACCGTCACCTTCTGCAAAGCTTGCTGCTGAAAGAACGATATCAGCCTGTTTCACAGTTTCAGTTTCACTGTGATCAAGCACGATTACTGTTTCAGCTTTATCTAGTGCAGCTTTTACTTGAGCAGCAGGTAAACGACGGAACAAGTCATTTTCAACAATAACAAGTGTGTCGTAGTCTTGAGCAAATGCTTGTTCAAGGCTTAAGCCGCCAAACAATGCCAAGCCCATAGAGTTCACTTCAGGAACTACAAGACTTAAACCAGCTTTAGAACCTAAGTTCTGAGTCAACTCAGCCGCAGCTTCCATAATAGAAGCATCTTGCAAACTTGTGCCCGCAATGATTAATGGTTTGTTTGCTGCTTTTAAAGTGTCAGCAATGGTTTGAGCAAATGCTTTTGCATCGTCATCCAGACCAATTAATACATCACCTTTCACTGCTGCTGCTACGGCAAAGCCTAAACGTGCAATATCATTTGGTGAAGCAACAACTTCACCAGTTGCAACGTCGGCAAGACGAGTTTGAGTTGCAGCCAAGATATAGATCGGAGATTTTGCTTCTTGACCAATACGTTGTAAAGGTTCAGCCAACCAATCTGGAGTACGTGTTTTCGCAGCCATTTCACGAGCTTTGTTTTTCGCAGCTTGGCGAACAGACAATGCCATACGTGGAGCAGTTTGAGTTAGGTCTTCACCTAAAATCAGAACAGCATCATAGCTTTCAATTTCACGCATATTCGGGTTGTAAATACCCTCGGTTTGCATGATAGATGCAGCAAGCTCAACAAGTTTTTGCTCTTTTTGAGCAACACCAGTTGAGTAGTTTTCCTGACCTACAAGCTCACGTAATGCGTAGTTCGATTCCAAGCTTGCGCGTGGAGAACCAATACCCAAGACTTTTTTGCCTTGAAGCTTTGCAATCGTTTGATCTAAAGCTTGATCAACAGAAACAGTTGCAACAGTTTCACCGTTACGGAACTGAGGCTGACGTGGACGGTCTGCACGGTTTACATAACCTGTGCCAAAACGACCTTTATCACAAAGGAAGTACTGGTTAACCGAACCATTAAAACGGTTTTCTACACGACGGATTTCACCATAACGTTCACCCGGAGAAATGTTACAACCAGAAGAACAGCCTTGACACACGCTTGGTGCATACTGCATGTCCCATTTACGGTTATAACGCTCTGAATGAGTCTTATCAGTGAATACACCTGTTGGACATACTTCAGTCAAGTTACCCGAGAATTCAGATTCTAAAGTACCTGATTCTGGACGGCCAAAGTAAACACGAGATGCATTGGCATACACACCAAAGTCTGTACCGCCCGCATAATCTTTGTAGTAACGAACACAACGGTAACAAGCAATACAGCGGTTCATTTCATGTGCAATGAATGAGCCGAGTTCTTGATTGTAATGCGTACGTTTTGTGAAGCGGTAACGACGACGGTCATGACCAGTCATCACAGTCATATCTTGTAAATGACAGTGACCACCCTCTTCACAGACTGGACAGTCATGCGGGTGATTCGTCATCAAAAATTCAACAATAGATGCACGGAAATCCGTTGCTTCTTTGTCTTCAACTGAGATATAGGTATTGTCAGATGCTGGTGTCATGCAAGACATGACCAAACGACCACGCGTATCTTCTGGATTCGCATATTGCGTAACAGCACATTGACGGCAAGAACCAACCGAACCTAAGGATGGATGCCAACAAAAATATGGGATGTCGATGCCCAGACTCAAACATGCTTGTAGCAAGTTTTCCGAGCCGTTGACTTCATACGATTTTCCATCGACATGAATTGTAGCCATAGTCGAATTCCTTAAACTTGTTCTACGTTGCTGGTTTGCACGACAGGACGAGTCGTCACTTTCGCTTCAAACTCACCACGGAAATGTTTGAGTGCGCCCATAAGCGGCTCCATCGCACCTGGTGCGTGGGCACAGAAAGTTTTACCGATCCATAATTTACGAGTCAATTCTTGTAAATGATCGATATCTTCTTTCTTACCTTCACCTGCTTCAAGTGCTTTAAGCGCTTTAACAGCCCATGGCAAACCATCACGACATGGTGTACAGAAACCACATGATTCACGCGCAAAGAACTCTTCTAGGTTACGAGTGAGCGATACCATGCATTGAGTTTCATCTACAACCATTAATAAACATGTTCCCAAACGAGAACCTGCTTTCATAATCGTGTCTGCATCCATTGGTAAATCAATGGTATCTGCTGGTAAAAAGTCAGTTGAAGCACCGCCCGGTAACCATGCTTTAAGCTTTAAGCCTTCTCGCATACCACCAGCATGATCTTCAATCACTTCACGCGCAGTTGTACCAAATGGTAATTCCCAAAGACCTGGGAATTTCACTTTACCTGACGCACCATAAATTTTAGTGCCCGGGTCTTTTGACTTACCTGCTGATAAACCGATATACCACTCTGGACCACGAAGCATAATTGCTGGCAAGTTGTTATAAGTTTCAACGTTGTTCACAATTGTTGGACGGCCCCATGCTCCTGCAACTTGCGGGAACGGTGGCTTAGTACGAGGGTTAGCACGACGGCCTTCAAGCGAGTTAATCAATGCAGTTTCTTCACCACAGATATAACGCCCTGCACCCGTATGTACATGCAACTCAAAATTCCAGCCAGAACCTAAAATGTTTTCGCCTAAATAACCTTTAGCACGAATCTGTTCTAACGCTTCATTTAGATATTGAGCAGCCTCGATGTATTCACCACGGATAAAGATATAACCATGAGTCGCCTCTAAGGTATAACCCGCAATTAACATCCCTTCGATCAATTGATGTGGAAGTTTTTCCATCAACAAACGGTCTTTAAAGGTACCAGGTTCCATTTCATCGGCATTACAGATCAAATAACGTGGACCACCATCATTTGGTGCCATTAATGACCATTTAATACCCGCTGGGAAACCCGCACCACCACGACCTTTTACGGTTGCAGCTTTAATCACGTCTAACACTTCAGCAGGTTTCATGCCTAATGCTTTTTTAAAGCCAGCATAACCTTCAAGTGCTTCGTAATCATCAGCACCACGAACTTCGTCACGTTTACTTAAACGCCAAGTTAGTGGATGAGTTTCTGGATTACCGTCGCCATAAATTGGTTTTGGTTCAGTATTCATACATACTTCTCCAATAACTGTTTGACTGATGTCACTTCAACTAAACCGTGAGTATCTTCATCAATCATTAAAGTTGGGCCTTTGTCGCAGTTGCCTAGGCAGCAAATTGGAAGCAGCGTAAAACGACCATCTGCAGTCGTTTGACCAAACTGAATACCTAATTCGCGCTGGAATGCTTCTGCAAGTGTTTCTGCACCCATCAAGAAGCAAGCAATTGAGTCACAAAGCAAAATTACGTGACGACCTACCGGTTGACGATAGATACGGTTGTAAAATGTTGCAACACCTTCCAAATCAGCAACACTCATCGACAACAACTGTGCGATGGCATTCATTTGAGCGTCATCTACCCAACCATTACGGCGCTGTACACACTTCAATGCATCCAAAGAGGCTGCACGAGGGTATGGATAGTGACCAATGTGATGTTCGATATCGTGAATTTCGTCCGCAGTCAAAATCCCTTCAACATTCACACGTGGCTTTTTATCAGTCAAAATCATCATTATGTGTTACCTCTTAGCGATCCACGTCAGCCATAACCACGTCAATGGTCGCCAGATAAATGATTAAGTCAGATACCAAACTTCCGTTAATCACTGCAGGCATTTGCTGTAAGTGAGTAAAAGTCGGTGTACGAATACGAGTACGATAACTCATCGTCGATTTATCTGAAGTCAAGTAATACGTACTTGCGCCTTTAACCACTTCAGTCATAAATGATGACTCGCCCGCTGGCATGACAGGACCCCATGAAACGCTCAAGAAGTGCGTAATCAAGGTTTCAATATCTTGTAATGTCTTATCTTTCGGTGGTGGAACAGCCAATGGGTGATCCGCTTTATATGGACCAGAAGGCATGTTATCCAAACACTGTTGAATAATTTTTAACGACTCAGTAATTTCACGGAAGTGAACGAGTACACGTGCATATGCATCGCCTTCATACTCAACTGGCACATCAAAATCGAAGTTTTCATAGCCACTGTATGGACGATATTTACGAACGTCAAAATCAATACCTGTCGCACGTAAACCAGTACCAGTTACACCCCATGCGAGTGCAGATTTGGCATCGTATTGTGCAACGTTACGCGTACGACCAATAAACACAGAGTTTTTCAATGCTGCTGTGTAGTATTCGTTTAAGCGCTTAGGCATCCACTCTAGCAATTCTTTAACAAGTTTTTGCCAGTTGTTTGGAAGATCGTGTGCTGTACCACCAATACGGAACCATGCTGGATGCATACGGTAACCCGTGATTGCCTCAACAATGTCGTAAACTTTTTGACGGTCTGCGAACATATAGAATACTGGTGTCATACCACCGGCATCCTGAATTGCCGTACCACAGAACAACAAGTGGTTATTAATACGGAACAATTCGTTCAACATGACACGAATAACTTGAGCACGTTCAGGAACTTTAATACCTGCCATTTGCTCGACAGCCATTACATACGGCATGTTTTGAGCACAACCACCTAAGTAGTCGACACGGTCAGTATAAGGAATGAAAGAATGCCATGTTTGACGTTCAGCCATCTTTTCCACACCACGGTGGTGATAACCAATATCAGGAACACAATCCTTCACTTCTTCGCCATCTAGCTGCAATACAACACGGAACGCACCATGTGCAGATGGATGGTTAGGACCCAAGTTCAGGAACATGAAATCTTCGTCAGCGTTACCACGCTTAAGACCCCAGTCTTCTGGCACAAAGCGTAAGTGCTCTTGTTCAAAGTCTTGTTTCGCTTTGTCTTGCATGTACGGCGTATATTCCGTCGCACGTGCTGAATATTCTTTACGTAACGGATGACCTTCCCAATACGTTGGCAACAAAATACGACGGAGCATTGGATGCCCTTCGAAATTGATACCGAACATATCGTAAGCTTCACGTTCATACCAGTTGGCATTTGGCCAGATATTGGTCGCTGTCGGAAGGTTAAGATCATTTTCGTTCAAGGCAACCTTGATACGAATGTCACTATTACGCTCAAGCGATAATAAATGATAGAACACAGTGAAGTCAGATGCTGGTAAACCATCGCGATGAACACGTAAACGCTCATCCATCGCAGATAAGTCAAACAGCATTACATATGGACGTTCCACTTTACGTAGGAACATAAGGACTTCTTGCACGCGTGCGCGCTCAACCCAGACTGTTGGAAACTCTTCAAAAGTCGCCTGCACGTAAAAGTTCTCACCAAATTTGGTTTTGAGTTCTTCTACGATTGCAAATGCTGGGCGTGAATCAACTGGTGTTGACTCTGGCATAGCAATGTCAGTTTCAGCCATTGGCTTGGCTTCCTATTTAATACAAATTCTGTCAATTTTCTCGATGAACATATCGGTTAGATATGTCAAAGCACCGTCAAAAAATTATTTAATCTCATCCATAGAGCGTAAGTTTTTAACGGCAATACGCTGCGCATTCTTACGGTCACGTTCTGGCTTCATCTTTGGCTTATACACTGGCTGAAGATCATCACCGATCACGGCAGAAAGCGGGCGTCGCTCTAATTGAATCTGGTCTTGTAAAAGCATTAAAGCTTGAATTAATGCTTCAGGACGAGGTGGACAACCTGGGACGTACACGTCAACAGGAATAATTTTGTCTACACCTTGAACTACTGAATAGATGTCGTACATACCTCCAGAGTTTGCACAAGCACCCATCGAGATGACCCATTTAGGCTCTAACATCTGTTCATATAGACGCTGAATAACTGGTGCCATTTTTACGAAACAGGTTCCCGCAACAATCATCAAGTCAGCTTGACGAGGTGAAGCACGGATAACCTCTGCGCCGAAACGTGACAAGTCATGCACACCTGTTAAGGTCGTTGCATACTCAACGTAACAACATGAGGTACCGAAGTTAAATGGCCACAAGGAGTTTTTACGCCCCCAGTTTACTGCTGTATGCAAGACATCCTCTAAACGAGTCATGAATACGTTTTTATTCACTTCCTCTTCTAGTGGATCTGTCACGATTTGACGTTCTTGCAATGGGTATTGGTCAGCATCCGGATTCGCGCGGGTCAGAGTATATTTCATCCCGACTTACTCCTTTTCAGATGACAATGCAGGTGTAGTTTTTGACTTAACACGACCTGATGATTGAGCTGGAATCTGGCCTGTAGGGTCAGTTACGAGCTCTTCAATAGAGTTAAAGCGTGTAATTTCAGCAATGTTCATTGTTGGTGAACCGATTTTAATCGTCTCACCTGCTGATTTACGGCGATCTGCTGGTGACCAACTTAAAGCACCTACAGAGAAGGCATAAACAAGCGCAATCAATAAATCAACGACAAAGATCACGACTGTGGTATATCCCAACCACCCTACTTCACGCACAGAAGTAGACCATGCATAGAGGTAAAGTGCCTCTAAGTCGAAGACAACAAAGAAAATTGCAACTAAATAGAACTTTGCAGACAGGCGAATGCGAGCGCCACCAGCACTCACGACACCCGATTCAAACTGCTCTTGCTTAGCACGCCCCCACGATTTCCCCCCGAGGAGTAAGGGAACTGTGAGCATAAAGACGCAAAGAAATGTAACGCCGATCACGAAGGCGATAATCGCCCAGTCGTATGGAGTAATGGCACTCATGCGGGGATAACTCCTGGCAGGCCTATTATTTAACAAAGAATGTATGTATTGGCCTTCAAATACACCAAACACAAAATTAATCCCGCCAATTGTACCTGATTTCTAATTTCGCATGCTAGTTGAAGCGTCTTAGTCTTTCGGATGATTTTCTAGGCAAAACTATTCTTCTATGGGTTGTAAGGGGGGTTTCACCGCACACAATCGGTTTATTTAATAGTTTTTTTGTTTATGATGATTTTTTTCATTTTTTAATTTTAGAATAATTACACAGTTCATCCATCATTAAGTTTTAATAACTTACTTTTTTATAATATTAGTTTGTTTTTTATTGTATTCAGCTTCTCCTCTGAATTATGATGAATGTTTAGTCATGCATAATATTTTATTACTCTTGGATAAGAGTGTTTATCATTAAGGGCAGCTGATGCCATACTCACTTCGTGAATTTTCATTTTCCTCTTCTTTAAAATTTTTTCTCCTGTTTGGCTTCATTATTACGGTATGTTGTTTTATTGGCATCGCATCGCGTCCTTTAAGTTTTCTCGCGTTCTTTTGGCCTGCCAATTCTGTTTTGCTCGGGTTACTCATTCGCTTTCCAAGCACACGTCGACTCAGTGTATTTTTAGGTGCTTATATAGGATATGTGATTGCTGATCTAATTCAAGGTACTCCATTTGTTCTCACACTCGTTTTAACAACGTCAAATTTTATTTATGTAGTGACCACCCTCGCACTCTATACTTTTTTCAACCAAAATATTAAAGCAGCCTACAGAGGTTATTCTTACCTTTTTTTATTTGCTTTATGCGGAGTAGGAAGCGTAGCAGGCGCATTGTTTGCAGCAACTTTTGTGCCCATGTTTAATACCAAATTTATGCTTGGTAATTTATGGGATGAATTCGGTTACTGGTTCACGTCAGAGCTACAAAACGCTTTACTTCTTTTGCCAATCATATTGAACCTACCTCAATACAGTCAGGTAAAACATTACTTTTCGAGAAATCGTGGCTTACAAGCGATTGACCTTTTACCTTTTCTAGCAGTCATCATTTCTATTGCTGCCAGCTATTATGACTCAGGCCCAGGTTCCCTGCTCTACCCAATTGCTGCACTCATTTGGTGTGCCATTCGCTACAAACCGATTATTGTTGCACTCATTACGACCTTTACCAGTGCCTATATTATCTATCATGTCTCTGGACATTACCTTTTGCTTTATCCAAACGAATATTTAAGCAACACCATTTCAATTCGTATTGGTTTAATCATGATGACGATTGCACCTCTTACCGTCTCTAGCATTAGTGTTTTACATTCAGAATTAATTCAAAAGCTTCAACATGCCATTGCGCATGACGAGTTAACATCGAGTCTCACTCGACGTCAGTTTTTGCAGTCGGTCAGACTCCTTCAAGAAAAGGTACACAAGGAAAATAAAACCTCAGCCTTCTTCATGCTTGATGTGGACCACTTCAAACAAGTTAATGACAACTATGGCCATCAAATAGGTGACCGTGCTCTACAAACTTGTGTCACCACCATCCAAAACATTTTGCACCCTCATGATTTATTGGGACGATTTGGCGGTGAAGAATTTGCAATTTTCATTGCAGATACCACCAAAGAGAGCGCATTTGACCTTGCAGAGCAAATACGAATTAAAATTAGTCAGCAACCGATCTATATTTATGGGAAATTACCAATTTTCATACAAGTCAGTATTGGTATAAGTTTATATTCGCCATCTTCTCATAGAGCAATTGAAAATTTATTTAAAGAAGCAGATGACGCTTTATATCAAGCAAAACGCCAAGGGCGTAATCGGGTCTTTATATCTTTATAGGTTTCCATTTAATCATCTAGTGTAATGAATTTTATACAATAACCTGTGTTTTGCCATGTATGCTAATAACAGATAATAAGGAGAAAAATGCATGACTCTAGAATATACGCATAAACCAAACTACTACTTGTTTGCGCAGTTACTTGTGCGACATATAGAAAGCTATATTCACAAACATCCAGATGCGAACAATGCAATTTTTGACTTGCGAGATGTCTATGAAATATTTAGACAGGATTTTGCGTCAACCACAACGAACCTAGAAGGTATTTTGCATATTGCAGATGAATATAAAATAGAAACGATTAATGGAGATCGACCTCTTATTCAAAAATACCAGATTGATGCAAAAAACAATTCATTACTGATCGACTTTAATTCCGATGCGTTGACTAGCTTAAGAAGCGGAAAACCTATTTTGGAACCAGATGCAACTCAATTATAAGTAATGCAATAAAAAAGCACCTTTATGAAGGTGCTTTTTTATTGGCTTTCAACGGAGGTTGTTTAAAGCGTTTTGCAGGCCATGTCATGATAAAGCGAGCTCCACCTAAGGTAGGACTCTCATCTACTTTAATTTCACCACCGAACCAGTAAGCAATACGACTCACAATTGACAACCCTAGGCCATATCCACCCGACGCACGCGTACGACTGTCATCTAAACGGGCAAAGGCTTCAAATACTCTTTGACGATCTTGCTCAGGAATTCCGGCACCATCATCTTCAACACAAACAAAGGCCATGCCATCGCTGTGAACACCACCTGTAATGCGAACTTTATTATCGCAATAACGAACAGCATTACCCACCAAGTTTTGAACAACACGGTGAAGATAACGACGCTCTGCATCTACTTTTAAATAAACAGGAGGTGCAACAAGTTCAATTTCTTTTTGCGTTTTTAAAGCTTCGGTTTCTACCGCAACCTGATCCAATACATCAAATAGCGCAATTTCAGCAAAATCTAATGAAGGTGTACCCTGCTCTAGTTTTGCATAAGTCATGATTTCATCAATTAAGGTATTGAGCGCTTCAATATCTTTATCAATCATATCGACCTGATGCATACGATGGTTGTAATCATCTTCTTCTGCCAACATCTCTGTACCAAAGCGTATACGGGCAACCGGCGTTCTAAGCTCATGAGATACCGCTCTCATCAACTCGCGCTGAGCCTCAATTAAACGCTGAATATGATCAGACATATTGTTATAACTTGATGCCAAGTTTGCCATTTCGTCACTTCCTTCAATAGGAACACGCAATGACAAATCACCTGACTTCATGCGGTTTAACGCATAACGAACTTGGCGAATTTTACGCTCTAACGGCAAGATAAGACCATAAACACCCAGACTCAGTAAGAATAGGCTAAATAAGGTAATTCCAGCAGAAAGCTGTAAAGGCATCCAGTTAAACATTGGAACCGGTCCAAGAACCAGAACTTGTGTCGGATGATTTGGAATTGGAGATACGATTGAAATGGTTGTGCCACGCATTGTTGCACTATCTTTGTACAACATGACACTTTGGTCTTGGCGTAGACGACCAATTTGCTCAGAGTCTAGATTAATATCTTGAATATTGAAGATATTAATTGGATATGAGAAATGTTTTTGAATCTTAGCAAGATATTCTTGTTCTTGCCCCGGATAAAACATTAAATAATCAAGTACAAAAATAGGGAGAGCCTTCATTTGGCGCTCACTAATTTTGTCTACTTTTATTGATAAAAAGTGCTGAGGGTCATCACGCAAACCAATAATAATATACGCAATACTATTACTGGCATCGTAACGAACAACAGACTTTTGAGCTTCGATCCGTTTTTTCTCGGTACGAGATAACTCGACCTTGCTCGCATCAGTGTAATAAATTGGGAGTTCCAATAAATCTGATGCATCTGAAACCCAGTCTATTTTCTGCTGCTTCCCCGGTTGTCGAGCGACTCCCTCACTAATGACATAAGAAATACCATCAGTTAAAGATTCACGGTATTCTTGAGCACGTTGATAATTGATAATTTGTACAAGCAAATAACCAAAAACGGCAACCAAAACAACAAGAATTACCAGTCCCGCATAGATTCGCAGGAATATGCTGTGTTTAAACACTCGACCAACCTTATAGGAAGTTTATTCAGACCTTATAACCCATTGGTTTCTTTAACGAACAAGTAACCTTTACTACGTACTGTTTTAATACGCTTTGGATTTTCAGGATCATCGCCAATTTTTGGACGAATACGTGAAATACGGACATCGATTGAACGGTCCTGACCATCGTATTCGATACCGCGTAAACGTTCGAAGATATCTTCACGCGATAAGATACGGCCAGCATTTGATGCAAGCAACCATAATAGGTCATATTCTGCGCTAGTGAAATCAACAAGCTCACCATGCAACGTTACAGAACGGCCGCCATTATCAATCACAAGGTCATCAAATTCGATACGCTGTGCAACTTCGTCTTCTACAGTTTTATCTGTACGACGTAATAACGCACGGATACGGGCTAATAGCACACGCGGTTGAACTGGTTTAGCGACATAGTCGTCCGCACCCATTTCAAGACCAAGTACCTGATCCATATCTTCTGTACGTGCAGTCAACATCAAAATCGGTTGGTGATAATGTGGACGAACTTCACGGCAAACGGTTAAGCCATCGGCACCCGGCAACATGACATCCAAAACCACGAGGTCTGGTTGTTCACTAATAATACGACGAATTGCACGGTTACCATCAGTTTCTACACCAACTTCCAAGCCGTTGCGGATTAAATACTCTTGAGTTAATCGTGCTAAACGCTCGTCGTCTTCAACGATCAGAATCTTTGGTAACTTTTCTTCTTGGCTCATATCATTGCCCCTATAAATCTCATTACATGCATCTTAAAAATCTTGCAGATACATTCGTTTATCATTTGCAATATACACACGTTTACATTGTAAACAAGTAGGCGTTCACCAAACTGATACATGACAACCGTGTTTTGTTGCATTTTATTAGCCTTTGAATTTTCTCGTGTTTTTAACATTTAGTTATTGTTATTAAATTTCATATTCTATTCATATTTCCAATGTATGAATATTAAACAAATTATTTCTCTACCTACATTAATTGTATTTAAGTGCTTGTTTTTTGAGTTATCCACAAACTTATCTATAAGCGTTTTTTAATAGCTTTGCTATGCTATCTCCCATCAAATCATACAGATAAAAAATTACTAAAAAGTCAAGATTGATCTGCTATGAAAAATCCCGTATCTTGTGTTCAAAATAAACTTTAACTACTAAGTCTTGTGTTTATCCCTCAAACATCGTGGCATACTTTTTGCTCGGTTCAAACGGTCTATAAACATAACAAAAGTGACAATGGAGCTATGCTGGCATGAGCGTAATTACTTCGACTCCCGGTCAAATTCAAGTGATCAAACGCACTGGAGATGTTGCTGCATTTGATGCAGAGAAAATTTCTGTTGCGATTGGTAAAGCTTTTCTTGCTGTGGAAGGTCAACAGAGTTCGGATTCAAGCCGTATTCATGACCGTATTACCCAACTGACGGAAATGGTATTAAATACTTTCACTCGCCGTTTACCATCGGGCGGTACGATCCATATTGAAGAAATTCAAGATCAGGTTGAACTTGCTTTAATGCGTACCGGAGAACAGAAAGTTGCCCGTGCTTACGTGATTTACCGTGAACAACGTACGACTGCTCGTCAGCAAACGAACTCAAACCACCATCCTACGTTACAAGTGACCGATGCAAACGGTCAGCTTCAGCCACTTGATTTAAGTGCATTGCAAGCAACGATTGCTAAAGCAGCTGAAGGTTTGGAAGGTATTGATGTTCAAGCTATTGTCGATGAAACCGTTAAGAACTTATATAACGGCGTAAAAGAGAGTGATATTGCCACTACGATGATGATGGCAACACGTACTCGTATTGAACAAGAACCAAACTATACTTACGTGACTGCACGTTTACTTTCTAGTGAATTAGTGAGCACAGGTTTAGCATTCTTAGGCTTACCTACAGATACTCCTGAAAACACTGCACTCGAAGCCTTCTTGAAAAAAGGTGTAGAGCTTGATTTGCTTTCGCCAAACTTGCTTGATTTCGATTTAGAGAAACTAGCAGCAGCAATTCAGCCAGAACGCTCTAATCAGTTTACCTACTTAGGTTTACAGACTTTATTTGACCGTTACTTCATTCACTCAAATGGCGTTCGCTTCGAATTACCGCAATTGTTCTTTATGCGTGTGTCGATGGGTCTTACGTTAAACGAGCAAAATAAAGAAGACCGTGCAATCGAGTTCTATAACTTATTGTCTAGCTTCGACTACATGGCGTCTACCCCTACCCTGTTTAACTCAGGTACATTACGTCCACAGCTTTCTAGTTGTTACTTAACAACGATTGGCGATGACCTCTATGACATTTATGGCGCAATGCGTGACAACGCGATGCTTTCTAAATGGGCTGGCGGTTTAGGTAATGACTGGACACCTGTACGCGCATTGAACTCTTACATTAAGGGTACAAACGGTAAATCTCAGGGTGTAGTTCCGTTCTTGAAAGTTGCGAACGATACAGCTGTTGCAGTAAACCAAGGTGGTAAGCGTAAAGGTGCAGTGTGTGCATACTTAGAAACTTGGCACTTAGACATCGAAGAGTTTTTAGAACTTCGTAAAAACACTGGTGATGACCGTCGCCGTACACACGACATGAACACTGCGAACTGGGTTCCAGATTTGTTTATGCAACGTGTATTTGAAGATGGTGAATGGACATTATTTACTCCTTCTGAAACTCCAGACTTGCACGACTTAACAGGTGCTGAATTTGCTGAGCGTTATGCTTACTATGAGTCTGTAGCGAAAGAAACCAACATGCTACACAAGAAAGTACGTGCTAAAGACTTATGGCGCAAAATGCTTTCTATGTTGTTTGAAACTGGTCACCCGTGGATTACATTCAAAGATGTATGTAACTTACGTTCGCCACAACAACATGTTGGTGTAGTTCACTCATCTAACTTATGTACTGAAATTACCTTGAATACAAATCAAGACGAAATTGCAGTATGTAACTTGGGCTCGATCAACCTTGTTCAACACGTTCAAGGTGGTGTGTTAGACCGTGAGAAGTTAGCTCGCACAATTAAAACAGCAGTACGCATGCTCGATAACGTTATCGACATTAACTACTACGCTGTACCACAAGCGAAAAACTCGAACTTGAAACACCGCCCAGTGGGTATGGGTATCATGGGCTTCCAAGATGCTCTTTATGAAATGAACATTGCTTACGGTTCAGATGCTGCTATTGATTTTGCTGATGAATCAATGGAAGTGATTAGCTACTACGCGATTGAAACTTCAAGCAACTTGGCAGTTGAACGTGGTGCTTACTCAACATTCAAAGGTTCATTGTGGGATCAAGGTATCCTTCCAATCGACTCTTTAGAAATTGTTGCAAAATCTCGTCCAGAACGCATGTTCGAAGTTGACCGTACTCAACGTTTAGACTGGGACACTTTACGTGCCAAAGTTCAAAAAGACGGTATGCGTAACTCAAACGTGATGGCGATTGCTCCTACTGCAACCATCTCTAACATTTGTGGTGTTTCTCAGTCTATTGAGCCAACATTCCAGAACTTATATGTGAAATCTAACTTGTCTGGTGAATTCACTGTAATTAACCCTTACCTCGTTCGTGCATTAAAAGATCGCGGTCTTTGGGACACAGTGATGGTTAATGACTTGAAACACTTTGAAGGTTCAGTACAAAAAATTGCTCGTATTCCTGAAGAATTAAAAGCAACCTTTGCTACTGCGTTTGAAGTAGATACACGTTGGATCGTTGATGCTGCTTCACGCCGTCAAAAATGGATTGATCAAGCTCAGTCGCTTAACCTTTACATTGCTGGTGCAAATGGTAAGAAACTTGACATCACTTACAAGATGGCATGGTTACGTGGTCTTAAGACGACTTATTACCTCCGAGCTTTAGGCGCAACTTCTGCTGAAAAATCTACGATCAACACAGGTGCTTTAAACGCAGTTAAACCTGCGACTGTTGAAGCGGCGGCAGTTGCTGCCCCTGTTATAGAAGCGAAGAAACCAGAAGCTGTTGAAGAAGACGGTTTTACCCAAGCAGCTCCAGTTCCAATGGCTTGTTCAATCGACAACCCAGATTGTGAAGCTTGCCAATAACATTCAATAAAATTGCTCTTTTTCACTAAAGAGCAATTTTAAAAGAGGTAAAGATTATGCTTTCTCATCTCAGCCATAACTATATGCTTGGTGTTGGAGTTTTAATCTTTGCCTTTCTTTTCTTTTATATACCACTGATTTACGCATTTTTCACAATACGTAAGCAACAGCGTAAGCAAAATAAGTTGTAGTGAGTAGAGACCAGAGGCACAAAATTTGGTCATGCATCAATAAAACTTAATTTTGTTTACACATTAAAAGCGTATAGTAGGGACATCTTCGTTTAAGAGATGTCAAATATAGATATACACAACGAAGAGAGAACAAAAATGTCTATCCTTAGTTGGGACGATTTTGAAGATGATTCGCAAAAACCGGCTGCACCTGAACACAAGTCTGCGCCCATCCAACCGGAAAAAACGACTAATTCGCAGAATGTATCTTCTGCGCAGTCATCATCGCAGAGCTTGGCAACTTCACAATCCGCTGGAACCCATTCCGTGCGACCAACAGTTGCCTCCGATACGGTGGCTAGAGCCTCTGCAGCCTTAGAACATTTAGATGTTGCTCCTGGCCTTGAAGAGCTAGAAATGGGCGCACAACGTGTTCAAGTTGACGACAAAGCGATGATTAACTGTCGTGCGGACTTGAACCAGCTTGTTCCATTTAAATATGAGTGGGCTTGGCAGAAATATCTTGACGGGTGTGCAAACCACTGGATGCCGCAAGAAGTAAACATGAACCTAGACATCGCGCTTTGGAAGTCTGAAAATGGCTTAACTGAAGATGAGCGTACGATTGTTATGCGTTCTTTAGGTTTCTTCTCGACTGCTGACTCTTTGGTTGCAAACAACTTGGTATTGGCAATTTACCGCCACATTACCAACCCTGAATGCCGTCAGTACATCTTGCGTCAAGCATTTGAAGAAGCAATTCACACTCATGCTTACCAATACTGTATCGAATCTTTAGGTATGGACGAAGGCGAAGTCTTCAACATGTACCGTGAAGTTCCATCTGTTGCACGTAAAGCAGCGTGGGGATTGAAATATACTCAATCTTTAACAGATCCTAATTTCCACACAGGCACACCTGAAAACGACCAACGTTTACTTCGTAACTTGATCGCGTTCTACTGTGTTCTTGAAGGGATTTTCTTCTACTGTGGCTTTACTCAAATTTTGAGTATGGGTCGTCGTAACAAGATGAACGGTGTTGCTGAGCAATTCCAATACATCTTGCGTGATGAATCTATGCACTTGAACTTTGGTATCGACATGATTAACCAAATCAAGATTGAGAACCCTCACCTTTGGAGCGCAGAGTTCCAACAAGAAGTGGTTCAAATGATTGTTGAAGGTACAATGCTTGAAATCGAATATGCACGTGACACGATGCCACGTGGTGTATTGGGTATGAACGCAAGCATGATGGAAGAATATTTGAAATTCATCTGTAACCGCCGTTTATCTCAGTTAGGTTTACCAGAGCAATTTGCTGGTGTAACTAACCCATTTGCGTGGATGTCTGAGATGATGGACTTACGTAAAGAGAAGAACTTCTTTGAAACGCGCGTAACTGACTACCAAACTGGTGGCGCGTTAAGCTGGTAAGTTTAAGCGTTCTTCCTCAAAGTAATTTGAGGCTATAAAAAATCCGACTATATGTCGGATTTTTTATACTTATTTAAGATAATTATTAATATTAATTGAATCAGATTAGCTTATAAGAGATACATTATGCATATAAAGTATTTAATAATTTTTAGCGTCATAAGTTTGTGTATCTTAAATATTGTAGGCTGCTCAAAACCACTTTCACAACAGAATAATAACCAAAGTGAATCAAGCCAATTATATGAACAAGGTGGTAAATACTTCTTAGGAAAAGATGTTCCAAAAGATTATCAAAAAGCTTTTTCTTATTTCCAAATGGCGGCTGAAAAAGGCTTACCTATTGCACAAAATGATTTAGCAGGAATGTATTCCAAAGGAATTGGTACGTCGAAAAATAAAGAAAAAGCTTACTATTGGTATGAGAAAGCTGCTAAAAATAATTTTCCAGAAGCTCAATACAATATGGGGCTTATGTATGATAATGGCTATTATGTAAGTAAGAATAGATCTAAAGCCTTAGAGTTCTATAAATTATCTGCTAACCAAGGTTATGCTAAAGCTCAATATAATTTAGCAAATGCTTATCTTTCAGGAGATGGTGTACAAAAAGATATTAATTTAGCTTTAGAATTATATGAAAAAGCTGCAAGACAAAATCTTTCTGAAGCTCAATATAATTTAGCAAATATTTATTCAGATGGTAGCTTAGTTAAACAAGATAATGAAAAAGCTTTGAAGCTATATACACAACTAGCTGAGAAAGGTATACCTGAAGCTCAGAACAATCTAGCCTATATGTATGCTAATGTTTTCTCAGATTATGAAAAAGCAAAATTTTGGTTCAAAAAAGCTGCCGATAATGGATATGAACCCGCGAAAGAGGCTTTAGAACAGTTTCAGTAAACTACAATGTATTTTACTTAGAAAAAAAGGGTGCCAAGAGCAACCCTTTTTATATGTATATATTCATAAACGATGATCTTTATGTGAGATCCAAATAACCAAATACAGCCTTTTCAACTCGCTGCTGTAAAGAAAAGAACTTCTTTAAAACTCGCAAGATGTCATAATTTCTTAAATATAATCAATCTTTTCCCGAGTACAAAACTGAGCCAACTAAAACTGCTTGTCCTGCAATGCTGACATGTAATATTGAATCTGTTTTCTCAACTGTCACTAGAACTCGTCCCGGTTTTTGTATTGCGAGACCTTGATACCCCCAATAACTTACTTTCTGGTCACATTCGATTAAATCATGATGAACAAGATATGCTCCTGCTGGACCATTTGCATTACCAGTTACAGGATCTTCATTAATACCGATTGCAGGTGCGAACATTCGACCATAAGTAATAGGTTCTTGCTTACTACCTTCCAAGACAAATGGGAAAAAACCATTGCAACCTATTTCAGCGCTAATAGCTTTCAATTTTTCATTGTTTGGAATTAATTCATCAAGCTTACTTCTGCTCAGCATTGGCACCATAACCTTGGAATGCCCCGTCGTGACAACTTGTATTGGCAAGTCCGCAAAATCACTTTCACTCACACCCAGTGCGCTTGCAAGTTCACTCCGTTGACTCGCATTAAAAGGCGGTAAGAACTCTACGCGACCTTGAGTCATTTTCACCAATAACGCTTCTGGACTTCCAAATATTGAAACGGGTAAATGACCTGCCCCCGTTTTTGCAATTAATGGATATTCTGATTGGTGGCCTTTAGTTGCACGTAAAAAATGAGTAGCGATCGTCGCATGTCCACAGATCGGGACTTCATTTGTTGGCGTAAAATATCGAACATGTATGTCATGGCTTTGATCTTTAGGTGACAAAACAAAAGCAGTTTCTGAATACCCTGTGAATGCAGCAATATCTTGCATCTCTTGAGTTGTAAGATGGTCAGCGTCTAGCACAACCCCCGCTCGATTTCCTGTATTGGGTTTGGTGGTAAATGCATCAACCACATAAATGGTCGTCATGGCAGAACTCCTCTGTTGTTAACATTGTGATCTCAGAAATAGCTCCCGCCATAACCAGAAAATCTTATTTAATTGCAGCAACACATGTCGCAGTTCTAAAAGGTTTATAGTCGTCTCATATAATGAGTTTTGAATCTTTGTAGTGGTTGTTTGAATTGTATAAATCTAAACATCGGGGATACTATAGTTTTTATTGCAAACGCATTTTCTAAATATGGAAAGGTATGAACTGGGACGATACTAAAATTTTGTTAGCTATTGGGCGAACTGGTGGGTTGAGCCGCAGTGCAAAATTGCTTGGTATTAGTGTTTCTACCGTACATCGCAGAGCTGTTGAACTAGAGAAAAGTCTCAATGCGATTCTTTTTTCTCGAGACAGTGATGGCTATACACTCACCCACGTAGGAAAACATTTTTTTGCTTTGGCTGAAAAAGCAGAAGAGCATTTAATAGCGATGGAACGTTACAATGATCAAGGGCAACAATCATTGTTCCGCATTGCTTTACCTGAGTTAATCGGGCAACAGTTACTTCAGTCAAAACTAACAGCATTGCAACTGAAGCATCCAGATTTACAATTAGAGATCTCAACGAGTGTCGTTCCTGTTGATTTTTCCCGACGGGAAGCTGACATTATTCTTCGACTTGTTCGCCCAGAAAGCGGGCGTTACATTATTCGACGCCTTGGCCAACTTGAGTATGGGCTTTATTGTAGTAATGATTATCTCGTCAGTTTCACAGAGCATGCTGAAACGCCTGATGATTTATTGAAGCATCGTATAATCGGTTGGGACCGAAGCCTTCAATATACGTTTCTAGCACAATGGATGCGTGAACTCACTCAAGATGCAGCACCTGCTTTGTCTTTTGATAACATGCACTCGCAACTACGAGCAGTCATTGAAGGACAAGGAATTACAGCCCTGCCTTGTTTTGTTGCACAGGCTTCTGGTTTAGTACCCATACTACCTAAGCAAACTTTAAAACAAGATGTGTGGTTAATGCGTCATTTAGATACGAAGGATAGTGACTATTCAACGTTGATTAGTGAAACGATTGAAAAAGAACTACAAGAATATCTGTTGTGATAAAAATTAGCTTTTATTCTAATTTTGAATTCGAAAAAGAAATTTTATGTTAAACCGAGTTAGGTCTCGCTCAAGTTGTACAGAGTGATTTTTAGTCAAAATGATTGGCGATAACTATCAAATCTGCTCATAAAAAAGCCGATTTGTGTCAAAATCAGAATTTTGCTTTTTTGTAGTAGATAAAAATTCTTACCACTATGATTTTAAAATTTTTTTTAAATATGGTTTCAGATAACGGCCATTATGTTAAATAGGTTTCAAAACGATCATTCCCATCGCATTAAAAACTCTTTTGATTCAGTTTCTTCATCTAAGGTTTCTTCTAAAACTTTAAAACCAACAGACTCATAAAATCTGACGCTGTTAGTATTTTGTTGATATACATTTAATTCTAGATTGTTTCTAATTCCCTTAGCATGATTAATTAGTAGTTTACCTATCCCTTTACCTTGCTGCTCGGGAGATACGAAAATTGCAGCTATCGTATTTTCTACTAAAGCGATGAATCCATAAATGTTAGTTGTATCTTCTACAAGGTAAACCTCTGACATTGGAAGATAGATATTTTGCATTTGTACTTTATTATTTTCCCAATATATTTCCGGAATAAAATTATGAGCTTTAACTGATGCATTAAACCATATCTCTGTTAACCCACTAAAATCATTAGTATTTGCCTGTCTAATAGTTATTGAGCTCATAACGTTTTACTCTTAAATTTATTAAAATTATTATAATACACCTTATGCGAAATCTAAAATGGGAGCTATATACCATATTTAAAACGAGTCACAATCATATCTGCGACCGATACGGAGTGCATACTTGAATCAGAGGTTGTGCACAGTAAGGCATATAAACTTGATCAGACCAACTCTTAATTTCATCCCAATCCATTGAGATACTTTTATGTGTTTGAGGAATGGGTTTTCCTTGACAATCTTAAATTAAGCTATCCTGTAACATCACAACAACTCCATGTTATGAAAATAACATTCTTCTAAGTTTCTTTAGGTCGTTACTTTTGCACTAATATAAACTATTTAGTTTAGTGTTTCTAAAATTAACATAATACAGCTTATGCGAAATTTAATTTTTTATCTGATATAAATCATAGTCTTATTTTTTAAAAAAAGCCAAACTCATAGTACTTGGGCTGTTTTAATGATTTGTCACCTTTCAGGTTTACTTTTTGATCAACTCTCAACAATTTCATGTAATCTCTATTAATTCTAAAGCAGATAAATATCCACTCTAATCTAAATCCTTCTTAAGATGACTCACTGCCCTATCCTACACATACACTTAAGTAATTCGAGTATCTAAAAGCATCTTCCAAAGAATTTATCAAATCTATATGCTCTTTCTTCATAATGACATGGGTTGTGCCTCTGAAATTGTCATTATGCGTCGTAAGAATCGCTAAGCTCTTGACTTCCTGAAATGGAAAATGACAACTTATGTGTCGCGTGATGATATAACAGCACAATATAGATGCTGTAAAAAAGGGTTGCTAATAGCAGCCCTTTTTCATATCTACCTTTCAACTCAACAGGAAAGTAAAACCACTTTTAAATAAAAATTAGGTTTCTTTCTTATACTTAATTAGTTTTAAAAATAATATTAAAGCAACCACCACTAGCCAGATTAAAATTAAATACCGCATCAATAAGGTGGGAAACATAACCCAATTCCACCAAGAAGCAATTTCTTCTTCACTTGTTGAAAAATTAATTACACTCCCTTTTTCATCTTCAAAGCGAACACTGCTAGCTACAATTTTATTACCATCAAGAAATATTGAAGGATAAGGAAAAAAACTTCCTTCTAATTTAAGCAATCTTCTAGGTTTATATAAGTCACAAAATGAACCATTTTCATTTCTAAAATATGCACAATTAATAAGAAAATTCTTATTGCCTCTTTCTACGACTAACGACCTTATACGTCTATTTTTAAAATGAAATTCAGGCTCATAAACAACAAAACTCTCTTTTCTAGGAGTAAAAACTATACTGGGGTTAAGAGCGCAAAGCAGTACTATCACACAGAAACTTAAGGAAAGGACAAGAACAAAATTTTTATAAATATACGAATATAATGAAAAAAATGGATCAACTACCTCAGCAGAGATCCACATTTTAAGTTTATAAATCACACCTATCCCCTCTATAAAACAACAATAAAGAACATCACAGATAAAAGGATACCTATTAAAAGTGGCATAAAATTAGCTATATACTTATTTTCCTTAAAAAGCTTGCTAAATATAAAAATGAGAAAACAAATTAAATATGACACGTTATAATTAAAAGAAGATAAATCATCAAAATAATTTATTCCTTTACTTCTTTTAGCAAGGAGATAAAACATAAAAATAGAGTAACTCACCAAACCTAAGAAAATTGAAGTAAATGCACTTACCTCTGCTTTACTCATAATTTCATCTTTCATAAATCCCCCAATAAAAAAATAATTATTTAATAAAATAAAAATGCTATTTTATAGCAAAATTAATAATTTTTAATATAGCTCTAAATAACCAAATACGGCCTTTTCAACTCGCTGCTGTAAATTTTTTAAATCACTTTCCCCTGCTATGCCTGCTGCATTAATCATTCCTTTGCTTAAAGCAATCACATCTTGTGCGACCGTCTGTGCATGTGAAATGCCAGAGCCTATAAACAGCTCAGAAATTATGGTTTCAAGTTCGTGTTGATGCTCACTTTCCTCAACGTCTTTTCCAATAAGTTCGGAAGCAAATTCTAGAGTTCGTGCCAACTGTGGACGGCTCAATTGATGCTGTACAGCAGCTTGTATGATGAGTTTTAATTTTTCTTTTAAGTCTGCGGTATCACTTTGCTGTATAGCTTCAATAATATGATTTGAAAGTTTAGTGCGCTCACGTCGAATTAACTCGACGATTAAAGCATCTTTAGAAGGAAAGTATTGATATAGGCTACCAATGCTTACCCCAGCAAGTTCAGCCACAGTATTTGTGTTAAATCCAGCAAAGCCTAAAGACTCTAAAATACGAGCAGCAGCCTCTAAAATAGCTTCAAATGTAGCCGTTGAACGTGCTTGACGCGGACGTTTGCGTGGGTCTGGAAGTGTTTCTGACATGAGCCGAAATGCGAGTATTTAATGTGAGTAATCACTCATATACTGACTGAGTCATGTTGATATGACAAGTAAATGCTGTCTTTTCACTTGAACTAAAACTCGGTCCAGTCATGGAGTGGTTATGTCTAGAACCTATACTTTTTTTATTCATTTAAGAGCTTTGCCTGCTTGGTTGGCTTTAGCTCGTGAAAAGCGTGCTGACTTTAGTGCACAGAAACTTGTACCTATTTTTGAGAAGTACTCGACTGTAAAAGTTCGCTGGTATGACGTTGAAGCGTTTAGCACTAAAGCCAGTGATATTGCTGTATTTGAAACAGCATCTCTGCAAGATTATTACTTTGTGATTGATGCGATTCGAGACTCTGAGTTTTGTACAGTGCCCTACTTTGAGTTTGTAGAGATTATTCCTGCAATTGAAGATGGGTATGTGGAGTATGAGAATTCTTTATAGAAGTTGTGAATAAAAACCGCTATTAAATAGCGGTTTTTATTTAGTCTTTAAAATTTAAATTAAAGTGTCATTGATGAAACTAAACTATAAATACATCAGCTTTAATTAAATCATCCAAACTAGTTACATTTGTTTGATTATTTAAAATTAATAGCTTGGTGGCTGAATAATTTACATCATTTCCATCTCTATCCAAACTTAGCGTAACTGTTGAACCGCTTTTTTCAAATGATACAAACTGATTGAGATTTTCTTTACTCGCTTGACCAATAATTAACTCAGAAATATTGATTTTATCTCCTTGAGAAATATTAAAGTCTGACCATGTATCAACGCCATTACCGCCTGTAGCATCATTTCCAAAACCTTCTAAAATTTTGAAAATCGCAGTATCGGCACCTATTCCTCCATAGAGCGTGTCATTA
>NZ_VTDF01000008.1:0-143149 GCF_052824995.1 Acinetobacter sp. 1124_18A | reverse complement strand
CGTTCAAGTCGTTCAAGTCGTTCAAGTCGTTCAAGTCGTTCAAGTCGTTCAAGTGTATATAACGATAAGACAAGCGACGAATGAAAATAATAATTTAAAAATTATTCATCTAAAGATATCGACACTTTAATTTCACAATAGAAAAATTAAATTTAGAATTGTTCATATAACAAATAATTTTACATGAAAATTAAAAGTATAAGAAAATAAGCGATTTGAATATGAGAAGAGTTTAATTTTCTGAAAGAAATAATGGTGGGCGCTGACGGGATCGAACCGCCGACATTCTGCTTGTAAGGCAGACGCTCTACCAACTGAGCTAAGCGCCCTTAATGAGAAAAGATAGCGAATGTATCTTTATACTCTACATTCTCCAGACAAGGGAATCAAGAGAATGGCGCAGCGGACGGGGCTCGAACCCGCGACCCCCGGCGTGACAGGCCGGTATTCTAACCAACTGAACTACCGCTGCACTACAATACTTTAAAATAAAGTATGGTCACATATATGGTGGGCGCTGACGGGATCGAACCGCCGACATTCTGCTTGTAAGGCAGACGCTCTACCAACTGAGCTAAGCGCCCCAGAAGAAAAACTAATTATTCATTAATTTCTTGATATAAGACTTTAACATCTTAAATCATCTTCCAAACACAACCCGAACTGAAAAGTGGCGCAGCGGACGGGGCTCGAACCCGCGACCCCCGGCGTGACAGGCCGGTATTCTAACCAACTGAACTACCGCTGCACTTTCACAATATCGAAATTGTGGGGTAAACGATGTTAAGTCTTAAGTGGCGCAGCGGACGGGGCTCGAACCCGCGACCCCCGGCGTGACAGGCCGGTATTCTAACCAACTGAACTACCGCTGCACTTGAGAGCTTAACGTAAAGGCTTGGTGGGCGCTGACGGGATCGAACCGCCGACATTCTGCTTGTAAGGCAGACGCTCTACCAACTGAGCTAAGCGCCCTTTAACGTCTTCATCGTTTGTGAGGTGCATTATAGAGAATCTTTAACAGGTGTCAAACGCTTTTCGACTTCTTTTTAAAAAAATGCGAATGAATGATTAAAAATAAGTCATTATTAAGTAAAAAACAATTTTTTGTATTTTATTTAAACACTTATTTCAATATTTTCCACATTTATACAGCTAATCAATAAGAGATAAAACTCGTACTCAGGTCAAAGATTGTTCAGATAAATAAACTAATGCATCTTCAGCTACTAAATCAAATAGCTCAATGATTTCTTCATTACGCATTCGAACGCATCCATGTGACATTGGCACCCCCATTGGTTGCGTGTCTGGAGTCCCATGAATATAGATATAACGTTGCATAGTGTCGTGGCCTTCGCCTTTATTAAAGCCTTCTTCTAAGCCATCTAACCAAAGAATACGAGAAAGGATCCAGTCTCTCTCAGGATATTGAGCAGCTAACTCAGTGCTATAAACCTCCCCTGTTGGCTTACGTGCAATAAAAACTGCATTTTGTGGAGACTCGGCACCAATTTTCTTTGCCACTCTATGCCATCCGCGTGGAGTTCTGCCGGTATTCTCCTGCTCACCAATTCCATTCTTTCCTGTAGAGATGACATAAAACTTATTATGTTTAGGTAAAGTTAATATTTGGTTCGCTAAATCGATAAGAACATCAGCATCTTCGAGCTTAAATTGAGACATTGAACTTATTCTCTTATATCAACTCAAATAGATTGAGTTTAATTAAAAAATTATTGTAAGGGCTTGTCTTGCAGTGAAAATAAAAGATTATCAATCTTCTTTTATCTACGCGCAGTTTCACTGCTTGTCTTACGCCAAAATAAAAGATTATCAATCTTTTATTTTGGCTCAGGGCGTAGCCATAACCAAACTGCAACCAAGAACATAGTAATATCAGTAAAAGCCTTGACTAAAAGTGGCGCTGAAGTAAATAGCATGATAACTCCGCTAATCGCCATCATTATGCTTGCAATCCACTTCGCTTTACGAGGCACTGTGCCATTGGCTCGCCAATCACGTAGCGTTGGACCATATTTAGGATGATTTAACAACCAATTATCCATTTGTGGCCAGCCTTTTGACGCAGCCCAAGCAGCCAGAATCAAAAAGACTGTTGTTGGCATACCTGGTAAAATTGCTCCAATAATGCCTAGCGTGATAAAAATCACGACTAAAGAGCGCCAGAACAATGTTCGCATATATAAACCTTAACCTGCTGTTGGCGTTAGTATAAAGTGTTTTTCTAATGTTTTTTGTTGATCCGTTATGAAATTAGGATGAATTACTTCGAGTATTAAATGTATGAATATTGCCTCAGTTAAAACGTCCTATTTCGAACCATGGCTACAATTTCAACATCCTATAGTTCGACAGCTGGCATTTTGTATTGCTAGTCCAAATTTACTTTCCCAACTACCAAAAAGTCTATATATACAACATCATTTTAAGCTACATCCAACCGAAGTATGGGAAAGTCATTTTCAAAATTATTTGCCACGTTTAAAAGAGCTCGATCAGTCCCCAGAACCTTTAATTCAGTTTTTATCTCAGCTTAAAAGTACACGTTTAGGTTTACGCTTTGAGCATCTACTCTGGTTTTGGTTACAAGAGGATCAGTACCATCCCTATCAATTATTGGGACATAGTATTCAAAAAATTGAGGGGGCAAAAACATTAGGCGAGCTGGATTTTTTAATTTTAAATAAAGACACTCAAAAAATTGAACATTGGGAGGTCGCCTTAAAATATTATCTCGGTGAGGCAGATTTACATTTAGAACAATGGATTGGCCTGAACCGTCAGGATACTTTAAGCAAAAAGCTTTACCACTTTACCAACAAACAATTTCAATTTCTTGAAGCATTAAACTTTGAAATTCATCAACGCTTTGCAGTTTTAAAGGGACAACTTTATCTTCCTTTAGAGTTAAATTTACAGCAGCCTCTACCTGACTGGATCAATTTAAAGCGTCGTTTGGGCTATTGGGGCACCACAATTCCTCATTCTTCTTTTTATCGATTAGAAAGGCACGAATGGCTGTGTCCAAATAAACAGCCTAGTTCCGCCCCAGCACATTGGTGGACAGACGGCTTATATTGTAAAAATGGTCAGGAAGTTCTGTTTTATATGTTTAGACACCCTTCACACTTAAAACTGAAATCCAACATGCAGAAATTTAAATAATTAACAATAAATTTAAGATTCTAGACACATTTTATAACGTTTTTACTATTAAACAGTCATGTTTCTTTTTCCGTTTGTTTTTTAATCTAAATTTACTTCATTATTAAATTTAAACGGAGAAAATGATGAAAAAAGTTTTAGCTGCTTCTGTAATGATTGCTGTTGTTTTAACAGGCTGTAATACGTTTAAGGGTTTTGGTAAAGATGTTTCTAAAGCAGGTGATGCTGTAACGAATACTGCTGAAAAAACACAAGATAAAATGTAAGTTAGAGTTGTCACTAAAAAACCTTATCATTCCGATAAGGTTTTTTTATTTTTACGTACCCATCACGTAGAGATTCGCCTATTATATCGGACTATATTTCACCTGATCAGCACGCAATTTCCGGTATGAACCATTCAGATACTCTCTCGCTTAGCCTAGAACTTTTACAACAACCTTCTGTTACTCCAATTGATCACACTTGCCAAACCATCATGGCAGACCGTTTAAGCCAAGTTGGTTTTCATATTGAACCAATGCGTTTTGGTGAGGTAGATAATCTCTGGGCACGTCGCGGAACTGAAGAACCTGTATTTTGTTTTGCAGGTCATACTGACGTAGTGCCGACAGGTAAGTTAGAAGCGTGGAATTCAGACCCATTTGCACCTGAAATCCGCGATGGAAAATTATATGGTCGCGGTTCGGCAGATATGAAGACAGCTTTGGCAGCCATGGTTGTCGCATCTGAGCGTTTTGTAGCAAAACATCCAGACCATAAAGGATCTATCGCATTTCTAATTACTTCTGATGAAGAAGGTCCTGCGATTAACGGTACGGTCAAGGTTATTGAGACTCTTGAAGAACGTAACGAAAAAATTAAATGGTGTTTGGTCGGCGAACCCTCAAGTACTCATAAATTAGGTGATATTGTTAAAAATGGGCGTCGTGGCTCACTCAATGCAGTATTAAAGGTCCAAGGTAAACAAGGCCATGTGGCTTATCCACATTTAGCACTAAACCCAATTCATGAAGCATCACCTGCTTTAACAGAGCTATGCCAAAGCGTTTGGGATAATGGAAATGAATATTTCCCAGCAACATCATTTCAGATTTCAAATATTCATGCTGGAACTGGTGCAACCAACGTAATTCCAGGCACACTAGAAGTTACTTTTAACTTCCGTTATTCAACAGAAGTGACGGCTGAACAGCTTAAACAACGTGTTCATGAGATTTTAGATAAACACGGTTTAGAATATGAAATCGTTTGGAATCTCTCTGGTTTACCTTTCCTGACCCCAGTTGGTGAACTGGTTAATGCTGCTCAAACTGCTATTTTAAATGTAACTGGCACTGAAACTGAGCTTTCAACAAGTGGCGGTACTTCTGACGGACGTTTTATTGCCCCAACAGGCGCACAGGTATTGGAGTTAGGTGTTCTTAACGCAACAATTCATCAAATTAATGAACATGTTGACGTACATGACCTCGATCCACTGACTGATATTTATGAGCAAATTTTAGAAAATTTATTAGCTTAAAATATTAAAGCTCAACGAATAAAAAAAGCATCCTCTTTAGGATGCTTTTTCTTATCTTAAATTGTTAATCCATTTTTTGAGAATCTTAGAATGCGATTCGTATTCACTAATCCAGATAGTTGGCTTTATACAAAATACTTAAAGAGCATCTTCTGAATGCTTATCTATCCACTGCAATATAGTGGGCCAGACTTCCTTAGCAGCATTTTGGCTAAGTGCGATTCTACTATGAGAATAATTCTCTAGATTACTGTTAGAAAGTCCAAACTCGCGGAATATATTATTTTCATTTTCAAATGCTTCCAAATATTCATAGCACCCTTTTACTGGCGCAATGAACTTATCTCCAGTACCACAGATGGAATATATCGGAACTCTAATAGAGGCCATAAATTTTCTATAATCAATATCTTTAAAATCACTTATAAAATTCTGATTTAAATTCCAGTTAAACCATGGTCTCATCGTATAATAGGTTTCATTTACTCGTCCTAACTTAAATTTACTAGCAGGAATCTTTCCTAGACTTTTAACAACCAATTTTGCAGAAAGTAACTTAAGAAAATCAAATGGGCTATTTACTGCTCCAAATGCTTGGCAAGCGACAAAAGTAATAGTTTGAATAAGATTTAAATATTCAGAATGATTAATCAAGAACATTGTTAAACATAATCCTCCTCCACTATGCGTTACACAGTGTAAAGATGATATATTTAAATGATTACAAATATAGTTAAATGCGGCTTTATATTCATATAAAGCCACTGTTTCGAAATTAAATGGTACATCTGTTTTTGGGCTAGCGCCATGCCCTCGCCATTCTAAAATAAAACATACATAACCATGACTTGCCAAATAACCTGCGATACCCATACAAACAGTTTTGTCTGAAAATGCACCATGAGATAAAAAAATTGCTTCTTTTTTTGTCAGAGAATCTTTTCTCTTTGAAATTTCCCACAAGGCAAACTCACCACGATCCTCTGTCTCTAAAATATGCAGCTCTTTATTAATTGACATTTATTTTTTCTACTGTTGCAAAGATTTTATTCTAGGTTGACTTAATAATGCCTGAATGAGTGGAGTATAAAACTCGCCGTCATTAACAAGTTTAATATATTCATCATTATACTCTACCCAACCTTCATCAACTAATGCATCCCAAATAGACTTATAATCGAGTTTAATATCACTATTAAAAATTTTCTCATACTTTTTAGTATTAATTCTCATTTCTTGTAGTGCTTGAAATATCCAAATTAACTTTACATCTTCAGTATCATGAACAAACATCCGTTCAATAGGAAGCTTATTCAAAGATATCGCATTATAGTATTCATTTAGGTTTCGATGGTTCATTGCTGAAACAGACTTAATTTCTGATGAGTTGGGTTGCAATCGCATGTTAACCGCTGCATAGCCGATTCCACTCATAGTCGTCATTTTACTTTGACCATTTGCATCTAAACAGTCTCTGAGATTATCTTCATATAAATATTTTTCTGAAATGACTTGGTTATCATCTTCTTTTTCCCAATCATATACTGTTTTTTGTTTATAACCTTTACTGATTAAGAATTGTTTTGCAATGTTATACATTTCAATTTTTTTCTCAATAGATGGGGTATTCTGCTTTTGTCTTGTCGCAAAGTCAGAACGACCCGCTATATTAAGCTCATAATGAGTAATATGTTTTATTCCTGATTGGACAATACTTTCAAGATCTCCTAACATTGCTTCAATCGTCTGATTTGGCCAACCATAAATCAGATCGACATTACAAGATAAGGAATACTTATGGAATAATTCAATCGCGTCAAAAACCTGTTTTCTTGTTTGTTTTCTACCACTTGTAACGATTAATTCATCATTAACCTGTTGCACCCCCATACTGACACGATTAAAACCAGCTTCTTTAATTGCTCTTATTTTATCTTCATTAAAAAGTTGAGGAATGCCCTCTAATGTCATTTCTATAGGTGTAGATGTCCCAACCTCTGGAAAAAGAGAAGATACAATGTTAACAAGTTTTATATAGTCATTAGGTTGAAGTAAATTAGGCGTGCCTCCTCCCACATATAAACTTTCAAGTTTAGCGCCTTGATAAAATTCTTTATATAAATGGGCTTCCTTAGTTAAAAAATCCAGATAATAGTCCATTTCCTTCTTACCTTTATAGTCTTGAGTAGGAAAAAGACAAAATCCACAATGAGGTGGATCAGTAGGAATACAATATGGGATACCTAAATATAAATTTATAGATTTATATTTAGCATCTGTATTCAGTAGTAAGTGATTATTTTCTTCTTCATTTAAATCTGTTTTCCACATTTTAGGAGATGGATGAGTATGTAGAACCTTATTTGATAAATGTCTTACTTTATTTTTCTGTATGAAATTTTTAATTGAAACAATATCCATAGTCACTATATTTAGTATGAAATTATAATAAACACACAATACCAAAACATAATATATAATTCAATATTTTTTACTCCTATTATTATCATGAAATTTTTTTATACTCTTGATTCATTAAATTAAGAGTAAATAATTTGGATTTATAACATAAAAATAAAATTAGAAATTTTAAATATTTTTTCAAAATCGCGATATATCTTTTAATTTTTTAAAAGTTTGTTTAGTTTTTATAAAAAAAGGAACTCAAATTGAGTTCCTTTCTTTTATAAATGAAGCGAATTTTGAATATATTGCAAATTAGGAACGTGGTAGCGTTGATTCTCCATACGCACATATTTAAATACAGTTGGGTACTGCAAAGAGTCCTGTATATCTTCGTTTTCATCTACGACTTCAGAAATACGCAGACGAACTGAAACTGGCATCGATTTACATATGAGGGCAAAACGTTGGCTGATATCTTCACTTTCAATAACTAATGCCACCGCTCGCGAATCAATTTCATTATGCACGGTATAGACAGGAAGTTTTACGTCATGCCATTCGATATACTTGATACCATTTTTAACATCCATAGCTGATAACACTATGTTTTGAGGCAATAGCATCGGCACTTGCTGATCACATTCAATAATATATGCATCAATAAAACCAGTTGAAACAGTAATTAAATGTTGAAGTTCTTGCTGATCCATTTCATTAATTAAAGATGTACTGATATGACTCTTCATTAGGCAAGTTCCTCTTCACGTGTCGTGAAAAAAGCATCAATATTGTGAAGTAAGTCTTCTTCTTGGAAAGGTTTACCCATGTATTGGTTAACCCCTAAAGTAAATGCTCGTTCACGGTGTTTTTCGCCAGTTCTGGATGTAATCATAATGACTGGCATATCTTGATGTAGATCATGATGTCGTACGAGGTTAAGTACCTCAAAGCCATCCATTCGCGGCATTTCGATATCAAGCAGCATCAGATCTGGTTTAATATTTTCCAACTGCTCAATTGCATCGATACCATCTTTAGCAGTTACTACGTCATAGCCTTGACGTTCAAGTAAACGAGTCGTTACCTTACGCACTGTAACAGAGTCATCTACAATCATAATGAGACGGCGTTCGTCAGACTCGCGTTGTCTATAGATACCCTCATTAAGTGGCTTATGTCGGCGAGTAGACTGAATTTGGCGAGCAATATTTTGTCCATCTAAAATTAGACAAACTTGACCATCACCTAAAATAGTTGCGCCTGCAATCGCACCAATACTAGAGAACTGCTGCCCGATTGGCTTAACTACAATCTGCGCTCGTGAACCAATAAGCTGATCAACCAATAATGCAATGGTTTGTCCATTATTTGTCTTAATCATTAATACTGGTAGTGAATACATCATCCCACTTAAACGTGGAATCGGTTGATTACCAACAAACTCAGATAAATAGCGTAATGGATAACGTTTATTTTCAAATTCAAAGAATTCTTGTGCGCTTGCAAAATACTGTTCTAATGATGTTGGTGAAACTCGAACAATTCGATCAATTTGAGCCAACGGAATTGCAAATTGTTGATCAGCAACTTTAACCATTAAGGCATCACTAACGGCTACTGTGGTTGGAACACGTATGGTAAAGATCGTTCCTTGTCCATAAACAGAGTCAACGCTCACATGTCCACCCAAAGCTTTAATATCACTTTGTACGACATCTAGCCCAACACCACGACCTGAAATCTGAGTGACTTGATCGGCTGTACTTAACCCTGGATGGAAAATCAGCTGTAAAATATCTTGATGTTCTAATACTTGTTCAGGATTAATCAAACCAGACAAGAGGGCCTTTTGACGAACCTTCTCGATATCAATACCTTGACCATCATCTTTAAAGGTAACAACAACATCCGTACCTTGACGATTAATATTCAGTTCAATACGTCCAGTTTCTGGTTTTTGCGCTTGTTCACGTTGCGCGCGATCTTCTAGACCATGGTCAATTGCATTTCGAAGCATGTGCTCAAGTGGTGTAACCAAACGCTCTAGCATTGTCCGGTCTAGCTCACCTTCGGTATTATTAACAAAAAGCTCTGCTGGTCGATCCAATGCCGTAGAAGTTTGTCTCACAATTCGTTGTAAACGAGGTAGCAATCGAGAGAATGGTACTAATCGCGTTCGCATTAGCCCTTCTTGAATTTCGGCCTGAATACGTGATTGTTGTACTAGCAAACTTTCGGTGTCTCTGATTTTTTCCGACAATGTATTTTTGAAATCCACTAAATCCGATGCAGATTCAGCAAGTGATTTCGATAATTGATTCAATGAAGAATATTGGTCCATCTCTAGAGGATCAAATTCTGTATAACGAGAATGCTCAATACCGTGTTTTGCAATAATCTGGCTTTCTAATTCGCCTTCCATTCGACGTAACTGGTCTGCAAGTCGTTGAATGGCTAATTCCATTTCCACTAGCGTATGACCAAATTGACTGAGATCCATTTCAATTCGTGAACGGTTAATCGAATTTTCACCAGACAAATCAATCATTTTCTCAATTAAATCTGCTGAAACACGAATCATCTCATTATTTTGTTCAAGATGCTGCGTCTGTTCCCATGCCCCCAACATTGGCGGTGGTTCTGCCCCATCACCTTGTACGAAGCTCATGACAGGTTCCGAACTAAATAGATCAGTTCTAGTCAATTTACTTGGAATTTGTATTGCAGTTTCAATAAACTGAATATTTTCTAAACTTTGTTGTAAACCATCAAAATGTTGATAATTTTGCTTGAAAATTGCCTCTTTTAACCAAACAATTGCACTTTCTAGCAAGTTGTCATAAATATTTGAGCTAAAATGATAAAGCGCAAATTTTTCAAAAGCATTTTCAAGTTGATAAGCAATCGCTTGTACGGTTTCTAGTCCCAGCATACGGGAACCACCTTTCAAGCTGTGCACTGCTCTTTGTAGCTGAAGCAAGATACTACGATTTGTACGCTGCTCAAACCATTGCTTTAATAGATGATCGGCCATCTCTAACAGTTCAGCCGCTTCCTCCATAAATGCCTGTTCGACAACAGAATTAATATCCTGATCTTGGATACTGTCTGTATAGCCTTCTGCATCAAAAACTTGTAATTCTGTGTGTTCAACAAGCCTATTATTAGACTCAACAATCTGCTCAAAATTAGAAGTTAACTCATCGAGATTTAACGCAGTATTGTCTATAGCTTCTTGTTGTAATACTTCAAAACTTAATTCTGGTATAACATCTGTTTCAGACTCAGCTTGTATCTCTTTAACAGCAGATCCAAGTGAGTTATAGACCTTAGCTGCACTCTTAAGCGCTTGAATAGTATGAGAAGCAGCATAATCCAGATGCTGTTCACGTACTATTTGTAGACGATCAGCCAAGTCATCTTGAACCAAACGGATAAAATCAATGAGAGCAGATGAAGTAATTAACTGTCTTTGAATTAGGCGCTCATAAATACTTTCTAGTTCATGTGCGATTAAACCAATATAATTTGCCTGAATCATATTTGCCCCACCTTTTAAGGTATGCAAATAACGCATCAGATTATTAAGAGCAGCAAAGTTCTCTTGATCATTAATCCAAATATTAAGATCTGTATCCATTCCTTCAAGCAACTCATCGGCTTCTTCAAGAAAAATATCTAACAGTTCTGGATCAAAATAACGGTTTACGTGCTCAGTAGACATGAACTGGCGATCTAAATGTACACTCTGACTCATCACTACATGATCAGTTAACACACTTTCGATAGATGCTGAAGATTCATCTGATGTTTGTTCTACATCTGCACCAAATAACGACTCAACAACGTCCTGATCAGTATCTAATGCTTCAGAATTAAGGCTTGGAATATGTTGGGTATATAGTTTTAGCTCTTCCAACACATTTTGGTGTTGCTCAATAATGCTAACTCTTTGACCCGCAGCTAATGCATCAAATAACTGAATTAATTGTTGATGTGCTTTTTGATAAATTTCAAAAACATAATCTGATTGTAATAAATCAGGACGATCGAGCAATACGTCATAGCTATCTTTCAGCTGGTTCGTATATTCATATAAACCAACCATGGCTTGAGACTGAGTATGTTGCAATAGCACATCAGCTTGTCCACTTAAACGTTCAAGATAGTGAGGAAACTCAGAACGAATCCCCTTCTCAAAATCTAACTCGGCATCAAGTAATTCTGAAACATCGAGCTGTAACAGCTGAGAGACTAGACCATGTGGAGCCGTGAGCGGACTTGAATGCTCGCCATGCTGCTCCATATAAGCATCCCAAACCTGATTGAATTGTTTCAGGTTAGAATCTAATTGTTCATTAGAGCAATGTGCAGCTAATAGATCTAAACTATTTCGAATAAACTGACGGTAATCACGAAGTAGCAAAATTTCTTCTGAATGAGAAGAAAGCTCTTCTTGCAATAAGATTTTGAATAAATGCTCAACCTTGGTACTAGCATCAAAAATTGCTTCTACCTGAGCCATTGCCGAGCTACCACGCAATGTATGTAATGCACGGATGAGTGCATTGTAACTCTCGTGCTGATGTATTTCTTGTTCTAAGAACTGATCGATAGTCGCTAAGTGCTCTTCCGCTTCTTCCATAAATAAAACTAAGGTTTCAGCAAGGTTATGTTCACTTTCTAAAGTGGTTTCTAGAGTTAAATTATCTGATTCCTGTTCTAAACTATCTACCTCTAAACCAGTCTTAGTTTCCGCAGTGAGAGTATCCGACAATAATAAAAGTTCTTCTAAAGCAGGCTCTAAACTTTGCTGTTGTTGTAATTGTTGTCCCAATAAAATAAGAGGTCTAAAATCTACTGCATGTTCCTTTTTAGATTTAAAGTCACCTACTAACTTAAAGAAATAGAACTTAAATACCAACTGAACATATTGTTGGATGTTAGGAGTTAATGTGAGACTCTCATTGATTATCCGATTAAGCGTATCTTCTACAGTCCAAGCAAGCTCAGCAGAGGATTTCGCTGCAATCATTCGCCCTGAACCTTTCAAGGTATGAAAATGGCGACGGATGTCAGTCAGCGTAGCAACATTTTTAGATTGCATCCATTCATGAATCAAAGATTGTAATTCAACAAAAATTTCTTCAATTTCTTCAACAAAAATATCAAGAAATTCGTCATCTTGTTGAGAATAGCTATCTTCCGGTAGCATCATTGCTTCAGTTAAAGTTTTTAATATTTCTTTCATAGCAAAGGCTTCTTTTGCTTGTCCCCTAAATGGAGAAAAACGACAGAGTCAACACCAGATAAATAACTGTGTCCCAATATTTATCTGGTGTTGTTAATACTTTTTAGAAGAATAGCTAGTATAAAAATAGCTATCCTCGTCCCCAATTTAATCAGGTAATTTAAAGTCCGTTACCGATTCACGTAATGACTCTGCCATATTTGCTAATTCAGAAACAGAACGCGCTGTATCGAATGTTGCAGTTGTCGTTTGCGAAGTAATTTCTTGTACGACAGTCATGGTTGTCGCAATATGACTCGCAGATGCAGACTGAAGTTTTGCTGCATCAGAAATACTGGCCATTAAGTTTGCCAAGTCACCAGATACTTTTTGAATCTCGTCCAAGGCAATACCCGCATCTTTTGCCAAGTTCGCTCCGCGCACAACCTCAGTTGTTGTTTGTTCCATTGAAATAACAGCTTCGTTAGTATCGGTCTGAATTGTTTTAACCAGAGTTTCGATCTGTTTAGTTGCCGATGCTGAACGTTCCGCAAGACGCTGTACTTCATCTGCAACCACGGCAAAACCACGTCCTGCTTCACCTGCCATAGATGCTTGAATTGCTGCATTTAATGCAAGAATGTTTGTTTGGTCCGCAATGTCATTAATTAACGATACGATGTTACCAATTTCTTGTGAAGACTCACCCAAACGTTTAATACGTTTAGAAGTTTCCTGAATCTGTTCACGAATCGTGTCCATACCTTCAATTGAACGGTTTACCACTTGTGCGCCATTAGAAGCAATTTCTACCGAACGTTCTGCTACCTCGGTTGATTCCGATGCATTTGAAGATACTTGGTCAATTGATTGCGCCATTTCATTCATTGCAGTTGATGCGCCGGCAATTTCTTGTGCCTGATGCTCGGATGCTTCTGCCAACTGGTTAGTAATATTTTGTGTATCCTGCGTATAGCGGGCAACTTCCTGAGACGTATCATGAATTCGGGATACAAGATCACGTAATTGGTCAATCGCAAAGTTAATCGAGTCGGCAATCGCTCCTGTGAAGTCCTCAGATACCGTTGCATATGAACGCAAGTCACCATCTGCCAAGTCGGCAATTTCATCTAGTAAACGTAAAATCGCGTTTTGGTTACGGTCATACTCTTCTTGCAGGGTAGCTACACGTTGTTTATCTGCTTTACTACGAAGTGATAAAAGCTTTAAGACTGAACTAATTAAACCAATAAGTGATAATGTAAGAAGTGCAACTAAAGCAAAGGCTTTCCAACCATACTGTGTTTGCTCAGAAAGATCACCCAATACAGATAACATGTCATCAGATTCCGAGAGAATTTCACCTGATGACTGACGTACGTTTACAATCTGATCTGTATGTTGAAGAACTGATGCTGCTGCAGATTTTAAAACTTTATCATATTCAGATTTAATACCTTCCAAAGATTCACGTACTTCTGGAGACTCAACTCTAGCAACACCCAATTCAGCATTTCCGTTTAGCTGTGCATTTAAATACACACCAAACGTCTCAATATCGACACTAAAGTCATGTGCTGAGGTCTGAGAATTTTCTGAACCAACCAAAACAGTGTTAATAGAACGTAAAATACGCTCTGCAATAAATACTTGGTTCTTAGCAATAATCACCTGACTACTCGGTGCTTTTTCACGAACCATCTTATCAACCATCAAGTTATATTCAGCTTGAATCTCAGGAATAGAATCACCAATTGAGATATTCATGTTATATAACTGATTAATTACACCTTGATGTGACGAGATCAAGTTAATGTCATACGACAAGGCTTTCCACAGAACCGCAACCTTTTTGTATTCTTTTGAAGATGTACCATGAATATTTTCAACATCTTTGATATTTTCTGCAAAAAGTTTATTTGATTCAGCTAAGTCTTTCATAGCTTTAGGTGAACCAGAAGCCGTTGCTTCTGTAGCCTGTCTAGAAATCGTTTGTGACAATAAACGCAACTCACCCAAACTACGTGTTAATTCGTTATGTCGAGGTACGCTATAAAATAAATAAACGAGCGAAGTTAAAGCAAATACCAAACATAACAACGCTACATAAAGGATAGGCTTGGACTTTTCACTTTCCCCAAATAAACTGGCGTATTGCTCAATTCCCGACTGGATTTTTGCAATAAAATTGAGACCCGATTTTTCGGACGCAACACGATTGCCGCCTTTCTTTTTAAGCTTAAAGCCCATAGCTTCTCCCCAGAAAATACTCTGTTTTTCACAGCGTAAAAATTAGTTTATAAATTTTGTCGATGCATTCATGTAATGTGGGTTTTGCAATAAACGACTAAATAAAAAGACATGCCAATGCTGGTTATGTTGGTGAAAATAACCTTGGCAATAATCTTTTAGGTTTTCCTCTAAGTCTAAGCTTTGAGAAAAAAAACTTTTTTTATTAAAGTGCTGAATCCCCAAGACCTGATCCACAACCAACCCCACATACTGGTCGTGATGGCTAATACATAACACTTTTTGGGCAGACGAAAATGTACTTCGTTGCCCTGAAATAAAATGAGCCAAATCAGAAACCGAAAGCAACCTTCCCCGAATGTTAGCCAAACCCTTTACCCAACTTTGAGCATTTGGAACTGGCGTATATTTCGGTGGATAGATAACTTCTGACACTTCCCCAAGTGGTGCGACGAAGTATTGCCCTCTCATTTCAAAAGCAATCCCTGACCATCGCTGTGCTTCATTTTGAACTGAAGCGTAATTCTTATTACCCCGTTTAGACAAACGAAGTAACTCGATAAATCCATTCGCTGCCATACTCGATCCTATAAAACGGGCACATAACCCCGTTATTTATGTTTTTATGGATGGATGAGTTAATTTAGAAATTGTTTAATTACATCAATCAATTGCTTTTCTTCGATAGGTTTAATCAGATAATCGATTGCACCTTGACGCTTGCCCCATACTCGGTCAGTTGCCTGATCTTTAGTACTCACAATGACCACAGGAATATGTTTAGTTTCTTCATCACGGGTAATCTGGCGTGTTGCCTGAAAGCCATTAACACCTGGCATTACAACATCCATTAACACTAAGTCAGGCTGTTCTGCTTTTGCCAAAGTTACACCGTCTGCACCATTAGATGCTTCAAGTACATCATAGCCATGCTTGGTTAGAATTTCTCTAAAACGATAAGTTTCTGTTGGTGAGTCATCAACAATAAGAATACGTGCCATTTCTTTGCCCTTAAATTACTTAATTATGAACTTACATGATTACGAATCGCGTTTAACAATTCATCTTTGCTAAAAGGTTTCGTCAAATACTCATCTGAACCTACCACACGCCCTTTCGCCTGATCAAATAAACCATCTTTACTAGAGAGCATGATAACGGGAATGTTCTGATAATTTTGAGAGTTTTTAATCAAAGCACAAGTTTGATAACCATCTAAGCGAGGCATCATGATATCGACAAAAACAATATCTGGATTTGCCTCAGCAATTTTGGACAAAGCTTCAAATCCATCTACCGCAGTAATCACTTCACAGCCTTCTCGCTGTAATAAAGTTTCTGCTGTGCGGCGAATGGTTTTTGAGTCATCAATTACCATTACTTTCAGATTTTGGAATGCATCTTCCATTTAATCTTCCATCCCCATAAATATAAAATATAAATGCAATTTAACTTAAATTTGTTTTTACGCATTTATAAGCATTTTTAACATATCTCATGGTCTATTTTCAATGAGGCATTTCTGTCTACTTTCTCATTTATAAACAATAACTTTTAACCTCATCACACTTTAATTAAAATTATCATTTTTTTTATAATGACTATATTTTTATTCAGCTAAATAATAACTAATATAATAAAGATTAATTATTTAAAAATAAGCGATTTAGCTTTTTGTTTTTTGGGGATTTTCAATGAATAATCGGATGAAATATGCCTTTTATAGGAACTGCTTGTCTGTATCTGTAGGCATTATTTCCTTCGGTTCAATATGTTTATCAACAACCTTTGCTCTAGCCGATACTCCTAAAGTGGTCTGGTATCGTTATTATGATCAACAGGGCACGGCTAATATTAGTACATCAGTCACCCCTGCTCATATCCGTTACGGTTATGAAGTTCTAGATCAAAATATGCAAGTGATTAAAAGAAACCATTCTTATAATGCTCAAGCTGATTTAAATCAATCAAGTCAACGAGCACTGTCGGCACGGCATAGAGAACTCGATATCAAATTAAAAAATGCCTATAGCAATAGTAAAACAGCCACGATTAAAAGAGATCAAGCATTACTTGCCATAAAGAAGCAAATTAACTATCAACAGGAACAACTCGACCAGTTACAACAAGACAAAATTTTATTTAAACGTCAAGAAATGGAATATTTCAGAAAGAGAGAAGTTATTCCAGAGCACCATAAGACGTTGATTGAAAACAATCTAAATAATATTTACAGGGTCAAACAAACAATTGAAACACTTACCAAGACCTACAATCGTACCAATAGCGAGTATGAAAATATTATCGAACGTTTAAAAAAGCTTGAATAACTGTAACGGTTTATCAAGAATAGGGGCAAAATAAAATTTGAATTATAGGACGATGCTGTATGCACAAGATGCATCTCACCCCTTCCACTATTTTTAAACTGAGTATTATTAGTTTATGTTTGATTTTAGCTGCATGCAATCAGCAAGAAACAAATAAAACAACAGCATCAGCTCCAGCAAAAATTGAACTCATTCCTCAAGACCTGATAGCTGTTAAAGAGGGAGCACTTGACTCTCAAACTGCATTTACGGGTACTATTCGTGCGGTTCAGCAAAGTTCAATTCAGGCTCAAGTAAGTGCTACTGCCACCACTGTAACTACAAATGTTGGTCAGCAGGTACAAAAAGGCCAAGTTTTAGTGAGATTGAATAATCAAGACAATGTTGCACGCTTGGCCCAAGCGCGCGCCAACCTTGCCTCAGCTCAGTCACAAGCTGAACTTGCACGCAATTTAATGAACCGAAAGCAACGACTTTTTAATCAAGGGTTTATTGCTCGTGTCGAATTTGAACAGAGTCAGGTTGACTATAAAGGGCAACTTGAAAGCGTAAAAGCCCAACAAGCGAATGTTGATATTGCCCGTAAGGCCGATCAAGACGGTATTATCACCAGTCCAATTTCAGGCGTAATCACTAAACGACAAGTAGAACCTGGTCAAACTGTATCAGTTGGGCAGACTCTGTTTGAAATCGTGAATCCAGACCAACTTGAAATACAGGCCAAGTTACCAATTGAGCAACAATCTGCTCTTAAAGTGGGTAGCAGCATTCAATATCAGATTCAGGGAAATTCTAAACAATTAAATGCGACTCTTACGCGTATTTCACCTGTTGCAGATCAAGACAGCCGACAAATTGAGTTTTTTGCAGTTCCTAAAGAAAAAATTGATTCGTTAAGCATAGGGGCTTTCATTAATGGAAATATTCTTCGTAGTGACACTCAGCACGGCCAAACAATTCCTTTAGACAGCATTCAAAATATGCAACATGATCCTTTTGTATGGGTGGTACGTAATCACACTATTCAAAAAGTGAAAATTAGAGTGATTGAACAGCGCTATAACGGCAATATTGCTTTAGTTGATGGTTTACAAAACACAGATCTGGTGAGCCGTATTCAATTTGAAGATTCCGACATTAATAAAAAAGTGACGGTTACAACCGAAAAAAATAAATAAGGTAGCAAATAGCGTATGTGGTTTACTCGAATCAGTGTGAAATACCCCGTTTTTACTATTATGATGATGATCAGCTTAATGGTACTGGGGCTGGCCTCTTGGAAACGGATGACCGTTGAAGAGTTTCCGAACATCGATTTCCCATTTGTTGTGGTGACTACGCAATATGCTGGTGCTTCACCTGAAGCTGTCGAATCAGATATTACAAAAAAACTCGAAGATCAGATCAATACAATTTCAGGGATTAAACAAATCACTTCACGCTCAAGTGAAGGCTTTTCGATGATTGTAGCTGAGTTTAATCTCGATACTTCATCGGCCCTTGCAGCACAAGATGTTCGTGACAAAATTGCACCTGTCTCAGCTCAATTCCGTGATGAAATTGATACCCCGATTGTACAACGCTACGACCCTTCTTCTAGCCCGATCATGTCAGTTGTATTTGAATCAAATAGCATGAGTTTGGCTCAACTAAGTTCCTATGTAGATAAACGTATCGTGCCACAGCTTAAAACCGTGTCTGGTGTCGGTAATGTGAATTTATTGGGGGATGCCAAACGGCAAATACGAATAAAAATTCTTCCTGAGCAATTGCAAAGTTACGGCATTGGCATTGATCAGGTCATCAATACGCTAAAAAATGAAAACATTGAGGTTCCCGCAGGAACTTTACAGCAAAAGAATTCTGAACTGGTTGTACAAATTCAATCAAAGGTCATTCATCCACTTGCTTTTGGTGATTTGGTAATTGCCAATAAAAATGGTTCACCAATTTTTCTGAAGCAAGTTGCAACGATTGAAGATACACAAGCCGAACTACAATCAAGCGCATTTTATAATGGAAGAACCGCGGTCTCTATCGATATTTTAAAGAGTTCCGATGCCAATGTAATTCAGGTGGTCGATAAAACCTACCAAACGTTAGAGAAATTAAAAACACAAATGCCTGCGGGTTTAAACTACAAAGTTGTGGCCGACAGCTCGAAAGGAATTCGCGCTTCAATTAAAGATGTGACCCGTACCATTATTGAAGGTGCTGCCTTAGCAGTTTTAATTGTTCTATTATTTTTAGGCTCTTTCCGCTCTACCGTCATTACAGGCCTGACCTTACCGATTACTTTGCTAGGAACCTTAACTTTCATTTGGGCTTTTGGTTTTAGCATTAATATGATGACGTTATTAGCCCTATCACTCAGCATTGGTCTCTTAATTGATGATGCGATTGTTGTTCGAGAAAATATTGTAAGACATACTGAACTTGGCAAAGATCATGTGACTGCTGCCCTAGAAGGCACAAAAGAAATTGGTTTAGCCGTACTCGCAACCACGCTTACCATTGTAGCCGTATTTTTACCTGTTGCCTTCATGGGCGGGTTGATTGGGCGTTTCTTTTATCAGTTTGGCGTAACAGTCAGTACTGCTGTTTTAATTTCAATGTTTATTAGTTTTACGCTCGACCCAATGCTTTCTGCTCACTGGAAAGATCCGGTTAAGAAAAAAGATAATTGGCTACAACGCTTTTTTAACCATATTTCTAATGTGTTAGATCGACTTACCCATGTTTATGAAAAGCTCTTAAAGCTGGCTTTACGTTTCCGTTTCATCACAGTCATTATTGCAATTGTTTCACTATTTGCTGCACTAGGACTGTCTAAACTAATTGGGACCGAATTTGTACCTACCCCAGATAAAGGTGAAGTTCGTATTCAGTTTGAAACTCCTGTAGATGCATCTTTAGAATATACCCAAGCAAAACTCCATCAAGTCGATAAAATTATTAGACAGTTCCCCGATGTGGTTTCAACTTATGGCGTGGTCAACAGTGGGGTTGATTCTGGTAAAAACCGTGCAGGTTTAGGCGTGACCTTAAAGCCAAAACAAGAACGTAGCTCAGATCTGAATACACTCAACAATGAATTCCGTGATCGTTTGCAAAGTGTAGCGGGTATTCGAGTGACTTCTGTTGCCGCAGCACAAGATTCTGTTTCTGGCGGACAAAAGCCAATCATGATCTCTATTAAAGGATCTGACCTAAATGAACTACAGAAAATTTCAGATCGTTTTATTGCTGAAATGGAAAAAATTAAAGGTGTAGTTGATTTAGAAAGCTCATTGAAAGAACCGAAGCCGACTCTAGGTGTCCATATTAATCGTGTGCTGGCAAGTGACTTAGGTTTATCTGTTTCTCAGATTGCCAATGCGATTCGCCCATTAATTGCGGGTGATAATGTCACAACTTGGGAAGATCGCGATGGCGAAAATTATGACGTGAATATACGTTTAAATGAAAATAAACGTATGCTTCCGCAAGATGTGCAGAACCTATATCTCAATTCCAATAAGACCAATGCGACTGGGCAAAATATATTAGTTCCACTTAGCGCAGTTGCAACAACCGAAGAAAAACTCGGTGCATCACAAATTAACCGACGTGATCTTGAGCGTGAAGTACTGATTGAGGCAAATACCTCAGGACGACCTAGCGGTGACATTGGTCAAGACATCGATAAAATGCAAAAGGCATTTAAACTACCTGCTGGCTATACATTTGATACTCAAGGGGCAAATGCTGACATGGCTGAATCTGCTGGATATGCCTTAACAGCCATCACCCTCTCAATTGTATTTATCTATATTGTTTTAGGTTCTCAGTTTAATAGCTTTATTCATCCTGCTGCAATTATGACCTCTTTACCATTGTCACTCATTGGCGTTTTTCTTGCCCTATTCTTGTTCAAAAGTACCTTAAATCTATTTTCAATTATTGGCATTATCATGTTGATGGGGCTCGTCACTAAAAATGCGATTTTGCTTATCGACTTTATTAAGAAAGCAATGGATCAGGGGACAAGCCGTTACGATGCTATTTTACAAGCGGGCAAAACACGTTTACGTCCAATTTTAATGACGACAAGTGCTATGGTGATGGGGATGGTTCCTCTAGCTTTAGGGCTTGGTGAAGGCGGTGAGCAAAGCGCCCCAATGGCTCACGCTGTGATTGGGGGAGTAATTACCTCTACCCTATTGACTCTTGTGGTTGTACCCGTCATTTTCACTTATCTAGATGACTTGAAAAACTTTATGCTGCGTCAAACTCGACGATTCATGTCATAATGCAGCGATTATCGTATAATCTGCGTTTTTATAACGCTTAACTTTTAGGACTTTTTCCATGCGCGCAAGCCGCTTTTTATTTGCAACGTTGAGAGAAACCCCAAATGATGCTGAAGTGATTTCACACCAGCTCATGTTACGTGCGGGGATGATTCGTAAATTGGCATCTGGTTTATATACATGGCTGCCGATGGGAACACGTGTGCTTAAAAAAGTAGATGCGATTGTTCGTGAAGAAATGAACCGTTCAGGCGCAATGGAAGTATTCATGCCCGTGACTCAACCCGCAAGTCTTTGGGAAGAATCTGGTCGATATGAACAATATGGTCCTGAATTATTACGCTTTAAAGATCGTCATATGAACCCATTCGTACTTGGGCCAACGCATGAAGAAGTTATTACAGACATGGCGCGTAACGAACTCAAAAGTTATAAGCAGCTTCCTGTAAATTTCTATCAAATTCAAACCAAATTCCGTGATGAAATTCGTCCACGTTTTGGTGTAATGCGTTCACGTGAGTTCATCATGAAAGATGCTTATTCTTTCCATGCAACTCAAGAATCATTACAAGAAACTTATGACGTAATGTACGACACCTATAGCCGTATTTTCACTCGTTTAGGTTTAGATTTCCGTCCAGTACAAGCCGACACAGGTTCTATTGGTGGTTCAGCCTCACACGAATTCCACGTATTGGCTGCTAGTGGTGAAGATGACATCGCATTTTCAACTGAATCTGATTATGCAGCGAACGTTGAAATGGCTGAGGCTGTTTTAGTTGGTGAACGTGCGGCACCTACGCAAGAACTTAAATTGCTTGAAACACCAAACCAAAAAACGATTGATGATGTATGTCAGTTCTTAAATGCTGATCCTAAGCAATCTGTTAAAGCTTTATTGGTTCAAGGTGTTGCTGACGAAAAAGGACATGTTCCTGTTGTAGCTCTATTTGTACGTGGCGACCACGAACTGAATGAGATTAAAGCTGAGAAGCATCCTTTAGTTGCAGCTCCTCTTACTTTTGCAACTGAAGAACAACTTCAAGCATTTGGTTTAACTGCTGGCTTTACAGGTCCACAAGGTTTAGTCGAAAAAGGCTTAACTGTAATTGTTGACCGTGCCGCATCTGTGCTTTCAGACTTCGTTGCTGGTGCAAATGAAGCTGATAAACATGCAGTAGGCGTAAACTGGGAACGTGATGCACAAATTACCGAAGTTTTTGATTTGCGTAATGTCGTTGAAGGTGACCCATCTCCAGATGGTAAAGGCACACTACAAATTAAACGCGGTATTGAAGTAGGTCATATTTTCCAGCTTGGTACTAAATACTCTGAAGCTTTAGGCTGTAAAGTTCTAGGTGAAGACGGTAAACCATTTACAGTAACCATGGGATGCTACGGTATTGGTGTAACACGCGTTGTTGCAGCTGCAATTGAACAAAACTACGATAACAAAGGCATTATGTGGCCACAAGCCATTGCACCTTTTGAAATTGCAATTGTTCCAATGAATGCGCACAAATCACCACGTACTCTTGAAGCAGCAGAAGCACTTTATGCAGAACTTCAAGCTCAAGGTTTTGACGTGTTGCTTGATGACCGTAACGAACGTCCGGGTGTTAAATTCTCCGACCTTGAATTAATGGGTATTCCACACCGTATTGTGATTGGTGAAAAAGGTCTTGATGCGGGTACTTTTGAATATAAAGGCCGCCGAGATGCTGAAGCGAGCAATTTAACTAAAGAAGAACTTTTAGCTAAGTTAGCGCGTTAATAAATACATAAATAAAAAAGCAGCTTTTAGAAGCTGCTTTTTTTTAACTTAGTTTTTATACCTGAACTGTTAAGTCTTTGATGGTCGTTGATGAACCATTGGTTTTAACAGACTCAATTCCTTTATCTCGTGAAGCTTCACTCGCATAGAACTGACTCGTTCCAATAATCTGATGATTTGCAGCTTTTAAATTGAAATAAGGCTTTCCATTTTTTGCAGTTAAACGCTCATATCGCGCGTCATCACCACTGTTTTTTTGAATTGATTCAATACCATTTACAGCAGAGGCTTTTGCCTTATATAGCTCACTATTTAAAATAGGTTCACCATTTCCTGCCTTTAAGATAAAGCGGTATTGACCATCACTCGCTTGTGAAATTTCGTACCATCCTGCCATAAAAACCTCATTTTTTTGTTGGTGTGGGTATGACTTTCGTTATTATTCTGGACGAAAGTTATTTGTTATTTATGACAATATAAATGGGCTATCATTCTTTGAACAGACCATTTTTTATACTTTTTCGTAATAAAATTATAATGATGTTAGAAATTTAAAAAGTAGAGATATAAGTGCATATCTCTACTGAAATGTAATGAAAATTAACAATTTAAGCTTTTTTTACAAATTCAGATTTCAACTTCATCTGACCAATACCATCAATTTTGCAATCGATATTGTGACCATCACTTGCATCTGGAACTAAGCGAATCGTTTTTACTTTAGTGCCTACTTTGACGACTGAAGATGAACCTTTAATTTTTAAGTCTTTAATGACAGTTACGCTGTCACCATCGGCTAAAACATTTCCGTTAGCATCTTTAATAATTTCTTGTTCTTCAGTAAGCGATGCATCCCCTTCTTTCCACTCATTTGAGCATTCAGGACAAATCAATAAGTCGCCATCTTGGTAAGTATATTCTGATTGGCATTTTGGGCAATTTGGCAAAGACATGAAAAAAATCTCAAAAAGTATATTATGCGAGATATGACTCATTTTTTAAAGTTTTAAATAAAAGACTTTTACCAAAAAAAAATTTATACATTCATTTTGAGTTTTTACTTAATAAATATTCTTTCAAAATAATTGCATGATTATTTTCAACATCTTTTGCTGAATATAAAAGCGTAACTGTATGCTCTGCTGCAATGTGTTGCAGCTCTTCAATTGCGGAGTTGGTCTCAAGCTCTTTTAAATAACGCTGCTTAAATTCTTCCCAATGATCTGGCGTTGCAGCGTGGAACCACTTGCGAAGTTCAGTTGAAGGTGCAACCTCTTTTAGCCACAAATCCAAATGAGCATTTTCCTTACTTATTCCCCTGCTCCATAGACGATCAACTAAAATTCGCTTCCCATCACTAGGGTCAGCATTTTCATAAATTCTTTTAATGTATATATCCATAGTCTTTCTCTGAGTAAGGTTTACATTTTAGATAGATCTTATAAAAGAAAAGTGAGCAGATTTAGCTCCACTCACTTTTTAAATAGTTCATTAAAATTTTAGAAAGCTTATTGGTCAGGGATATCCGCTTCGATTAACAAAGTCAGTAAAGATAAAGATTCTTGCCATCCCAAATAGCAAGCTTCCTCGGGAATAACTTCAGGTATGCCTTCTTGTGTGATGTGTACTTCCGTACCCACCATTACCGTTTTCAATGTAATGGTGACTTGCATCGTGCCCGGTAAATTTGGGTCATCGAATTGATCGTTATATCGAATTAACTCATGTGGAATTAACTCAACATATGTCCCACCAAAAGCGTGTGTTGAACCTGTCGAAAAATTGGTAAAACTCATTTTATATGAGCCACCAACATTTGCATCAAAACTATGAACCTTGGCAGTAAAGCCGTGCGGTGGTAACCACTTTACTAAAGCATCTGGATCTAAAAATGCACGGTAAACCCGCTCGGCTGGAGCCTTAAATACGCGATGAAATTTCACTGTTCCTGTTGCCATCATATTCTCCTTATTTTAATTTCTTTTAAATTATCGAAATTATGTTTATTAGCTTAAACCTTCAGATTTATACGAACGTATATTTTTGGTGTTTTTTCAAACAAAATACTTTCTTTGGGCCTAATCAAATTACGAAAACTATGGCTGATTTTTTAGTAAAAATGGAGCAAAATAGTCAGCAATCATAAAGAAACATATTGAATTTGAGATTAATCATGAGTCTGCTCGCTTTCTCCTCATATGCTTTAAACGGTGTAGATGCACAGAAGTTTTTACAAGGCCAAGTTACTGTAGATACTGAACGTTTAACTGAAAATGAAACTCGCTATACAGCCATTTGTGATCTTAAAGGTCGTATTCACTTTGGCTTGTGGCTAAAGAAGATTAATCCTGAAAGTTTTGAAATTGTAGTTGCTCAAGATCAAGCAGAAGAGTTTGCCAAACATGTTAAAAAATTTGGTGCTTTTTCAAAAATGACCTTGAGTGAACAAGACCCTGCTTTTCCAAAGATCATTGGTCATCAGACTGAATTTTCTGCACAAGAAACTGATATTTCTGAATGGCAAAAACAAGCCATTATGACAGGTCAAGCGTGGATTACTCAGGCAACTGAACATGTATTCCAACCACAAGAATTACGTTTACATCAACGTGAAGGCGTAAATTACGATAAAGGTTGTTACCTAGGTCAGGAAATTGTGGCGCGTCTTTGGTTTAAAGCAAAACCAAAACACTGGTTACATCTGGTTCAAGGTACAGGCGAGGCACCAGCTTCAGCAACTCAATTAAATAACGATGTTGAAGTTGTTAATAGTATTGCAAATAATGAAGGTTATCTTGCTTTAGTTGTTGCAAAACCTGCTGCTCTACAAGAGTTGGGTCTTCAAGTTCTTGAGTTACCTGAAGCCTTAAGTGGTGATGTTGCAAGACCACAATAATAATTTTTACTGATTCTTAAAAGCCCATCTATAAATTGGTGGGCTTTTTTATAGATACAAAACACTAATGAATTCATTAGATTAGAACATCAAATTTTTAAGTTTTATATGCCATCATTAACCCTGTTGAAATTAAAGAGAAAAAAGATGAAAACTAAACTTGCTACACTCATGTTGAGTTTGGCTATTTTCGGTTCTGCCCATGCTGACGTTAAAGCACTTGAACAAAATCTTAAGACGAATTATCCAGATTTGCCTGTAAAAGGTGTTTATCAGTCGCCAGTTCAAGGCATTTATGAAGTGTATACAAGTGGTCGTATTGTCTATACCAACCAAGATGCGAAATACTTTTTTGTTGGTAACTTAGTCGACATCAAACAACAAAAAAATATGACTGAAGAACGTATTGCCGAATTGGGTAAGATTGATGTTAAAAGCTTACCGCTCAATCAAGCAATTAAGTACGTAAAAGGAAAAGGCGAACGTACAATCTATATCTTTACTGATCCTGATTGTCCATATTGCCAACACCTAGAACAAAATATGGTTGGGGTTGATAATGTAACGGTATATGTTTTCCTTTACCCGCTGACCAGTTTGCATCCAAACGCCGAAAAAGTATCTAATCAAATCTGGTGCTCAAAAAATCCGGCAGAATCTTGGACGAACTATATGCTTAACCGTAAATTACCTACGACCAGCAAAAATTGTTCGACCCCAATCCAGAAAAACATCGCCTTAGGTAATAAATTAAATATTGATGGAACACCGACTCTGTTCTTACAAGATGGTCAAAGAATTTCTGGCGTACCAAGTGATGCCAAACAAATTGAAGCATTACTTCAGTCAGCAAAATAATAATATTACCCACTCCGTTTTATGAATGTGAGTGGGTGTTTTTTCTCCACAATTTGCCCAAAGTGCAGCGCTTTATATACAAATCGGCTGTTTACTTTCAGCTATCAATATTTATGATGAGAAATTGAAACTATTTTAATGCATCAACGGAATGATGTAGCTACGAAGTAAAAGGTTAAAAAGAAATGAAGAAATTACTAATCGCAAGCCTAATCACCCTTTCAAGTGCATCAATTTTTGCAGCAGATAACACCTCAGCTGCTACTAAAACAGATGCGTTTAAACAAGCCGAACAACTTTATGCAGCAAAAAATTACCCTGCTGCCTTTCAGGAAATGCAGCGCTTAGCCCAAACAGGCAATGCCCAAGCGATCTATAACTTAGGTTATATGACCCAAACGGGCCAAGGAACAGCAAAAGACTCTTCTAAAGCGCTCAAATATTATGAAGATGCTTCAAATAAGGGTTATGCCCAAGCGAGTTACACACTTGCACAAATTTATGAGACTGGTGAATTAGGTGTTGCCAAAGACAGCAACAAATTCAGTCAATATATTCAAAAAGCATCGGCTCAAGGTTCCGATGATGCAACCGTGAAAATTGCGACAATTTTATTTGCTCAGAAAAAACCGCAGTCACATCAAATTGCCCTTCAAAAGTTAGCGCCTTTAATCAGAAAGGGTAACTATCCTGCTACTCAGGTGAAAGCACTTTATGATATTAGCCAAGGTGTGGAAAATAAAAATCCGTTAATGAAACGCCAAGGTATCGAAGCTTTACAGTCAATCGCACAAAAAGGTTACGCTCCTGCGTCTATGGCTTTAGCAACCATGATGGCGAATGGCAATATCATTCCGCAAAATTTACCTGAGGCCAAAAAGATCTTTACTGAACTTGCCAATCAAAATGTTCCGAATGCTAAAGAGTCTTTAGCCTCGGTTGATAAGATTATTGCAGAAAAAAGTAAACAGGCTGCTAATGCTCCCGCACAGCCAGCACCAAAGAAATAGTCAATGATTAGCCCCTTACGGGGCTTTTCTTTTACCACCACAAAGCAATAAGCCCGCTAACGCCAATAAAACCAACAACTGTACTAATCATAAGCGGTGTTAATGCTTTTTCATTTAAACCGTAAGCTTGCCCAAAAATTCCGAAAGCAATAGGCATTGGTAAAGCAGCAATTAATGTTCCTGCGTAAAGCATTTCACGACTTACATCAGGAGTTATCAAAAAGAGAGCAAAAATAACAGATGGCATGAGAATAACTTTAAATATCGCCAACAAAATACTTTCTGTATTTACTGTTGTGATTCCAATACCGACTAAACTCCCCCCAATGGCAAACAAAGCCAAAGGCGAAGCTGTGCGTCCAAGTAACTCTAGAGACTGATCAAGAGTCGTAGGAAGATTAACATCGAGAAGAATACATCCCATCCCAACCAAAATCGCAATAATGACAGGATTCTTGAGTAAGTTTAAAAAAGTCTGTTTTAAAAGCGGTAATAGTTTCTGCTGTTGATGTAACCCAGCTTCGGCCAGAATGAGCATCAGCGCCACAATCAATAAATTCTCAATGATGAGTGTCAAAGAAATATAAATCGCAGCATGATTACCTATCAGCATGGTTAAAATAGCTGTTCCCATAAATCCAGTATTGGACATAGATGCGCCCATCGAAATCACGGCGCTATGAGTTAAACTATTTTTAAAATATTTTCGATAAAGAATAAAAGCCAAGAAAAATAAAATTAAAGACCCACCACCATAAGCAAGAAAATAAGCGGGGTGCCAAATGTCTTGTAAGTTTTTATTTGCCAAAGAATGAATTAAAAAAGCTGGTAAGGAAATTTTAATTACGAATGCGCTAAGAGCCCTGATCTGTTCAGGTGTTACCAATTTGATGAGGACACAAACATAGCCCATCAATAGCAATATCAAGATAGGTAAAATAACCTGAAAAACCACTGACCTTCCTCACTTAGCGAAAGAAAAATGGGCAAAGATGACTTTGCCCAATACAATTAAAACGAGTTAAAAAGCTGTTTCAATCCATGGGGCTGACAACGCAAATACTGAGGCGCAATTTTAACTTCTGCACCTAAAGCCGCTGCTGCATGCCAAGGCCATCTTGGGTCATATAACATCGCACGAGCAAGACCAATAGCATCAGCTTGCTGGTTTTCCAAAATTTGTTCGGCGTGTTCTGGCTCAGTAATTAACCCTACAGCAATGACTGGAATGGACACATGCTTTTTGACTTGTTCAGCAAATGGAACTTGGTAACCTGCTCCAATCGTAATAGATTGATGCTCGTGTAAGCCACCACTAGACACATGCACATAGGCTGCGCCCAACTGCTCTAAAGCTTTTGATAAACCCACTGTAGATTCAACATCCCAATGCTCGATACTCTCTAACCAATCAGTCGCAGACAGTCTAACGCCAACTGGATAACCTTCAGGTACAGCCAATTTAATTGCCTGAAGAACCTCAAGAGTCATACGCATACGGTTTTCTAAAGAACCGCCATATTCATCAGTACGCTGATTGGCAATTGGTGATAAGAATTGATGTAGTAGGTAACCATGTGCAGCATGAACTTCAATCAACTCAAACCCAGCTTCTACAGCACGTTTTGCAGCTGCTGCAAAATCTTGTTGAACTTGTTTAATCTCAGCAATGGTCAAAGCATGTGGCGCTGCATCATGAACAGAAAAAGTACTTTCACTTGGTGCAACCGTTTGCCAACCATGAGGCTGATCTTTTGCAATTTGACCTTTGCCTAACCATGGCTTTTCAGTAGACGCTTTACGCCCTGCATGTGCTAACTGAATTCCAAATGGCATCGGTGAAAGTGTGTGAACCTTAGCTAACAACGCTTTGATTTGGTCACGTTGCTGATCATTCCAGAGCCCAAGGTCAGCATAACTAATACGCCCTTCGGCTTGTACAGTAGTTGCTTCTACAATACAAAGTCCTGCACCAGACAACGCATAATTTGCCCATTGCTGTTCATGCCAATAGGTAATTTCACCCTCATCTGTTGCCGAATATTGGCACATTGGAGCAATTACAATTCTATTGACCAGTTGTAGTGAACCAAAGTTAACCGTTTCAAATAATTTTGCCATTTTTAATTCCTAGAATTGCTTAATTACACGTAAACCTGCACTCCAGTTACGTCCATCCGCTGGTTCAAAGTAGCGTCCATTACCATCATTTACGATCACTGAACCTGCATAGTTCTTATCAAATAGGTTATCAACGCGGGCAAAGCTATTCACTTTCCAGTCGCCCATTACCCATGCATAACCCACATTAGCTGAGGTTACACTGTAGCTTGGCGCTGCGTCACTGTTGGTATCATTCACGTATACTTTATCCATATACTGTACATCTACACCGCCATATAGACCGTGCGATGGCTGCCAAGCTAAAGAGGCATAAGCTTGGTTTTTAGCAATTCCAGGAATGGCATTACCTTCTGGGATCTCAGAAATTTTCCCAGCAGCGGGTACGGTAGAATCAAAGGTTGCATCTAAATATGTATAGCTAGCAGTCGCAGTTAAATCTCGCCACAACTTTTTATTCCATGCAAACTCTACGCCTTCACGTAAAGTTTTATCTGCATTACGGAAGGTCGCTCTTCCCCCTACGGTTTCGGCTGCTACAATGTCATCTTTGGTTTTTGTTTGAAAAACTGCCAAAGTAAAATTACCTAAACGGTTTTGTGACTTTAAGCCTGTTTCATAGGTATCACTTGTAGATGGTTTTAAATCAAAGTTAAAACCTGACTTTAATATATCTGTTTGATAAGCCATTTCAGTAAAGGTTGGTGTTTCAAAACCTTTGGCATAACTCACATAGGCCATCAGTTCAGGTAAAATTTGCCAGCTTAAAGCAGCAGAAGGTAAAACTTTATTGTAGTCAGTCTTACCACTATCGTCGCCATTACTTAAATAGTTATCTTTAGATTTGTAATGGACATTGCTATAGCGTACGCCCGTATCTAAACGCCACGTTGGTAAGAACTGCCATGAAGCTTGTAAATAGGGGTCGATATTCCACAAAGTATTGTCTTCATCACGGCGTAAATTACCTTTAACACCATAAGATTCTTTACCATTTACCATTACAAAATTATTATAGCCTTGACGATCTTCATCCATATTGTCTAAAGCAATACCTACACTAAATGTAGTATTCGGTAATAATTCTTTACCTGTCCAACGGAAATCAGCACCATAATAGTTACGCTCGAAATCAATCACAGCACCGGCATGAGTAGGTAGCTTCTGAGAGGTAACTCCATTAGGAATTGCCTGATATTGAGTGACTTTGCGGTTGCCTAAATATGCCATGGCATAAAGCTCATGGTGATCATTGATTGGTTTAAACCAAGTCACACCTGTTTGAGTTTGTTCAATATCTTTGCGCGCGTTAAATCCCATATTTTTTACATAAGGAGCGATTTGTTTTGGGTTTGCTTGCCAATCCTCACGCTCTAACCCCATTGGATCATCTGCATGAATTTTGACATAGTTGGTTATCCAGTTGATTTTGCTACCATCGTCAAGGTTCCAACTGAGCTTTGCATTATTTAATACTTTTTCTGCACCGCTATGCTCTCGGTAACCATCAGTGTCGAAGTATGATGAGCTGATAACATAACTTGGTTCAGTCGCACCTTTTGCCCCACCTTGTAACACTAACCCGGCTCGGCTTTTATCGTGGCTGCCTCCCGAATAGCTCAGCTCGATTGAGTCTTTCCCTTGACCTTCTTTAGTAGACGTTAAAATTGTACCGCCCGATGAGTTTCCATATAGCGATGAAAAAGGTCCGGTTAGAACTTCAACATGGTCCAGACTACTTAAATCAATATTAGATGTTTGACCTTGTCCATCTGGCATTGTTGCAGGAATACCATCTACATATAGACGAATGCCTCGAACACCAAAAGTAGAGCGTGCACCAAAACCACGCATGGAAAGCTGTAAATCTTGAGCATAATTTTCACGATTACGAATCTGTAAACTCGGTATACCTTTCACAACCTCGGTTAAATTTACTTGTGAAGAAGTATCAACTTGAGGTGCATCTATTCGAAAAACAGAAGCTGGTGTTTGCAAGTAGGTTGTATCGGTACGGGTTGCTTCCACATGTAATGTTGGCAATACCGCAATGTTTTGAGCTGAGTCATCTGCCCAAACAAATGGACTAGAAATGCAGCCCATACTCATTAAAATACAGTAGTGAAGTCGGTCTAAGCGTAATAAGGACATGCTTATTTCCTTTATTTATATTGTAGTTATGATAACAAAAAGCGGTGTCTTGTCTGGATATTGAATTCGATCTGCATTGTTGTAAATCTAGAACACTATTCATCGATATCTAAAAATTGATTTCCAGATTAGAATTATCGACTCAAAGATGGATGGTCTTTCCAGCAATATCGTTCAGGCCAATCTTTTGCTTCTTCGGCATAATCAATTCCAATTCGTGGCGTCAACACTACTTCAGGCTGAGTTGATGCCGCTTCAATCCACAGTCCCGTTTCTTCCCCTAAAGTCTGGCCTTTTAAAGTTCGATCAATACCCAAATAGCGTGTTAATTTGCCTGGTCCAGCTAGAAGCTTATATTCTTTTTTGGTTGAAGCACCATTTAAAAATGCAGAACGAATCATTACCCCTTCAGGGATGCCTTCTGTCTGAGTAATGAGATTGAGCATTTCATACATGCCATAAATTAAGTAGACATAAATCGTACCGCCAGAGCCATACATTACATCTGTTCGAGCAGTACGTTTATCATTGTAGCTATGGCAAGCTTTATCTCGAATACCCAAATAAGCTTCAGTTTCGGTAATCGTACAACGAATGACTTGTCCATCAGGTTGTCGCTTACACAACACACATCCAATTAAATCATAAGCCACTTCTGAGGTTTCACGTTGAAACCAGCTTAATGGTAAAATATCTGACATAGTAATCTCTGAAATATTACATACCACACGTTATACTTGATTAATCCAGTATATCTGTTAATTCTGCGAGTTGGCGATGCCTGAGTTACCCGAAGTCGAAACAACCAAAACCAGTTTATTTCCTCTATTAAATCAAAAAGTTCTAAGTGTTGAAGTACGTAACCCAAGCTTACGCTGGGCAATACCCGATGATGTTCAAAAACTTGTTGGGCAACGTCTTATTGGGTTAAACCGTCGTTCTAAATATATCTTGGCAGAGTTTGAACAAGATCAAATGCTCTGGCATTTAGGCATGTCAGGAAGCTTCCGCTTGTGTCAACCAAATGATGAGCTGAGAAAACATGACCACTTCATCATTCGCTTTGAAGAACATGAGTTACGCTATCATGACCCGCGTCGCTTTGGCTGCATTCTCTGGTTAAATTCTGAAACACAAGGAAAATTAATTGATACTTTAGGGCCGGAGCCTTTAAGTAACGACTTTAATGCAGAATATTTAGCTTCAAAACTTAAAAATAAATCTGTCGGCACAAAAATTGCAATTATGGATAATCATGTTGTGGTGGGTGTTGGCAATATCTATGCAACTGAAAGTTTGTTTAATGTCGGAGTTCATCCTGCTCAGCCAGCTGGAGACTTAAGTTTTCAGCAGATCGAGAAACTGGTTATCGAGATTAAACGAATTTTAAAATCGGCGATTGATTTAGGTGGTTCGACTTTACGAGACTACAGCAATGCCATGGGAGAAAATGGTTATTTTCAGCAGACACTTCTCGCTTATGGTCGTGCTGGAGAAATGTGCGTTAACTGTGAAACCCCTTTAGAAAATTTAAAACTTGGTCAACGTGCTAGTGTATTTTGCCCAGAATGCCAACCCCTCAAAAAGCCCAATAAGCTCTAGTTTTCAGAGGAAGTTACAATGCAAACAGCTATCGTTCGACATATTCTAGTCAAAGATAAAGACTTGGCAGAACAGTTAAAAAAGAAGCTACAAAGTGGCGCAGACTTTGCCAAAATTGCCAAGCAATATTCAACTTGTAATTCAGCAAAACGCGGTGGAGAACTAGGCGAAGTCAAAAAAGGGCAACTGGTTCCAGTGATTGATAAAGTGGTATTTACCGCTGCTGAACGTGTGTTACAAGGTCCAATCAAAAGCCAGTTTGGCTATCATCTTTTAGAAGTTAAATTCAGAATGGACAGTTTACGTTGATTCTATTATTTTAATGATGGTTTTCAGAAGCTTGAGCCTGCACATTCAGTTGATATGTCCAAGCCTTAACCATTTCTCCTGACTCAAGCTTCACATCTGCGATGACACGCTGGTATTGAAAACCTTCAAAATCATCAAGCATCTGCCAGTTTTCAGCCAGCTTTTCTGTGCTAAACAGATAACCCTCTATCCAATCTGCTTGCAAATCTAGCTCTAGTGCTTTTAGGCCTTTGTCTGGCCCCCAATCTAAAATGTGAATCACGCCTCGCACACTGGCTTTTGTCCATTGACCGCCAATCTGCTCTAAAATATGAGCATTTGCTTTATTTGGACATAAAGTTCCATATACAAAAAGCTGATTCATTTATTTATACCCCTTTTACAATATGCATAGCTGAGCTTATCGATAGCTTTCTAATTTTATCAATATCTTTAGCCCAACATAAAAATGCTTAGTCATAAAAAACGGCACCTTGAGTACCGTTTTTTATTAATTCAGAATATTGTTAAGCTTGCTTTTTCAACTCATCACGAATTTCACGCAATAATTGAACATCTTCAGGAGTTGCAGCCGGAGCTTCTGGCTCATTCTTATCACGGCGAAGTCTATTTAATAATTTCACCATTAAGAAAACGACCCAAGCCAAAATCAGGAAGTTAATTAAAATGGTGAGGAAATTACCATAAGTTAAAACATTGATACCTGCTTTTTGCAAAGCATCTAAAGATTGCAGGTTGGCAGGATTTGATCCTAGAACAATGAATTTCTGTGAAAAATCAACACCACCACCAGTAATCACACTGATAATTGGCATGATAATATCTTTTACCAAAGAGTCTACGATTTTGCCAAAAGCACCACCAATAATCACACCAATGGCTAAATCCATCATATTGCCTTTAATGGCAAATTCTTTAAATTCTTGAATAATACTCATCTAAACATCTCCAGATGTCGGGGGTCGAAACACGTCATATTTTTCTTTTTCATTGGCGTCATATCGATTTAGATAGTACTCGCCATGATATTGATAATTTAATATTTTTATCAAAAAAAAGAAAACTATCTCACACTTTAACAACATATTCTCTGATAAGAAAAATATGATTTTAAGCTTAGTTTAATTTTAAATATAACGATTAAAAAAACCGCTAAATGAATTTAGCGGTTTTTTCTTTTTCAGTTAAGAAAAATTATTTATCACGGTTACGTTTACGTTCGTTTTCAGTCAAGTAACGCTTACGGATACGAATTGATTTAGGTGTTACTTCAACTAATTCGTCATCTTCAATGAACTCAAGTGCTTGTTCAAGCGTGTATTCAACAGCTGGTGTCAACGTTAACGCTTCATCTGTACCAGATGCACGTACGTTTGTTAACTGTTTCGCTTTAGTTGGGTTAACAACCATATCATCTGAACGAGAGTTAATACCAATGATCATACCTTCGTAAACTTCTAACTGAGGTTTAGCGAATAGACGACCACGGTCTTGCAATGTGAATAATGCATAGCCCAAACAAACGCCTTGAACCATAGAAATCAACACACCGTTTTGACGTTTCGCAACAGTACCTTGTTTCATTGGACCGTAATGCGAGAAGCTTGATGTCATGATCCCTGTACCAGAAGTCATGGTCAAGAATTCAGAACGGAAACCAATTAAGCCACGTGAAGGAACAGTTGCTTCAATACGGATACGGCCTTTACCGTCAACTTCCATATTGGTCATTTCACCTTTACGGTAACCCATTTGTTCCATTACCGAACCTTGGTGCTGTTCTTCAACATCAAATGTTACGTTTTCGTATGGTTCTTGCTTTTCGCCGTCAACTTCTTTCAAAATTACTTGTGGACGTGATACGCCCATTTCGAAGCCTTCACGACGCATGTTTTCAATAAGAACTGAAAGGTGAAGTTCACCACGACCAGACACTTTGAAACGGTCTGGACTGTCAGTATCTTCAACACGTAATGCTACGTTGTGAATCAATTCACGATCAAGACGTTCACGAATGTTACGTGAAGTAACAAATTTACCTTCTTTACCCGCAAACGGTGAGTTGTTTACTTGGAAAGTCATCGTAACAGTAGGTTCATCTACAGATAACGGCGGTAAAGCTTCAACATTTTTCGGATCACAAATCGTGTCAGAAATATGAAGTGCATCGATACCTGTTACACAAACGATATCACCAGCATTTGCCTCTTCAACGTCAACGCGATCTAGACCATGGTAACCCATGATTTTTAAGATACGACCGTTACGTGTTTTACCTTCTTTGTCGATAACAGTTACAGGTGTGTTCAATTTAACTGAACCACGCTGAATACGACCAACACCGATAACACCTACGAAGCTGTTATAGTCAAGTGAAGAGATTTGCATTTGGAATGGACCATCAACATCAACTGCTGGTGGTTCAACGATATCTACAATTGTTTGGAACAATGGAGTCATGTCGTCAGCAAGTTCTTCTGGAGAAGGACCAGCAACACCACGAAGACCTGAAGCATAAACAACTGGGAAGTCTAACTGTTCGTCAGTACCACCTAAGTTATCAAACAAATCAAATACTTGGTCAATTACCCAATCAGGACGCGCACTTGGCTTATCTACTTTGTTGATAATCACGATTGGCTTCAAACCGCTCGCAAAGGCTTTCGATGTCACAAAACGAGTTTGTGGCATTGGACCTTCTTGAGAATCGACAAGAAGAAGTACGCAGTCAACCATCGACATTACACGTTCAACTTCACCACCGAAGTCAGCATGTCCTGGGGTGTCCACGATGTTAATGCGGTATTCTGTATTTGTACGCGCATCAGTCCATTTAATTGCAGTGTTTTTTGCAAGAATGGTAATACCACGTTCACTTTCAATTGCACCTGAATCCATCACACGCTCGATTTCACCCGCGCGATCACCTAATGCACCTGATTGTTGTAAAAGTTTGTCGACTAAAGTCGTTTTACCATGATCGACGTGCGCAATGATGGCAATGTTACGGAGTGTTTTAATATCTGACATGTAAATTCGATACGCCTAAAGTTTGAGGGCAAATTATACAGAAAAACACTACTCTTGAGTAGTGACAGTTTATTGACATTGACAAAAAAATTTCTAATAGCCTGTATTTCGTTTTGTAAAGATAGTTATCTCGATTAGAATAGCGCCAATTTGCAAAATTGCGGCGGACCTACACCCATGTCCAATCAACACTCTCAAGACCATTTAGACCTTGTTTATGGTTTAAATGATCGACCAAAACCTTTGATCGCTTTTTTAGCAGCTTTCCAGCATTTGCTTGCGATTATTGTACCAATTGTTACACCTGGCCTTTTAATTTGCTTAGCTTTAGGCGTTTCACGCACCGAAACTAACATGATTTTATCGATGTCTTTGGTGATTTCGGGTATTGCTACATTTCTACAATGTAAAAAAGTTGGTCCGTTTGGTGCAGGTCTTCTTATTGTTCAAGGCACAAGCTTTAACTTTATTGGCCCGATTATTGGTATTGGTAGTGCAATGGTTGCCGCAGGAACACCAGTAAACCAAGTTATGGCTGCAATATTTGGTGTAGTCATTGCTGGCTCCTTCATTGAAATGGGTGTTTCACAAATTCTTCCATGGGTGAAAAGACTCATTACTCCTTTGGTGACAGGTATTGTTGTTCTATTAATTGGCTTAACGCTTATTAAAGAAGGCTTGATTAGTATGGGTGGTGGCTATCAAGCCATGCAAGATCACACGTTTGCAAGTGCAGACAACCTTATTATGTCATGTACGGTACTTGCTATTATTATTGTGCTCAATCGTATTCGAGTGGTTTGGATTAAAAGCTCAGCTATTTTAATCGCCTTAGTGAGTGGTTACATTCTTGCTGGATTTATGGGTCATCTAGATTTCTCTGGTATTAAAGACGCGCCACTCGTACAAATTCCAACACCCATGCACTTTGGTTTGAGTTTCTCTTGGGGATTATTCATTCCAATGGCATTCATTTATTTGGTGACTTCTTTAGAAGCAATTGGTGATGTGACAGCAACCAGTAAGCTTTCCAACCAACCTGTTAATGGTCCTGAATGGATGAAACGCATTAAAGGTGGTGTATTAGTGAATGGTGCAAACTCTTTGCTAGCTGGTCTTTTTAACACTTTCCCTAGTTCTGTTTTCGCTCAAAACAATGGTGTAATTCAACTCACTGGGGTTGCTAGCCGCTATGTAGGGATCTGGATTGCTGGATTACTCATTTTATTAGGTCTATTCCCTGCAGTAGCTGGTGTTATACAAGCAGTTCCTCAAGCCGTATTAGGTGGCGCTGTTATGGTCATGTTCGGCGCAGTAGCTGCATCAGGCATTAATATTCTTTCTTCAGTTCACCTTGACCGCCGAGCATTATTAATTATTGCCATCTCACTTGCATTAGGTTTAGGTGTTGCTCAAGTGCCTCAAATTTTAGAGCACCTTCCAGAATTATTTAAAAATATTTTTAGTTCTGGTGTGGCAACAGGTGGTATCGCAGCATTAATTTTAAATGTTGTGCTTCCTGAAACGCATAAATAACTAACTTTTAATTTTGATTACTGCCCAGCTCCCACTGGGCATTCTTCTTCATGAGAGATGTACATGGATCCTAGAAGTGAAGTGGTATTAAGACAGCAAGACTATTTGAAAGGTAGAATCTTGTTAATTAATGCACCGAATGATGCCTTAGTTAGTCAATTACCCGCTGGGACTGATGCGTCAGTCTGGACATGGAACCATGCTGACTATAAGGGTTTTATCAATAGCGGAACAAAAGTGCACTTTTCAGTTGAGTTTCCATCACAAGAATTCGACCAAGCAATCATTTTTGTTCCAAAATCTAAAGAGCTCTTAAATTACATTTTGCATGTACTGATGAGTCATCTTAAAACCAATCAATCTGTTTTTTTAGTCGGTGAAAAAAAAGGTGGTGTAGAAAGAGCCGCTAAACAATTACAAAGCTTCGGCAAAGTACTAAAACTTGATAGTGCTCGCCACTGTCAGTTATGGCACTTAAAGATTGAGAAAACAGAACAAATTAAACCTCTAGAAAAATGGCTTAAAACTTATACTGTTCAGGTTAATGAACAAGAGCTTACGATTTGTGCCCTTCCCGGTGTTTTTAGTCAAAATCATCTAGATGTCGGAACTGCTGTTTTACTCCCTTATCTTAATCAGGTGAAATCAGGTAGAATTGCCGACTTCGGGTGTGGTGCTGGAATTATCAGTTGCTATTTGGCAAAAATAAATTCAAGTAATATTATTCATGCCCTAGATATTGATGCTTTCGCTTTACGGTCAACGGAAATGACTTTTAGTCGAAATGGAATAAGTTCAGACCAGTTGAGATTGCAGCCTGTAATAGGTATTGCAGACGCTCCAACAGAACTCGATGCCATTGTCAGTAATCCCCCTTTTCATCAAGGTATTCATACCGACTATGATGCAAGTGAAGGACTCTGCCAGAACGCTAAAAAACATTTAAAGGCATCAGGCGAGCTATGGATTGTAGCAAACCGTTTTTTAAACTATCCGATCTTAATTGAGAAGCACTTTGGTCAGTGCCAGATTAAAACTGATCTTCAAGGCTTTAAGGTGTTATATGCCTGTGCATAACAAACTATGTAAGGAATCTCCATGAGCGAAACACATGCTCCTGAAAAACTCCAGCGTAAGCTTGGGGCTCGTCATCTGAATATGATCGCCATTGGTGGTTCCATTGGTACAGGCCTCTTCCTTGCTTCTGGCTCAACCATTGCAAATGCTGGCCCAGGTGGAGCACTACTCGCCTACTCTCTCATTGGCATTATGATTTACTTCTTAATGACCAGTTTAGGTGAGCTTGCAACCCACAATCCGACTTCTGGGGCTTTTTTTACATATGGCAGTCGTTATGTCGAAGAAGGCTTTGGCTTCGCTTTAGGCTGGAACTATTGGTATAACTGGGCAATTACGGTTGCCTTCGAACTTGTTGCAGTTCAGTTTATTATGAAGTTCTGGTTCCCTGATATTCCAGGCTTCTACTGGAGTGCCCTGTTCCTTATCGTAATTTTTGCAATCAATGCCATGACAGTAAAAGGATTCGGCGAAAGCGAATTCTGGTTCTCAATGGTAAAAGTCATCGCCATCGTTGCTTTTATTATTATTGGCTTAGCCATGATCATTAAGATTATGCTAACTCCAGGTGTGGCAGCTTTTGGAAACTGGACCTATAAAGAAGCACCTTTTGTGGGTGGTTTACAGGCCATGATCGGTGTAGCAATGATTGCTGGATTCTCTTTCCAAGGAACAGAAATGGTTGGAGTTGCTGCTGGTGAATCGAAAGATCCAAAGAAAACGATTCCACTAGCAATCAAACAGATTTTCTGGCGAATCTTATTATTTTATATCTTATGTATTTTCATTATCGGCACTCTCATTGCCTATGATGACCCAAATTTACTGCAAGCGGCTACCACTGAAAATATTGCGCTTTCTCCATTTACATTGCTCTATGAAAGAGTTGGCTTTGCTTTCGCTGCTGGTTTAATGAATGCTGTGATTCTAACTGCTATTTTGTCAGCAGGTAACTCTGGCATGTACTCTTCAACTCGTATGTTGTTTAAAATGGCTCAGGAAGACCGTGCGCCAAAGTGGTTTGGAAAGCTTGATAGTCGTGGCGTTCCAATGAATGCATTATATGCCACAACATTTATCGCTGCTTTTTGTTTCTTAACAACTTTTATTGGTGAAAAACAAGTATTTAACTGGCTACTTAATATGTCAGGTATGTGCGGTTTTATTGTTTGGCTGGGCATTGCGATTTCGCACTATCGTTTCCGCAAAGGTTATATTGCTCAAGGATATAAATTAGAAGATTTAGCTTATCGCGCCAAATTTTTCCCATTTGCCCCTTGGTTTGCATTTATCCTCTGTTCAATCATTATTTTAGGACAAAATTATCAAGCCATTTTAGGCGGGAAAATTGACTGGTTAGGTCTACTTTCAACCTATATTAGCTTGCCATTATTCTTAATTATTTGGTTAGGCTACAAGTGGAAATACAAAACTAAACTGATCCCTTACGACCAAATGAATGTGAAGCCAGAGCAAGACTAAAAATTGGTAATTCAAATAAATCAAAGATCAAAAACTTGATCTTTGATTTAAAAGGCGTAAAATGCCGTTCAGATTTTCAACGGCGCTTTTAAATAAGGAGGACATCATGCCAACACTACAAGGTAAAACAGATTAAATAATTTGGCACGATGTCAGCTCACGGACAAGTGTACAAATTCACTTCACTTGTCCGAATGCTCAAATTTAAGACCTAGCATTCGCTAGGTTTTTTTATGCCTGCTCGGACAAAAATAAGAGAAAAATTATGGGCATACAAAAAATATTAAACGAGGAAGCACTTTACGGTGTTCCCGTTAAAATTTTCACTCAAGATATAGATAGTGAAAGTATCGAACAACTCAAAAAAATGGCTCAACTCCAATTTATCTATTCACATATTGCAGTAATGCCAGATGTTCACGTAGGAAAAGGCGCAACTGTAGGTAGTGTTATTCCAACTAAACACGCCATTATTCCTGCTGCAGTCGGTGTAGATATTGGCTGTGGAATGAATGCAATTCGCTTAAGCCTAAAGGCCTCACAACTGCCTGATAACTTGAGTCGTTTACGCGATGCAATCGAACGTAAAGTACCGGTCGGATTTGCTTTGCATAAACAAGTTAAAGCAAAAGCTTCTAGCATTATTCCACTTGAAAAACGCTTAGAGCCCATTATCAAAAAGCATCCTAGCCTTGTTCGAATGCTTCGACAGTTTGATGCCACATGGCAAAAACAACTTGGTACTTTAGGTGGTGGCAACCACTTTATCGAACTATGTATTGATGAAAATCAAGACTTATGGGTAATGCTACATTCAGGTAGCAGAGGACTGGGTAACGTTATTGGTACTTATTTTATTGAGTTAGCCAAAAAAGAAGCTCAGCATCGCTTTGGTCATGTACCTGATAAAGACTTAAGTTATTTTGCCGAAGGCTCAAAAAGTTTTGATGATTATGTAGAAGCTGTAGAGTGGGCTCAAGAATATGCTTTTGAAAATCGCAAAGAAATGATGCGTTTAATTTTAGAGGCGATTCGTCCAATTCTTCCCTCTTTTCAAATGACAAAAGAGGCTATTAATTGTCATCATAATTACGTAAGCCGTGAAACACATTTCGGTGAAAGTTTATTGATTACCCGAAAAGGTGCAATTCGAGTAGGCTTAGATGAATTAGGGATTATCCCTGGTTCAATGGGAGCACGCTCTTATATCGTCAGAGGTAAAGCAAATCCTGAGTCATTTTGTTCTTGTTCTCATGGAGCAGGTCGCAAGATGAGTAGAAGCAAGGCAAAGACTCTTTTTAACCAACAAGATCTTATTGAACAAACCCAAGGGATTGAATGTCGTAAAGACAGTGGTGTTATCGATGAAATCCCAAGTGCTTATAAAGATATTGATGAAGTCATGGCAAATCAGGCTGACCTCATTGAAGTTGTTCACACTCTTAAACAAGTTTTATGTATTAAAGGTTAAAACATGAAAATTAAAGAAATGTCAAAAATCAAAGTCCGTAATCAGGTTGCTCTTTCCCCTTTACTTCACAAAGGTGGGATTCATGAAACGGAAAAACCTCGGGCGCAACATCGTAGAGATAGACAAGATACTAAACAGCAATTGAGAAAAGGTGATTGGTAAATAATTTAGAACAAGATCGAAAGTAATTATTAAGGAGACATAGAAATGATTAAATATTTTAAAAATCGCAATAAAAAAAGCGACTCTAACGAGTCGCTTTTTTACTGTTCAAGAACTCAAATTATTGAGCTGCTGCAGGAGCTGCCGCTTCTTGACCAGGTTGAACAACTACAGTACGGCTACCAGTGATTGTCGCGAATACACGACGGTTCATAGCACGGCCTTCTTTAGTTTTGTTGTCAGCAATCGGTTGATCCCAAGCGAAACCTTGAGTAGACAAACGAGATGCATCAACGTTATATTCGTTTACAAGAGCTGATTTAACAGAGTTAGCACGAGCTAAAGATAAACGTTCGTTTAACTTACGTGGACCAGTGTTATCTGTGTGACCTTCGATACGTGCAGTAGCGTTAGGGTATTCAGTTAACTTCTCAGCAACTTTAGCGATTTCTGGCTTGTATTGGTCTTTGATGTTTGATTTGTTAGTATCAAAGAACACACGAAGTTCCATGTTAAGGTCTTCAGTTAACTCTTGTGGTTGTGGAGCAACTGGAGTTGGTTCAACTGGAGCAACTTCTACTACAGGAGCAGCAGGCTTCAAGTGACCACCAAGAACTACGTTTAAACCAGCAAGAGCTGTATAGTTCCAGAATTTTTCGTCAAAGTTATAAGTACCACGAGCTTCTGTACGAAGAGATAAAGCATCGTTTAAGCGCCAGAAAGCACCAAAACCAGCATTACCTAAAGTACCTTCTTCATCGTTATGGTACGCAAGATCAGGAATCTCGTATTTGTAGTGACCAGCACCTAACAATACGTATGGCTTGATTTTGCTGTCATAGTTTTTAGTGATTAAATCAGAAGTAACATAGAAGTTACCGTTGATTTGTTTTTGTTTGTATTCAGCGCCAGCTGCAAGGCCGTTTACATCACCTTTAACTTGGTTATATTCAGCTTCGAAACCTAACCATGGTGTTAACTCAATACCAAGAGCAGCACCAACGAATAAATCGTCTTGTAGTTCAGGTCCGTTAGTTAACTCGCCATCTTTACCGCCATTGTTGTGTTGAGTGTCTTGGAAAGTGTAACCAAGCAATAATGGTGTAACAGTTACGCCAGCATTAGCAGCAGCTAAAGGTGCAGCGACAAGCATAGCAAGTGCAATACGACTCAATTTCATGGATATCCTCCAGAGATAACAATTGTTGTTCAAGCTCAGCCTAAATTTATTGGCCCCTGAGATATTTTCACCCCAGTATTATTTTTAAGCTATTCACATTTGAATCATACAAACACTTGATAGACTTTCCAAGTGCTTGATAATTTTAATCAAGTAAATTATTGACAAAATTACTTACAATTTCCGTTGTAATTCGGTAATTTTTTACTCAACTAGTAAATATGAACAACTTCTGTGTTTCGCTCAGGGTGATTTTACCAGTATTCTAGCGTCCTGATAACCTTTATTTAATTTTGTGTTTCCTCATTATAAAAATCCATATAAATCATTGATAGAACGCATAAAATCAAAACACTTCTTTATATATTAAGGAATTTTAATGTTTAAATCTCTCGGTTTCACATTGATGGAACTCACTGTAACGCTCGCAATTCTTATGATTATGTTCACCCTAGCCGTTCCTTTATATCATCAATTGATGGCTTCGTTAGAATTAAAAAACACGCCTCGACTACTGACAATTCATATACAAAAAGCCAAATACGACGCAATTCTGCGACATAAGAGTGTCGTACTTTGCCCAAGTGTTGATTTAACGCTATGTAATAGTAATTGGGATACAAGCCTTATAAGCTTTGTAGACAAAAATCATAATCTACAAAGAGAAAGCGATGAAGAAATATTGACCAATATTGAGCTTAATCATCGTTATGGTTCTTTAAAATTTCAAAAATTCGGCAAAAAAATAAATAGTATTGTATTTCAGGGAGACACCGGACTGCCACGTGAGTCTAATGGCAGTTTTACGTATTGTTCTTACGATCAGCTTAAAAACTTTAAATTAGTTCTCAGCAAAATGGGGCATATTCGTTTAGAAGACCTTAAAAATTGTTAGAACTCTACAGTCTAATGCAGAAAATATTTCTCTGTGTTTTTTGCAATATACTGCCTAGGTTTTAAAAATTTCTTATTTTGAGATTAAGAATAACCGGAGATTACAACAATGACTGACATCGTAATTATTAATGGTGCTCGTACTGCTATGGGTGGTTTTCAAGGAGCACTATCAGGACTTACAGCGCCTGAATTAGGTGCTGTAACCATTAAAGAAGCAATCGAAAGAGCAGGTTTACAACCTACTGATGTCGAAGAAGTCATTATGGGCTGTGTTCTTCCTGCTGGCTTAAAACAAGGCCCTGCTCGTCAAGCAATGCGTAAAGCAGGCTTACCTGATTCTACAGGCGCTGTAACTATTAATAAGCTTTGTGGTTCTGGCATGAAAGCAGTAATGCAAGCAACCGATATGATTAAAGCAGGCAGTGCTGAAATTGTTGTTGCTGGCGGTATGGAGTCTATGACGAATGCACCTTATGTTTTACCAAAAGCACGCGCTGGCTATCGTATGGGCCATGGTGAAATTAAGGATCATATGTTTCTTGATGGACTTGAAGATGCAGAAACTGGTCGTTTAATGGGTTCTTTTGCCCAAGATATGGCAAATACACGTGGCTATACACGTGAGCAAATGGATGACTTTGCAATTCGTTCTTTGAAACGTGCTCAAACAGCAATTACCGAAGGTTATTTCAAAGATGAAATTGTTTCGGTTACCGTACCTAGTCGCAAAGGTGATGTTATTGTTGATCAGGATGAACAACCCTTAAATGCAAAGATCGACAAAATTCCTTCACTTAAACCAGCTTTTGCAAAAGACGGTACAATTACCGCAGCAAACGCTAGTTCTATTTCGGATGGTGCATCTGCATTAGTATTAACTTCAAGTGAAGTTGCAGCTCAACGTGGTTTACAGCCACTTGCGAAAATTATTGCGACAGCTTCAAACTCTCAGCATCCTTCAGAATTTACAATTGCCCCTGTTGGTGCCATAGAGAAAGTTCTAAAAAAAGCGGGTTGGAATGCTCAAGATGTTGATCTATGGGAAATTAACGAAGCTTTTGCTATGGTTACCATGTGCCCAATTGATGATTTCAAACTTGATGCTGAAAAAGTCAATATCAATGGCGGTGCTTGTGCATTAGGTCATCCAGTAGGTTCTACAGGTTCTCGTATTATTCTTACGCTTATTCATGCGCTGAAACGTACTGGCGGTAAAAAAGGTATTGCAGCACTTTGTATTGGCGGTGGTGAAGCAACAGCCGTTGCGATTGAACTTATTTAATTAAAATTAACTATTTTAAAATCCCACTTCGGTGGGATTTTTTTATGAAAAAACTACAAAAAATGACCCACAAAATCACTTTTAAGTTTTAACTTATTCTTTTAAACGAAAACAACAATGGACAATAACAATGCAACTCAATCACTACCTCAATTTCCAAGGTCAGGCAGAGCAAGCCTTTAATTTTTATAAATCAGTATTTGGTGGTGAATTCGCCATGCTGAGCCGCTATGGTGATATGCCACCTACAGAAGGTGTGACATTATCTGAAGCGAATAAAAATCTGGTTCTTCACGTATCTCTACCCATTAATGAATACACTGTACTTATGGCATCAGATACAAATGATCAGTTCTGTGCGCCTAACAGTATTTTTACCCAAGGCAATAATCACTACATCGCAATTAATCTTGAAAAGGACGAGCAAGAAAAGGCTAAACAACTTTTTGATGCGTTGTCTGTTAATGGTCAAATTGAAATGCCTCTAGAAAAAACATTCTGGGGAGCATTATACGGAGCGTTTACCGACCAATTTGGTATAAAGTGGATGGTCAATTGCCAATTAGACACATAAATCCTGATATAAAAAATCCCGCAAATTGCGGGATTTTTTATATCAGGATTTATTAAGCACCTGTTTGATAACTTGCTTGCGGTACAGCCGTTGAAGCTTGATATGGGTTGGTAAAGTCTTGCAAACCTGCCGCCGCTTCTTGTACGTCTTTGCCTTCTTTTACGACAAAACTATCAAAACCAGAACGTTTTAAGTAGTTTAAAACATCCTTAAACACATCACCTGTTGCACGTAACTCACCTTGGAAACCTTGGCGACGTAACAATGCTGCAAATGAGTAACCTCGGCCATCACCAAAACCAGCAAACTCAATGAAAATTGCATCAAGTTCATTTAATGGGAAAGTATGATTTTCAGGTGAATCATTCACAGTCACATACAAAGCTTTTTTGCCTTGAACGTTAGCTAATTGGTCAAGTTGAGCCGTTGTTACTACAACGTCACCTTGAGGAATAACACCATCTTCAGCAATGATTTGATAAGTATTATCTGCAATCGTGCCATCTTTATAAAGCACAGGTAGAGCTGTATTAAGCATATGCACGCTCCTTAAATGGTTGAATTCCTACGCGGCGATATGTATCAACAAAACGCTCACCTTCCGTACGTAAATCAAGATAAGTATTTAATACTTCCTCAATTACATCAGGCACAACATCTGCTGCAAATGATGGCCCTAAGATGTCACCGATTGATGCATCATGGTCAGAATTACCACCTAATGTAATTTGGTAAAATTCAGCGCCTTTTTTATCTACACCTAAAATACCGATGTTACCTACGTGGTGATGACCACAAGCATTCATACAACCAGAAATATTTAGATCTAAATGACCAAGATCATAAACTTTGTCTAAGTCATCGAAACGGCGTGTAATTGCTTCAGCAATTGGAATTGATTTCGCATTTGCAAGTGAACAGAAATCACCACCTGGGCAACTAATAATATCGGTAATAAAACCAATATGTGCACGTGCCATATTTTGCTGTTCAAGTGCTTGCCATACATCAAACAAATCTTTTTGAGGCACATCTGCTAAAGCAATATTTTGTTCGTGCGTCGTGCGAAGTTCACCGAATGTATATTTATCAGCAAGGTCTGCAATAAAGTTCATTTCTTCGGTGGTCATATCACCCGGTGCGATACCTGCACGTTTTAGAGAAATCGTAACGATACGATAGCCCTTCACTTTATGCGCATGTGTGTTGATGTTGAACCATTGCTTGAATTTTGGATGCTCAGCAAATAAAGCGGTAAAGTCTTCATCGGCTAAATCTTGATAGTCAAATGGAATGAACTCCTCATCCAGTTTTTTCAAGATTTCTGGCTGAATTCTTAATGATTCACGTGTATGTTCAAATTCAGCTTCAACTTTCTGTGCAAATACTTCAGGAGTTAATGCTTTAACTAGAATTTTGATACGTGCTTTATATTTGTTATCACGACGACCATGTAAGTTATAAACACGTAAAACCGCTTCTAAGTAAGCAATTAAATCTTCACGTGGTAAAAACTCGCGAATAACGCTACCAATGATTGGAGTACGGCCTAAACCACCACCAGCCATAATTTTATAGCCGATTTCACCCGCTTCATTACGCACAATATAAACACCAATATCGTGGAATGCAGTTGCCGCACGGTCTTTTTCTTCAAGTGCAGAAACGGCGATTTTGAACTTACGTGGCAAGAATGCAAATTCAGGGTGGAATGTACTCCACTGACGAATCAATTCACATGTTGGACGCGGGTCTGCAATTTCACCAGCAACCACACCTGCATATTGGTCAGTCGTTGTGTTACGAATACAGTTACCACTGGTTTGAATGGCATGCATTTGTACAGTTGCAAGTTCAGCCAAAATATCTGGTACATCTTCAAGTGCAGGCCAGTTCAACTGGATGTTTTGACGTGTAGATACGTGTGCATAACCACGGTCATAAGCAGTTGAAACTTCAGCAACTTTACGTAATTGCTTAGAATTCATTAAGCCATACGGCACAGCAATACGCAGCATAGGCGCATAGCGTTGCACATATAAACCATTTTGCAAACGTAACGGACGATATTCATCTTCAGAAAGTTTGCCAGCTAAATAGCGTTCAGTCTGATCACGGAACTGAGCAACTCGTTCATTAACCAGCTGCTGGTCGAAATCGGTATATAAATACATGGCGTATGGCTAGTAGATTCATTATTAAGGCAGATAGCATAGCGAGCTTTCATTCATCAATAAAATGCTTTTTTTGCATATTTAATAACGGTTTTATTGATAAGCTTTAATATAAATAGATATAAAAAAAGCCCGGATAAATCCAGGCCCTTTCTATAGAAGCTTTTTATTTGTTATCTGGTAAGGCATAAGCCACTAAATAGTCGCCCATTTTGGTACCAAATGAACCATGACCACCGGCCATAATCACAACATATTGCTTACCATTAATTTCATAAGTCATTGGTGTTGCTTGTCCACCTGCTGGTAAACGTGCTTCCCAAAGTTTCTTACCATTAGTAACGTTAAACGCACGTAAGTAGTTATCTTGAGTTGCACCAACAAACATAACATTACCAGCAGTAGAAATTGAACCACCTAAACCAGGCACACCAATTTTCACAGCTGGTAACTGGAACAAGTTCGGTAAGCTGTCACGAATTGTACCAATACGTTTTTTCCATACTACTTCATGGGTTTTCAAATCTACGCCAGCTACATATCCCCAAGCCGGTTGTTTACAAGGTAAACCAAGCGGAGATAAGAATGCGCTAATTTCAACACCATAAGGTACGCCGTACATCGGTTGTACGCCCTGCTCAGTTCCCGCACCTTTTGCAGTTTGTGCACGGTTTGGATCAGCAGGAATTAAACGACTGACGAATGGCAAACCAATCGGGTTCATTACAGCAACCTGACGGTCAGGGTTAACTGACATACCACCCCATTCAAATACACCTAAGTTACCAGGGAAAACTAAAGTACCGTTTTCAGATGGTGGAGTATAAATACCATCGTAATTTAGACGTTTGAAAGATACACGACACATGAGCTGATCAAGCATAGTGGCACCCCACATATCTTTATCAGTCAATTTATCTTGTGGAGCTAAGTTCAAGTCAGAGAATGGCTGAGTTTTTGAATAATGCTCGCCTTTAGTTTGTGGTCCACGTTTAACTGTTTGTGGAACTGGTTTTTCAGTTACAGGAACAATTGGTTGACCATTACGGCGATCAAGAACAAAGGCATTACCTGTTTTAGTCAATACATAGATTGCAGGAACAGTTTGGCCAGCTTTGTTTTTGATATCAGCTAAAGATGGTTGTGATGGTACGTCCATATCCCATAAATCATGATGGGTTGTTTGGAAGTTCCACACTAATTTACCAGTTGAAGCATTAATCGCTAACATCGAGTTCGCATAACGCTCTTTCAACTCGGTACGGTCACCACCCCAGATATCTGGAGTACCTACACCTGTTGGAACATAAACGATATCAAGTTTGGCATCGTATGCTAAAGGTGCCCACGCATTTGGTGAGTTATGAACGAAATTCGTACCTTCGCCCGGCATCGCGTTTGGATCTGCTGCGCCAGTATCAAATACCCAAAGGAGTTTACCAGTGTTAACGTCGTATCCACGAATTACACCTGATGGCTCTTTATTTGAGTAGTTATCTGTTACCGAACCGGCAATAACAACAGTTGAACCAGTCACGATACCAGGAGATGTTGGGTTGTAACCACCTGGGTAAGCATATGGCATAAACTCTTGCAAGTTCACTTCACCATTTTTACCAAAGTCAGTACATGCTTTACCAGTGTCAGCATTCACCGCAACTAAACGGCCATCATTCACAGGAACAAAGACTTTACGCGGACATTGTGTAGAGTCAGATTTCTTGCTTTGAAGACTCGTTGCAAACTCAGTTGTGTTGTTTGCATCGTAATACATCACACCACGACAAGTTAAATGCTGGAACGATTTATCCGTTTTAAGCTTCGGATCAAAACGCCATTTTTCTTTACCTGTAGCAGGATCAATTGAAATTAACTGCTGGTGAGCTGTACAGATAAACATGTTATTACCGATTTTAATCGGTGTAACCTGATTGGTCGTTTCGCCAGAATCATTACCCGTTTTAAGATCGCCAGTACGTAAAGTCCAAGCAACTTTCAAATCTTTTACGTTTTGATCATTAATCTGTTTTAACGGAGAATAACGTACACCGGCTTGAGTACGACCATAAGCTGGCCAGTCACTCTCTGCTACACCTGGAACTGCTTGAGCAGTTTCTGGTTGAGGTGTCTTGATCTCACCATTAATTTCTTGCGGGTCGTTGAAAATCGAATAGACCATCAACAAGATTGCAATTGCTAGAGTTGAAGATAAGGCAACTTTACTTGATCCAAGGTTGCTGATTCCACGAGTTACGGCTGGAACCAATAACCATAAACCAAGAATACCTAAAATATCTAAACGAGGTGCAAGCGCCCAGAAGTCTGTTCCAACTTCCCAGACACCCCAAATAATGGTACCCAGCATTAAAGCAGCGTACACCCACAATGCTGTAGATGCTCGCTTATAGAGTTGCCATGCAACAATCAGGAGTAATACACCAGCAATAATATAGTAAATTGAACCGCCTAATGTAGCGAGCCAAATACCTCCAATTAACAGGAATAACACTAATAACCCAATAATAATTACGGTAAAAGTCGTTAAACCTGATCTTGAAGTAGGTTGAGTCATAAACCACCTCTTATCAATCATCATTTTTATCGGAAAGATAAGCCAAGCTTTGAATCAAAAATCGGCCTATCGATACATCTAAAACAAAACTCAGGCATAAAGAAAAAACGGAAGGTCAGGATCATTCAATCAATGATTTGGCCCTCGACAATCCGTTTTCAGAGTAATTACGCTTAGAATGCAGTTGAGAATTTAATACCGCCTACCCAAGTGTTATCACCATTTTTTAATGCACCAACATGACGAACATATTGCACATTTGGACGGATAGTCAGCCAGTTTGTCGCATGAATACCGTAGTAAAGCTCGGTATTGTATTCAGTGTCGTATTCTTTATTTTGGACATCGTTCCAATCATCGTTGATATGGATACGCGCAACACCTAATGCCAACTCATCTTGAGGACGTTGATTGAGCAAACCTTTATAGACTAAGCCTACATTTTGCATGTTATCAATTTTGTTGGTATCAGAGTCGTGGAACGTCAGGTTCACAAATCCCGTCAAACCACGGTCTGTTTGATCAGCAGGCTGGAATAATTTTTGTTTTGCAGTTACCCATACACCTTGCTTATGAGATGTTTGAGCCGTATTTGTAATTTCTTCGGCATCAGCAGTGCTGTAGTAATACCCTAAACGGTATTCACCAGCCATACTTTGAGCGCCTAATTTAGGTGACCAAACCACTTCAGCAGGAATAATTGCCCCATGTGAACCATCAGTACTTAGGTTAAAACCTTTGCCTCGGTCCAAATTTTCTGGGTTATATTCATATACACCCACTTGTGTATATAAATCGGGTTGCAAGTTATATTTAACACGCATAGCCCATTGGCTGACTGGCCAGTTATACCACTGATCACCAACCCAGTTGCCCACTTGCGAGCCACAAAGCGCCAAGTTCTGGAAATCACAGTCAAAACTATTAAAGTCTTCACCTTCCCCAAAACGACCAACTTTAACGTCTAACTTCTGATCCATGAATTTTTTCTTGATCCACAAATCTGTTAAACGCCAAGTTTGCTCACGCCCCCACACTTCTTGTGCAGAACTCAAATGTCCCGCTAAAGCTGGTGAATGTTCAGAAAGTGATTGCCCATCACGATAAGTTAATGTGATTTGAGCTTCAGTATCTTGCCACCCTAAAATTTTGTTTAAATCAAAATGAGTTCCTAATGCAAGTTGCCCCGTATAAGCACTACCATGCGTCGATGTATTTTTTGAATCTAAAATACCGGCGTATTCACCGGTATATCCAAAAGAAAAATCATAACCTTGTGCTTGTAACGCGGTGCGTTGACCGTTCCAATCACCCAACATCCACGGACTATTTGGGTCGAATGCAGCAGCAGCTTGTGCGTGCTGTATGAAAAGAGTAATTGATAAAACGGATAAACAGGAAGCCATCAAGGATTTATGTGTTTTCATGTTTACATACCTTTTATGTCTTTGTTTATAAAGGGTACGCTAATTTTATGTAAAGAAATTATTCAAAATGTTAATCAATTGATTAATCTAATAATAATCTTAATACACATTGTCTATGAAATAGCCTCAGCTCTTTACCACTGCCCATCACCAAGTTTCTGACCTATAAAGGAATATCTCATTTTTGATCTTGAAAACTTAATTGGACAAGCCAATTGTGGTTCTGTATCTGCTGTATTATTTTGCAAAGGTACATCCACAATCCATCCACGTTGTTGTGCTAGGGGTGAATTTAACGCCTCATTTAGACTTAAGACAGGTTCTACACACACGTCAAGATTTGCGAATATTTCATGCCATTCTTTAAATGTTTTGCTTTTAATTTTTTCTTGAATGGCTTGTTTAACTTCTTGTCGATCTTCGGCATCTAAAGAAGCGCCTTTTTGTAATAAAAGTGGCAGATCAAGAGCGATTGATAAACCTGACATAAATTGTGGTTCAAGACTGCCAATTGAAAGATAACGGCCATCTTGCGTCATATAATAATCATAGAAAATGCCACCATTAAGCATGCCATGCTCTGGAGCCTGCTCAACCTGTGCAGCAAGCGTAGCCGAAGCAGCCATACTATTTAAGCTAGCAACACAATCGGTCATGGAAATATCAATATATTGCCCCATTCCGCTACGCTCACGTTCAACCACTGCGGCTAACATAGCAATGACCGCATGAAGTGAACCACCTGCAATATCTGCAACTTGAATACCGAGCGGTGGCGGACCACTGTCTTGTCGGCCGCTATACCCAGCAATACCAGCTAAGGCTAAATAATTAATGTCATGCCCTGCTCGGTCTTTATAGCTTCCAGTTTGTCCATAACCTGTAATTGAACAATAAATTAAACGTGGATTAATTTCTGCAAGCGTTGAGTAGTCTAATCCTAGACGGCGCATGACATCAGGTCGAAACTGCTCTATGACAATATCAAACTCAGAGATTTTGGCTTTAATGAGATCAATACTCGCTGGATCTTTTAAATCGAGAACAATCGATTGTTTATTTCGGTTCAAATAACTATGTGCCGTTGCTTGCCCATTTGCATAGGGCGGCATGATCCGAATTAAATCTGGACGCGATGGAGATTCGATATGGATGACTTCTGCACCCATATCCGCTAAGTACATTGTGGCAAAAGGTCCGGGTAAGAGTGTCGAGAAATCGAGAACTTTAAGTCCATTTAATGCTGTCGTCATCGTTTTTTTAACCACTATTATTCATATTTTCTTTTATATTAGTTAAGCAAATATTCTAAAACAATGTCATGTTCAGCCATTTACCTTGATCATTTCGGCAATTTAACATGTAAAAAGTGCTTTTACTCTGTTGTAAATCGCCAATTTATTTTTTTAGACGGTCATTTAGGTCAATTTAAAGTGAACATCAAAGAGACTGAAGGATTCAATATGAGTCGCGATACGATTAGCATCCACTTCGTGAATGCGGCTTTGACAGGCGTAAAGCGCCTTGGCATGGATGTTGAAATGCTCCTTTCACATGTGGGCATTGAAGCGGAATTATTACGTCAACCTAAAGCTCGAATCTCACCAGAACAATACACTCGTTTTATAAAAATGTTGTGGATGGTCACACAGGATGAACACGTTGGATTTGACGTACAACCACGTCGTCTGGGCACTTTTGCCATTATGTGTCAGTTGATTATTCACGCAAAAACATTGGGCCAAGCCCTTGAACTCTCATCTCAATTTTACAAATTATTTGGCGATGAATGGTCTGTCAGCCTAGAGCGTGACAAGCATGAAGCACGTCTAGTTCCGCTCATTCCAAAAACTTTAGATCCAGATCATTTCATTACCGAAAGTATGCTTATGATTTGGCACGGTCTAGCATCATGGTTAATTGAACGCCGTTTGCCATTAGAGCGTGTTCATTTTAGCTACCCACGTCCTGCACATGCAGATGAATATGATGCATTGTTTTTTGCACCAGTCATGCAGTTTGATGCACCGCGTACTGAAATAACTTTTGCGGCTGATTATCTTGATTTGCCAATCCGTCAAGATGAAAAAACGCTTGAAGAATTCTTAAAAGCAGCGCCTGCTCAGCTTTTAGTAAAATTCAAAAATACCAACTCGCTAACTTCTCGTATTCGTGAAGTACTCAAAAGCCAGATTGGTGAAGAAATGCCAACGCTTAACGACGTTGCATCAATGTTGTATTTATCTCCTCAAACCTTACGCCGCCGCTTGGCTGCTGAAGGTAAAAGCTATCAAGGCGTAAAAGATGCCTTACGTAGAGATGCTGCAATTCACTTATTACTCAATCCTGAATTAACACTTGAAGACGTTGCTCAACAAGTTGGATTTAGTGAAACGAGTACGTTCCACCGCGCATTTAAAAAGTGGACTGGTGTAACCCCTGGCCTATATCGCCAGCTACACGGTTATCACTAATTCTTAAATCTCTTTAGTTTCACATTTAGCCCAAGTTCAACTTGGGCTTTTTTGTATTTCTATTGGCAAAAATCATCACCTGACTGGTGCGCTTATCGTCATTGCACTCGCTATTAAAACCAGTACACTCAAAACACAAATAAATTTTAAGCAATAAAAAAGGAACTGTTATGAGCGAGGCTTATATTATTGATGCCATTCGCACACCACGCGGAAAAGGAAAAAAAGACGGCTCTCTTTATGAAGTAAAACCAATTACCTTACTCACCACTTTATTAAATGAATTACAGCAGCGCCATCAACTCGATACGTCTAAAGTGGACGACATTGTTTTGGGCTGTGTAACACCAATTGGTGATCAAGGCGGTGATATTGCCAAAACAGCAGCCATTGCAGCGGGTTGGAATGATGATGTTGCTGGGGTGCAAATCAATCGTTTTTGTGCTTCAGGTTTAGAAGCAGTCAACATGGCAGCAATGAAAGTCCGCTCAGGTTGGGAAGATTTAGTGGTTGCAGGTGGCGTTGAATCAATGTCACGCATTCCAATGGGGTCCGATGGCGGACCATGGGCGTTAGACCCTGAAACAAACCTTAAGTCATCCTTTGTTCCACAAGGTATTGGGGCAGACCTCATTGCAACCTTAGATGGCTATAGTCGTGAAGATGTTGATAATTTCGCTGTGAAGTCACAACAAAAAGCGGCAGCGGCTCAATCAAATGGTTATTTCAATCACTCAGTTGTGCCAGTAAAAGATCACGCAGGTGTGGTGATTTTAGATAAAGATGAGTTTATTAAAGGTAACACCACACTCGAAGGTCTAACAAAGCTCAACCCAAGTTTTGAAATGATGGGGCAAATGGGCTTTGATGCAATCGCTTTGCAAAAATATCCAGAAGCACAGAAAATTAATCATGTTCATCACGCAGGTAACTCATCAGGCATTGTCGATGGAGCAGCTGTAGTTTTATTGGCCTCTGAAAAGGCTGTTAAAGAACAAAATTTAAAACCACGCGCTAAAGTTTTGGCGACTGCATTAGTCGGTACTGACCCAACCATCATGCTGACTGGCCCTGCGCCTGCTGCACGTAAAGCTTTAGAAAAAGCTGGTCTCACGATTGATGATATTGACCTATTTGAAGTCAATGAAGCATTCGCGGCAGTTGTAATGCGTTTTATTAATGAGCTCAACGTCCCTGCTGAAAAAGTCAACGTAAATGGCGGTGCGATTGCTTTAGGCCATCCATTAGGAGCAACAGGTGCCATGATTTTAGGCACACTACTTGATGAGCTTGAACGACAAGATAAAAAGCGCGGTTTAGCGACGCTCTGTGTTGGCGGTGGAATGGGTATTGCCACCATTATTGAACGCGTATAAAAATTTAGGGATATAAAAAATGAGTGCAATTCAATACGAAAAAAATGCCGACAATATTGTCATTTTAACGCTTGATTCAACTGGTCAATCTGCGAACACCATGAATGCCGAGTTTCGTGACTCGCTTGATGAGGCGACTCAGAAACTTAAATCAGAAACAGAACTTTCAGGTGTTATTTTCCGCTCAGCTAAGAAAACTTTCTTTGCAGGCGGTGATTTAGATGAGCTGATTCAAGTTCAGCCGGAACATGCGACTGACTTTTTCAATATGGTGGAAAAACTAAAAGGTCATTTACGTACAATTGAAACCCTAGGAATTCCAGTTGTTGCGGCATTAAATGGCACTGCGCTTGGCGGTGGTTGGGAAATCGCATTAAGTTGCCATCACCGTATTGCAATTAGTGACCCGAAAAGCAAATTTGGCCTACCAGAAGTCACTTTAGGTCTATTACCGGGTGGCGGCGGTATTGTACGTATGGTACGTCTGCTTGGGCTTCAAAATGCATTTCCATTTTTAATGGAAGGCAAACAGTTCGGTGTCGATAAAGCAAAGTCTTTAGGTTTAATTCACGATACTGCTGAAAATGAACAAGAGCTTTTAAATAAAGCAATTGCATGGGTAAAAGCGAATCCAAAATCTCAGCAGCCTTTTGATGTGAAGGGTTATAAAATTCCGGGTGGTGATCCCAAAACTCCAGCAGTTGCACAAGTTCTTGCCATTGCACCAGCCATGTTAAGAGACAAAACCAAAGGTTGTTACCCTGCTCCTGAAGCGATTATGGCTGCCGCAGTTGAAGGTGCTCAAGTCGATGTAGATACTGCACTGCGTATTGAGTCTCGCTACTTTACTCAGCTTACAACAGGCCAAATTTCTAAAAATATGATTGGTACTTTCTGGCATGGTCTAAATGCAATTAAGTCTGGTGCGAGCCGCCCTGCCGACGTTGCAAAATGGCAAGCCACTAAAGTTGGTGTGTTGGGTGCGGGCATGATGGGTGCTGGCATTGCTTATTCAACTGCAATTAAAGGCATTCCTGTTGTACTTAAAGATGTATCTGTTGAAAATGCTGAGAAAGGCAAAGCTTACTCACAAAAACTCTTAGATAAACGTGTTTCACAAGGCCGTATGACCGCAGAAAAACGTGATCAGGTTTTATCACTGATTACGGCTACAGCTTCAGCTCAAGATCTTCAAGGCTGTGATTTAATTATTGAAGCAGTATTTGAAAACCAAGAGCTCAAAGCTAAAGTCACTCAAGAAGCTGAACAATATTTAGCGCCTAATGGCGTAATGGCATCAAATACATCAACCCTACCAATTACGGGTTTAGCTCAAGCAAGTAAGGATGATAAAGCTTTTATCGGTCTGCACTTCTTTAGCCCTGTCGACAAAATGCAGTTGGTCGAAATTATTAAAGGTAAAAATACATCAAGCGACACACTTGCTAAAGCTTACGATTTTGTACAACAAATTGGAAAAACACCGATTGTTGTCAATGATAGCCGTGGTTTCTTTACCAGTCGCGTGTTTGGTACATTCATTCAAGAAGGTATGCGCTTGCTTGCAGAAGGCGTCCACCCAGCACGTATTGAAATGGCTGCCCTTAAAGCAGGCATGCCTGTTGGGCCACTCGCCATTCAAGATGAAGTGTCTTTAACCTTAACCGAACATGTTGCTAGTGAGGCCCGTAAAGCTCTGCAAGCTGAAGGAAAAGATTTACCCAAAACGTCTGTAGATGAAGTGGTTCACACCATGATTCATGAATTAAACCGTAAAGGTAAAGCTGCTGGTGCAGGTTTCTATGACTATCCGGAAAATGGCAAAAAGCATCTTTGGGAAGGCTTGAACCGTTGGCAAAAAGATCATGATATTTCTGAACAAGATATGATTGATCGCATTCTGTTTGTACAGGCGCTAGATACCTTACGTTGTTATGAAGAAGGCGTATTGGAGTCTGTAATTGATGCCAATGTCGGTTCTATTTTTGGAATTGGTTATGCGCCTTGGACGGGTGGAGCAATTCAATTCCTAAATCAATACGGCACTGATAAAGCACAAAAACGAGCTGAAGAATTAGCTGCCAAATATGGTGAACGCTTTACACCTCCAACTTTGCTAAAAACCAAAGCTGAGCAGAAACAAAATATTCAATAATTTAGTCGTATTGAATATTTAAAAACTGCATAAACCTTGCCCATATAAATATATTTTATTTATATGGGTTTTTCTTTATGACCTTTAAGATTTCAGCCTCACGCCTAAATATGCTATAAATAGACTTCATTTTTGTGCTTCTACAGCACATTCGAGAAATCCTTATGTCCGATAAAAATTCTTCCGAGTCAGCAGTTTTAGGCTGGAAATTTGTTCTGATCGTTGGTGTTTTAAGTGCGATTTTCCTTGGCTTTTTCTATTTAGCGATGAGTAATGAACCTGACTATATGCCAGGTGCACAGCGCAAAGCACAACAAGAGCAAATGCAGCAAAAAGCTGAACACTCTACAGAGCAACACGCTCAACATAGTGACGACATGCCTGAAATGGATATGCAAGAACATAAGCAATCAACTCAGTAATCAGATATTTTTCAAATGACAGATTTTTCCCGCAACGCACTGGTTGTAGAGGGTGGAGGCATGCGTGGTGCCTTTACCAGTGGTGTACTTGACGCATTTTTACAACAACAGTTCAATCCTTTCAATTTATACGTTGGCGTATCGTCTGGCTCGACCAATGTGGCCAACTACTTAGCTGGTCAACAAGGTCGTACGTTAACTTTTTATATTGATCACTCACTTCGTCCTGAATTTATCGATTACAAACGCTTCTTTAAAGGCGGTGATTTACTCGATTTAGAATGGATGTGGGAAGTTGGTGAAAAAGAACATCCTCTTGATCAGCAAAGCCTTTTTGCCAAAAATCCAGATTTTTATATGGTGTTGACGCATGCCAAAACAGGTCATGCAGAATATCTTCGTGCGGGTAAAGACAATTTGCTAAATGCGCTTCGTGCTTCTAGCTCAATTCCAGTTTTAACGCGTCATCCTGTCGACATTATGGGTGAACCTTATTTTGATGGTGGCGTTGCAGATGCCCTACCCGTTCGCTGGACGGCTCAGCAAAGTGACGTAAAAAAACTATTGGTTTTACGCACACGCCCGAAAAATTACTTTAAGGCGAGTAGTCGAGGTGATCAATTCCTCGCGAAATATGCGTTTAAACATCATTATGGTTTTGCAAACAGCTTACGTAGCCGTTGTGCTCGTTATAACGCTTCAGTCGATTTTGTTCGTGGTGAAAATCCAGAACAGCAAATTTTAGAAGTTTGCCCACCGCCACTTAAAAATATGGCTGGTCGTTTAAGCACTAATGCTAAAAAGCTTCGTTACAGCTATGAAGTCGGTTTAGAAACAGGGCTACAAGCAATTGAAAGCTGGAATGCAATGAAATAAATCCAAATTGAGATTTCTAAAAAGAAGTCTCAATTTAACTCTAAAATCATATCAATATGTGGAATACCACAATCTTCGTAAACTTGACCTTGCGCATGAAAACCTAGAGCTTCGTAAAAAGCAGTCACATACGTTTGTGCTGAAAGCTTTAAAAAAGGCAGTTTCTGATGGCGCGCATATTCAATAATATGCCGCATTAAAATTTTACCAATACCCTGCTTTCGATAAGGCACTAAAACAGCAACACGCCCTACGCTATGCTGTGGCAATAGACGTGCTGTAGCGATAGGCTGTTCTTTGTCATAAACAATAAAATGCAAAACTGTGGCATCTAAATCATCCCATTCATCTTCAGACGCAATTCCCTGCTCTTGAATAAAGACTTGCTCACGGATGTATTTCGCATCTTGCTCGAGCTGTTCCCAACCACCCGCTATAATTCTCAACATCCGTTCACCGCCCTAGCACTTGCAGCCAATATTTTCGATTGGTAGCTGGTCTTGTAATAACAATTCAAGACTTTGTTTTTCAATTCCATACATCGCTTTGAGTGCTTGAATTTGTGCCATAATTTTGGCATCAGGCTGTGAAACGTTTTTGCGTTTGGTAGCCAAAATCATTTTGTTTTTGCTGGTATGTTCAAGCGATACAAACTCAAAAACTTTAGTTTCATAGCCATACGCTTTTAAAAGTAACGCACGTAAAGTGTCAGTCAGCATCTCGGCTTGTTGCCCCGCATGAATACCAAACTGTAGCATTGGCTGTAACACTTCTGGACTTTGTAATTGTGGGCGTAACTCTTTGTGACAACACGGCGCGCACATAATCATCGAAGCATTTAAACGAATTCCAGTATGAATGGCAAAGTCAGTTGCAATATCACACGCGTGTAAGGCAATCATAACGTCTAGTTTTTCTGGCTGATAACTACGTACGTCACCTTCAAAAAAGTCTAGATGGTTAAAATGCACTTTGTCTGCAACATTCTGGCAAAACTCAACCAGATTCGGGCGCAATTCAACACCAGTAATCAATGGGGTTTTCTGCTGCTCTTGTAAATAATCATACAAAGCAAAAGTTAAATAACCTTTCCCCGAACCAAAATCGACAATGCGTAGTTCTTGCTGAGATGCATCAATTTGCTCATAAGCACTCGCAAAAATTTCAATAAATTTATTAATCTGTTTCCATTTACGCGCCATACTTGGAATGATTTGGCCTTTTTCATCAGTAATACCAAGCTCTTTTAAAAATGCATTGCCCTGCTGTACATAGCGTTGCTTTTCACGATCATGTGCCTGAACCGTTTGCGTCGCATTTACCGCCTGCTTTTTACCCATATTTAATAGCGCTTTTTTCTTATTTTTCTTGAGTTGAATTTCTTGATTAGTCGAAAATAAGTTCGCTTGCTTACATTGTATGATTAACTGCTCAATCTGCTGCAAACCATCTTCAAATGAATAGTTTTTGGTCACATCTTGGGTAGTATAATGATATAAAGCTGAAAGCTGTTTTTGCCCATGTAACTCTACAACACGGAAAGTGATTTTTTCCAGTTGTTCCAACTCTCCCTTATATTGGCTCAAGATCAAACGCTCAAAAGTTTGTTGATCAAGCATTTGCTTAATTTCATGGAAGAATTGCTGTTCTTGCTCAAAGGAAAAAACCGACACGGATATACCTAAAAATGAAGACTCATATAAGATATGAAGTTTAAAGGGTCTAGGATTAAAAATAAAATAACTTTACGACTGTTTTGTATTTCTATACATTCATATTTTTAATCAAAAAAATTAAACTTATGAGTAAATCTGTACTGGAAACTTACGATCCTAAAGAAGAACTATTTAATGCCTACAGCCATGGGGCTGGTGTCGTTATGGCAGTTGTTGCTTCTATCTTTTTAATTATGAAGGGATCTTATCTTTCAACTGCTCAGTGGATTGGTTTATGGGTATATTCATTTAGTCTCATTCTGGTTTTCACCAGCTCTACACTTTACCACTTTGCTCAAACACAGAATCTACGTTACTGGTATAAAAAGCTTGACCATACAGCCATTTATTATTTAATTGCCGGAACTTACACCCCATTCTTAAGTATCGCAATTCCTACTACAAAAGCTCATTATCTGCTGATTGCACTATGGGGCATCGCGGCAATTGGTACACTTTTCAAGTTAGTTTTTATTCATCGTTTTCAAAAAATTTCTTTGCTGGCTTATATTTTAATGGGATGGCTCGCCGTGTTTGTTATGGATGACATGCGCACTTATTTAAGTAAAGACGCATTGATTTTCTTGATTATTGGCGGATTAGCTTATACGGTTGGAGCATTGTTTTACGCGTTAAAAAAGGTAAGATATACCCATGCGATCTGGCACATTTTTGTGCTTTTAGGTGCAGGAGCACATTTTCTTGCGATCTATTGGTACATAGTTTAGTTCATTTTTCACTCTTATTCAGTGATCCTGAAAGAGTCATGGATGATGTTCTTTCACGCTATTCTTTTAGAAAAATACGTCTTTAAAAGGAATAGTAAATTAAAAAAAATTTTAACTGATATAAGGTTTTATATGGATTCAACCTCTGCGGCGGCTGCTCCGGCAGTAGCCACTAATTCAAAAACGCGAGTTTTGTTTGCAAGCTTAGTCGGTACAACCATTGAGTTCTTCGACTTTTATATCTATGCAACTGCTGCCGTTCTTATTTTTCCTCACCTATTTTTCCCTGCTAGTAGTGGCAGTGCCGCAGTTTTACAATCTTTAGCCACCTTCGCAATTGCCTTTATTGCCCGCCCCATCGGTGCAGCAATATTCGGCCATTTAGGAGACCGTATTGGCCGAAAAGCTACATTGGTTGCAGCGTTACTGACCATGGGTGTTTCAACCGTATGTATTGGTTTACTTCCTACCTATGCACAAATCGGGATTTTCGCACCCTTACTATTAGCTTTATGCCGTTTAGGACAAGGTTTAGGATTAGGGGGCGAATGGAGTGGTGCCGTTTTACTCGCGACTGAAAATGCCCCTGAAGGAAAAAGAGCTTGGTATGGCATGTTCCCGCAACTCGGCGCTCCAATTGGCTTTATTTTGGCAACTGGTTCATTTTTATTATTGAGTGCGACTATTCCTGAACAGGCATTCATGCAATGGGGCTGGCGTATTCCATTTATTGCAAGTGCTGTATTAGTGATTGTGGGCTTATATATCCGTTTAAAGCTCCATGAGACTCCAGCATTCCAAAAAGTTTTAGATAAGCAAAAAGAAGTTAATATTCCATTTAAAGAAGTCTTAACCAAACACACAGGTAAACTTATTCTTGGCACAATTGCAGCAATCTGCACGTTTGTCGTGTTTTATCTTACCACCGTATTTGCCTTAAACTGGGGAACCACAAAGCTTGGCTATGCACGCGGTGAGTTCTTAGAACTTCAACTCTTTGCCACACTTTGCTTTGCTGCATTCATTCCTTTATCAGCTATTTTTGCAGAAAAATTTGGTCGTAAAACCACGTCTATTGGCGTCTGTATTGCTGCTGCGATTTTCGGCTTGTTTTTCTCTAGCATGTTAGAGTCTGGAAATACCTTAATCGTTTTCCTTTTCTTATGTACTGGCTTGGCGATTATGGGCTTGACCTATGGTCCGATTGGTACAGTTCTTTCTGAACTTTTCCCAACTTCAGTTCGTTACACAGGTTCAGCATTAACGTTTAACTTAGCAGGCATTTTTGGTGCATCATTTGCACCACTTATAGCAACCAAGCTTGCTGAAACTTATGGTTTATATGCAGTTGGTTATTATCTTACTGCGGCATCACTTTTATCACTGGTCGCTTTCTTACTCATTCGTGAAACAAAAAATGATGATGTGAATAATCAGATCTAAAAATTAGAAATTCTTATAAAAAAAGCCGGTTCATGATTGACCGGCTTTTTTATACATATATGAATTAATTCATTGATGCTGGATTCGAAGGCGCAATACTATTTGATACAGCAGGAGCTGTTAGATTACTTGCTGCAACAGCAGCTGGTCCAGCAACAGCAGCTTCACCAATGAGTGCAACTTTAGCTTTCTCTTGGCTCTTCGCAGATAAAGCAGGGTTAGTTGCCACAATACGATTAATATTTGCTGAGTTTGCTGGAGCAATCGCTGTCGTTTGTAAAATAATTGGGCGATTACCCGTGTTACCCAACGTATAGCGAATGCCTGTACGCGGACTAATCACTGTTGTATTTTCTTGCTTCACTACAGCTTGAGCCGAAGTTGGCCCTTTTGCTGCAAGTACTTTATCAACCGTTGTCGTTTGAGGGGCTGAAGCTGCTTCTGCTGCGAAAACAAAACTAGGCACAGCAAGAACAGTTAAAAATAAAGGTTGTAATACTTTTTTCATTGTCTTTCCAACATACACTCTGGATGAGAAGTAAATAGCATTTAATGCTTAAAACTGCAAACATTATTCACAGGCTTACTACAAACATAAAAAAAGCAGAACAATTGTTCTGCTTTTTTTCGTTAAGGCAGATTAAATCTTACCGTGACATTGTTTATATTTTAGTCCAGACCCACATGGGCATGGTGCATTGCGGCTTTCTGGAACAGGGAAAGCTTGCTGATCGTCAGACTCGTTCATGGTTTCTTGAGAAAGTGTAACTTCGCCAGTTAAACCATCTACATCATCATGTTCAAAAGAAAGCTTCATTGACTCAGCTTGCTGCTGCTGTTGAGCTTCCATTTCTGCAAGTTCTTCTGGTGTTGGGATATGTACACGAGACAAATCAGTCACAACATCAGTTTTAATAATGCTCAACATATTTACAAACAGGTTGAAAGCTTCTTTCTTGTATTCCTGTTCAGGGTTCTTTTGCGCATAGCCACGTAAGTGAATACCTTGACGCAAATAATCCATTGCAGCTAAGTGATCTTTCCAATGACGATCAAGAGAGTTTAAAACGAAGTGACGTTCAAGCATTGCTGCTGATTCATCACCCATTTGAGCGCGGCGCTGACGATAACGCTCAATCACTTCATCACTGATTCGCTCAACTAAACCTTCTTCATCTAGACGACGATCTTGGTCTAACCATTCTTGAATTGGAAGTTCAATACCCAAATCAATACGTAAAGCGTTTTCTAAACCTTCAACATCCCACTGGTCATGAATTGACTCAGGTGGAATAAAGTTAGTAATCACGCCTTTCATCACTTCATGATGCATTTCTTCAACGTATTCTTTTAAAGTATTTTCAGCTAATACTTCATCACGTTGTGAATAAATGATCTTACGTTGTTCATTATTCACATCATCGTATTTCAATAAGTTTTTACGAATATCAAAGTTACGCGCTTCAACTTTACGCTGAGCGTTCTCAATTGAACGACTCACCATTTTGTGTTCAATCGCTTCATTTTCTTGGAGACCCATCGCACGCATCATTCCGACTACGCGGTCACCTGCGAAAATACGCATAAGGTCATCTTCAAGAGACAAATAGAAACGAGAAACACCAGGGTCACCTTGACGGCCCGCACGACCACGTAACTGGTTATCAATACGACGTGATTCATGGCGTTCAGAACCAATGATGTGCAAACCACCTGATTTCAACACATCTTCGTGGTCTTGTTCCCATTGTGCTTTCAGATGTGCTTCATCTTCAGCCGTATGATTTTCAATTTTGGCAAGCTTCGCTTTCCAGTTACCACCCAAGATAATGTCAGTACCACGACCAGCCATGTTGGTTGCAATCGTGACTGCATTCGGGCTACCCGCTTGAGCAATAATGTCAGCTTCACGCTCATGTTGCTTTGCATTCAACACTTCGTGATGAATACCAGCTTGCATTAACTTAGAAGATAAAATTTCACTGGCTTCAATGGTCGCTGTACCAATCAGAATCGGTGCTACACCTTGCTCACGAATATTCGTAATTTCCTGAATAATCGCGTCGTATTTACCATTACGGTTTAAATAAATTAAATCGTTTTGGTCATTACGTACCATTGGTCGATGAGTTGGAATAATCACAACATCAAGGCCATAAATTTCTTTCATTTCCGCAGCTTCAGTATCAGCAGTACCTGTCATACCTGAAAGCTTTTTATATAGACGGAAATAGTTCTGGAATGTTGTGGTCGCTAGCGTCTGGTTTTCAGGCTGAATTTCTAAACCTTCTTTCGCTTCAACTGCTTGATGCAAACCTTCTGACCAACGACGACCTGGCATTGTACGGCCAGTGTGTTCGTCAACAATCACGACTTCGCCATCGTGAATAATATAGTGAACATCGCGTTGGAATAAGAAATGTGCACGAATAGCAGCAGACACATGATGAACAAGGCTTAGATTCGTTGCTGAATATAAGCTTTCACCTTCAGCCAATAAGCCCATCTGAATAAGTTCTTGCTCAACAGTTTCATAACCAACTTCGGTCATTTCAACTGAACGCTGCTTTTCATCAATCCAGAAATGCCCACCATCTGCCACTTTTTCTTCTTTTTGCGGCTTTAATTTAGGGGGAATCGAATTAATTGCAGAATATAGATGCGAAGAGTCTTCACTTTGACCAGAAATAATTAATGGTGTACGTGCTTCATCAATCAAGATTGAGTCAACTTCATCGATAATGGCATAGTGCAAACCACGTTGTTTCTTTTCTGCTAAAGAAAACACCATGTTGTCACGTAAGTAGTCAAAACCGAATTCGTTATTGGTACCATAGGTAATATCAGCAAGATAAGCTTCCGCTTTTTCAGACGGACCTTGCATTGAATAGATCGTACCAATAGATAAACCCAAAAATTCAAATAATGGGCGGTTCAACTCAGCATCACGCTGTGCCAAATAATCGTTCACCGTAATAACGTGTACACCTTGACCACTCAAAGCATTTAAATAACACGCCAAAGTACCCATCAGGGTTTTACCTTCACCTGTACGCATTTCGGCAATTTTACCTTCATGTAAGGTAATACCACCAATAAGCTGAACGTCATAGTGACGCATGCCCATTACACGTTTGGCTGCTTCACGACAAACTGCAAACGCTTCTTGAAGTAATTTATCTAAACTTTCGCCATTATTATAACGTTGTTTGAATTCTGGAGTTTTTGCAGATAAGTCTGCATCGCTTAAAGCTGATATCGTCGGCTCGAGCGCATTGATTTGCTCAACAATTTTGCGCATGCGTTTGAGTTCGCGCTCATTTTTTGTACCGAAGATACCTCCGATCAGACTTGCCAACATGGATAAACTCTCTAAATCTTGCTTGGTCAAATGAATAAACTTTTTCTCAGTCGTTTATTATGGTGCCAGAAATTTGAAGTACAAGGGGTTTGCACAAAACCCCTAAAAAAAATCTGATAGTTAGACGAATGGTTTTATCATTCATCTAGTCCCCCGTAATGCGCCTTGCACCTAAAAACGTAGCATTAACGCTCATCTATTAAGCATAACTTCCGAGAAATCTAATTTAGCAAATTTACCTTAAAGTTACATTGATTAAGCACATAAAATAATGAGTTTTAGTCATATATATTTACACTTATATCAAAAGTTCATAATAAAATACAAAAACAATAATTTTAATCATAAAGTAAATGCTGCATATTCATTCAATCGAATAACAAATTATGAGCAATTGAGGAAATATCATGACACTACGATTAGGAGACACTGCCCCCGATTTTCAACAAGAATCGAGCGAAGGTACTATTCATTTTTATTATTTTTTAGGTGATAGTTGGGGAATCTTATTTTCACATCCAGCCGACTATACGCCAGTATGTACAACAGAATTAGGCTACACAGCAAAATTAAAAGATGAATTTACGAAGCGTAATGTTAAAGCGATTGCTTTGTCCGTAGACGATGTAGAGTCTCATAAGGGCTGGATCAACGATATTAATGAAACACAAAACACAACGGTAAATTTTCCAATCATTGCAGATAAAGATCGTAAAGTATCTGAGCTCTATGGTTTTATCCATCCTAATGCCAGTGAAACACTCACAGTGCGCTCTTTAGTGATTATTGATCCTAATAAAAAAGTTCGCTTAATTATTACTTACCCTGCTTCAACAGGCCGAAATTTTAATGAAGTCTTACGTGTTGTTGACTCATTACAATTAACGGATAAGCATAAAGTCGCTACACCAGCGAACTGGCAGCAAGGCGAAGACGTCGTTATTGTGCCATCACTTAAAGATGAAGAAGAAATTAAACAGCGCTTCCCTAAAGGCTATACAGCCGTTAAACCTTATTTACGCCTCACACCACAGCCTGAAAGCAATAAAACCGACTAAAGGTTTATTGCTTGCAAGACAAGCAAAGCGCGTAGGCAGGCATCAGAAGATTTCAAATAAGCAAACCGCATAGTAAATCTTAAGCAAAATAAGTAAATTTTCCAGCCTTAAAAAGCCATCCAACGCGATGGCTTTTTTATTTATGTATTGAATACACATGGTTTTTACTGCTCAGATCAGTTATAACTCGAAGCGATTCGGTATAAAAAATAAAAATCATGATCTATAAAATTCATCATTTAAAGTGTGGCAGCATGTGCCCAGTTTGCGCCCCACTCTTTGGACAAAAAGGCTTTCGAGCTGAAGTCGTCTGTCATTGCCTTCTGGTTGAAACTGATCGAGGCTTAGTGCTTATTGATACAGGCTTTGGCTTGCAAGATTATTTACATATGAAACAACGCCTAGGCTCATTAGTTAAGCGTTTAGGTAAAATTGAACCTAACCTTGAGTTTAGTGCCATTCAGCAAATCCAAAAGCTCGGGTTTAATCCTAAAGATGTAAAGCACATCTTTGTGACTCATCTTGATTTTGATCATGCAGGTGGAATTTCAGATTTCCCGCATGCCACTGTGCATGTTTTAGCAGCAGAATATAACGCAGCGCAACTTCCAAATTTTAAGGGCAAACTTCGTTATAGAACCAATCAATATAAAGATCATCGCTACTGGAACTTTGTTGAATATCAGCAAGGTGAAGCATGGTTTAACCTCGAAAAAGTAAAAGGCTTTCCTCTGTTCCAAGATGAAATTTTAATGGTACCTCTATTGGGGCATTCAGCTGGTCATTGTGGTATTGTCATAAAGCAACAAAATCAATGGTTATTATTTTGTGGGGATGCTTACTACTCACATCTAGAGTTAAACCCTAAAAATAAATTAAGATCGCTCAGTGTGCTGGAAAAAACATTTGCAGAAGATAATGAAAAGCGTCTTTTAAATCTCAAACGCTTACAGCATTTAGCTCAACATGAACCAACGATTGAAATAATTTGTGCTCATGATCCTTATGAGCTTAACCGGTATCTAACATGAAAAAATTATCGCTCATCACACTTCTCATCTGTATAAACTTACAGGGATGCATGCAGCATGAAAGTATTGCCCATGAGCAACGACCAAAAGACTGGGGCACTTTAGTTTCTCAGAGCCATAACTTTTATCAAATTAGTAATGATGTTTTTCGCAGTGAACAACCTAGTGCTGCAATGATTTCAGAATTAAAGAATCATCAAATTGGAACGATTATTAATTTAAGGGCCAAAGACGCAGATACTTTAGTTTTTAAAAATGAAAATTTTAATCTTGTGCATATTCCTATCAACACATGGGCAATTAATCGACAAGATCTATTAGAAGTCATGCAACAAATCAAAATTGCCAAACAGAATAATCAACGTGTTTTATTGCACTGCTATCATGGTTCAGACCGTACAGGCGCCAGCGTTGCGATGTATCGAATTATTTTTGAGAATTGGGCAATTGATGATGCAGTTAAAGAAATGAAAGAAGGTGGTTATGGCTACCATATTATATGGAAGAACATTGACGGTTTATTTACACCTGAAAATGTAAAATGGATTCAACAGCAACTGTCGAATTCCAGCAGCTAAAGACTAGATTGCTTTTGTATGCAAACACGATTATTAGGCAAATAAGTTGGCTCAATCACCAACTTATTTATTGTTTTTATTCTTATCAATTACATCGAAAAACATACATTTAAAGATAGATGATCATCAAAAATATGATTTAACTTTATGATTTTCCCAAAGCGGCGTTGCTAAGTAATACCTTCAAAATTTCAGAATCACCACCATCGCTGTCTGTCACTAATAAAAAGACTTCGCCATCTAATCTCGACTCGAACCAAGTAATCCCTTCAACCTTTATTGGCAGTGTTCGTCCTTTCGCATCTTGAATCAAATGAGCCGCTAAAGCTTTACCATCAGGCGAAAACACCAAGATAAAACTTCCCAAAACCGCACCGTCATCATAGGTATTGAGTGTTTGCTCGACCGCAGCTGTAGCAACAATCAAATTTTTATCCACTAAAAAACAAGCATCTGAAATGCCACTTGCTGAACCATCAAGCTCAGCTAAGCTCAGTTTGAGCGAATGTATAAGTGCATTTGCTAAGGATTTTCCTGCTTGAATTTTGATTAAATCAAAGACTAAAACCCCATGATGGAAATTTATGTTGCCACGCTGAAAGATATAGAGATAACGATGGTCTGAACATATGGCTTCTATATTAAGATCAGCCCCGCCTGTTAATTCAACCTGATGCTGCAAAAAATCATAATCAACCGCATCCAAGAAAGTTCTGACCTGATCATTGGCAGGGTTATAGAGTAATGCTCGTTTTCGATTTTCTGTTGAACCCGAGCCCATCACCAAAAGCTCTGATTGTCCGTTCCAACTTATAGCGGTTAAAGCTTCAAAATCAGGCTTTTGTTCTTTGCTTAATTCTCTTAGCGGTATTTGCTCTGAAGGATCAAATAACGCAATTTTTTCAAAGACCGTTGCATCGGCCATGTTCTGGTTTCGATTAATTCTTAATAAATAAGGGAGATTATCACCAACAAAATAAATATCATCCCCCACACAAGCAACTCCAGACAGTGCGCTAATCCCTGAATCTTGTGCAAAAACAAATTGTTCTAATATTTTAATCGTTGTATTCATCTTCAAGATCCCCTATTGAATGGAACACTTCTTCACAAGAATAAAGCCGTTGAAGTAAGTGTTCCTGATTTGATTTAGGGGATGATCAGCCGTTATCGCTGATCAAGTGGTACCCAATCAATGACCCAAGCCGATTTCATGTTTAAACTTGAATCAGAAGTAATTTTCTTACGGGCGGCATCTGCAGTATCACGGTCTTTCGCAGGTCCAACCATAATACGGATTCCCTTGCTGGTTTGACTCGTAGTTACCTTGTAGCCTTTAGCTCGTAATTTAGAAACAACTGAATCTGCATTTGCTTGGTTAGCAGCCAATGCAACTTGCACCATCCACTTTTTATCACCATTTTCCAGCAGTTCACGCGCTTTCTCAGCATCAGCTTTTTTATCAGCTTCTGCTTTACGTTTAGCCTCTGATGTTTTCTTATCAGCTTCTGCTTTGTGTTTTGCTTCAGTCGCTTTCTTATCAGCTTCTGCCTGACGTTTTGCTTCAGCAGCTTTCTTATCTGCTTCTGCTTGACGTTTTGATTCAGCAGCTTTCTTATCAGCTTCTGCCTGACGTTTTGCCTCAGTTGCTTTCTTATCAGCTTCCGCTTGGCGTTTTGCCTCAGCTGCTTTCTTATCAGATTCTGCTTGGCGTTTTGCTTCAGCTGCTTTTTTGTCTGCATCTATTTTTGAAGTATCAGTTGTTTTATTCGCCACATTAGTTTGCTGGTTTTTAGCTTTCGCCTCACCCACTAACTCTGGTGGAATATTATCTGAACTTTCTTGAGCAGCTGTACGACGTGCATTAATCGCAGCATACTCTGCTGCTGCTTTACGAGCAGCATCAGCTTCAGCTTGCTGTTGCATTGCTAAAAACTCAGCTGCACGTGCTTCTTGCTCAGCAACCGCTTTTTCACGCGAACGGCGCTGCTCTTCTAGCAAACGTTTTTCTGTTTCAACATCAACCGCTAGAGGTTGTAGTTGTACCATTTGGCCTTCAGTTGCTTGCTTTGGCTTAGTTTGAGTTTTTGGCGATGTGGATGCGGGTGGTTGAACTTCAACCTGTTTTATTTCCTCATTTCCTTTTAGAAGTAATGCTGCCAATAAAACACCACCTCCCAGTAAAACAACACCACCCATCCAGCGTTGTTTGTTATTCATTGACATTCTTCCAAATACTCCCAAATCGCTTCTAAAGTATGAAACGAACCACAGGCCAAAATCAGCTGATTGTTATTTGTTTGCTCAAGCGCTGATTTAAATGCCTCTTTGATATTGCCATATTGTTGTACTGTCTGACCTTGTAAGGCATCATTGAGTTGCTGAATCGGTGCAGCACGCGGCACATTCAACTCAGCAATTTTCCAATGTAAAACAGTAGGTTTCAATAAATCGACTACTGATTTTATATCTTTATCTGCCAGCATTGAAAATACTGCGACAACTTCTGTGTACTGTTTATTGTATTCTAAGAAATTTCGCAATTGCTTTAACAAAAATTCAACACCATGTGGATTATGTCCGGCATCAAAAATTACTGTTTTTCCTTCAACTTGACGCTGTTCAAAACGCCCTGCTAAGCGTGCAGATTGAATACCTTTTTCTAATGCCGACTGGGAAACTTCAAGTCCGCTAATTAAAATGGCAGCAACCGCCCCTGCAATATTTTCAATGGCTAAATGACCTAAAGGAAGCTTTAAAGTGGTTCCCTCAGAGGCAAAGTACCAGTTTTGTCCATCATCGGCGAGTTTATAAAAATAATCACGATTAACGGTATATAAGTCTGCTTGTGTACTTTCTGCTTTATCTTGAATTGCTTGAGGTAAAAGTTGTTCGCCAGCAAAGACAACCGGAATTTGTGGACGAATAATTCCTGCTTTTTCAAAAGCAATTTTTTCGATGGTATCGCCTAACCAATCGGTATGATCTAGGCCAATATTAGTAATAATTGCAACGTTGGGATCAATTACATTGACGACATCTAAGCGCCCACCCAAACCGACTTCGAGTACCCATACATCGCATTGCTGTTGTTTAAAAATGACAAAAGCAGCCAAAGTGGTTGCTTCAAAAAAAGATAAGCTCAAATCACAATCGCGACGAGCCTGATCGACTTCAACAAAAGCATCAATCAGACTTTGATCATCGACTTCGACTCCACCTAATTTAACTCGCTCATTAAAGCGATAGATATGGGGCGACTGATATAACCCAACTTTATAACCCTGCTCATTTAAGATAGCAGCTAGTGTGGTTGTAGTTGAGCCTTTACCATTCGTTCCGGCTACTGTAAAAACTTTAGCAGTAGGCTGAGTGACACCCAGCTTTTCTGCAACAGGAATTACACGTTCCAGACCAAGATCTATCCCTGTAACGTGAACATGGCTCCAATAATTGAGCCATGTATCTAAAGAGTCTATTGAAAGTGGAGCTTGTTGATTCAAGGTAAGTTCATCAATTTCGATACAAGTCGAGATACAGTATCACGTAAAGCATGACGATGAACAATCTGATCGATTACACCATGATCAAGCAAATATTCTGCACGTTGGAACGGTTCTTCTAGAGTTTCACGTACAGTTTGCTCAATTACACGTTTACCAGCAAAGCCGATCATCGCTTTAGGTTCAGCAATATGAATATCACCCAACATTGCTAAAGAAGCTGTTACACCACCATACACTGGATGTGTTAACACCACGATATAAGGCAAGCCTGCATCTTTTAATCTTTGGATCGCCGCTGAAGTACGTGCCATTTGCATAAGTGACAACATGCCTTCTTGCATACGTGCGCCACCAGAAGCTGCGAAACAGATCAATGGTTGACGTTTTGCAATAGCAAGTTCAGCAGCCTGAACAAAACGGTCGCCCACTACAGTACCCATAGAGCCGCCCATAAAGTCGAACTCAAAAGCACATGCAATCAAATCAACGCCATTTAAATTACCTTGCATGGCAATTAAAGCTTCTGTTTCACCAGTTTTGCTTTGCGCTTCACGCATACGATCTGGATATGGCTTAGTGTCGACAAACTTTAACGGATCTTTCGCGCTAAACTCTTGTCCTAATTCTGCTACTACATTGTCGAAGAACCAGTTCAAACGATCACGAGCTTTCATACGTAAGTGTTCGTCACACTGTGGACAAACATACGCATTGAAAGAGATTGCTGTACGTGTCACTAGAGCATGACATTCAGGGCATTCAATCGTTGGCTCAGTAAATGTTGCTTTGAGAATTTGTTGCTCATTTGCGACTTCAATACCTGGAACCGGACGTTTTGTCCATGGGGTCGCAGGGCTAAGAACTTTCACTGATTTCACTTCTTGATTCATACTAACTCATCGAGCGCTGCTCGAAGCTCCTTGACTTTATTCACCGTCTGTTCAACAGCGTCATCCGCTGCCAACGTTGCAAAATTTTTAACGAAAGCACTACCTACAATCACAGCATCAGCAACACTACCCATTGCTTTTGCTGAAGCGGCATCACTAATACCAAAACCAACGCCTACTGGAATATCAGTGGCATTTTTGATTTTCTGAATACGTGCAGCAGCTTCTGCCGTATCTAGTGTTGCGGCTCCCGTTACACCCTTGAGTGAAACATAGTAGATAAATCCACTTGCCTGATTTGCCACATGTTGAATGCGTTGGTCTGTAGAAGTTGGCGCGAGTAAGAAGATTTGATCCATGTCATGTTGCTTCAACACAGCAGCAAACTCTTTTGACTCTTCTGGCGGTAAATCCACCAGCAATAAGCCATCTACACCACACTGTTTCGCATGAGAAATAAACTTCTCATAACCAATCACTTCAACTGGATTTAGATAACCCATTAAAACAACAGGTGTATCCTGATCCTGTTCACGAAACTCCTTTACCATATTAAGAGCATCTAATGTGTTAGTCCCTGCTGCAAGCGCACGTTCAGCTGCAAGCGCAATTACTGGACCATCAGCCATTGGATCTGAAAATGGTAAACCAAGCTCAATGACATCTACTCCTGCCTCAACCATTTTATGCAGTAACGGAACTGTTACTTGCGGTTGTGGATCACCCGCCATAACATAAGATACAAGCGCTTTACGTTGTTGGGACTTAAGCTTTTCAAAACGGGTGGCAAGACGTGACATAGGGTTGTGCTTTCCTTGAATTATTTAAAATTGAGGAGTTGTTTGTAGAAATACAAGAACATCGCATTTTAACGCTATTTTTTGTCCATTGAACAGGTCTAACGTTATGGCGATATTCGATTGTATGATTCATACAACCCATGGTGTACATTTATCAATATTTTGAAACTTTTCTCAATGATCAAAGCTTCCTATTTTCGAGCCATTATTAGATCGTCATCTGAATAGAAAATCCCCACAAAAGGGCTATTTCGCTGCATTTTTATTTGTTAGCTGTAATTGCCTTTTTCTGGTTAGCAAAGTTTGCCCTGTCAAATTTTTATGGGCCCGTGCAAGTGCAGACTGGTCCGAATATCCTAATTGTTCAGCAATTAAAGTGAGGCTGGCATTTTGGTTGAGTAATATCTCACAACGTCTCATGCGCTCCGCATCTAAAATTAATTTAAATGAAGTGTTTAATGACTGTAGCTGGCGCTGCAAGCTTCGTACTGAAATATTCAACTCGATGGCAATATCTTCTATTTTAGGGGCCTGCTGCCTTTGCTTAAAATATTCATGGACGATCCAATGAATTTGCTGAGCTAAATCTGTATGTATTTTACGCTGAGCTAACGCTTCTTCTGCCTGTTTCACCAAAAGTTGCATTAAGGTTGGGTCTGCATGCTGAGGACGAATACTTAGTCCCTCACTTGCAAAAGTTAATGCATAGTAAGGTTTTTCAAATGATAATTTGCATTGAAAGAAACGCTGATAGTGCACTAACGGACCACGTGCACGGTGCACAAACTCAACTTGTTGCAAGAGAAAATCATGTAGTGGGGCTATTTGTTTAGCAAGTTGTACCATCGCTGCCAAAGTCAATTCACAAAGTATGATGTTGCTGTCATCAACCAATGGCCAATACAAACGAATTTTAGAAGCATCTTGCTCAATTTGCATAGGCACCACTTGCTCACCGTCAATTACCAGACGATGAAACTTCATAATATATTCAAGAACCTCTGCAAAACTGCCACTTCGGGATGCCATATAGCCCAATACTCCAAAATTGGCAGGTGTAATGCAGGTGGCCATTTCCAAAGCTAAATTGGAAACTTGTAGCTGAGACTCGGTTAACTCTAAAAGCTCAAGAAAAAAATTTAAAGATGATTGAGCATCAATAGACGAAGCTAAAATATTTTGAACTTGTCGCGCCTGAACATCCGTCAGATTTAATGCCTGCCAGTCCATTTCCCTTTCTTTTAAGTAAGTATTCCAAAGGTAAAAATAACCATTTGAAATTGTAAAATCCTGCATGGCTCATCCTTTTTTACTGCCATCTTGTCGCAAACTGTATAAAAATTGGCAATAACTGTCAAAACAAAGCCGACCAGTCGCGAGATACTAGTGAACAAGTTAGATGCGAGAAATAAAAATATGAACGCACATGTTTCTTATCAGGTCGAGCCAGTGGTTCGTAAAGATCTAGATTTTCACTTAAACGAAGCACCTCGCTTTTGGTTCAATAATGATCCTTTTTTGACTCGTATGTTTGATGCACTCAGCTTAACCTTTCCTGATGGAGAGCGTTATTTTATCGAATGTGTTCGTATGTTCCGTGACAAAATTGATGATCCAGAACTACAAAAACGAGTTGTGGACTTTATTAAACAAGAAGCTCAACACGGTATTGCTCATGACAAAATGAATCAGCTTATGAAAGAGCAAGGTATGCCTGTTGATCAATTCACAGCTACGCTAAAAAGAATTTTTCGTTTTGAACTCACCAAACGCTCACCGCAATACAATATTGCAATGACGGCAGCAGCTGAACATTTAACAGCATTAATGGCAGAAACGTTTTATAGCAATAAAAAAACTTTGGAAAATGCTCACCCATATGTTCGAGCACTGTTTGCTTGGCATGCCATTGAAGAAATGGAGCACCGTGATGTTGCTTTTGATGTGATGAAACAAGTAGGTGAAGTTCCTGAGTCAACTCGTCGATTTGTATTAGTTCTTACGACAGTATTGATGTTTGGCTTTACACTTTATCGCACCAACATCATGTTGAAATGTGATGGCTTTAGTTCTAGAGAAAGACTATTGATGAGCCTTAAAGGTTTACCTTGGTTTTTCGGCAAAAATGGCACATTAACCGCTATGAAAAGCCAATACTTAGATTGGTTTAAAAAAGATTTTCATCCAAGTCAGCATCCGGTCATTCGTCAATATCCAGTCTGGATTGAAACACTCGAAAAGACGAATGATCCTATTGCAGCTGGTGAAGCATTTTGGCAAGCAGGTTTATAACCTGCTTGTTACCATTTTGCATAATGTTGTTCTAGTAAACCGTATTGCTCATTGCAAGTGATGATATCAGTTGCCTCATGTTCAATCGTACCGCTAATTTTAGCTTGCCACTGGTTGAACTGGCTTCCAATCATTCTTAAATTAATATTTTCGTATCGGCACCAACCAATATGGACCTGTAGATTAAGTTTTTGATCTAGAGAGCTAATTTGCCAAAGCTCATCATTTACTTTTTCAAATAAAACATCAGTCAGTGGAAATAAAACTCCGTTAATCCATAAGCAATTTTCATTACCAAAGCTTTCATTAACCCCTGAAGCTAAATTTAAACCAATACGCCGCCCTTGCTCATCCCAGAAATTACATGAAAGCCAGAACCAAGCCGTTTCAGGTCGCAAAAAACCACACGTATCATCTAGAGATACAAATGTCTTTTCATCAAATTGGACGACTTGGTTTTGTTTATTAATAAACATTCCCTCTAGACCCAGCGTGGTCTGCTTTTGAGTATAGGTCCAACCATTAATTCCTGTCGGTGTACATAAACTTAATATATCGGTCCCAGCACAAAAAATACGAGCACTGAGTTGAATCTCACCATATTTAGTAACTCGAATATACCGCACGCCATTGGCATGCTGGATATCAAACTGATAAGGCGATTTAGAAAAATAGCTTTGATTAAACAACGGCTGTTCATCAAGATAGGTTTTATGACCTAAAGGCTGAATCGCATTCCACTCAATGACTTGCTGGGTTTCATGGTCATAAATATAGAAAAAACCGTGCCCGACCCAACCGATATCTGCAATTGCCAGGCCAATACTATAGTGTTTATGTTGAATGCCGCAGAATTTAAATTTTTTATATTTTAATTGCTTACGCCAACCCTTTAAGACCTTACCATAAGGGGTTTTATAAATATAATGTTGTACGTGAATGGTTGACGGTACAGATTCAAAACGCCCGTAGCGAGGCTGTCCATTTTCTTGAATTAAATCCATTATTTATTATCCGGTGATTTCCTATCCATCTATTCGATAATAATAGACTGTTCAGTGACCAATTGGCTACCACATCTGCTTGATCTTCAAATGACTTTTATATTAACAATAAAAAAAGAGCATAATGAATATGCTCTTTTCTCTAATATCTACCTAAATCTATATAAGACCACTTACTTTAAATAGCTGTGACCTGACTCATCAATAAAATCAAATTCAACTCATGATGTAAGATTTCTAAAAGTTAAGCGTCATCATCACTCGCTTGCTCAGACTCTGATTCTTGCTCATTACTATCCTGATTTTCCAATTTTTTTTCAGCGATCTTTGCGGCTTCATAGCCTGCAAAAGCACCTGCTGCTTTTTCTAGAAAACCTGCATCTGGATCTAATTTATCGACGCCTTGTTCCGCGATAATTGCACCAGCAATTTTACCTACTTCGTCTAAAAGACCCATTTTTATTACTCCAAAGAGCTTATGTTGAGCCACTAGTTTAAGCAGATGAATTGTAAATAGTGCTACAAAAAAGTTGTGATTTGAGAGAGCTATACATAGGATCAGCAACTTTTTATATTTTCTTTTTATCTTTAAGCTTTTTTTAAGAAAAATTAGACAATTAAATACATATTTTCCCAAATCGTTGCAGCAAAATCGCCTTTTATTAAATGAATATAGCGCCCTGCTACACAATCTATCGCTAAGCAGTCATCAATATCAATCACTCGATCTGTGTGTGCTTTTTGCCACTCTTGATCTATAAATTGTTTACCCAATTGTTTTGCAATAACAGCATTGGGTGCAACGATAAACTCATAACGATGAAGTTCACCGAATTCACTAGCATTATATCCACCCAGATTAATTAAATATAATTTTAAATTCTCTGGTTTGGGTGCTGCATCTGTAAAATGAATTTGATAATTTTGCCCTTGAGAGCTAACACCAGAGAGCTTGGCCCAAGCATCAATATGTAATCCTTGAGCCTCACCAAACCAAGCCTGTTTAAGTTGAGGATAAACTTCTTCCAAAGTATCTCCTACAGCCATGACTACATCATGAACTTCTGTATTAGCGCGAGCATGACGCCCACCTAACATCACCATAAACAAGCTTGGCATTATAGTTCTCTTACATCTCGACCATTTCTACGCCATCAATGCGTGCAACTGTCATTAAATCTTTATCACCACGACCTGAAACAGTCGCAATAATAATCTGATCTTTAGACATGGTTGGTGCAAGCTTAGAGACATATGCCATCGCATGCGAGCTTTCAAGTGCAGGAATAATCCCTTCGATTTTGGTTAAATCACGGAAACCTTGCAAAGCTTCTGTATCATTAATCGGCACGTATTCTACGCGCTTCATATCTTTCAAGAAGCTATGTTCAGGACCAACACCCGGATAATCAAGACCTGCTGAGATACTATGTGTCTCAATAATCTGACCTTGTTCATCACTCATCAAGTAAGTACGGTTACCGTGCAACACACCCACATGACCTGCATTTAATGGCGCAGAGTGTTTACCAGTTTCAATACCAAAACCAGCTGCTTCAACACCATACATTTTCACATTGGCATCGTTTAAGAATGGATAGAACAAGCCCATTGCATTTGAACCGCCACCCACACATGCAACTAATGCATCTGGTAAGCGACCTGCTTGCTCCAAGATCTGTTTGCGTGCTTCACGGCCAATAATCGACTGGAAGTCACGAACGAGTTGAGGATATGGATGTGGGCCTGCAACTGTACCAATTACATAATACGTCGTATCAACGTTGGTTACCCAGTCACGCATCGCTTCATTCATGGCATCTTTCAGCGTTTTAGAACCACTTTGTACAGGTACAACAGTCGCGCCCAATAAACGCATACGATAAACGTTCATGGCTTGACGCTTAACGTCTTCAGCACCCATATAAACAACACATTCAAGACCTAAACGTGCTGCGATTGTTGCAGTTGCCACACCATGTTGCCCAGCACCAGTCTCGGCAATAATACGTTTTTTACCAGAAAGCTTTGCCAATAACGCCTGACCAATCGTGTTATTTACCTTGTGTGAGCCTGTATGATTCAAGTCTTCACGCTTCAAGTAAATTTGCGCACCACCTAACTCTCTTGACCATCGCTCAGCATAATAAAGTGGACTAGGACGACCTACATAGTAGGCGAGATCGCGGTCGAATTCTGCCAGAAACTGTTCATCATTTTTCATGCGGGAATAGAGATTTTCTAAATCTTCTAATGCCGCCATTAAAGTTTCTGACACAAAACGTCCGCCATGGATACCAAAATGCCCTGCAGCATCTGGGTACTGTGTATAGTCAATCACATTGTTTTGCTGATCCACGTTGGACTCCTTGCATAAATCGTTCAATGAGTTGTTGGTCTTTTATACCTTTTGCGGATTCTACGCCTCCGCTCACATCTACTGCAAAAGCACCGGTAGTATGAATAGCGTCAATGACATTGTCAGGGGTTAAACCACCTGCCAAGATTAAAGGAATATCAAGTTTTGGGAATTTAGACCAGTCAAACTGATGTCCTGTGCCCCCTTTAAGCTCAGGATGCCACGCATCGAGCAATACAGCACTGGCACCAGCCGCCTGATATTTTTGAATTTCAGCAATTACATCTAAATCAGGTTTAACCTGAATCGCTTTATACCAGCGACGTTTACAATGGCGAGCTATTTCCTGACATTGTTCTGGAGTTTCGTCGCCATGTAGTTGTAATACATCTAGGGGAACACAATCAAGTACATCCTGAATTTCAGTGGCACTTGCATTAACAAACAAACCAACCATTTGTACATAAGGTGGAATTACTTTTGCTAATTCTTGAACCTGCGCAACTGTCACATGTCTTGGACTTGGCGGGAAAAAAACAAAACCTATCGCATCTGCTCCAGCAGCAACAACTGCCTGAACATCTTCAATGCGAGTAATTCCACAGATTTTTGCGCGTGTACGTTTTTGGTTTGATGGGCTCATGATCTGCCTAAACTACAACCATTTCTTAAAATAAGCGCCATTGTAATGCAATTTTTGTCCCTTGCGTAAAAGTTCTCTGGGAATTGGGTTAAATGACATTGTATGAAATAAATCGCCACTTTATACTGCATAAAATTGGAAGCAAGTGTAAGCAATTAATGCTTTAGGGAAGCTGGTGAAAGTCCGGCACTGCCCCCGCAACGGTAACAATGTAAAGCATATTTTTTAAGTCGAGATCGACTTACATCACTGCAGTAATGTGGGAAGGTGAATATGTCCATAACATAAATATGGCGCTGAAGTCCGGAGACCTACTTGTTTCATCTATCTACCCGATCATTCACGTGGGGTGAATGTATGGAGCATGTTATGTCTAAGTCTTTTCAACCTACTCGTCTGGTAGGGGCTATCGCTATTGCGATGGGGTTTTCACCTGTTATTTTTGCTGAAGATACAACGAACACAACTCAGCTTGATCCAATTGTAATCACTGCATCAAAAAGTGCGGAAAAAGCGAGTGAAGTTCCGGCGCGTATTTCAGTGATTGATGAAAAAACAATTGGGCAGAATCCATTATTAAACGTTTCGGATATTATCCAACGCGATCCTTCTGTTTATATAAAACAAAGCGGTGGTCTAGGTCAGGTTTCTGAAATTTCACTTCGTGGCACTAAATCAGTTCATACATTAGTTCTTAAAGATGGTGCTCGTTTAAATAGTCAAAATGAGCTTGGCCCATTATATCCGGCGTTTTTAGATACAACAGATGTTCAACAAATTGAAATTCTAAAAGGCCCTGCATCAGTTCAATATGGTAGTGATGCTATTGGTGGTGTCGTCCAATTAATTTCTAAAAAACCAGAGAAAACAGGTGCTGAGTTAACGGGTATTTATGGTGAAAATAATACCTATAAGGCTATTGTTAATGCCAATCTCGTGACTGACCAAGGGTTCTATGCACAAGCAGGTGGGCAACGCTTAGAAAGTGATGGAACACGTATTTTTGAAAGTCAGCCAGAAAATGAAAAAGCTGGTTATGATCAAAAAGGCTATCACGCTAAAATAGGTTTCTTCCAAGAAAACTTAATAGATGCTTCTGCTTCAATTAGTGAAAATAAAGGTACGAATGTTTTTAGTAATGACTACATAACCAATACAGCACAACGTCAATTTGAAAATCGAGTTATCAACACAAAAGTTGCTTATAATATTTTGCCTGATTTAATCATTAATGCACACTATGCAAATGTTCAGGACAAACAAAATGTTCCTGCTTATGGCTCATATTACAATACTGAAAATAATGAAAGTGATTTAAATCTGAAATGGAAATTCACTCCGAACCAAAATATTTTAGTTGGTGCCACCTATAACGATGCAAATTATAAAAGTAATACCATCCTAAACTCAGATAAAAGTGTAAATAGCACAGGTTATTATCTACAGCATCAACTCAAGAATGATCTTTTTGATACGCAAGTTGGCGTTCGTTTAGAAGACAATCAACGCTTTGGTACCCATACTGTTGGCCAAGGTGCTATTCGCTATCATTTCCTACCGAATGCTAGCGTATATGCAAATATCGGTAGTGCTTTCAGAGCTCCGACTTTAAATGAACTTTATTCACAATGGGGAGGAAATGAGAACTTAGCGCCAGAAGAAAGTACCTCTTATGAAATGGGTATGAACTATGATCTTACGTCAAATGTGAGTACTAATTTTTCTGTTTATCATACAAAAATTAAAGATCTTATCGCCTACAATGCGGGTACTAATACAAATATAGCCAAAGCAAACTTTACAGGTGGTGAAGCTGGAATAAAGTGGCAACAGGATGATCTATTCTTGTCCACTGAATATGCTTACGTAAAAACAGAAAATGAAAAAGATAATACAGAAATTGCTTACCGTCCTCGCCAGACTATCACTGTAAGTACAGGTTTAGAAAATGCAATTTACGGAATCAGTGCCTCTTTAATTGCAAGATCTAAATCTTATGCAGACTCAGCAAATTCTATGCGAGTACCGGGTTACGCAACTGTAGATTTAAATGCTTATTGGAATATCATTCCTAACGTAAAAGTATTTACTAATATTCAGAACGTAGGTGATGTTCAATATCGTGAAGTATTAAATACGTATCCTTCAAATGACTGGTATGTTAATACAGGCCGTCAAGCTTCTGTTGGCGTAACTTTCCGTTATTAATATCTCACTTTAATTATAAAAATATTTTCTTAACTCCAGTTTCGGGGTAATGTTCTGACCGACATTATCCCCTTTTTTATGTTCAGGATATCCATCATGGGACACCGTTTAAGCAAAATCTATACACGCACAGGCGACGCAGGCACAACAGGTTTAGGCGATGGCTCTCGTGTTGCCAAAGATGACTTAAGAATTGCAGCACTTGGTGATGTCGATGAACTCAATGCCATTATTGGGGTACTTCGTGCTCAAATCACAGCTAGTCAAGTGACCAACAAAGCAGATTGGGATAAAAGTCTGAGCCTTGTTCAACATTGGCTTTTCGACTTGGGTGGAGAAGTTTGTATTCCAAACTACAATTTACTTGAGCCTGTTTGTATTGAGTTTCTTGAAAAAGAAATTGACCGTATGAATGAAGACTTACCAATGCTTAAAGAGTTTATTTTACCGTCAGGCTCTTTAACTTGCAGTTATGCCCATCAAGCCCGTGCCGTTTGTCGCCGCGCAGAACGATCTCTACTGTCGGTACAAATGCGTGATCAAAATATTCAAACCACGGCGCTCCAACTTTTAAACCGTCTATCTGACTGGTTGTTTGTTGCATCTCGTGCTCTACAACGTGCTGAAGATGGACAAGAAGTACTTTGGCAAAAAAATATTAATGAGATTATTTAAAAATAGATTAGATTAAACATGGTCTCTGCTCTTTTGAAGAGACCATCATTAAAAATAGTTGATAGAAGAAAATTATGCGCATTATTGGTCACCGTGGTGCACGCCGAGAAGCTCCTGAAAACACGTTAGGCGGTTTTCAGCACTTAAAAAACTTAGGTATTCGTGGTGTCGAATTTGATATTCGTCAACTTCAAGATCAAGAATTAGTCGTTATTCATGATGACAACTTTTTACGTACAGCTGGGGTAGACCAAATTGTTGAGCAATCTAGTTTGGCTCAAGCGTTGTCATTTGATCATCGTCAAAACTGGCCTGACTGGCCAAGTTCAGAGCCAACACCAACTCTCACAGGCGTTTTAAATTTACTTGATAACTTCGATCATATTGAAGTTGAAGTGAAAGCTGTAAGAGACATGGCTTTAGCAGAAAGGCTCGTTCAAAAGCTTGAGACTGAATTACAGGGTTTTGAAAAAGTTGTCACCATCACAAGTTTTGATCTTCAAATTTTAACTGCTTTACGTGAGATGAATTCTCAATTTAAACGAGGCTTATTGGTCGAGCTTCCAGTGGGTGCAATCGCAATTGAACTCGCTCATCAATATGGTTGCTGTCATATTGGCTGGCACGATCAACTCGCAACAGATGAGATGATTCAGCTTTCACAACAGGCCGACTTAAATATTAGTGTCTGGACAGTCAACGATGTAGAAAGAGCAAAAAAGCTTAGGGATTTAGATGTACAAGGGCTAATTACAGATATTCCAACCACAATGTTACAAGCTCTATAAATATAAAAAAGGTGGTAAAACCACCTTTTATTTCTTTTGTGCCTGAATAAGGCGTTGTCCACTCTGATCGAGCAGATATAACGTATTGCCCACTAACTGAAAGCGTTGAATACGTTGTAATGCATCCACCAGCTCTGCTTCTTGAGCTAAAGCACCATCGCAACTTAAATGTCCTGCATTTACCTGCATATCAAGTTTTTGCTGGCTAAAATCAAATGTATAACGACCAAAAACTCCGTTACAGCCTGTATGGCCTGATACTGTTTTGATCGCAGAATTTAGAGAAAGAGTCGGCCACTGTGTAAAGAATTTTGCCTTATGGCCACTGATCTGAGTAATCTGCCAATCAATATCTTGAATGCCATCAGGACTCACTCTCTTTTTCACAACAGGCGATTGAACATGATGAACTGTTTTTTTTGTTTGAACTTTTTTTGTATTTTGATCAGGTGTACTTTGACATGCTGCTAATACAAGACTGATTGTGACCAAGACACACTTCAATGATAATTTTCTTGCAATATCAATGCTGTTCTTTTTTTTCAATCGTTGTACGTTCATTAAACAACTTCTCCTACTTGAAAAACTCTGTGACATAGTTTAAATCTGTTACCGTTCTTTCAATACATCTGTACAATAATCTTAGTGACTCTCACTAAGCACGTGTTAATATGAAGGATAGAATAGCAATATATCTTGATGATTGGTTTTGCTATGTCGTTTTGTCTTTGTACCTTGTCTAACAAGGATTCTAGGAGCGCTGCCGGATATGACTTCCGCCCCACTCAAAGCCCCAATTAACTGGACCGCTAGCATTACCTTAATTGGTTTACCAATTCTTGCCGCAATAATAATCCCGATTTACGCGTATTATTATGATTTTAGTGTAAGCGCATGGGTAAGCTTATTTTTTCTTTTAGCTCTAAGTAGTATGGGGATTACTGCTGGTTATCACCGCCTGTGGGCTCACCGAGCTTACGAAGCGTCGTTACCGCTTAAAATTCTTTTAATGATCGGTGGAACGTTTGCCGTACAAAATAGTATTTTGTTCTGGGCATCTGGTCACCGTACTCACCACAGACATGTTGATCATGTGGATGAAGATCCGTATTCAATTGAGCGTGGTTTTTGGTATGCCCATATGGGTTGGATGATCCGCGATCATTCACCATCTGAGCCTGACTTTAAAAATGCACCTGACTTGCTCAATGATAAATTGGTTATGTTCCAGCATAAATACTACGGTTTACTCGTAGTTGCAGTTCATGTTGGGATTTTAGGTTTAATTGGTTGGGCAACTGGCGATTTATGGGGTGTGGTCCTCATAGGTGGTCTATTGCGTTTGATCATTAGCCATCAAGTGACTTTCTTTATTAACTCACTTTGTCATATGTGGGGTAAACGTCCTTATACAGACGAAAACTCAGCACGTGATAATTTCTGGTTAGCTATCGCCACTTGGGGCGAGGGTTACCACAACTATCATCATATCTTCCAATACGATTATCGTAACGGTGTGAAATGGTGGCAATATGACCCAACAAAATGGTTGATTTGGTCTTGTTCTAAACTTGGTTTAGCTAAAAATTTACGTCGTATTCCAAGCTTTAATATTAAAAAAGCAGAACTGGCGATGAAGTTTAAATATGCCGAGCAAGATCTTGCTATCTATGGTCATGATGTAAATGCTGACATTAGTCAAATGAAGCAACGTATTGCACAAGAATACGAAGCATTTACCCATACTTTAAATGATTGGGCAAAACTTAAAGAACAAGAGTTACAAGTGAAAAAAGCAGCAATGGCTGAAAAGATTCATAGAATGGATCACAAGCTTAAAGTTGATTTTCAATTGCTTGAACACCGTCTAAGTCATCACCGTGAATGCTTAGAAACACTTATGCGTAGTGTTAAAAAGAATACCAACGTGGTGTCAGACTAAAATAAATTCTGATCTAAAATAGCTCTTTCGGGAGCTATTTTTATGCCTGCTTTTTAACTATGGTATAGTGAAATCCGCTCTCTCTATTTTGCCAAGACCATGCAATTTAATCCGCTCTACCCTTCACTTCCTTCTAAATTATTTCATGTTCAGCAGCCATCTCCTCTGCGTGGTGCAAAAGCAGGCCATTTCAATGCTGCTTTGGCAGATGAACTGCAATGGTCAGAAGACGAAAAAAATGCATGGGTTGAAATCTGTAGCGGACAGCGTACTTTCTCTGAATTCCCTTCTCTGGCGATGGTCTATGCTGGCCACCAATTCGGACAATGGGCAGGACAACTCGGTGATGGTCGTGGCTTACTGATTGCACAAATACTCAATACAAAGGGTCAAACCATAGATTTACATCTAAAAGGTGCAGGCCCGACGCCCTACTCAAGAATGGCAGATGGACGCGCGGTATTGCGTTCTGTTGTCCGCGAATATTTAGCTGGGCATGCTTTAAATGCTTTAGGAGTCGCTTCTAGTCACGCGGTAGGTTTTACAACCTCCACTCAAGGGGTACAGCGCGAAAAACTAGAATTGGGAGCAATGTTACTAAGAACATCTGAATGTCATATCCGTTTAGGGCATTTTGAATGGATTAATCAATACGCTCCAGAGTTGCTGCCAGAATTCACTCAAAAATGTATTGAGTGGCATTATCCTGAGTGTCTAGAAACCGAGAACCCTATTTTATCCTTTGCCAAAAAGGTGGTTGAGCGTACTGCAATCATGATTGCTAAATGGCAGTTGGTTGGATTTGCTCATGGTGTGATGAATACAGACAATCTTAACATTACTGGTTCTACACTTGATTTTGGTCCATATGGCTTCATGGAACGCTTCCGTCCGAACTGGATTAATAACCACTCGGATTATCAAGGCCGTTATACTTACCAAAATCAACCAAGTATAGGTCATTGGAATTTATGGACGTGGTTAAACAACTTAATCCCTCTCGCTGAGCCTGAACAAAAGGATCAGTTCAAAGAAGAGTTAGCGCGTTGCTTAGAACAATTTGAACCAACCTTCATGGAACATTACACAACTGGTTTATGTAAAAAAATGGGATTACCTCATTTTCATAAAGACAGCCTTGATTGTAGTTTTAGTTTTTTAAAAATCTTACAGGCTGAACAACTCGACTACACTCAGAGCTTTATCCGACTTCAAAATAAAGAATATAAAACTCTACGAGATGATTGCCTTGATATTCGACAGTTTGATGAGTTTCTTAACCAATATCAAAGTATTCGTGAACATCAAGATACTGATGAACTTGATGCAAACATGCAGCAATCAAATCCGATCTATATTTTACGGAATCACATGGCCCAACGTGCTATTGAAGCAGCTGAACGAGATGATTTTAGTGAAGTAGACCGCTTATTTAAGTTACTCAATAATCCTTATACAAGACAACCAGAACTTGAACAGCCACAAGATTTAGGTCCTTTACCAAGTGACGTACCAGATGTAGCGGTAAGCTGTTCTTCTTAATATTTTAAAAGACTAAAACTCTCTTAAGCCGCTTTAGTGGTAGCTTAGAGAGTTTCTTAAACATTAAAGAATAATATATGAAAATTAGACCTATCATTATTTGTACACTTCTCATGATTCCATTGGGAATCGCTTTTTATAATTATGAAAAATATTTACCGACTTTTACATCATCCCATAAAGCTCTTTCAACCGAAGAGATCTTAGAACTAATTAAGACTAAGCCCATCACATCAATTGAAGTATTTAAAAATCAACGCGTACTTCTACTCAAAAATAATAATGAGGTGATTCGTCGTTATCCTATTCGTCTAGGCTTTAACCCTGAAGGGCATAAACACTTTGAAAATGATGGTAAAACACCTGAAGGTGTTTATTCTATAGATTGGCGAAACTCACAAAGTGCGTACTATAAATCTTTGCATATCTCCTATCCCGATGCGAAAGATATTGCTTATGCCAAGCAACATAATCAACCAACCGGTGGAGATATCATGATTCATGGATCTGTTCCAAAATCCTTTTTACCTATACCTTTTAGCTCAACTTATATGCCACACAAGGATTGGACTTTAGGATGTATCGCAGTTAGAAATTCAGATATAGACGAGATTTGGCAATTCGTGCCAAATCATACAAAGATTATAATTTATCCATAAAATATTTAAAATTATCCACATTTTCTGTGGATAACATTGTGGTTATCCACAGAATAACTTTCGCTAGTGTTTTACTCTTCAGGATATTCGAAGCGGTAACCTACACCGTAAACTGCTTGAATCCACTCATGGCGGTTACCAGTTTCAGCCGCTTCACTAATTTTTCGGCGCAAGTTTTTGATATGGCTGTCAATCACACGATCGGCAACGTCAAAACTATCTGGATTAATATGATCCAATAATTGTGCTCGTGAATAAACTTGTCCAACATGTTCTAAAAATAGCTCAAGTAAACGAAATTCGGTTGGCGTTAAGCTCAACGATTTTTGTTGATACCAAATTCTTTGCTGTGCTTTATCAATTCGGAAAGAATCATTCTGTTCCGGCTCTGCCTTACGTTCTAAACGGCGTAAAACTGCCTGTACGCGAGCAACCAACTCTTTTGGGCTAAACGGTTTACATACATAATCATCAGCGCCCATATTCAGACCCAAGACGCGGTCGATTTCTTCGGTACGAGCAGTCACCATAATAATCGGTAAATCTGACTGTTCACGTACCTTACGGCAAATGGTCAAACCATCCATTCGTGGAACCATTAAGTCCAGAACCATTAAATTAGGTTTACGTTGCTGGAAACTCGCATAGGCATCTTGACCATCATGAAACATACTTACTTCAAAACCGGCAGCTTCAAGATAATCACGCACCAAATGCGCCAATTCGACTTCATCTTCAACCAACATCACATGTTTCATGAGATATTTTTCCTTTTATATTTAACTCTGCTTTTTAAAAGTGAGTACACAACGTAAACCACCTAATGGTGAATGTTCAAAACTGAGTGTACCACCGAGCGCCTGCGCAATTTTACAAGACAAAGCCAAGCCTAGCCCTGTTCCACCTGTACTACGCGTACGCGAATCATCTACGCGATAGAATCGTTCACCTAAACGAGATAACTGCTCATCATTTAAACCAAATGGACTGTCATCAACATACAAAGTCCACTCCTGTGGAGTTTGAGCTGTATGAATATGAATTTTGCCACCTGTTTCTGTGTAACGAATACTATTACTAATTAAATTAACAATAATCTGTTTAAACCGATCACGATCTAATAATAGCGGAGAACTTGTTCCTTCAACTTGAATTTCGAGATCAGCTTGCTCAAGTTTTGGTTTAAAGTTCTCAACTTCTTGTAATACAACTTCCCATGGATTTACAGAACTCAAATAACACTTGAGTTGTTGTGCATCTGCCTGCGCCAAGTCTGCAAGGTCTTGTGTTAATTTTTTCAGGCTTGAAACCTGACGCATCATCGCATCAAGATGTTCAGGGGTTGCCTTTCGAATACCGTCTTGCATCGCTTCAATTTGTGCTTGCAATACAGCCAATGGCGTTTTTAATTCATGGGAAGTATCCGCTACCCATTGACGACGTGATTCTTCATGCCGATGTAAAATTTCTGCCAAATGGTTCAATTGGGTGGATAAATCACCTAATTCATCATTTCGCTTAATAACAACTTGATGCTGATAATTTCCTTTCGTTAATTCATTTGTCGCATTTAATAAACGCTGAATCGGTTTCTTAAAATAAGTCGCCATCAATAGCGCCGCAACTAAACTTGAGAGCAAGGTTAAAGCATAAATTAAGAGTAAATAACGCTTTTGATTACTAAAGAAATTAATACTTAAAGCATCTTCTTTATCCAAAACGGGTTTTAAGCCTAAATATCCCACGACTTGATTGTTTAAGATAATCGGGCGAAATGACATCTGATCTGAAGAAGGCGGTTCACCAACTACAAACTGGTGATTTGCATCATATAAAGATAAACGAGAACTTAAACCCAAACGGTCAGGTAAAGCAATAAAACGCTTCTTACCATTTTGAGTTTCAATATCTTTTAAGCTCCCCTTCTTTGACTTATTTTTATCATCACTTGGGCGAAACTGGTTTGCACTTAAAGGGAACCGTAGCCCTTCAAACGGTTGATATTGAGAAGGTAAATTTTGCTCAAGCGTTTTTAACTCTTCATCACTAAAAATAGTATTTTTATTTGTCGGCGCAACTTGAGGTGAAATATTGATGAGGGCATGTTCATCGAAAGAGTGCTGTTGTATGGCAATATCATATTGGCGACGAAGCCACCACTGCGAGAGGCGATCATAATCATCGGGAGCCGCAGTCCCTTCGATTTGTAAAATTTGTGCCTGAATCGCATTTCCCCAATCATGGTACACCGTATAGACATTGCCAAGATTGGTAATAAGGCGGTCGAGCTTCTGCATTTCAACGTCAGCCACATATTTGGCAAAGTTCTTTTGCATTGTCCAGTGCAAAACGCTCAAGCTTGCAGTCGCAATAAGCAATGTGGTGAGCAAGACTGTCAAAAACAACCGTAATGCAATGGGAACACGTAGAACGTTCAAAAGCACTCTCTCATTTTTACGCTATATTTGGCATTGTAACCAACAACGAAAAGAAAAACTCTCCATTGTTTCTACATCTTTATTATCTAATCTTTAAGCCATCAGTAAACACAACATTAAAAGGCTTTAAATATGAAAATGACGGCAAAAATTGCATTATTCAGTGCGGCAATTGTAACAATGGGAAGTTTAGCGGCTTGTCAATCGACGACTCAACCACCTAAGCCAGAACGTGGCATGATGCAAGATGGCCCACGTGAAGGCCACCACCGTATGAAACATCGTGAGTTCACACCAGAACAAAAAGCAGCATGGGAACAGCATCGTGCAGAACGTCAAGCTCGCTTTGAACAAATCCAAAAAGCATGTGATGGCAAGGCGAACGGACAAGCAGTAAATATTCAAGTTGGAGATAAGACACTTGAAGGTACTTGTAACCTTCGTTTTGAACCAAAGCGCCCTCAAGCACCAGTTAACGCCCCTGCTCCTGCATCAGTTCAAGCAAAATAATTCTAAAAACCATAAAACAAAAGGCGCCTATAGGCGCCTTTTGTTTATACATAACTATTTACGATTTTGACTATTTGTATCATATAAACATAACCAAAAGTGTTTACACTCAAAGCACTTAGCTAGTTTAAGCATTTTTTTCTTGACTTTGCAGTCACAAAGTAAAGGTCCTGAGGTGCTTGTGCAGTTATGCAAGTTGTTGCACGATGTAATAGTCCAAGGTGCCTCATGGCACATTATCATAGATTAAGATTATAACTCTGGTTTCACCAGTATTGAGGAACCCGATATGCCACAATACAAAGCGCCCTTACGTGATATGCAATTCGTTTTGCATGAATTATTAAATGCTGAAGAACACTATGCAAAATTACCTGATTTCCAAGGTAACGTAAGCCGTGAATTGGTTGATCAATATTTAGAAGCTGCGGCAGACTTTTGTGAAAATGAACTTTCTCCTTTAAACCAAGTTGGCGACCGCGAAGGTTGTACTTGGAATGATGGCGTAGTTACCACTCCAACAGGCTTTAAAGAAGCTTATCAAAAATATATTGAACTTGGCTTCCCGTCTTTATCAGCAGAAGAACAATACGGTGGTCAGGCTTTACCTAACTCTCTAGGTATTGCAATTTCTGAAATGGTTGGTACAGCAAACTGGTCTTGGGGTATGTACCCAGGCTTGTCTCACGGAGCTGTACGTACATTAGAACATCATGGTTCTGATGAACAGAAAGATACTTATTTACCAAACCTTGTTTCAGGTGTTTGGACAGGTACGATGTGCTTAACTGAATCTCATGCAGGTTCGGACTTAGGTATTATCCGCTCTAAAGCAGAACCAAATGCTGACGGTAGCTATGCAATCTCTGGCGAGAAAATCTTTATCTCTGCTGGTGAACACGACATGGCTGAGAACATCATCCATATCGTTCTTGCACGTTTACCAGGTGCACCAAAAGGTACTAAAGGTATCTCATTATTCATCGTTCCTAAATTCCATGTAAATGCAGATGGAACTATTGGCGAGCGTAATGCGGTACGTTGTGGTTCTATCGAACACAAAATGGGTATTCATGGTAACGCGACTTGTGTCATCAACTTTGACCAAGCAAAAGGTTATTTGATTGGACCTGAAAACCGTGGTTTGAACTGTATGTTCACCTTCATGAACACAGCACGTATTGGTACTGCTGTTCAAGGTTTAGCAGCATCTGAATCATCTTTCCAAGGTGCATTAACTTACGCGAAAGAACGTTTAGCAATGCGTTCACTTTCTGGTCCGAAAGCTCCAGAAAAAGATGCAGATCCGATTATCGTTCACCCTGCTGTACGTAATATGCTTTTAACTCAAAAAGCGTTTGCTGAAGGCGGTCGTGCACTTGTTTACTTACTTGCTCAATACGCTGACATCGTTGAAAAAGGCGAAACAGAAGAAGAGCGTAAGTTTGCTGACAACATCTTGTCTTTATTGACTCCAATTGCAAAAGCATTCTTAACTGAAACTGGTTCTGAGTCTGCTAAGCACGGTGTTCAAGTCTTCGGTGGTCATGGCTTTATTTCTGAGCATGGCATGGAACAAATCGTACGTGATACACGTATTGCTTGCTTGTATGAAGGTACAACCGAAATTCAGGCACTTGATTTGTTAGGTCGTAAAGTATTGCAAACTCAAGGTGCAATGCTGAAAGACTTTACCAAAATGGTTCACAAATTTGTTGAAGCAAACAAAGACAACGCTGCCATGAAAGAATTTGTTGAGCCGCTTGCAGCGCTTAACAAAGAATGGGGCGATCTCACTATGCAAATCGGTATGCGCGCAATGCAAAACCCAGATGAAGTAGGTGCTGCTGCTGTAGACTACCTCTACTTCTCAGGTTATATCACTTTAGCGTACCTATGGGCTCGTATGGCACTTGTTGCACAAGAGAAATTAGCAGAAGGTACTAGCGAAGTTGACTTCTACAATGCAAAAGTAACCACTGCTCGATTCTACTTCAAAAAAATCTTGCCACGTGTTCGCTCACATGTAGATGTTATTGCTGGTGGCCTAGATCCATTAATGTCATTAGATGCTGAACATTTCGCTTTCTAACCATAGTTAGTTGCGATATGCAATGTTAAAAAACGAAAAAGGACTGCTCAGTTTTGACGGTCCTTTTTTTATAAAATCAATGATAAATTTACACTTTAAATTCCATATCCATTTCGTTTAACAGGATATCTAGCACAGGCCAATGTGCACAAAAAAGGTGAACGATTATGCCAATTTACAATGCTCCTTTAGCTGATATGAAATTCATCTTAAATGATGTATTCAAAGCAGAACAATTTTGGCAGTCTAATGAGAAACTCGCTCATGTAGATGCTGCAACTGCTGAAGCAATTTTAGAAGAAATGGCTAAATTTGCTCAGAACGTGACTCATCCATTAAACCGTACCGGTGATGAAGAAGGCGCTCGCTATGAAAACGGTGAGGTGTTCACACCAGCAGGTTTTAAAGATGCATTCCGTCAATATGCAGAAGGCGGTTGGATTGGCTTAGGGGCCGATGAAGAATGGGGCGGTCAAGGCATGCCAAAAATGCTCACCGTTCTTTCTGATGAAATGTTATTTGCAACTAACCCATCGTTTATGCTTTACCCGCTTCTTTCAGTGGGTGCAGGTATGGCTTTAAGCAGCTATGCATCTCAAGAACAAAAAGAAACTTACTTACCTAAGATTTATTCAGGCGAATGGTCAGGCACTATGTGTTTGACAGAACCGCATGCAGGTACTGACTTAGGTATTATCAAAACTAAAGCCGAACCTAATGAAGATGGTACTTATAACATTACAGGTACTAAAATCTTCATCACTGGTGGTGACAACGACTTAGCAGAAAACATCATTCATTTGGTACTTGCTAAAACTCCAGATGCACCTGCTGGTTCACGTGGTATTTCTTTGTTCATCGTACCTAAGTACTTTGTTAATGAAGATGGTTCATTAGGTGAACGCAACCTAGTTGGTCCAGGTTCTATCGAACATAAAATGGGGATTAAAGCATCTGCAACTTGTGTGATGAACTTTGATGGAGCAAAAGGTTACCTCGTTGGTAAAGAAAATGAAGGTCTTGCTGCCATGTTCGTTATGATGAACTACGAACGTTTATCTATGGGTATTCAAGGTTTAGGTGCATCTGAGTTTGCATATCAAAATGCAGCACAATATGCGACTGACCGTTTACAAGGTCGTAGTGCATTAGGTGTTCAATCACCAAACAAACCAGCAGATAGCATTTTGGTACATGGTGACGTACGTCGTATGTTGCTCAACGTACGTGCAAATAATGAAGCATCACGTGCATTTGCAGTCTATGTAGGTCAACAGCTCGATATCACTAAATTCTCAACTGATGCAGAAGCAGTGAAAAAAGCCAATAATCGCGTTGCGCTTTTAACGCCGATTGCTAAAGCTTACCTGACCGATACAGCATTCCAATCAACTTTAGATGCTCAGATGGTGTTCGGTGGTCACGGTTATATCCGTGAATGGGGCATGGAACAATGTATTCGTGATCTCCGTATTGCTCAAATTTACGAAGGAACGAACGGCGTTCAATCTCAAGATTTAATTGGTCGTAAAACCATTAAATGTGGCGGTGCGTTCATTGCTGAATACATCACTGAAATCCGTGACTTTGCAAATGACTTAGACACAGATTTGAACTTTATTAAAGATGCAACTTTAGATGCTGCAACTGAAATTGAAGCAATCACTCAGTTTATTATCGAACAAGCTGCTGAAAATGTAGACTTCCCGAACTCAGCTGCGGTTGATTACTTACATGCAGTTGGTTTACTCAGCTTCGCTTATATGTTTGCGAAAATTGCTGCTGCTGCCAAAGATAAATCTGGTGATTTCTATCAAAACAAACTTGCTTTAGCTCAATACTTTGTTGAACGTATCTTGCCAGATATTGATGCGCGTATTGCTAAAATCAAAGCAGGTTCTGACTTAATTATGGGCTTTAGTGAAGATTACTTTACGAACCAAGCTTAATTAAGTTCTTTATAAAAAACGCCTGAAAAATCAGGCGTTTTTTATTTTGTATCTACTATTTCAATTGGCATGAAATTTGTTTAATTTCTAAACATTACGAAGCAAACAAAAGATTTTACTATGCCTGATCCCAAAAAGTATGAGCGTATTCTGGACCGATTTGGTCATTATGCCGTTGAAGCTTTTCATTATTTAGCCCTGTTTATTATTGGCTGTATGGTGGCGTGGTCCGCAGCCAATACTGTTTTTGAAATTTTGACAGTCAAAAAGTATGCTTCAATTGATGATATTTTATTATTATTTATATACTTAGAGCTTGGAGCAATGGTTGGGATTTACTTTAAAACCAATCATATGCCTGTACGCTTTCTTATTTATGTTGCGATTACAGCATTAACCCGCTTACTCATTTCAGATATCCAACATGACCATAAAGCGGATATGGACCAAGTCATTATTACAGGCTCAATTCTTATTTTAGCCCTTTCTATCTTAGTCGTTCGTTTTGCGTCTTGGAATTATCCTTCAGTGATGAAAGAAAAGCATGCAAAAACACCAACAACCTTAAAGCCTCCTCAGCCTCAAGATGATGAATTAGCATAAAAAAAGACCTCAATATTGAGGCCTTTCTATTTTTATATTTAACGAACACGATAAATTTGATGTTTTGAGTCTACGAGTAGATATTGGTTAGGTGTTTTAACCCAATGGTATCCACGTGGCGGCTCATACAAACGATGCGATCTCCAGTCTGAAACATAGTAACGGTTATTGCGGTATTGAGTAGGAATACGTTCACCACGCTTGAATGCAACATAACGGCCATAGTGCTTTCCACGATCGGCATTTGACCAACTTGGCGCCCGATGATCATTACGATAATCGTGGCGACGGTCATCACGATCACGATGTTCATATCGGTCATGGTCTTTACCATGGTTATTATCCCAATGATGATTTGTATCGGCCATCGCGGTAGCAGATATACCTAACATTAACGTCGAAAGTACAAGAACGATTGGCTTTTTCATGCCCTATTTCCTTTTAATCTTGATATGAAGCTAGATTAGAAGACAGTCAAGGAGAAACCATGAATAAAACAGATAACATTGCTAAGGTTTGTAATGACTATAAAGAAAATATGAAGAATCTGTATCTATGCTAACATTAGCTTTTTTCTAGCTAGGTCAATTGCTGTGTCTGAAATCAGTTTTGAACGTCTTCATCAGTTTTTCTGCAAAGTTCCAAGTGTGCAAGAAGCACGTATCATGGCGAATGGAGCAGATGGCGAACACGCTTGGTGGTTTAAGTTCAGTATTGATGTAGAACACCCACTTGCGTGGCAAACAGTTCAAGAGTTAGGGCATGTTTTAAACTACCTATCAACAAACGAACGCCTACCGACCTTATTCTTTCCTGTTTCTCCACCTCCGTATATGAATGGTGAAGCAAAAGATTTTTTATCATGGATTATTCAATGTAATCATCCGGAGTTTTCTCCAGATGTGGTCTGTGACTGGCTTGAGGCACGTTTACCAAATCCTGTAGATGATGAGTCACAGTGGAAAATTAAGACTGATTTGAGTGAATTAGAAAAGTTAGATGATAAGACTTTGGATCAGTTGATTCCGCCAGCACCTTAAATTGCTCTTGTCACACAGCCTTTACTTACAGTGATGTTCTAATGTCTTTTGTATAGGCTAATGCCTCACTTTTGAAAGGTCAAAAGTGACAAAAACCTTTGTTTCACTGATGTGGCTTCCCTGCCACACAGTGAAACGGCGACATCCATGTCGCCAATCACCTTGCCATTTTCTGGAAAATCCCAAGGGTGGTCATTAGAAAGTCGACAATCCTGACCATTCCATAAAACGATAAATCCAATACTTCACTTTAGACTCATCTGCATACTTCGCGTAATCCACGCTCATCTGTCTACCTTGTAAGTTTGACCAAGAGGTATTGAAGTAATCTTGAGCATCTTTAAAGACTTGATCTTGAACTTTACCCACAACCAACATATCAGTTTCAAGATTATAATTTTTTAAATTACGGGCCGTAAAATTAGCAGATCCCACAATTAACTCAGCGTGTTGGGCGTTATATTTCAAAATCATTTTGCTATGGTTCTGCTCACCATGTGTGTCACACCAACGGATTGGAATTCCCACAGCATGTAGCTCTGAAGCCACTTGTCGGTTTGGAATACCATTCTTTTGTCGACCAAATGCATCTTTATTTGGATCAAGTAAAACTCGGACAATAACCCCTCTCTCTTGAGCACTTTTTAGAGCCTGAATAATCTTACGTTCAGATAAATAGAACATACTTAAATCAAGATGCTCTTTAGGCTTAGCTGAGTTAATCAATTTCAATACAGATTGATAAATTGCCCCTTCAGTTAACACCTGAACTTGAGGTTTGGTTACGTCTTTTTCGAAGTCACCTAAAATGAGCGATGGAGAACTACTGCCTGACATTCGCGCAACCGCGGCTTCAGTTTGTAAAACATCCGCTGCTGTCGCTCCTGTTACTACTAATGCAACATTTGAATGTCTAGAACTACCATCATGTGGATTTGCTGAAGTCACCAGTGACTTCCAACCATCATCGGTATCGACAACTACAGTTTTACGGTGATTTGCCTTAAAGTTAAATAAGCTCAGATAACTGCGCAGTGTAATTTTTTCATCACCGAATGGATTTGGTAACCAGCCTTTCTCAGGGTTATTTCCAACATTTTGACAACAGATGTACCAAAAACCAGACCAAAGTGGATTAGAAGCACGTAAAGGGCCTAAATTGGTTTCAATTACCTCAACACCTGCTTGACGTAACTGGCGGTAATGTTCAGGGCTTAAACCACCATATACCGAGTTAATCGGATCAGTAATTAATACAATCTGGATTTGGCGATTTTGTCTTTTTTTACTGACTAATGCATCGGTTAACTCTTGCATTAATGGCCTTTGCTTCAGTTTTGAGTCACCCACTTCTGAATTAAACAAGAACATGTCGACCACAACCGTGGTTTTTGCCTCATCAATCATTTTCAAGATTTCATCAAAGATATGCTGATCAACCTGTTGTTGCCCTTTTGCATCAAGGTAGGTTTTATCTGCTAAAAATTTGACATCGGCATGTCTAAGCTTGCCACTAAAGTTAATTCCTTGTGGCAATGGTTTTACTGTGTGGTAAATTGCCGATGCAATATATGCAATAGCAACAACGCAAAGTAATATCGCCATATAACGACGCCCTGACCAATTTATTTTTTGATGAATTCGTTGAAAAATACGCATAAAAAAGACCTAACTTGATGCTTTCAAATTAGGTCTTTTGGATTGATTTTTCAAGTTTAGTTTCGTGTTAAAGCCTTAAAAACTAAAATCAACACCTACTGTAAAATTGCGTCCAACTTGTGGAATATTTGATAGGAACGATGCATGTTGATAAACCGTGTCATCTAACAAATTATTCGCTTTCATATAAACACGATAATCTGTTTTTGTACCATATTGCCCAGAATATGCCACTCCAAGATTGAGCATGTTATAGCCTTCAGTGTCAGTCTCGTAAGCTGCGATCTTGTCTTGGTTAAAGACATGATAATACTCGGCAGAACCACTAAAACCATCACCAAAATCTGCATCGACTTTAGTACCTAAACGTCCTGCTGGAATACGCGGGGCATTACCCTCTGCATCAATTTTACCGCGTACATAATCACCAAAAGCACTGATTTTGTACATTGGGGTAATTTGATAACCAATTTCACCCTCTGCACCATAGAAGCGTGCTTTATCTTGAGTGTATTGGACTAAACGGAAGTCTTTATAACGGTCAAGGGTTTGCGCATAGATGTAGTCATCAAACCAGTTATGGTAAACATGAAGATGGTAATCAAGTTTGTTATTATCAAAATGCAAACCTAACTCAACATTATTCGATTTTTCCTTACTGAGTTGATCATTTCCTAACTCATAAGTATTTGTCGCAAAGTGCCCACCATTTGCATATAACTCTTGAGCTAAAGGTAAACGTTCCTGATGTGAAGCGACAAAAGAAAGTTTGTAGTTCGGTGCAAACTCCCAATTCGCAGCACCTGCATAAGAAAATGCCGAGCCATCAAAATCTTGTTTAGAGTTATCGTCTACATCAACTTCTTGCTGATCTGCACGTGCAGAAAGCTCAAAATGTACGTCTTTCCATTGTTTATGTTCTAAAGCAAATACGCTCCACTTTTTGGTAGTGGTCGGAGCCATAAATGCTTCTTCGCCAGTTAAATTCAGTTTTTGCTGACCTAACTGTGCACCGATCACCCCTTCCCAACTTGCAATCGGGTTATGTACTAACTCAACACGCCCGTCATAGCCTTTGTTTTGGAATCGGGTTGCAATTTCTCCCTCTTCAATTTCGTCATGTTGATAGTCGGTATAGCTCGCTTGTGCACGTAACTTTTGGAAGCCTGCAAACGGATCATTTAACTCAGTTTTAAAATCATAACGCTCAGATTTTAAGTCAATCCATGGACCGCCATGTTCGTGATCATGAGCTTCTTCATCACTATGACCTGCATGGTCATGATCTCCACAATGCAAGCTCAGATCATCTACATGGCAGGTTTCGTATTCATGACTATGTCCCGGTAAACCATATTGATCGCGACGGTTGCTATAAGAAATACCCGTATAACCACGGTCATAAATCCAAGACAACCCGACGTTAACTGAATCACCCTGAGCAAAGGTATTATCTACACGGCGCTCTTTTTCACCTTCATGAATATAATTTGGCGCAATGTAGTTATTCGCATCACGTGTTAACCCCTCAACACGTAAAGCCACTTGGCTACCCAAGCCAACAGTTACTCCAGCGCTCGCCAGTTTTTCATCACTTCCAGTGTTATAACGTAAGCCAACTTGTCCTTCATAACCATTTTCAGGCATTTGCGTAGGGATCTTGTTATCAATTACGTTGACTAAACCACCTACAGTTCCAGCACCAAACAGTAAAGTTGAAGGGCCTCGAATCACTTCGACTTGTTTTGCAAGCACAGGATCTACAGTTACCGCATGGTCAGGAGACAACGTCGAGACATCAATATTTTCTGATGAATTTTGAAGTACTTTAACGCGTGGTCCATCTTGTCCACGAATCACTGGACGACTCGAACCAGCCCCAAACTGATTAGCATAAATTCCTACTTCACTACTCAGCGCATCCCCAATGGTGGCGGCCCCTTGCGATAAATGCTTTTGATCAACAACAGTATCTGCAACTGCAAAATCTTGTGAAGTTTGCTCAAGTGGATGAGCCTTAATTCGAATGGTTTCTAACTTTTCAACATTTTCACTTTCTGCTGCAAACGAAGGAACGGATATGACAGCTAAAATGGATATGGTCAAAATATTTTTATAAAACTGCATTGGATGTGTCCCGAATCACGATATGTTTTATTTTTGTTATACTATAACATTTCATTTATTTTGCAATAAAAAACATTTTTAATTAGGCGATTCGTTAGACTGGTCAACTAAATGATGTGAGTAATTTTTGATTTCTAATGCCTTTTACCATCTCTCATGCCGTTATAGCTCCTCCTCTCTCCAAGCTTAGCCAAAACACTTTACCGATTGCTGCGTTAGCTATTGGGAGTATGACACCCGATCTTTACCGCTTATTTACAGTTCAGTCCAGCATGCTGACGCACCAATGGAAAGGTCTAATTTATCCCAACCTTGCATTAGGCCTCGTCTTTTGTGCAGTTTGGTATTTTCTTTATCGTCCAGTGGTGTATCGTTTTTTCGGTATACAACATGATCTTGGCCTAAGCTCTTTAAAAGGTATTTTTATATTTTTTATTGGAGTTATATTTGCACTCATTGTCGGGATAGCAACTCATCTGATTTGGGATGGTTTAACACATTCAGACTATCGAACGTTTGTATTTAAAGATGTATTAGCTACAACTATTCATTTTTTTGGTCATCCCTACCCTTTGCATCGTCTTTTACAACTTGGCTCGTCTGCTCTTGCTATACCTTTTCTCGGTTGGATGTGTATTCACTATTACCAGTGCTACAAACAACACTGGAAAGTAAGTAAAAAAATTAAATTTTTTGCATGGTCTCTATTTATTCTATCTACAGTCTTAGGCTTATTTTCACTTTGGGATTATGCCCGCTACATACCTCATGAAGTTTGGCATGCCGATACCTATTATTTTACAGGGCGTTCTATCAATGAGTTTATGCAAGGTTGGTTAAGTACCTTTAGCTTAGGATGCTTATTATTCTTGTTTTTAGATCGGCAACAAAGAATGGGATGAATCAGAAAAGTTGCTGCCAAATTGCTCATTTTCAGCTTAATTTCCGCGGTTTTTTGATCTAGTTCTTGTGACAAACCATGCAACAAGGCATAATCGAAAACTTATTTTTTGACGGTGCGCGGTTTACGCATCCGTCTTTTCAGCCAATATAGTTTGGATATTTTTCATCATGATGCGAACTCATTACTGTGGCTCTTTAACTGAAGCCCAAATCGACCAAACCGTTACACTATGCGGTTGGGTACATCGTCGCCGTGACCATGGCGGTGTTATTTTCCTTGATATGCGTGACCGTGATGGTCTCGTTCAAGTGGTTATTGACCCAGATACTCCAGAAGCATTTGCAACTGCAGATAAAGCACGTTCTGAATATGTATTAAAAATTACAGGTCGTGTTCGTCGCCGTTATGAAGGTACTGAAAATGCCAACATGGTGAGTGGTCAAATTGAAGTTTTAGGTAAAGACATCGAAGTTCTTGCCGCTTCAGAAACACCTCCATTCCCGTTAAATGATGAAAATACCAATATTTCTGAAGAAATTCGTTTGAAATATCGTTTCTTAGATATTCGTCGTCCTGAAATGTTGGATCGTTTACGCTTCCGTTCTAAATTGACCAATCTTATTCGTAACTATTTCGAAGATAATGGTTTCTTAGACGTTGAAACACCTATTTTGACACGTGCAACTCCTGAAGGTGCGCGTGACTACTTAGTACCAAGTCGTGTACAAAATGGTAGTTTCTATGCACTTCCACAATCACCACAATTATTCAAACAATTGTTGATGGTGGGTGGTATTGATCGTTACTACCAAATCGCGAAATGTTTCCGTGACGAAGATTTACGTGCTGACCGTCAACCAGAATTTACTCAAATCGACGTTGAAACATCGTTCATGAGTGACGATGACATTATGGACTTAATGGAAGTCCTAACTGTGAAGATGTTCGATGAACTTCTTGGCGTTAAATTCGATAAATTCCAACGTATGACTTACGCAGATGCAATGCGTGACTATGCATCAGATAAACCTGATATGCGTATTCCGTTGAAACTCGTTGACGTTGCAGACTTAATGCAAGAAGTAGAGTTCAAAGTATTTGCTGGTCCTGCAAAAGATCCTAAAGGCCGTATTGTTGCCTTACGTGTTCCGGGTGCAGCAGCATTGCCACGTAGTGCAATCGATGAATACACCAAATTCGTTGGCATCTATGGTGCAAAAGGTTTGGCTTACATCAAAGTTAATGAACTCGCTAAAGGAATTGAAGGTCTTCAATCTCCAATCGTGAAATTCATTGAACCGATCGTACTTGAACTGTTGGCACGTGTTGGTGCGCAAGATGGCGATATCGTATTCTTTGGTGCTGATAAAGCTAAAGTTGTAAATGATGCAATGGGCGCGCTTCGTGTGAAGATTGGCCATGATTTGAATCTTTCAACTTGTGAGTGGGCTCCACTTTGGGTTGTTGATTTCCCAATGTTTGAAGAAACTGACGATGGCAAATGGACTTCTGTTCACCATCCATTCACTCTACCAAAATCAAGCGTAGAAGAAGTGAAGAGCAATCCAGGCGAAGCACTTTCTGTTGCTTACGACATGGTATTGAACGGTACTGAAGTTGGTGGTGGTTCTCTACGTATTTATACATTAGAAATGCAAAAAGCGATTTTTGAAGCGCTTGGTATTTCTGATGAAGAAGCAGAAGAGAAATTCAGCTTCTTATTAAATGCGCTTCGTTACGGTGCTCCTCCTCACGGTGGTTTGGCATTTGGTCTTGACCGTTTAGTGATGTTAATGACTGGCGCGACTTCTATTCGTGACGTTATTGCATTCCCTAAAACTAAGACTGCTGAATGTCCACTTACTCAAGCACCTGCTCCTGTTGAAGCAAATCAGCTTCGTGACTTGGGCATCCGCTTACGTGAAAAGCCAAAAGCTGAAGAATCTAAATAATTTTTAGATTTTTAAATTAAAAAACCCTGCTTATGCAGGGTTTTTTATTCATTAATATTCAAATTTTAATGAGATATTTCTTTTTCAAAACTAGAAAGCGTTTTAAATTTCTGATCAAAAATTTGAATGATTTCTGTTTTAAGCTTTTCAAAATCGACCACGTGTTCATCATCATTTAGACAAATTTGTGGAAGTTGTTCACTCTTAATAACCTGATTAATTTCGGGAAGATTTTGTAGCCTCAAGTTAAAGTTTTGTCCACGCTCAAATATATTAACAGGATAAAAACGAGATGAGCACAACTGCCACAACCGAAAAAGATACTGATTAACGTCTAAAGGCTGTCTAAATCGATGACTTGATACTTCTTTTAAATAAGCTTCTTCAGTTTTCCAAACTTCTTCAAATACAGATTTCAAAAAAGGTTGAGGCAAATGAGTACTATAAAAACTTGAAAATTTTCGATTATATAAACTTAAAAAATTACCCAAATTACTGCTCATAGAATAGCGATAGTTAAAAAGTGCATAGGGATTTTTATGAAGCAATTTTCGCTTATCAAAATGCTTATTAATAATCGCAACATCCGTTAGGGCAACTGCGCCTAGAAAGTTCTCTTCCCCTACGACCATAAGTGGTTGTAAACGCACACCATCACAAGGTAAACCATTTCTAAAAAAGAACTCAGGCTCTAAAGGTCTATTGATAAAAGTATCATCATTAAAATAAACAAAATGCTCTGCTAATCCCTCAATTTTATGAATATTGATTTCAATAGCATGTGAGTTAAATGTCGGTAAACAGTTTGATTCCATAATTTGATCATGTGTGACCAAATTTAACTTAGGATGATTTTTGACTAAAAATTCAGGGAAATGACCACAAGTCACCAGATGGATTTTTCGAACCCACGGACAAAATTTCTCAACAGATCGAAACCAGTAATGGAGATTATTCCAGTCGCGATAGCAGCATTGATCAACAAGTTCAACCGCCTTTGTTTTAGTTTCTTTGGATTTATAATATAAGTATTGTTGCTGCCATTTCGTATCGGTTGAGTCCACCCAAATCATTACAAAATCAACAGGCTGCATTAAACATATATCCAAATAAGTACAGAAATTTACTAGAAAATTTCAGATAAAAAATGGAATTCAATGTTTATTAATGTTAATAAAAATTCACAATTTATTCATAATTTTAATTTTTCTACACAATTGACTCAATTAAGGCTCTATTGAGATGAGAGTGGGCAAATGGCATAATATCACCACTTTTTCTCCCTTGGTGATTCATTATGGCAATGCGCCCTGATGTACGTCGACATGCTTTAATCGTAATTGTATTCTCTCTTGCGCAATGGTTTTTCATGCGCTATATCCTTGCAAATGAATTATTTAACATCACTACAAGTCAACGTATTCTCTATTTCTGCGTAAGTAGCTTAGCAGGAGCATTGCTTATTTTTGTTGCGCTGATTTATATGGTTTTAAAAGGAAATGCGGATAAATAAAAAGAAATTTTTATTTTATCAGTTGAGGTTGTTATGGGTTTACGAAAATCTACAAGAAAACTTTTTTTCCTTTTAAGATTTCATCTTAGGTTTTATACAGATAAACGTTTCAAAAATATTGAACCTAACAACCTAGCAAATCTAATCACCCTTCATCCTCAATCTGAAGGTAAAATTAATATTCCAAAAATCATATGGATATATTGGGACTCTAAAAAACCTGAACTTGTAGATCGCTGTTTAGAATGTATTAAAAGTTTGAATCGCGAATATACTGTTCATATTTTAGACAACAATAATATAAATGATTTTTGTGAAATTGACTTTTCTCAATTTGAAGGTCTCACTCCTCAATTAAAATCTGATCTACTACGCTTATATTTATTATATAAACATGGTGGTATTTGGGTTGATGCAAGTGTAATCCTCTATAATAATTTAGATTGGATTATTGATCTATGTAATAACAATAAAACCAAAGCTTTTGGATATTATAGTAATGCTAATACAACAGTAAAACAGTATCCAGTAATTGAAAGTTGGCTTTTAGCCTCAGAAAGAAATAATAATTTCTTTAAAGAGTGGTTAGATGAGCTAATTTATGCAGTTAGGTTAGGAATTAAAAACTACATTTATGAAATAAAAAAATCTTGTCCAAATTATGATGAATATTTTCAAAATATCGGACGGCTTGAATATCTTGTCATTTATGTAGCTTGTCAAAAAGTTCTTAGACGAACAGAAATGAGTATTACATTAATTAACTGTGATCAGAATGCTTTTATTTATCATAGTTTCAATAAAAAATCTCACATCCATTTTATTGAGTCATTAGTATTAAATTATAGACCATTAAATATGCCATATCTTATAAAGCTAATTGGCTCAGATAGAAATCTATTAGAGCCATATATTAAATCAAATAAAGTTAAGAAAAACTCACTTCTTGATTTTTAAAGCTTATTAATATCTCTGACTCGTTATTTCTTTTTTAAATTTATTATTAAAAAAAAGGAATAGTGCAAAAACAAATATATTAAAAATTAATGTTATTTTAATATATTGAGAGGAATCACTCCAAAATGCAATTAAGAAACTTATGAGGGATACAGTAAAAATCAGACTAACACTTCTACTATATCGTTTAGAAGTTTTTATGGTGTTATTATTCGTTTCAACCATATCCCAGATTGAGCCCAGTCGATCACTATATAAGTCTGTATGATTATCATATATTCTATTCAAAGCAATTTCTTTTGAAATTTTTTGACAATCAATTTGATCAGTCAAACTAGACAGATCTGATCTTTTTCTATAAAAATATAAATACTCTGGAATAACAAAATATTTTTCGTTATTTTTTAATAAAGATATATATAAATTCCAATCTTCACATACTTTAAGTTTTTCATCATAACCTCCTACTCTTTTAAAGTCAGCAGTCCTCATTAGAGCAATACAAGGAAAAACAGCATTATGAAAAATGAACTCTTTTAAACTCACTATTTTATGGTTAATCTTATTATTTGAGCGTTCAAACTCTTGAACATTTGTACATACAAATGCTAAGTCAGGACGCATTTGCAATATATTTAAGCATTTTTCAATATAGCTAGATTCAATCTTGTCATCAGAGTCAATAAACATTAAATAATCACCAGAGGCATTATTTGCTCCCCAGTTTCTAGCACTGGATACTCCTCCATTTTCTTTTTTTAAATATTTATATTTATCTTTAGTTAGATAATCAGCTATATTTTCACATAGCTCAGCACTATCGTTTGATCCATCATCTACAATTATACACTCAAAATTTGTATAAGTTTGTTCATCTATTGATTTAATAGTATCAAGAATAGTATTTGAGGCATTATAAGCTGGCACAATAATACTAACTAAAGTTTTCATATAGAATATCTCTAAGCTTAAAAATATAATTTAAAATTTTAAAAGTATCGCTTATATGATAATTTCGCCAAATTTTTTCTTAAACCATGACCATATTTACTTTTTTCTAAATCTTCAGTTTTTGCTCTTTCACTTTCTAACCGACTTAATATTGGATCTTTTTCTCCAATTTCAATTACTGGATGATCGACAATAAATGACATTAAGATATGAACAGTTGAATCAAAATCAAACAAATAGCTCCAATCATCTGCTTTTCTTATTTTATGATGATATTTAAGTAATGTTTCTGCCATTTTTCTATCAACAACGTACGCAAACGCATAACAAGCACGATGAAAAAAATCTGGAACCACTTCTAATACTTTTTTATTCAAAAAATTATAGTCTTTGAATTCACCTCTTGTTTTTAAACACTCCTTCATTTGAATGCCGCCTAAACTGAATAGTAAATTCGATGGTAAAGCTACTTTTTCTAATTCCTGCTTCAACGTATCAATCATTAAATCATCGGGCAAGATTGCATCATCTTCAAAAATTAATGCGTATTTATCTTTCGACTCAAGAAAAAGTTCTAGAGCTTTTAAATGAGATAAGGTACATCCTAGCTCACTAGGTGTTAAAGGCTGAGAACGACCTTTAACGGCCATTTCAAAATATTGTTTTACGGGTAAATCTACTCCCTTAACGCCTACTTTTTTGTAATCAACTTCGCTAGTCTTGAAAAAATTTTGGTCGAGGAATTTTCTTAAACGAGGTGATTTTTCATCTTCGATAGTTACAATATAAATCTGCATTAAGCTCTTCCCCTTTTGAACAGCGAGTATCATATCTAATGTAAAATAGAGTTAATATATCTTTTTTATTTTCTTGTATTGTCATGATTCGTTCAATTCAAAAAAAATGGTACAAATACCAACAAGCAAAAAAAGCAAAATCTTTTGACTCTCATTGGTATATGCGTTTCGGCTGGCTAGAACAACCCTTTACAACACTTGAGCAATTACATTCTCTTTTTGAGATCCATTCCCCTAAAAAGTTTACATTTGCAGATAGCTTTTATGCTTATGAAAATGACCGGCATTTCATTTTTTTTGAAGAAGTTGATGACGAACATCCAGTAGGCTTTCTTTCTGTCTTGGAAGTCTTTAAGGATGGCACCTACACCCCACCTGAGACTATTTTAAAACTCGACTATCACCTTTCTTATCCTTGTATATTCAAAGTAGAAAACACTTGGTACATGATTCCTGAGACTTCTGCTAATAAAACCATTGAGCTTTGGAAATGTACTGAGTTTCCACTGAAATGGGAAAAGCATTCTAATCTGATCGAGAATATCGAAGCAGTCGACAGTACACCTTTTTATCATGAAGGCTTATGGTATCTTTTTACTTCAACGCGTCGTGATTGTAAGAAGTTTGGTGACCGTTTAGATCTATTTTTTACCGAAGATATTTTGAATCCTCAATGGCAAGAACACCCAATGAATCCAGTGTGCCGAGGTAGTCAGCAATTCCGTATGGCAGGCAAACCTTTTATTTATAAAGGACAACTGGTTCGACCAAGCCAAGATTCTTTAAAACGTTATGGCGGCAATATCGAATTAAAAGCGATTACTCAGCTTAGCCCAACAGCCTATGAAGAAAAATTACTAGAAGTGGTTTTACCAGACTGGAATCAGGCAGATGACGGTTGCCATACCATTAATGTCGAAGATAACTTCGTGGTACTTGATGCCATCCGCCTTACGCCAAAAAATAATTAAGTTTTCAACAGCTGCTTATAAATATTAAGCGTCTGCTCGGCCATGGCTGGCACAGTTAGTTCAGCTTTGGCTTTTTCATACAGAGGGCTAAAGTCATTTTGTGCATCCGGCTTAAGTGCAGCTTGAATTGCGCTTGCTAAGCCTTCTGCATCTCCAATTTCTGCTAGATATTGTTCTGGCAGCCACTCGATCACACCATTCACTTTAGTTGAAGCCATAGCTTTATCGGCCTGTAAAGCCTCTACCATGACGAGTGGAAAACCTTCGCGGTCAGAAGATAAAACTACAACATCTGCCAACTGGACCAGATCACGTGCATCAGTTCTAAACCCAAGAAAAGCGACCCGATGTTGCATGTTTAATTCACTGACTTGTTTCTCTAAACTTGCTCTAAGTGAACCATCGCCTACAATCCATAAATTGGCATCGATATGTTGCAGCGATTCAATCAATAAACTGATATTTTTTACTGGTTCTAGACGTCCAATACACATGACAACTTTTTTGCTAGGGTCTAGCTCAGCAAAATCTTTTTGAATCGATTGAAGTAATTTTTCTTTATTTTCAGTTGTAAGAGCAGGTTGAGGATAAACCCCATTGTAAACCACATGTGCTTTAGACTCGGGAACCCCTTGTGTGAGTGCTTGGCTCACCGCAATAACCGCATCGCCGGCTAAATAGGCAGATTTATTCTTTTTGGTACCATGTACCGTCGTTACAAATTTTGGACCAACTAAAAATGGCTTAATTCGGGCAATCAGCTCAGCCGCCTTTCCCGCTTGTGCATGAACAATAGCAGGTTGAATTTGTTGGATCAGATTTTTAAGTTGCCAAAGTAAAAAAATATTCCAGCGGCTACGTGCAAAATCAACAGCATGAAAATGTACTTGTTGGCTAAACTTGTCTAGATAGCAAGGATGTGCAATCACATGTACTTCATGATTTAAAGCGAGCTCATTAACAAGATTAAAAGTGTGCTGCTCTAAACCACCAATTCCACCACTCGTTGCCAATACCTGAACAATTTTCATAGCTTGCCTACTTATTTTTTATCTTTATTCATAGTTTGTTCAAATAGTTTGGCTTCTTTTAGAAATGCATAAAACGCGTTAATCATACTATTTACGAAACCGCGCCAACCATTTAAGAAACTACGGCGAATAAAATAAGACTTCATAAAAGTCACTGGCATTACAAAAACCAATTTTGCAACGCTTGGAGACTTTCCTTTTTGGAATTTCTCCAATGCTTTTAAATTGGAATATTGGTTATTTTTTTCGACTTTCACGAAAATGCTCGACTCACCATAATGATAAATATCATGTTGAGCGCGCTGAGATTCACCATCCACAATCACATTTTCATGGACTTTATTGGCAAGATCGTAATGCCCTTTAGACTTGCGAAAAAAACGCACCTTTGCATGCTTTTTAGTATGTTTGCTGTTGGGAACACCTAAGAACACATCATTAATGGGTGTGATTAATGCATCAAGCTTATTCTGTTGAATCGTTTCAACGATCTCTTGTTTTAACTCGTTAGATAAGACTTCATCACCATCTAGATTGAGTACCCAATCATTACGGCATTTTGCTAGAGCCAAACTTTTTTGCCCAGCATAACCTTGCCAGTCTTGATGAGAGATTTGCGTATTTTCAAAGCGCTGAGCAATTTCATAAGTATTATCAGTACTGCCAGAGTCTAAAATAATGACTTCATCAAACTCACTGACACTTTGTAATGTTCGCTCTAACCAAGCACCACAATTTAAAGTGACAATATAGACACTACATGGAATTTTATTCATAACTTATAACGTCCTTTAGCAAGGGCGATACGCATCTGTAAAGCATTCATGGCACCATGCGTGCTGACACGTGGAATATTAAATTGATTAACTGCTTCGTACGCTTCGATTTTTTTACGAGTTGATACGGCATTTTTAAAGCCAATCTCTTGAGCCATTTTCTGGTGCTTTTCGTTAAATCGACCAAACGGATAAGCAAAGCTAGGGCATTTTCCAACCAAAGCTTCAACATCACGCTTAGACTGAAGCATCTCATCATAAGCAGTTTGATCGTCAAGCTTAAGTAAATTCACATGATGTTGTGTATGCGCACCAAACTCTATGAAGCCAGAACTTGCCATTTCATGGATTTGCTCATGAGTTAGCTTTTCAATTCCTTCAATTTGCGTAGCCAAATAAATGGTTGCCTTTGCATTATATTTTTTAAGTAATGGATAAGCATATAGATAATTATCCATAAATCCATCATCAAAACTTAAAGCAACAACGTTCTTTTGACCACGATATTGCTCAAGCTCAGAGACAAAGCAAAAAGTAGCTTTTTTACGCGTCAACAACTGTAAGAGTTGTTCAAACTTTTCAGGAGGCATATTCATGCCAGAGGCCGCATCTTTAGGGGTCACCTGATGCAGCATGACAATACGTGGTAGTTTGCTCGAACGAAACGGAAGCCAGAAAGTATAATTACCCAGCACATATAACAGTGCAGCAAGTGCTAGTAGGCCTACCGCAACGTACAAAAACCACATCATGCATAAACCTCATGTGACCATTCATAATTTTCTGAAAGAGGCTGCTTAAATGTCACTTCAACCATAAATTGGGTGATGCGTTTAGCATTGAAAGATTTACGTGTTTTCTCCCATCCCTCTTTCGCTATTTTTTCAGCTTGCTCTGGATTCTGATCAAAGAATTGTATCTTTTTGGCCAAGTCGAACTGATCATCAAAGTAAACCACTTCCTGCTCAGTGTAGAGTTTTTCAAAGCCAGGAATTCTTGGGCTAAAGGTCAATAAACCATTGCCAGTCAGTTGTACAATACGGTCAGAACTATACAAGGTTACATCATTACGGCGTGAATAATTGAGTCCCATTTTTGTTTCAGACAAAACCTTATAATAAGCTTTACCGTAAACACCTGGTTGCTCAAAACAGCCATAATATTGATAGTTCACATGGCCTTGTTGCAGCGCATCTGCCAAGTCTTTTAAGAACTTCTCACGCTCAGGTTCTTTATAAACCACGCCACAAAAAATAAAGGTCTTATCCGTATTAGCGTTTGAAAATTGCTGTAGTGTTTCTACATTACGGTGACCAACATTTGGTAAATAGGCCACACTTAAATGAGGCTGCTTTAATTTTTGTAGGTATTCTCCACCTGTTGTGCAGAAAATAGCGTCCAGATAAGGTGAAAATGCTTTTACGAAATCGAGTTTGCTTTCGAGATAAAGCGGGTCAACATACCAAAATGCAATTTTAGTATTTGGATAAGATTCTTTAATCTGTTTTAAAACATCCGGACTCATTAAATCACTATGTCCGATGAGTACCAGATCAGGTTCAATATTATTAACGACTTTTAGTACTTCTTTATTGGCCCAACTGGCACCCAGTTTTTTTGTTTTAAAAATGGTTCCCATTCGAGCCATGTCACGAAAACTAAAGTCATAAACGAAATGGCCATTTTCAATTAATCCGGCAGAAATTTTACGGTCTGTGCAGTAAAAATGGGCGCCTTGTTTATTAAAGCCAAAATTCGCAATATGCAATATTTTCATTTATTTACTCAAAATAAAAAATTTAATTTTTCGCTAAAAGATATGTTGCCACACGGTCTGCTTCTTTAAAAGCATAAGGTTGTGGTAACTGTACAACACAAGTCTGCTGTGAAATTAATTTTGATTCTAACATTTGATCAACTGAGTGGGTAATCCGGTCATCTTTCAGACGATCCATTGCCATTACCCCGACTCGACAACCCGCGGTAAGCGCCTCAAAAATCATAGACACGCTATCTTCTGTTACCCAAACAGCTTCTGCTTTTTGCATTTCTTCAAAAATCCAGCCCTGCGGTGTTTGCTCAACAGAAAATATTTGTAAATGCCCAGCAAAGCTTTGCTGTCTTAAAATATCGATAAATTCTGGTGGCGTTCGGCGTGAAGTCGTCAGAATAATTTCAGCGTCTGGATTATTCTCAACAATTTTTTGAACACTACTTAATACTTTATTTGGATTCCATTGATGTCGCTTAGATGAGCCGCCTAAAGCGATTAAAATTCGGTCTTTTTTATGGCGGTTTTCATTACGAATTGGATTTAATGCACCGCGTGTCACAATCACATTGCTGTCGGCGTGAATACCGTCATGCTCAGGAATAACAGCGTAATCAAAGCATACCAAAGGTAAGTTAGGCTTCATCAAAATAATAGTTTTGGCCTTTCTAAAAATTTTGCCGAGTAACCAAACACGAAAATGTGTGTGGCTTCCCACTCCAAATATAAAATCGGGTGCTTGTTTAAATAAGGAATTTGTTGAAGAGAAAAGTGTTTGAATTAAAGAAATAATAGGTAAATCAGAAATAAGGATCTCTTCAAAAGTTGTTTCTGCCTTTTGTCTTTGCATCGCCTGAAACAAGCCTAATGCTTGTGAGCGATGTCCTGCCTTACTATCAGAGACATAGACAATATGCATAAAAGCTCCCTAAGCCAAAATAAAAAGGCGAAACCAAAGTTCGCCTTTTTATGTTAACGGATTAACTTATTTTACGTAAGTTAACCAGTGTTCATATTTCGGATTTTTGCCTTGAACTGCATCAAAGTAAGTCTTTTGAATTTCAGTAGTAATTGGACCACGACCACCTGCACCGATTTGACGGTCATCATATTCACGAATTGGCGTTACTTCCGCAGCAGTACCAGTGAAGAATGCTTCGTCTGCAATGTAGAATTCGTCACGTGTAATACGACGCTCAACCACTGGATAACCAAGGTCTCTAGCAATCGTCATTACTGTTTGACGTGTAATACCATCAAGCGCACCACCAGCGATATCTGGAGTATGTAAAACGCCATCTTTAATTAAGAATACGTTTTCACCAGAACCTTGGCATACATAACCTTGTGGGTCCATTAACATTGCTTCATCGTAACCAGAATGTGCAACTTCTTGGTGAGCAAGAATTGACAATGTGTAGTTACCAGATGCTTTTGCTTTACACATCGTCACGTTTGGATGATGGTGAGTAAATGATGAAGTTTTAACGCGAATACCATTCGCCATTGCTTCATCACCAAGGTATGCGCCCCACGCCCATGCTGCAACTGCGGCATGAATCGTGTTATTTGTTGCTGCAATACCAAGTTTTTCTGAACCGATCCAGATGAGGGGACGTAAATAGCAAGAAGCTAGTTTATTTTCACGTACAACATCAATTTGTGCTTGTTCAAGCGCTGCTTGGTCATACGGTACTTTCATTTGATAAATTTTTGCTGAATTTAACAAACGTTTTGTGTGGTCTTGAAGACGGAAAATGGCAGTACCTTTAGGAGTTTCATAAGCACGAACACCCTCAAATACGCCCATACTGTAGTGTAAAGTATGTGTTAAAACGTGAATCTTTGCATCACGCCAATCAATTAATTGCCCATCTTGCCAAATAAAACCATCACGATCAGCCAAATTCATGGAACACTCCAAATTGTTATAAAATCATTCACTATCCAACTCAACCGAGGCGGTTGGGTCTATTAATCTTTGCCATAAATTGCAAACGACCGCACGGGTACTACGCCAGTCCGCTGCGCTGACTTGCATGGATTGATTCGCAAGGGCTAAGCGGTGGCTTTCGGCACGTTCACTAAGATAGGCTCGAATTAATGCTGTGGCATCTTCACTGGATAAGCAGTCTGCTTTAGCAGCATCTTCTAAAATTCTTACATTATCAGAATAATGGGCGAGATCGGGGTTCGTCCCGCTCCATGCAAGTACAGCATACTGTGCCATAAATTCGATATCTACGATACCACCTGCATCCTGTTTTAAATGAAAAATACCATGTTTTTTTTGTTCAGAAGATGAACCCAGATGGTCTTTCATTTTCTGACGCATTTTCAAAACTTCCTCACGAACATAAGCCTCATCTCTAGATTGAGTCAATATCTCGCGGCGAAATATTTCAAATTTCTGGCAAAGCACCTCATCGCCTGCAATAGAGCGTGCTCTAACGAGTGCCTGATGCTCCCAAAGCCATGCACTTTTCAACTGATAGTGTTCATAGGCCTTAAGACTCGTCACCAATAAACCGGCCTCACCTGAAGGTCTTAAACGTGTATCAATTTCATAGACACGGCCATCAAGGGTTTGAGTGGTCATGAGTGACATAAACTTTTGAGCGACGCGCATAGCAAACTCAAAGCCAGTAATAGACTTCGTTCCATCCGTATCGGCTTGCTCATCTAGATAATGAATAAAGACAAGGTCTAAGTCAGAGCCATAGCCAAGCTCAATACCACCCACTTTGCCATAACCAATAACGGCAAAGGCTTTGTAGTCAAGTGAGCAACGTTTTCCCTCGACATCACATGGATAACCATGACGCTTTGCCACAGTCTGATAAGCTAGATGGAGAGTTGCATTTACACTGACTTCAGCAATATCGGTTAATGCATCAGATACTTTCATTAGCGGGCTTTCCGCTAACACATCACTTGCTGCAACAGTGAGTACATTGCTCTTTTTAAACAATCGAAGTGCCCGCATTTGATCTTCAACCTGATCAATTTCAATGCGAAGTAACTGCTGACGTAAAGAGTCTTCTAAGTCTTTGCGTTTTGGCAACTCAAAGTCCATCGACAAGAACTCATCCAGCAGTACTGGATATTGTGTTAGCTCTTCACAAATCCATGGACTTACGGTCGCCATTTTAACTAAGCGTTGCAATGCCCCTTTACTTTCAATCAGCATGACTAAGTACACGGTTCGGCGCATAACCGATTCAATCAGCGGCATTAAACGTAAAAGTGCAGTTTGAGGTTGTTCAGACTGTAAGATCACTTCAATTAGATGAGGCCAGAATGTTTTTAAACGCTGGACAGCATTTGAAGGTAATTTTTTGAGTGCGTGACCGTGCCAGAATTCATGAATCAGATTTTTTGCATTGTCGTCCAACACTTCATCTAACTGCTGCTCTAACTGTCCAAAGTTTTCAGTTGCAGCATTTGAACTTGTATCTTCAATGAGCTGCTTAAATTGAACTTTAACTTTCTGGCGTTTCTCGTTAAGAACATCAATAAATTCATTCCAGCTCGCAAAGCCCAAGGTATCTATAATGCGTTGTCTTAGGTCAATTTCTTCTGGCAATAGCTGAGTTTGCTGATCGTTGAGGGCTTGAATTGCATGTTCAACGCGGCGTAAAAACAGATAGGCATCTTCTAATTCTAAAACGGCTTGTTTTTCTAACAAACCCGCTTCGCCAATGTGCTCAAGGCTGACTAAACATTGGCGGTCTTGTAACTCACGTTTAGACCCGCCATAAATAAGTTGGAACACCTGAACAATAAATTCAATTTCGCGAATACCACCCGCACCGAGTTTAATATCATCCTCGATATGACGGCGCAGAACTTCACGCTCAATCATCGCTTTCATATCGCGCATAGCAGCAAAGGCGGTGTAATCAACATAACGACGGAAAACAAAAGGACGTGTCATTTCTAACAAGTCTTGCCCTTCTTTATCTCCAGTTACAACACGTGCCTTAATCCATGCATAGCGTTCCCATTCACGCCCATGCTGACTTAAATATTTTTCCAAAGCTGCATGACTAATCGCCAATGCCGAGCCATCCCCCCAAGGACGCAAGCGCATGTCTACTCGAAACACAAAACCATCTGCGGTAATGTGCTCAAGCAAATAAATGAGTTTTTGTCCCCATAAAATACAGAACTGCTGTACATCAATGCATTTACGACCATTGGTTTCGCCTTGTTCATCAAAGGCAAAAATTAGATCAATATCACTCGAGAGATTAAGCTCTTGTGCACCGAGCTTACCCATGGCAACTACAATCAAATCTTGAACTTTGCCAGAGTAACCCACAGGTTCACCGTGTTTCGCTACGAGTGCTACACGTGCAAAAGCCTTTGCCGCACAAATGCTGGCATCGGCAAAATCAGAAAGTTCACGAGTAAGTGTGACAACATCGGTTAGTTGATTGGCATCTTGCCAGATCCAGCGAAACATTAAACGACTACGTAAAATGCGAAGTGCGCGCATCCAAGATGTTTCGTCACCAATTCCATCTAATGTGGTTTGTACAAATTGGTAAATTTGATCAGTTGAGAGCGGTGCAGTAAATTGATCTATTTGGTAATCTTGATCTAAAACAGCCTGATGCAGGCCTAAAACTTGTTCTGCGTACTGACTAGCACGCAATGTTTTTTGTAACTGCTCCGCATTCATATAAAAAGCTCTTTTCCTCGTACTCTCTTTTTAGTTATAGCAGTTCGAGTAGTGGTAGGAAAAGGGATTAGACTAATTTTGCTTCCGATGATGATTGATATTCGATATGAGGATCATGACTGTCTTGAGCCGAAGGTAATAAAACTTTAAATGTGGTTCCAACACCCTCTTTGGAACTGACATTAATTTTCCCCTGATTAATCTCGACAAAACGTTTACATAAGCTCAAACCTAAACCCGCACCTTTTTCACCTGCTGTACCTTTAAAGCTGGCCGTAATACGTGGATGGAACAAATTCGCCATTTGTTGCTTGGTCATACCGAGACCTGTGTCTCGCACTGTTATTTCAATATTTTCGCCAGTTTGTTTGGCTTCAATAAAGACTTTGCCCGAACCATCAACATCTGTAAATTTCAGCGCATTTGACACCAAGTTTTGAATTACCGACGTCATCATATTGATATCAGCATAGATTTTTAAATCTTCTGGTACAGCATTCACCAATTCAATATTTTTCTTTAAAGCTAAGGTATATAAAACATCAAAAACGATATTACTGACTTGTCTAAGGTTAAAGTTAATCGGGTGATAAACAAAACGCCCACCCTCAGCCATCGCCCATGTCAGTAAGCTTTCGAGCAAGTTATAGGTCGATTGCGAAGTGTCATATAAATAGTCTGCAATGTTTTGAATGCTTGATTCATCTAAAGTTTCACGCTCTTTGGCGAGTACTTCTGAAAAACCTAGCAGACCATGAAATGGTGCTCGGAGATCATGTGAAATGATTGAAAAGAATTTTGTTTTACTTGAATTAATCGCAACCTGTTGCTCGTAGAGTTCGTTTAACTCTTCATAGTTAAACTTCAACTCGACCTGTTGCATAAAAGTAGAACAGTAATCAAGCAATAACTGAATGTCTTCATCTTCAAATGTTGCTGCATCATCATCAAAAAAAACGGCGAAGCCCATAGAGGTTTTATCGGGATGTAGAAGATGTACGGCCAACGCCCTACTGCACTCAATATTTAATTCTTTTAAATAGTTGGTTAAATTTTGATAGGAAGGATGTAAGTGATTAATCACCTGTTGTTTAGCAAAGCACTGTTTTAAATGTTTTGAAGGTTTAAACGAAATGGCGGTCATACCATCTGGGCAACGATGCCAAAAGTAAGGTTCTTGATTAAAAGTCAATAAGGCTTTTTTACACTTCAAAAGACGAAGACTAAACCGGAAAAATTGCTCGATATAGTTCTGCTCGGCATTTAATCCAAGCAAAAGCGATACTCTACAAGCACTTAACTGCTCAATCTGGTTTAGTTCTAAATGTTGGAATGTCATTGCCCGCCTCACAGATTTTGTCGTTTTTGGTCGGAACCGCTCTTAAAAGAAATGTACTTATAATCATTATGATCTACTACAAACTTTAACACAGTACATTAAAAGAGCAACTTTCTTTTCAAAATAGAAATGTGAAGTTTCAATTAAAGGTTTTCAGATACATAAAGTGGGTATGGTTGAGGAAAATACAACAAATGTTTGAAGGTAAAGAGTTGTAAGATGTTAGAAATGCGAGTTCAGAATTATATAAAAAAGATAGAATTTAGCTTTAAATTTTTGACCATTACAATTTAAACAGGTTGAAGTTTAAGCAAAAGAGTTTAGCCTTCCTTCGCTTACCGAATGTGAAGAATGCGGAAATGATATTCTTGTTGAGCATGAGTGCTCAAGGAGTTCTCCCCAAAGGCTCAACAATACGAACTAAAAACTCCACGTAACAACGTTCCCAACTTTTCATGAAATATCCCCTTTTTAAACTATTTACCTTCTGAATCAGCTTTTCCACTATCAGGCGTTTTTAAATCTTTTACAGCTTTAATAAAATCGGTATTAGCTTTAATATTCTCGTGCATCAAATTTTCACCACCCGTATAACTTTCATGATGTATACCATTGCCAAAATATTTATAAGCTAGGTCAAAGCGAATCTTTTCTTTCATTTCGTCTGGCATCCCTTCCATATAACGTGGTAATGCGTCTAACTCTTTAGCTGTACGATAAGCTTCATCTGCCAAACGACGGTTCATAAAAGAACGTTTTAAAAGGAAAGCGGCTAATGTAGTAGATAAAATTAATAAAGATACTTTTTGAATATAAAAAATAGTTGAGTGATTTTCATAAAATTGTTCTGCAAGCTTAAATTTAAAAAAAGTTGTATTAATTTCAACATACCAACCAAAGAAATATAAAAATAAAAATGCTAGTGCTATGTAAAAAGAAACTTCATATCTCTTTGCGAGCGCTTTAAACTTCTCAGAATCATCGGCAAATATTTCATGTACTTTTTTATTTTTCAAATCATCATTTATTATATCGACTTGTTCAATTTTATGGGCTAGTTCATTACGATTCGACTTTAGTTCATTTATTATTTTTTCTGCGTCATCTCTATACATTTGAAATTGTTGAACTAAATCAACTTTATTTATATAAGCTTTCATATCCGTGATATTTGAATCAATGATATCAATAGATAATGTCCAGAATTTTTCATCAAATTTATTATCTTTAATAAGATTTTGTAACTCTAAAACAACCTCTTCTATTTTTTTAGATTTTCTAACAATAAAATTTAAAGAAGGCAAATCAATATCTTTTAGAACACTTAACCTTTCAATTAAAAGTTTAATATCTGATTGAAAATAATTATTTAAATCCTTGAAATTTTTTATTTCCTGATCAGTAAGAGTCCTTTTAAATACTTTAAAATAATCAGTTAATTGTTCAAAAATGGACTGAATTATTACTTGATTGTCTTTTAAACCATCAATAGCATTTTTTTTAATTTCTTCTAAATTTTTTACAGGAACTGTCACATTATCCCCAAATAAAACTATTTTATAAAGTCTTGACGCGTAATAGTATCTAAGCTTCTCCAAACTTTCCACAATAAAAATTAGACCAACAAAAAACCCCTAAGCCGTTAGCTTAGGGGTTCTCGTAGAATCTTACGATTCTGAATATGGTCCCGAGGGTCGGACTCGAACCGACACGTCATCTCTGACAGCGGATTTTGAGTCCGCCGCGTCTACCAATTTCACCACCTCGGGAGAGGAAGTATGTTTGTGTTGCGTATATTAGCGCGTTTGTAAAACTTGTCAAACCCTAAGTGAATATTATCGTTCACTTTTAGACCACTTAAACATTTTTCATGATTTAAGCCAGAAGCACAGCCATAAAAAAGCGAAAAAGTTTATACTAGGCGCAATTTTTGCGGTGTTTTTTCTCAAATATGCAACTGTCTGACTTTTCCTTTGAATTACCTGATGAACTTATTGCCCGTTACCCTCTTGAATCACGTAGTGCTTCACGGTTGTTGCACTTAGACTCAAAGGGTCAATATCACGATCACATGTTCACCGACATTATCGATCTGTTCGAAGACGGGGATCTGCTAGTGCTCAATGACACCAAAGTCATGAAAGCTCGACTTAAAGGGAAACGTTCTACAGGCGGTGCTATTGAGATTTTGGTTGAGCGCATGCTGAACCACACCACAGCGTATTGTCATATTAAATCGAGCAATTCACCTAAAGCAGGTGCTGAGCTTTATGTCGGTGCAGATAACATTCCTGTGATTGTACGTGGTCGTCACGAAAATTTATTTGTAGTTGAGTTTTCACAGCCAATCTTGCCTGTCCTTGAGCAATATGGTCAGTTACCTATTCCGCCTTACTTTAACCGTGAAGCAGAAGAAATTGACACCGAACGTTATCAAACGGTTTTCCATAACCCAGAAAAAATTGCCAGTGTTGCCGCACCCACTGCAAGCTTGCATTTTGATGAAGCACTTTTAGAAAAGTTAGAACAAAAAAATGTTCAAAAAACTTTTGTGACTTTACATGTTGGTGCAGGCACATTTATGCCAGTTCGTACTGATGACATTACCAACCATATCATGCACAGTGAATGGTGTGATGTTCCTCAAGAAACAATTGACCTAATTTTGGCGACTAAAGCACGCGGAAATAAAGTGATTGCCATCGGCACAACTGCAACACGTGCTTTAGAAAGTGCAGCTCAAGCTCATGGCGGTAAAATTGCGGCTTGGACTGGCGACACGCAAATTTTTATCTATCCAGGCTATCAGTTCTGCATCGTAGATCGTTTAATTACCAACTTCCATTTACCAGAGTCTACTCTGCTGATGTTGGTGTCAGCTCTTTCAAATCGCGACAACATTTTAGCTGCCTATGAACATGCAGTTAAAAGCCGCTATCGTTTCTTTAGTTATGGCGATGCGATGTTGATTGATAAATTAGAAGTTTAAAAAATTAAGGTTGGGTTAAACCACACTGGTGAATTAAAAGGTTTAACCCAGCCCAGATATTTACAATAAAAAATCATGAAGTTAACCCTGTGTGTTGCAGAAATTTATAAATAAAACTCAAGCATCAATTTTTTGAAGACAATTTCTTAATTTAAAAGCATTTAGTATTTATCTCTTTCAATTTAAAAGATAATCTAGAAATAGCTCTTTATGATAATGAACTCATTACTTCCATGCCAATCGATACCGTACAAGAAGCTCTTCATATAAGGCGTAAAAAAAATACACAGGTTTTTCGCAATATTGCTCGACTTTGGGATGCTGGACAAAAATCTCATTCAGCCCAAGATCTTTTAGATGCTTTACATCCGTGGCGTGAAGATCACAACCTTCGCTTTTTTAATGTGCTCCCCTACTTACTCACAATTTGCAGCATCACAATATTAGCCTTTGGCTATTTTCTTCATCCGCATATTCAATATCTTTGGAGCTTTTTAGGCGCCTTTTTAACGGGGTTTTTAGCGTATTTACTCTATCAATCTCAAGAACCTTTAACGCAAGTCATTCATTATCTGGAACAGCGCATGGTGATATTGCGTTATGGTTTACAATTTCAGCAGTTGCCAACCTATCTTCCCATTCATGCTCAGCCAGTTTTAGTTCTGAGCAAATTAAAACAGTATTTCCCACTGTTTAACCGAGGGACTGAATCTAATGAAATTACCCAATATGCTTCGGTCACATGGAACGATGGCGTAACAGATCATCAAGTCTTGCTGTTTCAATATCATTACGTTAATGAAATACCGATTATTCAAGATCAAAGTAGCGATAAAAAAATTATAAAAGAAATTCATAAAGACCTATGGGGCGCTTTTATATTTGAAATGCCTGCCCTAGGTATTGCTGTCAGCAATCAGCGTTCTCGTTTTTTTACTCCCTACAGCAGTAAATGGCAAAGTAGTGATATTTTGATTAACCAAGAACTTAATATTTTTGGGGTTAATCAACATCAGTTAGCCAAAGAAGTCAGCCCAAGTCTAACTTTAAAATTACATGACTTTTTTCAGCACTTTACAGGTGATTTAATTTATCATCACGAAGAACAAATTTTGTGTTATCTGGGTGAGCAAAATCTTTTTCAGACCACCAGTAAGCAAAGTGAAATTCATGATGTTTCAGTATTGCGTGGGCACTTGCGTACCATGACCATGCCGCAATATGAAAAATTTCAGCAAGTAATGTTGAACTTAATTAAATAAATCTCTCGTATTACTTAACTGGTGACCCATTAAAAAATGAGACATCCAAAAGTGTACTGAGGGAATAACAATAAGGAACTGACCATGACTGGTTTATTTATTTTCCTGGGGATTTTTGTTGTACTGATTGTCTGGGGCATTCACATCCGTAATACCATCGTACGTTATTTTAATGCGACCAAACGTGCTTGGTCTGAGGTTGCCAATTTCGAACGTCAAAAGGTAAAGACTTTAGAAGCACTTGAGACAACACTTAATCAATATACTCATTTTGAAAAATCAACATTAGAAAAAGTCACTGAATTACGTCAGCAAATTCTTAATTTAAATGTGAATAACACTGATATTTCTCAGCTGCAACAAATCGAGAAAATGAGCAAAGAACTGATTCGCAGCTTAAATGTTGTGGTTGAAAATTATCCTGAGCTTAAAGCCGATTCACTCTATAGCAAAATGATGGATGATATTCAGGAACAAAACGAAAATGTAGGTGCTGCGATTAGTATCTTTAACCGTAATGTCGAGCTATTCAACAACCAGATTGAAGTATTCCCTAACAATCTCATCAATACATTAACTTTATCCAAGAAAGCGATTCGCCCATTCAAGGATAATCTTGTTAATGAAAATTTTGACTATAAACCTAATTTTTAATAGGAAAAAAACAGCCCCTAACCTGTCGGAAATTTTATCTATTTTATAGCCAGCTACATTTAGTAGTAGAACTACATCGCAGAATCAAGGAAAATAGCTCTCTTTTTAGCAGCGAACTGTTTCTTCGCCTCTGCTCGTGTTCAGGATTTTTAGATGAAGTTTGAAAAATTAGGTCAGTCGGGGCGCGCCCGTCGTGGTCGTTTAACTTTAGAGCATGGTGTTGTTGAAACACCTGTTTTTATGCCAGTGGGGACTTACGGCACAGTCAAAGGTATGCTACCGCGTGATATCGAAGACATTCAGGCACAAATTATTTTAGGAAATACCTTCCATTTATATTTGCGTCCGGGTCTTGAAGTGATTAAAGAACACGGCGGTTTGCATAACTTTATTAAATGGGATAAGCCAATTTTGACTGACTCTGGCGGTTTCCAGGTTTTTAGTCTTGGCGCAATGCGCAAAATCAAAGAGGAAGGTGTTACTTTCCGCTCGCCGATTGATGGTTCAAAAGTGTTTTTATCGCCTGAAATTTCTATGGAAATTCAGCAGGTATTGAACTCTGACATCGTCATGATTTTTGATGAATGTACACCTTATCCTGCAACGCATGAAGAAGCACAAAAATCATTGCAGCTTTCTTTACGCTGGGCAAAACGTTGTAAAACTCATCATCATGATGAGCTTAAAAATAAGAATGCGTTATTTGGCATTATTCAAGGCGGTATGTATGAAGACTTACGTGATGAGTCTTTAAATGGCCTTCTTGAAATTGGCTTTGACGGTTATGCGATTGGCGGCTTATCTGTAGGTGAACCTAAAGATGAGATGATCAAAGTTTTAGATTATCTACCAAGCAAAATGCCACAAGACAAACCGCGTTACTTGATGGGCGTTGGTAAACCGGAAGATATTGTTGAAGCGGTGCGCCGCGGTGTCGATATGTTCGACTGTGTAATGCCAACCCGTAATGCGCGAAACGGTCATTATTTTGTCACTGATGGTCTGGTACGTATTCGTAATAGTAAATATCGCCACGACCAGACCCCGCTCGATCCGCATTGCGATTGCTACACTTGTAAGAACTTTACCCGTGCTTATCTATTCCATCTTGAGAAATGTGGAGAGATGTTAGCGTCTATGCTCGGTACCATTCATAACTTACGTTATTACCAACGTTTAACTGAAGGTATGCGTGATGCATTAGAGAATGGCACATTTGATGAATTTGTTCAGGACTTTTATGCCCGTCGTGGTTTAGAAGTTCCACCATGTCCGGTTGATGAATAAGCCCGATTTGCGCTCAACCTCAAGACAAGGTAAATTGCAAAACGAATTAGGATTATGTCAGGTATCTGACTCATATTTTTAACTTTAGGAAATCAAAATGAGCTTTTTAATTTCTGCTGCACATGCAGCACCGGCAGCTGGCCCAACTACAGGTATTTTGCCAAACATCTTGATGATTGTTGTATTCGTTGCAATCTTTTATTTCTTAATTTGGCGTCCTCAAGCAAAGCGTGCTAAAGAGCACCGTTCTTTAATCGAAAGCTTAGGTGTAGGTAGTGAAGTTGTATTCGCTGGTGGTTTAATGGGCAAAGTGACCAAAATTGAAGGTGACTATGCAGTTGTTGAACTTAGCCGTGGTGTAGAAGTAAAAATTCAGCGTGCCAGCGTAATTTCAGTATTACCTGAAGGCACTCTAAATAACCTTTAATCATAAAACAGTCGTGCTTTAGCACGGCTTTTTCATTTAAGAAGAAAGCGAATGCGTTACCCTGCATGGAAATATTTACTGATTCTGGTTGTTCTGGTAGTCAGTACATTATACGCACTGCCTAGTCTATATCCGGATGAGCCCGCCGTTCAAATTTCCGGTGCCAAAGCTGGTACCCAAATTGATCAAAGTGTGGTGCAAAAAGCAGAGCAAATTTTAAAAACAGCAAATATTGCAAGCCACGATAATACTTTTACAAATAATGCTGCCCTCTTGCGTGTCAGCTCTTCTGAAGCGCAGTTGAAAGCAAAAGAAGTATTACGCCGTGACTTAGGTGATCAATATGTTGTCGCCCTAAACCTTGCACCAACCACACCGGAATGGCTGCAAAAGATTGGCGCAAAACCAATGAAACTTGGTTTGGACTTACGTGGTGGTGTCCACTTCTTACTTGAAGTAGATATGGACAAAGCCGTTGCCCAACGTATGGAAACCTCTGCCACCGATTTGCGTCGTCAGTTCCGTGAAAACAAGATCAAATTTAATAGTCTTGCATTAACTAATAATGTGATCACTGTTCAATTTGCTGACAATGCTGACCGTGATGCAGCAATGGATTTTCTACGTCGTAATGGGAATGAATATACCCAACAGGCATTAGCAAGCTCTACTGGTTCTACTTTAAAGCTTTCTTATACTGATGTACGTCGCCAAGAAATCCAGTCATATGCGGTGAATCAAAACTTAACAACATTACGTAATCGTATTAACGAACTTGGTGTTGCAGAAGCATTGGTACAAAGTCAGGGTAGCAACCGTATTGTTGTTGAATTACCGGGTGTGCAAGATACAGCTGAAGCTAAACGTGTTTTAGGCCGTACTGCAAACCTCGAATTCCGTTTGGTTTCTGACTCAAATGATCAATATATTGACCCATATACAGGTAAATATAATGGTCAACCTTTACCTCCGGGCACAGAAGTTTTTGCTTATGAGTCTTTAGATAGTGGTCGTCAACTTTTGTTGCAACGTAACCGTATCTTGACTGGTGAGCGTGTTCAAAATGCAAGTTCTGGCTTTAGCCAAGACTCTGGTGGTGCCGAGGTAAATATTACCCTCGACAGTGCTGGCGGTAAGCTTATGTCCGATGCAACTCGTAATGCTGTTGGTAAACGCATGGCGGTATTGTTCATCGAAAATAAGCAAAAAATTACTTATGTCACAGATCCTAAAACTGGTGCACAAACAGAAGTTCGTACTCCATACACTGAATCTGTAGTCATCAATGCTGCAACTGTTCAGGCCGTTTTAGGTTCAACTTTCCGTATTACCGGTTTAAGTTCTCCTCAAGAAGCATCAGAACTTGCATTAATGCTACGTGCAGGTGCTTTAGCTGCGCCAATGTATTTTGTTGAAGAACGTGTAGTTGGTCCAAGTCTTGGTCAAGAAAACATTGATAAAGGCGTATTATCAACTCAAATCGGCTTCTTGCTTGTTGCAATCTGGATGGTCGTTTTCTTCCGTCTATTCGGTTTAATCGCTAACTTTGCACTTGTTGTTAACTTAGCAATGATTTTAACAGTCATGTCATGGATTGGGGCCTCCCTCACCTTACCGGGTATTGCCGGTATCGTTATTACCATTGGTATGGCGGTCGATTCTAACGTATTGATCTGTGAACGTATTCGAGAAGAAATGCTCTGGGGAGCCTCGCCCAAGCAGGCCATTGTGGCCGGTTATGATCGAGCCTATAACACCATTTTTGACTCGAACTTAACGACGTTTCTCGTTGCTTTCATTCTGTTTGCAATTGGTTCAGGCACAATTAAAGGTTTCGCTGTAACATTAATGATTGGTATTGTGTGTTCGATGTTTACTTCAATTACAGTGACTCGCGCAATTGTACAAATCATTTATGGTAAACGCCGTAACTTGAAAAAGTTGAGCATTTAAGGAGATCGATGATGACTAAAATGACTCAACAAGATTCAAAACAATATACTCGTCCAGATGATGCAAAAATCATCCCGTTCATGAAGATTGCCAAACCTGCGGCAATCTTCTCGATCCTGATTACGTTGGCGAGTATTTTCTTTATTGCGACTAAAGGTCTTAACCTCGGTTTGGATTTTACAGGTGGTGTTTCTGTCGAGTTGAACTACGCTCAACCAGCAAATCAGTCTGAAGTTGTTCAGGCACTCGGTAAAGCTGGTTTTAAAGATGCTGTAGTACAAACACTGGGTAGTAATAAAGACTTAATCGTGCGCATGCCTGTACAAGATATTAAGGTCGAAGACCTTAGTAATGCCATCAATAAGGCTGTGCAATTACCAAACAATGCCGCAGTAGTTCATAAAGTGGACTCTGTTGGCGGTCAAGTAGGTAACGAGCTGTATGTTCGTTCTGCTGGTGCAGTTGCCCTTGCACTTATTTTAATGTTGATCTACGTGACCATCCGTTTCGAGTTTAAACTCGCGATGGGTGCCGTGATGTCTTTATTCCACGACATCATCATTATTATTGGTGCTTTTGCATTATTCCAGTGGCCGTTTGACCTTACGGTTTTAGCTGCGGTACTTGCTGTTATTGGCTTCTCGCTTAACGATAACATTGTAGTGTCAGACCGTATCCGTGAAAATTTCCGTAAAATTCGTGGAGCGACTCCTCGTGAAATCGTCGATATTGCATTAACCGAGACTTTACGTCGTACCATTCATACATCCATGACGTTAATGCTAGTCGTTCTAGCAATGATGTTCTTAGGTGGTGATGGTCTACACTGGTTCTCTATTGCAATGTTTGTCGGTATCTTTGTAGGTACTTACTCTTCAATTTATATCGGTACAGCTTTTGCTTTATGGCGTGGTCTTAACCGTCAGGACTTCATCGTTCAGGTTAAACCTGAATTTGAGGATGACATTCCTTAAGTTGTCTAAAGTAAGACATATAAAAAACCGCGATTAATTCGCGGTTTTTTTATATAAAGAAAAAATTATTTACGGCGTAATGCATCCGAAATTGCTTCAACCAACTGTTGAGAAATTTCTTGTTTAGATGCTTTCTCTAACTCACGCTTTTTCATGTGATAGTTTTCAGCAAAGAAAACTGTCATGGCATTTTCATCAGAAGCAAAACCAATATCTGCACGAGACACATCGTTACATGCAATCATATCTAGTTTTTTAGCAACCAGTTTCCCTGCCGCGTATTCTTCAACATTTTGTGTTTCGGCTGCAAAGCCCACCATAAATGGACGTTTTTCCTGACCTGCAATGGTTGCCACAATATCTGGATTTTTCACAAGGGAAACATTCAACTCATCCCCTGCCTTCTTAATTTTATGCTCGGCAACTTCTGCTACGCGATAGTCTGCGACTGCGGCAGTTGCAATGAAGATATCACACCCTGTTTCTAACGAGTTCATGCTGATATCTAACATTTGTCTTGCAGAGGCAACATTTACTCTTTTTACACCATTCGGTGTATCTAAACTTACAGGTCCAGCAATTAGCGTCACTTGTGCACCAGCCGCGTAACAAGCAGCAGCTAAAGCAAAGCCCATTTTACCAGTACTGTGGTTCGAGATATAACGAACAGGGTCAATCGCTTCACGTGTCGGCCCAGCAGTAATCACAACTCGCTTTCCAGCCAACAACCCAAATTTTTCAGCGATTGCACGCTGAGCCTGATGGAAATAGCCAGCGACTTGCCTTGCAATTTCTTCTGGCTCTGGCATACGGCCTAAACCGACATCACCACACGCCTGCTCACCCGCATCTGGCATAATCACATGCACGCCATCTTCGACTAAGGTTTGTAAATTTCGTTGCGTTGCTTTGGCCGCCCACATTTGCTGGTTCATGGCAGGTGCAACCCACACAGGAGATTTTGTTGCCAAAAACACTGTACTGAGCAAGTCATCTGCTAAACCATGCGCAAATTTTGCCAAAGTATCGCAGCTTGCAGGCGCAACCAGTAATAAATCAGCCCAACGTGCTAATTCAATATGTCCCATCCCAGCTTCAGCCGCAGGATCTAAAAGTTCAGTATGAACGGGATTACCAGAAAGAGCCTGAAACGTTAGTGGGGTAATAAATGCCTGAGCACCATGTGTCATGACCACACGCACGTCAAAGCCATAATCTTTAAGGCGACGGACTAAAATGGCACTTTTATAGGCAGCAATTCCGCCAGTGACAGCTAAAACAATGTTTTTATGAGGAATAACACTTAGATCAAAGCTCACGAACAGGATACCTTACTGTTGCAGTGGCGCTCACAATAGCATTAAATACGCGCAGACCCAAGATTGATTGGGCAAACAAAATAAAATTTTAAGCGAATTATGCTGGGGAATATGAATACTTCTATTAAAAATTGGCCCGAACAAGAACGGCCAAGAGAACGGTTATTACAACAAGGTCCGCAAAGTCTATCAGATGCAGAACTACTCGCGATTTTTCTTCGCTCAGGTTCACGACAACATTCAGCAGTCGAACTATCACGTTTACTCATTCAGCACTTTGGTAGCCTAAATGCAGTATTTGATTCATCGTTAAGTGAGTTAACTCAATTTAATGGAATTGGAGCAACAAAATATTCACAATTATTGGCAGTTAAAGAGCTCGGACGGCGTTATCTCGATCATCACTTTCAGCAAAACAATCTTAGTCTCCACTCTTCTGATTTAGTTTTGGATTATTTGCGCTACGAATTAAAAGGCGAGAAACAAGAAGTCTTTGCAGTGCTTTGTCTAGACCCTGAATTAAGAAAACTTCACTTTAAAAAGTTATTTTTTGGGTCAGTTCAACATTGTGCGGTTTCAGTCAATCAAACCCTACGCTACGCCCTACAACAACATGCTTGCCAACTGGTCATTGCACACAATCATCCCTTTGGTTCAGCGCAGCCTTCTGCTGAAGATATTACCTTAACTCAGCAACTGGAACATGCCTGTCAGCTTGTCGAAATACGCCTCTTGGATCATTTTATTATCTCACCAGAAGGAAGCTTTTCATTTGCTGAACAACAACTGCTCAACCCAACAATAATATCAGTTCAATGATATTGACAAAGAGGCACTAAGCCTAGAAGATCAAAGCAAAAATAGTGACGTTAAAAACAAAATGATTGTTCGTGAGCAGCCTAGTATTTTCAAAGTATTATTCTCTTGGCGAGGGACAATTTTACCCAAAATTTTACCCTCTCTAGGGGTCGTTATGCTGATTTCGGCAATCATTGGGGGCGTAGAATATATCAATCTTTATCGCTTTCCAGAGATTCCTTTGGTTGGCTTTACTCTTATTGGCGTCGTACTTTCTATTTTCTTAGGATTTAAAAATACTGCATGTTATGACCGTTGGTGGGAAGCCCGAAAATTATGGGGTGTTTTAATTGCAACTTCACGCCATTTTGACCGTGACTGCCGAATTTTGACTCAAGCCCGCCGTGAACGTGTGATTCAGCATGTGATTGTTTTTGCTAACGTGTTACGAGATCGTTTACGCCGTCAGACGGCGAACCCAACTGAGCTCATACAAACCAGCGGCATGAGCCAGCAAGCACTCACCCAGCTCTATCAGCAAAATAATGCCCCTCAGTACACACTTAGCCTCATTCACTGGGAATTATTGCAAGCGCTTAAAGAAGGTGAAATCTCAGACATCATCTATGCACAGATGAATAAAAATGTTGCAGATTTAAGCGTTGTGCAAACAGGCTGTGACCGAATCGCCAATACACCTATTCCATTTGCCTATTCAGTTTTGCTCAATCGCACTGTCTATTTTTTCTGTTTTATGTTGCCATTTAGTCTTGGTTCATTGCTTGGGTTAGCAACACCTTTACTGGTGGGAATTTTGGCATATACATTTTTAGGACTTGATGCACTCAGCTCTGAAATTGAAGAGCCTTTCGGTACTCAAAGTAATGATTTACCTTTAGATGCCATGGTGCGTAGTATCGAAATTGAACTTTTAGGGACTTTGGGTAAACCTACCCCACCACCAATTCAAGCTCAAGATAATAACTTGTTGTAATGTCTTAGAGAAAACGTTCCCAAACACCTTGCTGATTAGCCGTTGGTTTAGGTGTATTTCCCAGTTTAATCCATGGCATATTTTCACCATGAAAATCACTGCCAATCGATACAGCTAATTGATATTGCTCAATCATCCGATCAATCATCTGGCGAGTAGATAAAGTTTCCATCGGTGGAGGTAACTCAATTGCATCTCCACCTGAAGTAGCGAACAATTCAATTAAATATCGAACGTTAGTTGCAGATAAATCATAACGAGTCGGATGTGCTAAAACTGCCAACCCTTTACTTTCGTGAATCATGTCAATTGTTTCTTTTAATCCTAATCCTTCAAACTTTACAAAAGCACGTCTTCCTTCTTTTAAGAAACGATCAAACGCTTGTTGAGGACGGGTTACAACTTTTTTCTCGACGAGTGTTTTAGCAATGTGTGTTCTGGTGATGCGGTCTGCCTGATCTTCTACTTTAGCAAGAACATCCTCATAAATCTGAAAACCAATACATTTTTCTAATAAATCGCAAATTACTTTAGCTCTTTGCGCTCGTACTCTTTTTTGTTGTTCTAATGCTTCTAAAATTGGCGCTTCATTTTGCATGTTTAAAGCAACAATATGTACGCCATAACTCTTCTTCGTTGTTGGACGTGACCACTGACTTGAAATCTCTGTACCAGAAATGATTTTTAAATCATGACCTTGTGCAGCAACTCTAGCTCGCTGCAACCCATCCATTGTATCGTGGTCAGTTAAAGCCAAAGTATGCAAATTCACATCTATAGCAGCTTGCACCAGTAATTCCGGAGACAAAGTTCCATCAGAAATATTGCTATGTGTATGTAAATCTATGCCTTGCATCTTTTATACTATGCCATTCACCAAACCTGATCAGATACTCTAACATGAAAGCACTTCTGGACTTTGTTCCATTAATTATTTTCTTCTATTTATATAAAACAGTTGATCCAACCGATACACAGCATCCTTTACTTAAACTGATCGGGTCTGCTGGTGGTGCCGATAATAATAATATTCTTGTAGCGACTACTGGATTAATTATTTCAATGCTTGTGGTATATGGTGCCCTATTTGTTTTCCAAAAATTCCGTCTAGATAAACAACAGTGGTTTGTATTGTTTATGACTGTCATTTTTGGTGGCATCACCCTCATGTTAAGTGATGATTTCTATATTCGTCTGAAAGCTGCAATTTTGAATTTGGTTTTTGCAGGTGCATTCTTAGTTTCACCTTGGTTTGGGAAAGATCGTAAACCACTCATACGACGTCTATTTGACCCTATTTTAGACTTAAGTGAAAAAGGTTGGAAAAATCTAAATTTTGCTTGGGCAGTCATGTTTGTGGTGATGTCTTGTTTACATATCTTCTTTGCGTTTTTATTTCACGGCGGAAAATATTGGGGTGAATTCACTGCATTTGGTGACATGATCGTCATGTTTTCATTTATCATTATTCAGTTCATTATTTTACGTAAACATTTTAAGTCACCAGACGCTTAAAATGATTCCTGATTGATTACAGAGATACGATTACATGCCTTTTTTTGTTCTAAGCTGTACCGATAACGAAGGAACTTTAGAAAAACGCTTGGCAGTACGCCCTCAGCATATCGAACGTTTGCAAAAACTTGATGATGAAGGACGCCTTGTTACAGCGGGAGCTATGCCAAAAGACCCGAATGATCCTCAAGCAGGTTTTTATGGCAGCACCATGATTGTTGAATTCGACAGTCGCGAAGCATTAGACGAATGGTTAAAAGAAGAACCATTTCTCAAAGAAGGCATTTATGCTCATATTGATGTAAAACCGTTTAATAAAGCATTTCCAAAAGGGTAATCATATGCACCCTGCAATCAAAAGCTTTCTTGGCTTGTGTTTGATATGTTCAACTGCTGGAGCAGTTGAACCTGCTGCAACACCAGCAACACCTCCTCCAAGCGCGCCTTCAACTCAACCCGCTCCTACAGCACCAACAGGTGTAAAAACAGCGACTACAGCTCAACCCCTTACAGCAGAACAGCTTGTAAAAAATAAACAACAGCAAGATGCGAAAATCAAAGCTTTGGTTCAAGATCAGGCGTCTCGTTTAAAACAGTTAGAACATGCCAATCTTGAAGCACTCGCCCAGAACCAAGAGTTACAGTTAAAAAATGATAGCCTCTCTGTTCAGGTTCAAGTCTTACAAAGCGAACGTAGCGCACAAATGTTTTTATATGGTGCTGTTACCTTAGCTGGTGGCGTATTGCTAGGATTTTTTATCGCTAGTTATATTCATACAAAACGTCGACGCCAGTGGTAAATTCAAGCAACTTATTAAACCAAATGACCGTATCAAACCGTATCCAAACAGCAGAACTGGACTGGGAACTCATCGATGGCATCGAGGTTCCCATTTCCAAACAATTTGGTGATGTCTATTTCTCTAAAGAGAATGGCCTACTTGAAACACGGCATGTTTTTCTAAATGGTAACGACTTATCAGAACGCTTAGCCAATCTAAAAGATTTTGAATATTTCAGTGTAGGAGAAACCGGTTTTGGTACGGGTTTAAACATTCTTGCACTTTGGCAACTTTGGCAACAAGTCCGTCCTGATAATCAAAGCCATTTACACGCCATTAGTGTTGAAAAATTTCCATTAAGTAAAGCCGACCTTATTCGTGCTTTAAATGTCTGGGATGAGCTTAAACCACTTGCAGACCAGTTAATTGAACAATATCCGCTACCTATTGCCGGATGTCATCGTTTAAGTTTCCCTGAAGAGCGTTTTAGCATCGACCTATGGATAGGAGATGCACAAGATATTTTCCCAAGCATGGCTAAAACGAAAGCAGTAAATGCTTGGTTTTTAGATGGCTTTGCACCCTCTTGCAATCCAGAGCTGTGGGAACAAAACGTTTTAAGCCATATCGTACGTCTTTCTGACTATGGCAGTACATTTTCCTCTTTTAGTGTCGCGGGTGTTTTAAAACGTGGGCTAAAAGAGCATGGTATTAGTATTTCCCGTCCACGTGGTTTTCGACATAAACGGGAAATGCTCAAAGCAATATGGAACCCACCTCAATCTGATGATGAGTCCTTAGAATTAGACCAAGTCTACACATTGGGGAACGGACAACAGCATATTGCGATTATAGGAGCTGGTGTAGCAGGTTTAACTACGGCGTGGGCATTTGCAGCACGCGGACACCAAGTGACCCTATATGAGCAAACAGAAGCATTATCTGGCGCTTCTGGAAACCCTTTGGCATTGCTTAATCCTAAACTATGCCCAATTGAACAGAGCCATGAACATCTCATGACTTTAAGTTGGCAACATGCCTTAAATTTTTATAAAAATTTTCAAGCATTCCGCCCGCTTCAAATACAACAAATCGCATTGAAAAATGCAGATGAACTTCTCGATCTTGTAAATCAATATCCAGCTCAGGTTGTTACCCATTCTGCAAACTCACTTGAAACTACATACTCAAGTGTTTCACTGACCGAAGCAGGTTCTGTTTCACCACATCAACTACGTGATGAAATTTTGCAACATCCCTTAATTGATCTAAAGATTACCAATGTCACAGCATTGGTTCCTTTTGAAAATAAAGTTCAATTGCAAACTGGTAATGACGTTATTGCAGAAGCAGACCATGTGGTTGTGTGCTGCGCGCGTCAAAGCGCGACTTTTTTTGAAAGCTATCCTCAGTTAAAACCAATACGTGGACAAGTAAGCTGGGTTGATAATACGTTTGCTCCCCTGCCTTTACAGGAAGCTTATAGCTATGGCGGCTATTGCATGCAACTTGATGCCTCACAGATGATTCTAGGTGCATCTTTCTATCCTAATCGTGAAGATCAAGATGTACTTGCCGACGACCATGTGCATAACTTTGAATTAATCCACAGCGTATTTCCTGAATATGCACAGCAATTACCCCCTACCACCACGTGGCAAGGTCGTGCATCTATCCGCGCACAAAGCTTAGATTATTTTCCTCTGTTAGGAAAAATGCAGGAGAATAGCCGAATTGCTACTTTTGCTGGTCTGGGTTCTAAGGGCTTTCTATTTGCTCCACTATGCAGCGAAATCTTAGTTGCGCAGATATTAGGAGAAGCTTGTCCTGTACCGGACCGCCTATTACAGAAATTGAATCCTCAAAGATTCCAAAAAAAAGTAAAAGCTAAAAAGCCGTATTTCAAACCACAGTAGTTCTCTTCAATAAAAAAGCACCCTAAGGTGCTTTTTTTTATGCGCCCTGCTCTAGAGGCAAGCCGGCATCACGAGCTGCACGAGTCCCCCCCATCAGCACGACATATTCACGCGAGGCATCCAATCCTTCTAGTGTCTCAGCTGCACGAGGAGCTTTGCTACCACCACCACATAAAATATAAATCGGCTGACCCGCAGAGACCTGGTTCAAAATATCAGCATTCAAATCATTAATCGGGCGATTTACCGCACCTTTAACATGCCCTTCTGCATAAGCATTTGTATCACGGACATCCCAGATAACAGCATTTTCTGGGAATTCAAATGTTGTAATTTCTTGTTTACGGATCATTGTGCACTCCTTTGATGTAAACAACACTTGGCAAATGAAGAAAACCCTCTTAGCATCTCAAATATTCTTTCCCTTTGTAAAGGTCTAAACTATGCCTTCTTTCGATATTGTCTCTGAATTAGAGATTTTTGAAGTTAATCACGCTGTACAGAACACACAAAAAGAGATTGCAACACGTTTTGACTTTCGAGGTCATGATGTTTCAGTCGAAATAAACGAAAAAAATAAAGAAATTAAAATCAGTACCGAAAGTGATTTCCAGTGTGAACAGGTTTATAACATGTTAGAAAATCATTTTTATAAACGTAAAATTGATGTGCAAGCACTTGATCCACAAAAAGCGGCTGCTTCAGGCAAAAACTTTGTACAAGTGATTAAACTTAAAGATGGTCTTGACTCGGATACTGCAAAAAAAATTAATAAAGCCATTAAAGAAAGTGGCGTTAAAGTGCAATCTTCTATCCAAGGCGACAAAATTCGTGTAACGGATAAAAAGCGTGACACTTTACAACAAGTCATGAATTTTTTACGTGAACAACAATTTGGTGTGCCATTACAGTTTAATAACTTTAAAGACTAATCTCTTGTCGTGACATTCAAAGCTAAGGTAAATCCATGTCTCAATCCAACCGTCTATCAAAACTGGTAAAAGCGACTTCAAAATTCCCTAAAGGTATTCGGAGTACACTTTGGAGCAAGGCGTTTGGTCGTATCGTACCAATGGTGGGTACAGCAAATATCCGCTATCTGGAAGTAGACTCAAACCACGTTACTGTCCGCTTAGAAAACCAAAAAAATATGCAAAATCATATTAAAGGAGTCCATGCTGCGGCGATGGCTCTTTTAGCAGAAACTGCAACAGGTTTTCTAACGGGTTTACACATTCCTGATAACCGCATTTTATTAATCAAATCATTACATGTAGATTATTTAAAAGTGGTTGAAGGCGGTTTGACTGCTACAGCAACATTGTCTGCTGAACAGCAAAAGTTTATTGCAGATAATGAGAAAGGTGAACTTGTGATTCCGGTTACAGTCATTGATGATGCAGGTAATGAACCAATCCACTGCCAAATGCTGTGGGCATGGTTACCTAAACGTAAGAAATAATAACTAATCTAAAGTACTTTTAGATTTTTATTTACCTCAAGATATAAAAATTATTTTTTGTATCTTGAGGTCAAAATGAAAAAAATACTGATTCTTTCCTCTTTGTTTAGCAGTTTAATATTTACAACAATAACGACTCATGCGACTGAACCTAATCTTAAAACCAGTAAATTAACTTCGACCAAATCAGAAGCGATCGATAAAGTAAGCGCTCAAAACAAAAGAATAGTCATCGACTTTTATGAAGGCGTCTTTTTAAAACATAAAGTCAAAGAATATGCAGACCGTTATATTGGTCAACAATACATTCAGCACAATCCTAATGTGCCAGATGGGAAAGCACCTTTCGTTAATTTCTTCACTGAAAAATTCCAAAAGAATCCTCAAGCTAAAAATGAGATTAAACGTGCGATTGCTGAAGGTAATCTTGTCGTTTTACATGTCCATTCGACTGAAAATGAAAAAGATCGAGGAAGAGCGATTATTGATATATTTCGTGTCGAAAATGGAAAAATTGTAGAGCATTGGGATGTAATACAAAATATTCCAGAGCAAAGCAAGAATACAAATACGATGTTTTAATTTCTAAAAACTAGTTTTTCTTTTGAATAAAGATTAAAGCCTGAATACTGATATTCAGGCTTTCTAAGTTTTATTGAGTATCTAAAAACTTTTGTCTTGCTTCTTCGGGTATTTGACGCTTATTACCCTTTACATCCACCGCTACAAAGGTAAAGACTCCTTCAGTAATACGTATTGGCTCACGAGAGTCATCATGACTGTCCCAAACTTCAATTTGCATCTGAATAGAAGTATTTCCAACTTTTAAGATTTTGGTATAGCAGCTAATGACAAAGCCAACCTTTACCGGAACCAAAAAGGTCATTTGATTAATGGAAATCGTAGCACAGCGGCCACGACTGAAACGTTCTGCGTGAATTGCTCCAGCCAAGTCCATTTGTGACACAATCCATCCACCAAACACATCACCACTCCAGTTTGTATCTGCTGGCATGGCAATCGTTTGTAAAGATAAAATTCCTTCTGGTTTGGTATAAGCTTCTGACACCTTAGCTCCCGAAATTCGTTTGAAGTTGTTGATCGAGCCACTGCTGCAATTCAGGCGCACGTAATGCACCGCTAATACGCGCGACCTCTGTCGTTTTATTCATTAAGACAAGTGTCGGAATACTTCTCACATGAAAAGCTTGACTCAAGCGAGGAGATTCTTCGGTATCAATCTTGGCAAAGATAACGCCTGGATTCTGTTTTGCGACCTGCGCAAAATGTGGAGCCATCATTTTACAGGGTCCGCACCATTCTGCCCATAAGTCTATGAGAATAGGTAAATCACTATTCGTGATGTAGTTACTAAAATTTTGCTCATTTAGTTCAATAGGTGCAAGCGGTAGTAATGGCTGATGACATTGCCCACAGCTTGGTTGCTCAGGAAGTTTTTCTTCCGGAACTCGGTTTTTTGCACCGCACGATGCACATACAATAATCATTTACATCACTCCTATATGCTGATGTAAAAATTCTAATTGGGTTATCACTGCTTTTTCAAACCATGAACCGTCATAGATATCAAAATGTTTCATATCCCACTCATGATAACTTACAAAAGGTGCAATATTTGTCGCAGCTTCGCGACTGGACTCAATAGGAATAAGTGAATCTTTTTGGGCCGCAATAAATAAAACTGGAATATTAATCTGGCGTACAACTTGAATTGGACGGTATCGCATCAAATTAAAAAAGACACGAGCTGGGACTTCCCCACTCCAATAATAGTCAGGATTTACAATTGATAGATAACCATAATAACTATCTGCTGTAGGCATAAAGCATAAATTTTGTTGATCGACGACAGGTAATCTCTTGGGATTAAGTCCCATTTTTGATCCCATATAATCCTGACTCGACAACTTCAATGCTTGAGGATAACGTTGCAAAGGATAGAGCTTGGCTGTTTCAGCACCATCTACATAAGGAATTTGTACTAAAATCGCCTGAATATTCTTTAATTCAGAAGCTAGACTTAGTGCATATCCCCCACTTAAAGAAGTTCCCCACAGTACAATCCTTCGGTTATCTACAAGCTTACAGGTCGAAGCATATTGAATAACGGTCTTCCAATCTTCTAACTGCGAATTGATAGAGACCATTTCTCTAGGCTTGCCAGTACTCCCACCCCAATATCGATAATCAAACAAAATAACAGCGTAGCCTGCTTGAGCGAACCGCTGTGCATATTGGATTAGTTTAAATTGACGCAACGCAGCAAAACCATGGGCCATAATAATTACGGCAGATTTCTTATTTGTTTTAGGAATATAAAAATCAGCTGCGATCGTTTCCTGACCACATGGAACATATAAAGGCTCAACCGTATAAGCGTGCATATGTGCTCCGTTGAAATAAAATATGAATAACCAATTTTAAAATAGCGTAATGATCATTTTTAAAATTTATAACTTAGCTATAAGACATAACTTTCTCAGTCAGAACAACACACGAGTGTCTTGTATCTCAGGTTAAGCTTAATGCTATGATACAGCATAAGAGGTTTTGTTAAATTTTGGAGTGACGAAATGTCAGATAATGTTGGTTTCGCAGGTCAAATTGGTCCAGAGCATGTTGGCCAAGTTGTAGAAAAAGGATTTAAATCGATTATTAATAATCGACCAGATATGGAAGGCGGCCCAGAACAGCCTACAAGTGCTCAAATTGAAGAAGCAGCACGCCAAGCAGATCTAGACTATGTTTATCAACCTGTTGTAGCTGGACAAATTACGGAACTCGATGTACGTACTTTTGCAAATCATTACAACGAGTTGCCAAAACCTATCCTTATGTTTTGCCGCACAGGAAATCGTTCAAACAATCTCTATCAATTAGCAAAACAGATGGATTTATTAGACGACTAATTTTAAGAAATTAATATTCTATAGAACCCTATTTCTTCCTTAAAGTAGGGTTTTTTTGATAACTTATTTTGCATATCTCTGCACGAATTCAACAGAACTAAAAATAATATTGATCTAAAGTATTTAAATCTTTTTTGAATCATTTATTAATTTTTATGAATAAATTTATATTCGCTCTTCTAAGCTGTTTAATTCTTACAGCATGCTCCTCAATGCAAGTAAAACCGACGGTTGGAGTAACTATGGGTACAAGAATTTAAACATGTCATTAATAGTATAAGCATTGAAGGTCAGTCTATTAATCAATAATGGGACTGTTTCAACCACTTTAAAACACCTTTTATGCAAAAATTTACATTTTAAAGCTAAATAATTAGAACCAAACCCTCTGTTCAAGAGGGTTTTTCTATATATTCTAAATATCTATTAAAATAGCTTAATGACAATGTTCGATATTATTATCATTGGCGCAGGTACGGCTGGTATTAGCGCATATAAAGAAGCCGTTAAACATACCCATAATATTTTAATTATAAATGATGGACCATGGGATACCACTTGTGCTCGTGTAGGTTGCATGCCAAGTAAAGTCCTCATCTCTACAGCAAACCGTATGTTTGACATTCAAAATGCTCAAGAGGTTGCTTTGGAGGTATCTGCAAAAATTAATACAGATCAAGTCATGCAGCACGTACAAACTTTACGAGATCGTTTTACGCAAGCAACTTTAAAAGATGTAGAACAATGGCCTGCAGAATATAAAATTTCTGGTAAAGCATATTTTATTGATTCACAAACTGTAGAAGTTAATGGGAAACAGTACCAATCAAAAAGTTTTATTCTAGCTGTCGGTTCAACTCCTAATTATGATCAAACCTGGAAGAAAGAACTTGGTAATCGGCTTATAACAACAGATCAAATATTTGAGTTAAAAACACTACCTAAATCTATCGCTGTCATCGGAAGTGGTGTGATTGCCCTTGAGATTGCTCAAGCAATGCATCGTTTAGGTGTAGAAACTACAATCTTTGCTCGCAGTAAACGGATTGGAATCCTTACTAGTTCTAGGCTTCAACAACTTGCACAAAAAGAGCTAGGGAAAGAGTTAAAAATTCTATTCGAAACTCTACCAAGTGAAGTTAAATGCAGTGAAGAAAACGCTTTATTAACTTACCAACTTGATGAAACAGAGAAAAATCTCAAAGTTGAATATGTTTTAGCTGCAACAGGCCGTACAAGTTTACTTGATACCTTAAAACTAGAAAATATTGATAATTCTTTTAAAGATATTAAGTTATTACCTATAAATGCAAAAACCAAGCAGTTAGATACATATCCAATTTTTGTTGTTGGTGATGCTTATACTTCAACACCATTGCAACATGAAGCTGCACATGAAGGCAAAAAAGTTGTTTATAACTGTTTGAATTATCCACAGGTTAATTCAGTTAAGACACTTACTCCATTGGGAATTGTATTTAGTCATCCTGAAATGGCAATTGTTGGGCAGAGTTATAAACAACTAAAAGATAAGGGTATAGACTTTATTACAGGTGAAGCCTCTTATGAGCGACAAGGTAGAGCTATCGTTCTGGGAAAAAACCAGGGAGGTATTGAAGTTTATATAGAGAAAGAAAGTCAAAAACTTCTGGGTGCCGAGCTATTTACAGAAGCAACAGAGCATATGGCCCATCTATTAAGCTGGATAATAGGCGAAGAATTGACTTTAAATGAGATTCTAGAGAAGCCTTTCTATCACCCTACTCTAGAAGAAGGTCTTCGCACTGCTTTAAAACATGCTCGCCGCCAGTTGAAATAATCAATTTAGAAGAGCTCTCTTAATAAAATTTGGCTCTTCTATACATTGAATTGTTCTAATTAATTCATTTGATGGGAAATAATTGCAACTAGTGAAGCGTTCTTTTCAGATGAACTAGTATATATCCATGTCTCTAAAGTTTTTCCATCTTTAGAAATAATATAATTTGTTGTAATCAAATTTTTATCTTTAGATATTTCTTTTTTATAAGTTAAACCAGTAGATTTAGGAGGTAACCAACTTTCTAAATTCTTCTGAATTTCAGTTGAATTTCCTTTATTTATAAATAATGAACATACACCATTATCGAGTTGAGTAATGACAAACTTTCCTTCTGAAGAGTTTATCATCCAAGCACTCCCCTTATAATCTTTTAAAAAATGTACAGCATACTCATTAGGCATTTGAATAAACCCCATATTTTTCGCTTGTTTACTTATTATTTCTGAATTTCCTCTCGAACTAACACAAATGTTTAAAAAGGCTTTTGTGCTAAATAGACTTTCTACAGCTTGATTAGCATGGATAGATTTACTACCAAGTATTATAGCTATCATAAAGATAAATATTTTTAATCCTACAAATTTCATTATTAACACTCTTGTTATCATTTTAAGATATTTGGTTTATAGCACGAATCTTTCATGATATTTTCAGTTTTATTTTTCTCAT
>NZ_VTDF01000007.1:0-170201 GCF_052824995.1 Acinetobacter sp. 1124_18A | reverse complement strand
AGTTCTTATCTGCATCACCGCCGATGGATGTGCATTATAGAGGATTAAAAACCCTTTGCAAGCGAAAATTAGAAACTTATGACTTGAGCGTTCACTTTTAAATCAACAACCAATTTAACATATTGTTTTATATAAATAATTATTTTAATTATTCATTTTTGACCTAAATAAGCCAGTATCATGCTCGACAATTCTCGCTTAAGTTGTTGTTCTGATATAAGAAAATTGTTCTGACTCACATATCGCATCATCGTAAAAAGCGTACTATTAATAATTACAAAGGATTTATACTTCACCTGTTCGAAGTCCCACTGATGAGGATTTCTACTAAATGTATATAGTCCGACTTCAAAAAAATGTTTTTCTAAAATCTGAGCAGCTTGCGAATGGCTATAGTTATGCCAATGTTTCAGTACTTCTATAAAAAAACCATGATCGGCTTTTAATGCATTAAACCCTAGCTCTATCGCCAAGGGGATGAGCAGGTCTAAAGGAATATTTCCTTGCTGCATAACCAGCTCTTTAAGTTGATGTCCTAATAGTTCGCTTTTACGGCGTAATAGTTCTTCTATGATTTGATCTTTATTCTCAAAGTATTGGTAAATCGAACCTACACTTACTCCAGATTTCTCTGCAATTTTAGGAGTTGTGGTATGTAGTAACCCATATTGGGCAATACAGTGTTGTGTCGCCTCTAAAATATGGTCAACAATAATTTTTGAACGCTGTTGCTGTGGAGCTTTTCTCATGGGTTGTTTATTCGTTAAATGCGAATTGAATGCGAATAATTATTCATATTAGCCTATTTATTATTCAGTTCAATAAGTAAGTAACGATATGCAAACGATTAGCCCAACTCGACTTGCTTCTTTTAATGACATGCAAGACAGTAATTTTTTTACGCAGTTTTTAAATGTCTGTTGCGAAAAACCAGCTCAACCGAACTATACAGAATATGTATCTTTACAACGTGCTCTTTGTGAAGGGGACGTTGAAATGGATAAGGTGATTGATTGGGTTATGCAAAATCCCAAAGATCATCGCATGATTTTTGAGAAGATATTATATCAAGGCCGCGATAACCTATTTGAGCCAGTACCTACAGAGTTAGAGAATTTCTTTAATTACATTGAACAAAAGCCTGAATGGCTAGATCAACATCAAATTGATGAGGCTATTAAATTTACTCATCGTTTAGGAATAAATAATGGTTTTATTCTTAGAGATTTATCTTTAATGGCGGGATATTTATATCCGGGGTTTAATCAACCTTTAATTTTAACTGGCGCACTGAAGAAACAAGCAGGAACACGTTTAGCGGAGACGACCAAATGGTGGGTTGATATTACTGAACCTCAAGGGCTTTCTCGTTTGGGTTCAGGCTTTACCTCAACCATTTATGTTCGCTTTATTCATGCACTCGTTCGCCGACAATTAAAAAAGTCTGATCGTTGGGATAGCGAAGTTTGGGGAATTCCTCTTAATCAGTTTGATTTAGCAATGACCAACTTAGCGTTTAGTAGTGTGGTTTTACTCGGTATTAGAGCTTTAGGAATATGGCCGACAAAACAGGAAACTAAGAATTTTTTACATTTTTGGCGTTATGTTGGCTGGTTGATGGGTATTGATGAAAAATGGCTTATTCAATCTGAAACTCAAGGCTGGCGCTTACTTTACTGGATGCAGTTTGCTCACCCTCGCTCCGATCACAGCAGTATTGAATTAGGATCGAGCTTATCTAAAGAACCTTTTGAGAGAAAATATCAGCATTTACGTTCTTTGCAGCAGAAGCTTGCTTATCGACAACATTTAGAACTTACTCAATTTTTTATTGGTAAGAAAAGAATGAGATTACTCGGATTGCCTCGTCAGTCAGCTTCATGGTTTGCTTATTATCTGATTTTGCGTAATTCATTACTTTATAGTGGTGCAAAGCTTTCACCAAAAATTGAAAACTTCTTATCCAAATCAGGGCGTAATATACAAAAACTTGGCCTAAGTCTTTATCAGAATCAAGGTAAAGCAAAAACCTTAGCAAGTATGCATCAATAATTTTTAAAACCTAAAAATAAAGAATGGAAGTCTGGATATCAGACTTCCATTCTTAAATGTTAGGAACTTATTGAGATGATGAACTATGCATTTCAGCGTGATTCATTTGCTCGGGTGACTCCATCATCTGCTTCTTTTTTTGACTTGGCATGTAGTCAGGTTCATTGTTGATTGCCAAGTAAAAAATAATCATAAATAATAAACTCAAGATAGAAGCCACGATAAGTAACTTCCATCCCCACCAAGACTGTTCAGGTGATAATTTATTTGTCATTTGATTTCTCTCATTCAATTAATATTTTCAGTTCATTTAATTCGCTACAGCTTATTAAAACTTCATGCTCATACGAACCCAGTAGTTTCTTCCGATATTATTGAACTGCTCTTCACTCGCAAATCCAAAGCCTGCACTACCCGCTTTATTTAAGTGTTCGGTATAAGTCTTATCTAATACGTTATCGATGCCGACAGAGACATCAATATCTTTACGAAGGTTGTAACTTCCGTTTAGAGAAAGAGTTGAAAACCCTTTACTTGGTTTTAGGTCATATCCCACGATGTTACCTTGATGTAGACTCACGCGGTTTTGCTCAGCAACAGCTCGCCACAACAGACCTAAATTATATTTGTCAGCCACATAGCGAATATTTAGTCGACCTTCTAAAGGTGAAATTTGAGGTAAAGGTTTGTCATCTGTGGTGTTTTTACCCCATGCATACATAGCACTTAAATCTGCCTGAATATGGTCGGTAAATTGATAGCCAATACCTGCTTCTGCACCTGCAATGGTCGCATCGACATTTTTGGCTCCAGCAGTAATACCATGGCTCATATCATGTCCATCCATATCCATGCTTGGGTGATGGTGGTAACTCATTAAAATGTAGTCATTTACTAAGCTTGCATAAGCAGAAGCCCATGTATTTAAAGCGCCATGTTGTTGCTGAAAGCCCAGATCCAACTGTAGTGTTTTCTCAGGATTCACACCGTTAAAGGTATTGGTTGAGCCAGCATTACCATGTTGAGGCGAGAAAAGTTCCCAATAATCAGGCATACGCTCTACATAACCTAAACCAATATAGCTTTTTAGGTCATGCTCAGGATGTTGATTTTCCCAACGGAAAAATGCACTCGGTAAAGTCTTTTCAAGCTTCGTATTAAAATCTTTTGATTTGGTGCGTTCGTCCTCAACTGTTACTCGATCTAAACGCACACCTGTGACCAGCTTGTTAAGCTCGTTCCATTGATAGCCGAGTTCGCCAAAAGCTCCGTATGATTGAAAGATCATATCCGTTACGCGAGGCTGGTTGAGGTAGTTACTCCCCATACTACTGCGTGAGCTGTGTTTATTATTTTGAGTATCTACACCCGATATAAAGCTCCATTGATTCCACTCGTTAGTCATCGCTAAACGTGCGTTCAATGTACGGCGTGCAACATTTGATGCCATTGGCATGGACATACCATCTTGTGGATTAAATTCACGCAAGCTGAAATTATCCATGACGTGGTCGTTATAGCTGTAGTTCACCTGCCCTTCAATTTTCTTAATAACATCAGTGATGTTTTTCTTTTCGAAACGCAGACCTAAGCTTTCACGCGCAAACTGAGAACCATCCATTGAACGTCCAGCATAAAGCGACTCACCATCAGATTTTCCACCCGTGACTTCAATCCATGTGTTTTCATCTGGAGTAAAGCCAAGTGCTACATCAGCATTCCACTTTTTCCATGCTGAAGGCACGGTATTGCCATCACCGTCTTGATAACTATTAGACTCTGAGCGGTTGGCATTTAAACGGATATATTTCTTTTCATCGCCAATTGCTGCTTCAACATTATGATCAATACGTCCATAGGAACCTAATAAGACACTCGCTTGTCCACGATAAGGTTTTTCAGAGGTGAGTTTCTCAGGCTGACGTTCAAAAAGAACAGTCGCGGCAGAACCTGTATTGGCATATTGAACTGTTTGCGGACCTTTAATGACAGAAATACGGTCATAACTTTCTGGAGAGATATAAGAAGTTGGAGCATCCATACGGTTTGGGCAGGCACCTAAGTTCTCTGTACCATCCGTTAGAATTTTGATGCGTGAACCAAACATGCCTCGGAATGTCACATCACTATTTGTTCCCCCACTTTGTATTGAGTTAAAACCCATAATACTTTGTAGATAGTCTGCACCATCTGTAGCAGGTACTGGCTGAATGGGCTGTTTCGGGTCTGCATGTACGATCAGACCATTTGCATCGTTGCCTTGCTGTGCTGTAACAACAATAGGTGCCAAAGAGTGAAGTGAATTTGTATCGGTATTATTTTTTTGAGAATCAGCAAAAACTAGGCCCGAATGAGAGACAGCAAGCATCGCAACCCATAAAGGTTGTAATAAGAATTTAGAATGTGGCATTTTTATACGCTCTAAAACATAAATAAAGTGATATTGAAGTCAGTTAAGACCCCAACAAAAAACTGCTTTTATTTATGCAAATAGAGGCGGTGCGCGCCCTTGCGGGAGTAGGAAAAGTCGCTGTAGCGCAAAGTAAACATGACAAAATGCTTGTTGATAAGCGACTAAGCGAACTTGTATGCGGACTAAAACTTCTTTTACGCCGAATTCAGGCGGTAAAACCAGATTGGCATAGACGGTACAATATTGACACTGGTGATTTGCATCATGATGGTCATGTTGTCCAGAAGCTTGTGCCTGTTCAATATGATGTTCATGATGTGAATGCATGGTATGTGACATGGTTTCCATCTGTGCTTTGGGTTTAAGCAAAGCACGAGTAATAGTTTCACAGACCGGAGCAATTTGATATTGCTTCGGTAATAGCGGCTGTAGAAATACCGCAACCTGTAAAAACACTGCTGCACATGCAAGCAACAGACCACTACGAAAAATCAAAAATCACATCCACACTATATTAATGTTTCAAGAATAGAAATTTTTAACGTTTTACTGCAACTTTTTCACGCTCACGTTGACGAACAACTTTTTCGACTTTTTCTCGAGCACGCTGACGTTTAAGTGGCGACAAATAATCCACAAATAATTTGCCATTTAAGTGATCCATTTCATGTTGGATACAAACAGCGAGAAGTCCATCAGCTTCTATCTCAAATGCTTGACCTTCAAGGTTAATTGCCTCAATTTTCACACGTGACGAGCGATCAACTTTGTCGTATATTTGTGGCACTGATAAGCAGCCTTCTTCGTATTGCTGCTTCTCTTCAGTCAGTGGAGTTATTTTGGGGTTAATAAAAACCAAAGGTTCATCTTTAGCTTCAGATAAATCTATAACGATTAACTGAATATGACGATCCACCTGTGAAGCTGCTAAACCAATACCTGGTGCGGCATACATGGTTTCAAGCATATCTGCTGCAAGTTGACGAATTTCATCAGTAACTTCTTCAACAGGCTTAGCAATGGTACGAAGACGGGGATCAGGAAAACTTAAAATAGGTAATAAGGCCATACTGACGTCCTCACTTATGCCATTGATTGAAAAACCAAATGAAGGAAATACTTCATCGAAAAATTGTGTGTTAGCCGCCTATTATAACGCATCTGCACGCATAATTTTTAGGAATTATCATAATGAAAAAGGTTTTTAACGGCATGGTTGAATTTCATGCTTTGGGGATAAAAAAGCATTTACTTGCTTTCGCACTTTTTACAGGGGTTGCAATGGGTACAGTAGCAGAGGTTCATGCTGCTAGTCCGAACCATAATCCACCCTCTCTTAAAAGTAATGCGCCACATGTCTACATTGTAAAACGAGGAGATACGCTCTGGGATATTTCTGGTCATTTTTTGAGTAAACCTTGGCGCTGGCCAGAAATCTGGGCAAATAATCAGCATGTCAAAAATCCACACTGGATTTATCCTGGTGATCGATTATTGTTATGCAGTTTAGCTGGTCGACCATTGATAGGTAAGGATGAGGGAGATGGTTGTGTTGGCATTATTCGTCGCTACACAGGTCAAATGACAAACTTGCAACCTCAAGTTCGTGTGGAGTCACTTAACGACAATGTGCCTGTTATTCCACTTGAACATATCAAACAGTGGTTAGAACACAGCACAATTTTGCCAGCCGATGCAATTGAACATACCCCTTATATAGTGGGAACTGCTGATCAGCGTGTGCTTGCGGCAAAAGGTCAAACTATTTATGCGCGCGGACAAGGCTTAGTAAATGGTCAACGTTATGCAGTCTACCGTGAAGGTGAACCTTACTATTTCACAGACAGTAAAGGTAAAAAGCACAGTCTAGGTATTGAACTGCAACAAGTTGCCTCAGGGATTGCGATCTCTTCTGAAAAAGACATAACAACGCTTGAGTTAACGGATAGCTACGATTCCGAAGTACGTCGTGGCGATCGGGTTATGCCAGAAGAAGAAGCAACACTGCCTACTTTATTTTATCCAGTAGATGCCCAACAAGTTACAGATGCGGGCAAAATCATTCGTGTAATGGGCTCAATTGGTAGCGCTGCCAAAAATAGTGTGGTGACCTTAAACCGAGGTACGGCTCAAGGGATTCAGGTAGGACAAGTTTTTGATATTACCCAAAAAGGTGAAACCATTCGAGATCCTAAAACCAAAGAACCAATACAGTTACCTGGACAACAAATTGGTAGTCTGATGGTTTTTAGAACCTTTGATCAGCTTAGCTATGCCTATGTATTAGAAAGTGACTTACCTATTAAAGTAGGTTCAAGTATTCAGCCACCTCGTTTTGATGATTAACGCTGGATATACTCTTTACAATGCTTATTCAACTTTCTTCACACCATTACCACACGCTTAAAGTGTGGTATTTGGTGCAGCACTCTTTAGTTAGTTTCAAAAAAATTATCGATTATTTTGGTAGCTGTGAAAAGGCAGTCCAACCTGCAGGATTGTCCCAATGGCGCAATCTCGGATTACATGCTAATCATTTAAAACGTGTAGATGAATTTCAAACTGCTCAGGGTCAAGCTCAGTTTGAAAAACTGGTTGAGCAGATCCAGCAACATACTGACTTTATTTTAACCTCAGATGATTCTGGCTATCCTACGCAATTACTACCATATACAGACCATCCGCCCATCATTTTTGGCAAAGGCCAAGCTCAAGCCTTATTGCAACCACAAGTGGCTATTGTAGGTAGCCGAAAACCCAGCCCACATGGTCGTCAGGTTGCTTATGATTTTGCCTATTATTTAAGTGAAAAAGGATTTTATGTAAGTAGTGGCTTGGCATATGGCATTGACGAAGCTGCTCACCAAGGAGCTTCAGCACATCAACGTACGATTGCAGTAATGGGAACAGGTTTAGATAGCATCTACCCCACTCAAAATAAAAAACTTGCAGAACAGATCTTGGCTCAAAATGGCGCCATCATTACTGAGTTTTTGCCCGGTACACTGCCCTTGCAACAGCACTTCCCTCGTAGGAACAGAATTGTCAGTGGTCTGAGTTTAGGTGTATTAGTGGTAGAAGCGACTTTAAAAAGTGGCTCATTGATTACGGCCAACAAAGCTGCCGAGCAAGGTAAAACCGTATTTGCCATTCCTGGCCATATTTACAGTGAGTTTCATCAAGGCTGCCATCAGCTCATTCGTGAAGGAGCCATTTTAGTCGATCATCCTGAACAGATTATTGAGGACCTTGCCCTTCCAACCCAATGGCAAAGCCAGCAACAAAACTCAACTGAGGAGGTAGTCGTTGCTTGCGCCCCAGAAATTCCTGAGCATTTAATTAACCTTTATCAGTCCTTAGACTGGGTCGGACAAAATATTGACCAGCTTGTCATACACCACTCTCAACCTGTGGCAGAACTCACCTCTTCACTCATGGAACTAGAACTACTTGGTTTATGTATGCAACAATCAGGGCTGTATTTACGTTGTCGCTCTTAGTACTGGAGCGCACAACAGCAATTCTGTCTGATTGAAAGGAAGAGTATTACCATGATTACCACCTCAGTTACCGAAGCAGCCGAAAGTTTACATCAAGGTCAAGTCTTGGCGTATCCAACCGAAGCAGTTTGGGGACTAGGTTGCGACCCTTTTAACGAACAAGCTTTCCAAAAAATTCTAGAGCTGAAACAAAGACCTATTGAAAAAGGGGTCATTTTATTAGCAGGTCATATTAGTCAAGTTGAACACCTGTTGACCTCTTTACCTGAAGCGACTCAACACGAAATTATTGATTGTTGGACGAATCATCAACCTTCAGAAAGAGCCACAACTTGGCTATTACCTGCTGGTGAACATATTCCTTCATGGATTAAAGGCGAACATCCTCTTGTCGCCGTTCGAGTGACCACACATCCTTTGTGTGTGGCATTATGCAATGCTTTTCATGGTTTTATTGTCTCGACGAGTGCTAACCCAAGTGGCCAAGAACCTGCTCATTCACTACAAGATGCCTGCCAATACTTTGGTTCACAATTAAACTATCTCAATGGTGACTTAGGCCAAAGTCAGCAGCCAAGTAGAATTATTAATGCTCTCACTGGAGAGATTATTCGCGCCTAATTTCAGACAAAAAAAAGCTCAGTTATATAGGGATAACTGAGCATAAAAAAGGATGGGTATATACCGCATCCAGAGGGTTTGGATATCTCTGCAACGAAAGATAATTTGCAAAAAAAGCATGTCTTTCGTAGTGGTCGCTATTATGTGGTAAGTGATCAAATGAGAGAAATATCTTATTTCTCTAAAAAAAGCATGAAAAGTGTAGGGAATTTACGATTTTTCTTTTAAAAGTTAAAATTATATTAATATTTTTACTCGGCTTTTTTAATATTTATATTTCAATCTCTTTTTATAAACTATTTATAAATCATATAGAAAAACTTTAAGTAAGAAAAAAATGGCATATTTTCATCAGTTTTTTTCAAAATATGCCATAGTTTTTTTAACCGCTTTAGTTTTGTTCTTGTATGAGTTCACTCTTTTTAGAGTTCACCTTCTTTTGAGCCATAACGATACCAGTTAAAATTATCATGCCGCCTAGTGTGTGATAAATGGTCCACTGTTCAGACAACCAAACACTCGCAATAATTGCAGTAAACACAGGTACCAGATTCATGAAAATACTTGTTCTATTCGGGCCAAGTTGCTGAACAGCTAACATCCAAACTAACGGCGCAATGAGTGAAGCAAATACGCCTGCATAAATAGCACTTGGCGCATTTTGTGCATTTAAAGCATCCAGTCCGAACCAAAAAATTAAAGGCAGATGAAACACAACAGAAAAACCAATCTGGACATATAAGCTCGTCATGATTGGGAGAGGCAACTGCCATTTTTTAAGAAAAACCCCATAAAATGCATAAAAGAACACAGCAATAATCATTAAAGCATCACCAAGATGTCCACCACCATTTAATAAGTGGCTAATATTTCCTTGGGACATGACATATAGCAAACCAGCGAAAGATAAAATACTGCCAAAAACTGCATATCGATTAGGTACATCTTTCAAAATGGCAAGAGAGACAAAAATCGTAAAGATAGGGATAAATGCATTCACAATTCCCATATTGGTTGCACTAGTATAATGGGCAGCTGTATAAGCAAGTCCTTGATAAAGCACCATTCCAAATGCACTTAAAATTGCAAACTTGGGCAGATATGGTTTGATTAGATGTCGCTGTTTCCAAACGGGTAACAACATAAATGGGGTTAAAATAATAAATGCGATTAACCAACGGTAAAAACTGATACTTACCGGAGAGATATAATCTGAGACATAGCGGGTGACTACAATATTCAAAGACCAAATCAGTACTGCCAAAATGGGAAATATAAATGCCCATTTGTGATATTTCATGACCTGACTCATAGTAATACACCATCTACAAAAGAGATCTCATTTTGAAGAATGTCTTAATAAATTGAAATATCGTATTTCCGACATTGATATTGAACTTAGGACATCATCTTTATCTATAATCTAAAATAATGTCCAAGCTTTCACAGCATGACCTACCACTTTATGTAATTGCTCGCTACTCGCACCATCTCTCGCTTGAATAGTCAGCCCTTGAATGACAGTGGTATAAAAATCGGTCATTTCCTGTAAAGGTGCATGAGAAGATAAATCTCCCTCCTCTACACCTTGCTGAAGGCGTTTTAATAATTTTTCTTTTGTCTTTATGCGCTTATCCAATAGGTTTTGCTGTACATCTTGAGTTGCATCAGAGCAATTCATAGCAGCAACAACCACCATACAACCAGCTGGCTTATTCGGCTGAACCAATCTTTTAACAATGTCATAAAGATATAACTCAACAGCAATTTTTGCAGTTTTTGCTTCTACAAATATAGTGTCAATCGGACATCCTTCATGAGCTAAATAGTAATCAACGCATCTGTAAAACAACCCTTCTTTGTCGCCGAAGGCACTATATAAGCTCGGTGCTGTAATTTCCAAAGCTTGTGTTAAATCACTAATAGAGGTTGCTTCATAACCATGCTCCCAAAACAGCAACATTGCTTTTTGCAAAACCTGTTGTTCATCAAAGCATTTAGGACGTCCACGCTTTTTTTTCAGAGCGTCTTCTGTAACAGCTAAATTCGTTTCATGCCTATTTGTCATAAAGATCACATCTATTTTTATAACAATCGTTATTAAATTAATTGACGTTCGATTTTTTATCAACTATTTTATTTTCATAATGATCGTTAGTTAATTAAAAAATTGCCTTTCTTCACTTCAAATTTAGCCAAGTCAGGATTTCTTATGGACCAATCTTCTATCTCTAAAGCGCGACCCACGACCTCCCCTCAAGGGAGCTGGTTTGCCATTTTGGCCGTTGCGATTGCAGCATTTGCATTAGTAACAAGTGAATTTTTACCTGTTGGTGTTTTAAATAGTGTTGCAACAGATTTAAATATTTCTGTAGGTACAGCCGGTCTTATTATTACTGTACCCGGCATTATGGCAGCAATTGCCGCCCCTTTATTACCTGTATCTGTGAAACAACTTGATCGACGTTATGTACTCATTTTACTCACAGCAATTATGGTCATTGCCAATACCATTACTGCCTTTGCAGAAAACTTTCATATTTTATTGCTCAGTCGCTTAATTTTAGGAATTTCGATTGGGGGGTTCTGGGCAACAGCGATTGCTTTAAGTGGGAAATTAGCTCCCTCACATCTTCCTATCGCTAAAGCAACCGCTGTAGTGATGGCAGGTGTAACTTTTGCGACAGTTTTAGGGGTTCCTATTGGAACATGGTTAAGTGAATTTTATGGCTGGCGCAGTGCTTTTGGAATTACAGCAGGAATTGGCGTAATTGTTTTAATCTTACAATTAATCTTTTTACCTAAACTTATTCCAGACTCGCCAATCCATATGAGGGACTTACCAGCATTATTACGTACGCCAAAAGCACGCAGTGGTATGTTGATTGTTTTACTGATCGGACTTGCTCATTTTTGTGCATATAGCTATTTAGCACCTTTCTTCAAAAATATTGCAGGTTTTAACGGTACAACGATTAGTTCATTACTATTGCTGTATGGAATTGCAGGTATTTTCGGAAATGCATTTGCTGGCTATAGCGGTAATTTAAATGTCAGATATACTCTTGCCTTTGTTAGTGCTTGTTTTGCAATTGTATTTTTTGGATTTCCACTTTTTGCCATTCATGAATTTGGTGCTATTGTCTTAACGGCATTATGGGGCTTCGCATTTGGTGCTTTCCCTACTTCAGCAAATATTTGGATGTTTGTACATGCGCCAAACGCAGTTGAAAAAGGTATGCCTCTTTTTGTAGGTATGTTTCAGGTCATGATTGCGACCGGTTCATTATTAGGTGGATATGTGGTTGATCATTTCAATGAAAATACTTTAATTTATGGTGTATTAAGCTTTGTTGCCCTAGCATTACTAAGTACATTTACCTTAGCGAAAGGTTTAAATAATCCTAAAGCTACTTGTGAAAATTAAAATATGAGTCAGAGCACATAAATGAAAAATGAGGACCAACAATTTTCTTTATTGAACAGTATAGAAGTTCATGAATTTCTATATCAAAAAGAAGATATTGTTCGTCCTCATGCCTCTCTCTGGGGAGATTTTAATTTCAGTTTAAATGGCATTTTAGAAATAGAGATTGAAGAACAGTTATATCTTTCTCCACCTAGCTATGGACTTTGGATTCCGCCTCAAATCGTTCATCAATCTACTCATATCGATCACGAAATTCACTATATCTGTATTCGATTGCACCCTCGTCTATGCTCTATTTTAGGCGATATCTGTCGATGCTTTAGTATTCAACCCTTTCTGCGCACCTTAGTTTTGCAAATTCTCGAACAGCAAAAACAAACCGAAAAACTTGAATATTTAGAGCATCTTTTACAAGTTTTATTCGATCAATTAAAACAAGCTCCCGCATATTCACATTATTTACCGCAAACACGCCATCCTGTTTTATTGCCAATTTTAGAAAAACTTTCAGACCCATTACTTTTTGATCACTCTTTACAGCAGTTGCTTCAAAATTTCTCGGTCAGTGATCGCCACTTATTACGTTTGAGCCAACAAGAGCTTCAGCTTTCGTTGTCGGAATGGCGTAACCGAGCCAAAATTGTTTATGCTATTCATCAGATTCGCCAAGGGACACCCATTAAGCGTTTAGCATATGATTTAGGTTATCAACATAGCTCAAGTTTTATCGAGTTTTTTAAACGTTATACTGGGCAAACGCCTATACAAATTAGAAATAACTAGAATTTAGTTTATCTTTAAAAACTTTTTCTTTTTTGAACACGAATATTATTGCACTACCCTTCAATAGCAGTTAAAACAAATGCGTTACTTGATATCAATTAAAATCTTTAGGAAAGACTCATGACACAATCTGTATATCACATTCCAGTAAAAGCTATTTCAGGCGAAACGGTTGATCTTGAACAATACAAAGGTAAGGTTTTACTTATTGTAAACACTGCTTCTAAATGTGGTTTAACTCCTCAATACGAAGGCCTAGAAAAGCTTTATCAAGCAAAGAAAGATCAAGGTCTTGAAATTTTAGGTTTCCCAGCAAATAACTTTAAAGAGCAAGAACCAGGTTCTGATGAAGAGATTCAGCAATTCTGTTCATTAAATTACGATGTTCACTTCCCTTTATTTTCTAAAGTGTCTGTTGCAGGTGAAGATAAACACCCACTCTATGAAACTTTGACAGCCGCTCAACCAGAACGTGCTGGTGAAGGTCCGTTCCGTGAGCGTTTAGAAGGCTTAGGTATTCCAACTAATCCAGCCCCAGAAGTTTTATGGAACTTTGAAAAATTCTTGATTAATAAAAATGGTGAAGTAGTGGCTCGTTTTGCTCCAAACATAACTGCAGATGATGAACAAATCGTTAAAGCAGTTGAAGCAGAATTAGCAAAATAATGTTTTAAAAACGTGAAAAAGAGCGTTTTATACGCTCTTTTTCATTATCTGATCAAAGTGTTGTTTGTTTGCAAAAATACAATCTTTCTCCATATTTTATGCCTATAGTACCTTTTGCTTTATTTGATGTTGTTTGTAGTTATGAAAAAAGTTTTACAGGGTGCATTTCTTCCTTTTGTAATTTTTGCCTCAGGCATGCTTTTACTCGGGTGTGATCAGGCACAAGACCATGCTACTGAACAAGAAAATACTGAAATAACTGAGCAGGCATCTGATCAAGCTACTGAAAGACAAGATTCAGATATTGCTCAGAGCAAAAATGAACTTAAAAGCGGTAATATTTTTTATATGGTTCGAGATGCAGCTAATTTACAGCTTAAAGCTGGAGATTATGTTGAACAACTTAAAGATACTCAGCTTGACGTTGAACAAGCAATTCAAGATAAAAATCAAAATGAATTAAAAACAACTGTTGCAACTTTAAAACAGCAATTACAAGGTTTAAATCAAGCTCTTCTCACCTTGGATATCAAAAGTCAGGAAATTGAAAATATACGCCAAAGTTTATTACAGGCCAATCAACAAGCTCTTAGCATGCCGTTATTAAACGGAAAATTAGATCAAATCAATTTTGATAAAATTGAAAAACAGTTGAATACCATTCAAATGGATATGGTTAAACTCGCAGCTATGATTATGGCTGGAGATGAAAAATCAGATTCAAAAACTGACTCTTAATCTAAAATACATATCATAAAAAAAGCCACCTTACGGTGGCTTTTTTTATCTCAAACCAACACTTAAAGTGCGCGGTTTTTGATTTTACGAATAGTTTCAAGCTGTGCAGCTGTTTCTGCCAAGGCAGCCAAAGCAGCAGCAGAGTCCAAATCACTCTTTTGGTTCGCAAGCAATTGTTCAGCATGTTTACGTGCTTCTAAAATTGCAGCTTCATCCAAATTGTCTGCACGGATTGCAGTATCTGCAAGAACCGTTACAACATGAGGTTGAACTTCTAAAACACCGCCAGATACATAGACGATTTCTTCTGTACCATTTTCCAACTGAACACGAATCGGGCCCGGTTGAAGTAAGGTTACGAGTGGAGCGTGTCCTGGCAAAATACCAAGCTCACCACCAGCACCTTTCGCGATTAACATCGTTACTGCGCCAGAGTAAATAGACTCTTTAACACTTACGACATCACATTGCATAGTCGCCATGAGATGATCTCCTTAAATTAGAGTTTCTCAGCTTTAGCAATCACTTCGTCAATACCACCAACCATATAGAACGCTTGTTCTGGGATGTGATCGTATTCACCAGCTAATAGACCTTTAAAGCCACGAATCGTTTCTTTAAGCGATACTAATTTACCAGGAGCACCAGTAAACACTTCAGCTACGTGGAATGGTTGAGAGAAGAAACGTTGGATTTTACGCGCACGGTAAACAACCAATTTATCTTCTTCAGCTAACTCATCCATACCCAAGATTGCGATGATGTCTTTAAGCTCTTTATAACGTTGCAAAATGTTCTGTACAGAACGTGCAATTTCATAATGCTCTTGACCAACAACTAATGGGTCTAACTGACGTGAAGTTGAGTCAAGTGGATCGATCGCTGGATAGATACCAGAAGATGCGATGTCACGGCTCAATACTACTGTTGCATCTAAGTGAGCAAATGTAGTTGCAGGCGATGGATCTGTTAAGTCATCGGCAGGTACGTATACTGCTTGGATCGATGTGATCGAACCAGATTTAGTAGACGTAATACGCTCTTGAAGAACACCCATTTCTTCTGCAAGTGTAGGTTGGTAACCTACCGCAGATGGCATACGACCTAACAATGCTGATACTTCAGTACCTGCAAGTGTATAACGGTAGATGTTGTCGACGAATAATAATACGTCACGACCTTTACCATTTTCGTCTTTTTGATCACGGAAATATTCAGCCATAGTCAAACCAGTTAACGCTACGCGTAAACGGTTACCTGGTGGCTCGTTCATCTGACCGTAGACCATTGCTACTTTGTCAAGAACGTTAGAATCTTTCATTTCGTGATAGAAGTCGTTACCTTCACGAGTACGCTCACCAACACCAGCAAACACAGATAAACCTGAGTGAGCTTTAGCGATGTTGTTGATCAACTCCATCATGTTAACGGTTTTACCAACACCAGCACCACCGAACAAACCAACTTTACCACCTTTTGCAAACGGGCAAAGTAAGTCGATGACTTTAATACCAGTTTCTAAAAGATCAGTAGAAGCTGCTTGTTCAGCATAAGAAGGTGCTTGACGGTGAATCGGCAAACGCTCTTCAGTCGCTACAGGACCTGCTTCATCAATTGGGCGACCCAAAACGTCCATGATACGACCAAGCGTAGCTGGACCTACTGGAACAGAAATTGGTGCATTTGTGCTGGTTACGTTAAGGCCACGTTTAAGACCTTCTGTAGAACCCATTGCGATGGTACGAACAACACCATCGCCAAGCTGTTGCTGAACTTCTAATGTAGTTTCAGTACCGTCAACTTGGAGAGCGTCATAGATCTTAGGAACGCTATTGCGCTCAAACTCGACGTCGATAACCGCGCCGATGATCTGAATGATACGACCGCTACTCATTGCTGTCTCCTCAATTCAAACTTAATAATGTTAAACGGCAGCGGCACCACCAACGATCTCAGAAATTTCCTGAGTAATCGCGGCTTGACGCAGCTTGTTGTAAATGAGTTGTAGGTCTTTAATCAGTTGTCCTGCGTTGTCTGTCGCTGCTTTCATCGCGACCATACGAGCTGACTGCTCACATGCAACGTTTTCAATCACACCTTGATAAACCATAGACTCGATATAGCGAACCAACAAACCATTTAACAATTCTTCTGCTTCTGGTTCGTAGATATAGTCCCAACCATAAGTACGGTTGAGATCATCGCCTTCTTCTGCTGGTGCTAAAGGAACAAGTTGTTCTACTTTAGGCTGCTGAGTCATCGCATTAATGAAGCCATTTGATACGAGGTAGATACGATCTAATTCGCCCTTATCAAATGCATCAAGCATAACTTGAACTGAGCCAGTTAACTGTTCCAAACTCGGCGCATCGCCAAGTTGGGTAGTTGCACCAAGCACTTTACCGCCGTAATTCTTAAAAAACGAAACCGCTTTTTGACCAATTAAAGCAAATTCAACTTCAATTGACTGCTGTTGTTGTGCTTTGACATGCTGCACAACTTTCTTGAACAAGTTAATGTTCAAGCCACCTGCCAAACCACGATCTGAAGACACTACGATATAGCCAACGCGCTTAACTGGGCGGTCAACCATATAACGGTGTTTGTATTCAGGGTTTGCTTGGACTAAGTGAGCAATTACACGGCGCATATTATCGGCATACGGACGGCCCTGAGCCATGCGCTCTTGCGCACGACGCATTTTAGAAGCAGCTACCATTTGCATCGCGCGAGTAATCTTTTGCGTGCTCTTGATACTAGCTACTTTGGCGCGAATTTCTTTTAAATTTGCCATACGCTTAACCTAGTATTCGAAAGCTCTTTCGAGCTTCCGAAGGTTGATCCGTGAACCAAACTTAACTAAAACTGAACTTAGTAAGTTTGAGTCGCTTTAAAGCTTTCAATACCTGCTTTGATTGCTGCTTCGATGTCTTTGTTATAATCACCAGTTTCATCGATTTGTTTCATCAACGGAGCATATTCTGAGCGGAAGTAAGAAATTAACGCAGTATCAAAGTCTACGATTTTCTTAACTTCTACGTCAGACATATAGCCTTCGTTAGATGCATAAACAGAAACAGCCTGGTCAGCAATTGAGTAAGGAGCATATTGCTTTTGCTTCATTAACTCAGTTACACGTTGGCCATGTTCAAGTTGTTTACGAGTTGCTTCATCAAGGTCAGAAGCGAACTGAGCAAACGCAGCCAATTCACGGTATTGTGCTAAAGCAGTACGGATACCACCAGACAATTTTTTGATGATCTTAGTTTGAGCAGAACCACCAACACGAGATACAGAGATACCCGCGTTCACAGCAGGACGAATACCTGCGTTGAATAATGATGTTTCTAAGAAGATCTGACCGTCAGTAATCGAAATTACGTTCGTTGGTACGAATGCAGATACGTCACCTGCTTGAGTTTCAATAATTGGCAATGCAGTTAAAGAACCAGTTTTACCAGTTACTGCGCCATTAGTGAATTTCTCAACGTAGTCAGCAGATACACGAGAAGCACGTTCAAGAAGACGTGAGTGAAGATAGAATACGTCACCCGGATACGCTTCACGACCTGGTGGACGACGTAAAAGCAATGAAATTTGACGGTAAGCAACTGCTTGCTTAGACAAATCATCATAGATAATAAGAGCGTCTTCACCGCGATCACGGAAGTATTCACCCATTGTACAGCCAGAGTACGGAGCTAAGTACTGCATTGCAGCAGGATCAGCAGCCGCAGCAGCGACAACAGTTGTATACGCCATAGCGCCAGTTTCTTCTAGCTTACGTACAACGTTTGCAATTGTTGATTGTTTTTGACCAATCGCAACGTATACGCATTTAATGCCAGAATTTTTCTGAGCGATAATCGCATCGATCGCCATCGCTGTTTTACCAGTTTGACGGTCACCAATAATCAACTCACGCTGACCACGACCCACAGGAATCATGGTATCAACTGATTTATAACCAGTTTGAACAGGTTCGTCTACAGACTGACGCCAAATTACGCCTGGTGCTACTTTTTCAACAGCATCAGTTAATTTTGCATCAATTGGGCCTTTGCCATCAATTGGGTTACCCAAAGCGTCGACAACACGGCCAAGAAGTTCCGGACCAACTGGAACTTCAAGTACACGACCTGTACAACGAGCTTTTTGACCTTCTTGAAGGCTTAAGTAGTTACCTAAGACAACGGCACCCACTGAATCCTGTTCTAGGTTCAGTGCCATACCAAATAAGCCGCCGTCAAATTCGATCATTTCACCGTACATTGCATCAGCAAGACCGTGAATGCGCACGATACCGTCGGATACCATAACAATGGTACCTTCGTTTTTAGCGGTCGCGCTGGTGTCCAGATCGCTGATACGCTGTTTAATGAGCGCACTGATCTCGGATGGATTCAGTTGTTGCATTGCGCTATTCCTCAATCTTTTATTAGTTCAGTCTTCATCATTTGCATTATGCAAGAAGACGAGTACGCATTTTTTCAAGCTTGTTAAGCGCAGAATCATCTATCACTTGATCGCCTGCACGAATTACAACACCTGCAATAAGCTCAGGTTTAACTTCAACTGAAACAGTTACAGTACTGTTGAAACGCTTTTCTAAAGCAGATTTCAACAATTGCTCTTGTTCAGCAGTTAATGGGAAAGCCGATTCAATCACGACATCCACATTGTTGTTATTCTGTGATTTAAGCTGTTCATATTCTGCTTCAATTTCAGGTAACAACATTAAACGATCGTTATCTGCAAGAAGTGTCAAAAAGTTAGACACTGCTTGAGATTGACCTTCACCTAAAACTTTAGCAAAAAGCTTCACTTGCTCCACAGGAGTAAGTTCAGGGCGATTTAAATAAGCGGAAAATGCTTCGTCTTGCACCGCAGCACTGAGCACTTGTAACGCATTCGACCAATTGTCTGTTGCACCTTGCTCAGAAGCATAAGCAAATGCTGCTTTGGCATACGGACGTGCCAACGTCAAGAGTTCAGCCATGATTCGCCTCTCTTAAAGTTTAGCAGCCAGCTGAGACAGCATGGCATTATGAGCTTCTGCGTCAACTTGCTGGTTCAGGATTTTTTCTGCGCCAGTTACTGCCAAAGCAGCTACTTGTTGACGTAATTCTTCGCGAGCAGAATTGATATCTTGATCAACAGCTTCTTTAGCCTGTTGACGAATACGCTCACCTTCAGCCGCAGCTTGAGTACGCGCTTCTTCGATCAATTGTGCTGCACGACGATTCGCTTGTTCGATCAATTGAGCCGCTTGTGCTTTAGCTACATCAAGCTCTTGCTTTACTTGCGATTGTGCATCGGCAAGGTCAGCTTTCGCTTTTTCTGCTGCATTTAAGCCATCAGCAATTTTACGCTGACGCTCACTAATCGCATTGATTAGTGGTGGCCAAACAAACTTCATGCAGAATGCAACAAAGCATGCAAACGCAATCGCTTGACCAATCAATGTGAGGTTGATATTCATTGCAATTCCTCAAATAGTGGATTTAGGAATTAAGATGATTAACCTACAAATGGATTAGCGAAGATGAAGAACAAGCCAATACCAACACCGATCATAGGCACAGCATCAAGAAGACCCGCGATTAAGAACATACGAGTTTGAAGTTGTGGAGCCAATTCTGGTTGACGAGCTACAGCTTCTAGAAAGCGACCACCCAAAAGACCAAAACCAATCGCAGTACCTAAAGCACCGAAAGCGATCAAGATAGCAGATGCAATTGCAACTAGACCTAAAGTGAGTTCCATGAAAAATTCCTCAGAGGTTAGGTTATTACCAAATTAAATTAAAAAAATTCAGCCCAACCACCATTTGATAGTTAGGCAATACCATTAATGTTTTTCGCTTGCCATGCTCAAGTAAACGATGGTAAGCATCATAAAGATGAATGCCTGCAACGTGATTACAAGAATGTGGAAGATCGCCCAAGGCACAGATAACGCCCATTGAATCCAAAACGGCAATAAAGCAATTAGGATAAAGATCAGCTCACCAGCATACATGTTACCGAATAGTCGGAGAGCTAATGAAATAGGACGAGCAAGGAATGTTACCAATTCCAAAATCAAGTTCACTGGAATAAGCAACGCTTTTGCAACCGGATTACTTGGGTTAAATGGGTTAAGTGCCAACTCGCCAACGAAACCACTAACACCCTTTTCGCGGATGCTGTAGAACAAGATAAGTACAAATACAGATAAAGACATACCTAAGGTAATGTTTGGATCTGTAGATGGAACGATCTTGAAGTAAACGTGGTGAGGGTTCATACCAAATACGTTTGCACCTACAAATGCTGCAACTTGAGGAATCCAGTCAACTGGAATCAAGTCCATTAAGTTCATGAGGAAAATCCACACAAAAATAGTGAGAGCAAGTGGAGCAATTAAACGTGATTTGCCATGAAAGGTGTCACGGACACTTGAGTCAACAAACTCAATGATCATTTCAATTGCAGACTGGAATTTAGTTGGAACACCTGCTTTTGCAGTTTTCGCAACAATCCAGAATAACAAACAGAAAATAACACCAAGGCCAATTGACCAACCCATTGAATCCAAGTGAATTGCAGTGAACCCCATCGAATGAGCTTCTTCAGCAGTCTCAGCCAATTTCCATGTACCGTCTGGCATTTTGCCATAGGTCATATTGGTCAAGTGATGCTTGATATACTCTGTCGAAGTGAGGGCATGTTCTTCAGCAGCCATAAATCACACCTGGTCAATGTCAATTACTAAAAAGAAGGGTTACGAACATCGGCGTACTGTCGATATCTCGCCACCCTCCAAAAAATCTTCAATTCTTCTTGTTTCTACACCCGTTTTTGTTGACGTGACACCCAAAACGGAGCGACCCACGACATTGCCTGAACGAGAATAAAACCAAACAGCAATGCTAACGGTGATAAAGGTTTAACATTACTTAAAATCAAAATAAATCCAACGATCATGATTGCAAATTTGCCTAACATGCCCCTATACATGTTAGACAGCACTTGTTTTGATGCTCTCGCACCTGCTGTTCTGAAGGATTGCCACGAGAAATAACTCATAGCAAGCCAGCAAACCAGTGCACCAAGTGCCGCACTTAATGCTGCTGTCATGTCTTTTATGCTCCACGCCACGAGGGCGGAAACAGGGATCATACATGCTTGTAAGAAGACCAAAGCTTTTGCTAATCGTCGGTCAATCAAGCGACTAGTTCGGCTCATTATTTATCCACTCACAGCATAAATGCTTGACAAGTTTAGCTGATGATCGCTTTTAATCGCAGGCATTATAGAGTTACACCCCTGAACATGCAATCTTTTCCCGACTTTAGTCGGGGTTTTTCATGACAGGTGGTGCTGACGCTACAGTCAGCCTTTGTTTATTTTTTATCTTATTTTTGCGTACTTAATACACATTTATCTGTTTTTATAGCCAGTTTCTTCCATGCAGTGACGAAATCATCCTCGTTATTCATGCTCTCGTCTACGGGTTGAAAAGTAATGTTACCTAATTTTTGATACTGGCTTTTAGTGGTAAAACTTTCTGCCAATAAACACATCTGATCTTTTGGTCGATTATCATTAAGATACTTAATTTGAGCTGCTGTTGGTGCAACATGAGGATCATCTGTCAAAGCGCCTGCAAACTTTAAGTTTAAAGAGCGTTCTAAATATTGATAAGCATCATGATATGACCAATATGGTTTGCCATTACTTGTACTATCGTAAACTTGTGCAGCCTGAAACATCTTACGAGCGAAGATATTGGCATTATTCCAATATTTAGCCTTATTTTCAGGATGCTGCTGAGAACGTAAAGCTGCAATAAAAAAACCGATTCTAACTGCATTGTTAGGTTCTAACCACACATGGGTATCTACGGTATTAGGTAAAGCCGCCCCACGGGTACTACGCAAGGGTAAAACAGAAACTATGCCACTATCTAATAAGGCAATTGCTTTCTTATTATTACCTAACAATTTATTTAGAGGTGCTTCATGAGCCTTACCCAGCCAGATTACTAAAGATGCATCATTAATTGCTTTACGGTGCGCTGGAGTTAATTGTACGTCATGCCCAGTTTGTCCCTTTAATAAGAGTTGTGGTTCTTCAACACCCTGAGTGACTTCTTTTGCAATCAGATAGATCGGGTGTGTAGAAACCACCAACCCCTGACTCCACCCTAACGTACTCAAAAGAGAGAACATACTGAAAACAAAAAAACGGAACATGACAGACCATCAATTAAAATTAGCTCGAAGCATGTTATAATATAACAAAGTTACAAAAATACCTAAGATTAATCGAATGAAGCATCGCTTCATGCTAATATTCCGTTAAAAATTCGAGGTTATTTCTATGAGTTCCTGCTCGCATGAACATCATGATTCTTTGCATGGGGTGCATGATCACCATAATGTCGCAAACCGTTTAGCTGAAGCAGAAAATTTATGTTCTGCGACTGGCGCACGACTTACGCCTTTGCGCAAAGAAGTTTTGGAACTCATTTTAAATGCTTCGGGCCCAATGGGTGCTTATGACTTACTCGCACGCATAAAAAGTCAAACTGATCGCCCAGCTGCTCCTCCAACTGTATATAGAACTTTAGATTTTTTATTAGAAAAAGGTTTGATTCATCGCCTAACTTCTATTAACGCCTATATTCCCTGTTGCCATCCTCGCGAAGGTCATCAAGCAGCATTCTTAATTTGCACCGAATGTCACATGGTTAAAGAAGCCTCTTCTCAAGGCTTAACTCACCAGCTTGATCAACTTGCAGCGTCAGATGAGTTCGTGGCTCAACACAGCATTATTGAAATTTCGGGGAAATGCCAACAGTGCCGCACAACTCGCTAGATCCTGTATTAATTCAGCTTGAGCAGGTTTCTGTTCATCGTGATAATCGGGAAATTTTAAAAAAAGTTGATTTTGCTCTACATCAAAATGAAATTGTGTCTTTGATCGGGCCAAATGGTGCTGGCAAATCAACACTAATAAAAGTTCTGCTTGGTATTCTCCAGCCGAGTAGTGGACGCATTGTTAATTATAAAAAACTCAAAATGGCGTATGTGCCACAGAAGTTCAATCCTTCACATAGCCTACCTTTACGTGTGCAGGATCTACTCGATTTAGAAAAATGTACCCCTGCCCTGCGTCAGGAAATTATTCAAGACACCGGTATTTCAAAGTTACAACAATCAAAAGTACAACAACTTTCTGGTGGTGAACGCCAACGGGTACTACTAGCGCGTGCCCTACTTCGCCAACCAGACATTTTAGTTCTCGATGAACCGATGCAAGGCTTAGACATTCAGTCTGAAGCTGAACTTTATGAATATGTCCGTAGTCTGCCAGAACGATATGGCTGTGCGATCTTAATTGTTTCCCATGACTTACAATGGGTGATGGAAGGAACACACCGTGTCGTGTGTTTAAATAAACATATTTGCTGTAGTGGACTCCCAGAGAATATTCAACAACATCCTGAATATCAGGCTATCTTTGGAACTCAACGAGTTTTCTATCAACATCATCATGATCATTGTGCTCACGGTGATGCTGCTCACCCCTGCCCTCATAATGACCGCCCTCACATCCACCCAGAACCGGAAGCTTAAACCATGATGGAATGGTTACAATTATTGTTGCCCGCATGGATTATGGGAACCTTATTGGTGTTTTTAACCGCACCTCTTGGTTGTCTAATGCTTTGGAGACGCATGTCTTTTTTTGCTGACACGATGGCGCACGGGACATTACTTGGGGTTGCTATCGCAGGTGCTTTAAGTCTTCCTCTTTGGCTTGGTGTTGCAGGCACTGCTGTTTTACTGGTCGCAATTTTATGGGCTCTACATGACAACCGTTTACCCAATGACGCTCTCTTAGCCTTATGTTCAGCGACATTGCTCTGTAGCGGTTTATTGTTTATTCAACATGTTCCAAGTTTAAGACCTGAGCTTTTAAGTTATTTATTTGGCGACTTGCTCAGCATTGATTGGCCCGACTTACCCGTTTTCACTTTAATTATTGCGCTATCACTCGTGATTCTTTACCGTTTTTGGCAGCCGCAAATACAGTTTGCAATTGATCCAGATATTGCAATTAGTGAAGGGGTAAATGCGAACTGGCAACGTCTTATTTTTATGCTTTTATTGGCTTTATTTACTGTCTTGGCTTTGCGTGCTGTAGGTTCTTTACTTATGGGTGCCTTACTGGTAATACCTGCTTTAAGTGCTCGCTTATTAGCAAATTCACCAAAGCAAATGGTCATTTGGGCGTTTGTATTAGCTCAAGTTGGGGTTAGTGTAGGCCTATGGTCAAGCGCAGCACTCAATATCTCTACAGGCTTAAGTATTGTTTTATGTATGGCATTAACTTTCGCTGTTATTTTTATAACTCAAAAGCTAAAAAATCAAACACAGGCGGCCTAAATTAGGACGCCTGATGAACTGTACTTAATAATAAAGCTGCACAGCTAAACATCACAGCAAAACCCCGATTCAAATATTTTTGCTGTTTAGGAGAACGAAGTAATCTTAGAACCTTTGATGCGAGCCCCGTATATCCAGCCATTACAATCAAATCAATCGTGATCATTGTTACAGCCATAATCAGGTACTGTATCGATTGAGGCTTACCCAAATCTAGAAACTGGGGTAAAACAGCTAATAGAAATACAATCGCTTTGGGATTACTAATATTGACCACAAAACCATTTAGTAATAGCGCAAATACAGATTTATCTCTTTTTTCTTGTTGAATTTCTATATCTTTTACAGGGGCTGTCCACTGTAAATAAGCAAGATATAACAAATAAATCACACCAAACCATTTAACAAACTGAAAAGCCAAAGGTGTCGTTGCAAATAAAACGCCCACACCTGCCGCCACCACCATAATTTGAAGTAGCAAAGCAATTTGCAAACCTATTGCATTCCAATAGCCATGCCTAAAACCATAGTTTAGACCACTCGACATTGAAGCAATTGCTCCCGCACCCGGTGAGATACTAATGACCCAACAGGCCAACATATAAGCGAACCAAACTTGCAGAGACATAGCGAAAAATAGACTATAAAAGTGGAATTATACTGTTTTATAAAGCTATCTTAGTCAGAATTCAAACAATAAAATCAAGAAATAGACTACTAACAGCTCTTCGCATCAGGCACAATAATTCAAGCTCATACTAAATTATAATTGAGGAGATACCTTCCAATGACTGCTCAATCTGTCATTTTACCATTGCCATCAGATCATGCTCGTTTCATTGTTCTTCGTTTAAAAGACTTATCAATTGATGAATTAAAAAAACAAATTGAAGCTTTATTTGAAGCACGTGACCACCTCATGACTCAGCATTCTGACGCTCAAATTAAAACAGCAGTCGCTTTTGGTCCCGAACTATGGAAACAGCTCTATTCACAAATTCCTGAAGGATTTAAACAGCTTGAGCCAGAACAAGGTGCATTCAATATGCCAGCTGTGCCAGCAGATGTGCTCATTCACATTGCCAGCATGCGTTCTGATATTTGTTTTGCATTAAGCCAAGCATTTTTTGAAGGTATTCAAGATAAAGTCGAAGTTCTTGATGAGCGTGTTTGCTTCCGCTATTTCGATGGTCGAGATATGACAGGCTTTATAGACGGTACGGAAAATCCTCAGTTCCCTGATGACCGTGCAGAAACAGCTCTTCTAGCTGAAGAGGCTGGAGTATTTGCCGATGGCAGTTTTATATTTGCACAGCGCTATGCACACGACTTAGAAAAATGGAAAAAATTGAAAGTTGATGCGCAAGAAAATGTTATGGGCCGCACCAAACTTGAATCTATTGAATTAGATGATGACGTAAAACCAGAAAATGCCCATGTTGCTCGTACTGTTGTTGAGGATGATGAAGGCGAAGAAATGGAAATTCTACGTCATAGCCTTCCTTATGGTGATGGTCGAGGCGATCAGGGCTTATTTTTTATTGCTTATACTAAAGATCTCAGCATTATTGATGCCATGTTAAAGCGTATGTTCGGTACAAGTGGAGATGGTATTCATGACCGCTTATTGCACTTCGTGACCCCACTTGATGGCGCTTATTACTTTGCACCAAGTGAAGAATTGCTAGAAGAAATTCTAGAAGGTTAATTTTTAAAAAAGTAGCTATTATGGTAGCTACTTTTTTTATTTAAAACCAAAGAACAAGAAATAAGTACTTTGACATTTCACAAAGATATTATGCTTTATCTTTATAAATTAATAAAAATCACTCTTAAATATAAACTTAAGGCCCATTCGCATTTCTTATTTCAAGCACTTCATTACAGTCTTTAGAGGTTGAATAAACGAAAATTCTTTTATCTTGATTTTCTAGCAAAATAGCATCTTTATTTTCACCAAAAGCATTTTTAGAAATATCACACTTATAAGCTGACAGTTGAAAGCTCTTTACGACTTCACATTTAGACTCAACAATGTTGTCATTAAAACCATACCATTGCGTAATATTTGGATTTGAACAAGAAATTTGAGCTATTTGATCAGCTTCTTTTGTTTTAATCGTATTCTCTTTCTTTTCACTTACAGGTAAAGCCTCACTTACAGCAGAATTTGATTTATTCGCCTCAGTCTGTACCACACCAGATTCATGATTAGAATCATTTTGCGTTTTATGCGGACCTTTATCACTACAAGCCATTAAAGCGCCTATAAAAATTAAAATATAAATATTCTTCATGAATAAGTTCTCATAATTATGTTTTATTGAAACTGAGACATATTAATAAAAAAGAGGAGCTTAAGCTCCTCTTTTTTATTTTCGCATTCTTAAAAAGGAATACGCTTATATTTGCGGTATTCAGGTTTCCAGAATGATTGATCAATTTTCTGTTTCAACAAATCATCACTAATCGTTACAGCTACACCATCAGCCATAGCTGCTTTCGCAACTTCGAATGCAATAACTCTAGAAACTTGCTGAATTTCGCCTAAAGGTGGCAATAAATCAGCCTGTGGATCTTTAAGCAATGGAGAACAATTTGCTAAAGCACTACTTGATGCCATTAACATATTTTCTGTAACACGCTTAGCACCCGACGCAATCACACCTAAGCCAATGCCTGGGAAAATGTACGAGTTATTACACTGCGAAATATTGTAAAGTTTACCGTGATGATTCACAGGAGCAAACGGGCTACCAGTTGCAATTAATGCTTTTCCTTCAGTCCACTCCACAATATCAGCAGGTACAGCTTCAACACGTGAAGTTGGGTTAGACAATGGCATAACAATTGGACGTTCACAATTTGCAGCTAAAGTCTTAATGATTTCTTCTGTAAACAAGCCAGGCTGACCAGAAACACCAATTAACACTGTAGGCTTAGCATTTTTAACAACATCAAGTAGTGAAATCACTTCTTCAATATTGCCCCACTGGTCAACCACCTCAGCTTTTTGCGCCAACTTACGCTGGAAGTCGAGCAAGTTTGGTTGATTCTCAGTGATCAAACCAAAACGGTCTACCATATAAACGCGAGCACGTGCTTCCGCATCGGTTAAACCTTCAGCAACCATTTGAGCGACAATTTGCTCCGCGATACCACAACCTGCCGAACCTGCACCTAAGAAAGCAATTTTCTGATCTTTTAATTGCTTGCCAGCTGCACGACTCGCAGCAATTAAACTGCCAACCGATACCGCCGCTGTTCCTTGAATATCATCGTTAAAACAGCAAATTTTATCGCGATATTTTTCTAAAAGTGGCATCGCATTTTTTTGTGCGAAATCTTCAAACTGAATTAGTGCTTTTGGCCAACGACGCTTCACAGCATCAATCACCATATCTACAAATGCGTAATATTCATCACCACTAATACGTGGCTGACGCCAACCCATATAGATCGGATCATTTAACAGTTGTGTGTTATTCGTACCTACATCAATTGTGATTGGCAATGTATAGGCTGGGCTAATTCCACCACAAGCCGTGTAAAGCGAAAGTTTCCCAATAGGAATCCCCATTCCGCCAATACCTTGGTCACCAAGACCTAAAATACGTTCACCATCAGTGATCACGATGACTTTTACATTATTTTTATTTACGTTCTGCAAAATATCATCAATCACATCACGATCTGGATATGAAATAAAAACACCACGATGACGACGATAGATATCAGAGAAACGCTGACATGCTTCACCCACAGTTGGGGTGTAAATAATCGGCATCATTTCTTCAAGATGATTTTCGATTAAATGATAAAACAAAGTTTCATTGGTATCTTGGATATTACGCAGATAGATATGTCGATTGATATCATCAGTGAAAGCGCAATATTGCTGATAAGAGCGCTGGCTCTGCTCTTCAATAGTTTCAATAATATGGGGGAGTAAACCGTGTAAGTTAAAGTTACTTCTTTCTTCTTCAGTGAAAGCCGAACCTTTATTTAAAAGTGGTAACTCTAAAAGTGTAAAACCTGCATATGGAATATAAAGGGGATGTTTACTTGGGTGTCCTGATATCATTGCCTATCTCATTTTCCAGCTTAGAGTAGAGAAAAACACGTTTTGTATGGTCTCTAAAACTCTTTGTGTATATAAGCTTAAGGCTATTTTCATCGAAATAGGTATTTTAAACTGTGATGTTAAAATTAAAGACTATTTAGTTAATACATATATAAAAATAAATAATAAATATCAATATCTTAATAATTTTATATTTTTAAAAAATCTTTTCTTATCTTAAATTTTAAAGCCCAAACCATATATTTTAATACTACTATATATTTCCATAGGAAATAATAGTGATTTTACTACCTAATTTTCTGATCAAAAATCTCCAGAAGGCTTGTATTTGTTTGTCTTTAGAATAGTGAAGCAATCCACTCCATAATATTCATTTAAGAAATAATCCCCAGTAAGTTGCACAAAAAGAATTACTGGAATATTAAATCCACTCCCCTAACGCATAGGAAATTTGCTATATTTGACGTTTTTCTGCGACATCTATTTTCGATTGATATGAATACGGCAATACAAGCAGCTCTCGACCATGCAGTGCAAAATCTTCAACAAGAAGGCGTGCTTCCTTCCGACTGGAATAACACAAGCAACTTAACGCGCACCAAAGACCGAAGCCATGGCGACTTTGCTTCTAATATTGCCATGATCGGCTCGAAAGCTGCTGGTATGAAACCACGCGATTTAGCTGAGAAAGTTCTAGCTGCATTACCAGAAGTAGCAGATATCAGCAAAGCTGAAATCGCAGGCCCTGGTTTTATTAACTTCTTTTTAAATGCAGATCAGCGCTTTGCTATTCTTGACCAAATTCAAGCACAAAAAGAATTTTTTGGTCGCAGTCAGGCAAATGCAGCGAAAAAGATCCAAGTCGAATTTGTTTCTGCAAACCCAACGTCTAGCCTACATGTAGGTCATGGCCGTGGCGCTGCATATGGTATGACTGTTGCCAAATTACTTGAAGCAACTGGCGCTAAAGTTGACCGCGAATACTATGTAAATGATGCTGGTCGTCAAATGGATATTTTGGCGACTTCTACTTATTTACGTTATTTAGAATTACTTGGTCAAGGCCTTGTATTTCCTAAAAATGCTTATCAAGGCGATTACGTTAAAGAAATAGCACAGACTATTATTGATAAAGATGGCGATGCATACCTTCGTGAAGTGGCTGATGTCTACAAAGATGTACCAGAAGACGTGCAATATGCAGAAGAACTAGATAGCGATGGCAATAAAGTTGTTTTGTCTGGCGACAAAGAAAAACATATTGATGGCCTTATTGCGAATTCACAACAATTACTAGGTGAAGGCTACCGCGTATTCCACCAAGCAGCTCTTCATGCCATTTTAGATGATATTAAAGATGACCTTGCTGACTTCGGTGTAACCTTCAATCAATGGTTTAGTGAAGCATCTCTTAGTGCAAAAATTGATGAAGCTTTAGAAACACTTGATCAACGTGGTTTCCTTTATGAAAAAGATGGCAACATCTGGTTTAAATCGACTGAATTTGGCGATGAAAAAGACCGTGTTGTTAAACGTCGTAATGGCCAAACTACATATTTTGCATCAGACATTGCATACCACTTAAATAAATTACAACGTGGTTATACCGACCTAATCGATATTTGGGGTTCTGACCACCACGGCTATATTTCTCGCGTAAAAGCAGCAATTGATGCGATGGGTTACGACTCTAAAAAATTAACTGTACTTTTGGTTCAGTTCGTAAGTTTATGGCGTGGCGGCGAGATGGTTCAAATGTCATCTCGTTCAGGCCAGTTCGTGACTTTACGTGACTTACGCACAGAAGTAGGTAATGACGCCGCTCGTTTCTACTACGTGATGCGCAAGAGTGAACAACACATTGACTTTGACCTTGACCTTGCTGTTTCACAAAGTAAAGACAATGCTGTGTATTACATCCAATATGCACATGCACGTATTTGCCGTATGTTAGAAAAAGCGCTCAGCACAGGCTTACAATTCGATGTAAATGCTGCACGTACACATACCACTCGCCTATCTCTTGATGCTGAAACTGAGATTCTTGCTAAATTAGCAGCTTATCCAGACGCAGTATTAAGAGCTGCAAATGCATATGAACCACATCAGGTCGGCAACTACCTAAAAGAGTTAGCTGCCTTGTTCCACGCTTGGTACAATGAACATAAAGTATTAAGCGATGATGCTGAGCTTACACAAGCACGTTTATTACTTTCAATCAATGTACAACAAGTGTTGCGCAATGGTTTAGAATTGCTTGGCGTATCTGCACCAGAATCTATGTAAAAAATTATATTGCATGGCAGTAAAATAAAGGTCATGCAACATATAGTAAGCAGTGGTTTGTAGAGTTAAAATAGCTAATACGAACCACTGTTTCGGCATCGTAATACGAGAATCAAACTCGAATTAAAACAATCAAAATACAGAGGAATAATCCACGTGTTTGGCAAAACGCAACGCGGTGTATCTGAAAGACCTAATAAGCCTAAAAAACCCCTAATTCCCAAGTGGTTAGGGACACTTGTCGCTATTTTGGCGGTCTTATGTATCGCTGTAATGCTTATGCTTTGGAAACCTTGGCAACCTGTTCCTGCAAAAAATCAGATTACTTCTGAACACTATCAAGAAGAAGACACAAATAAAGACTATCGTTTCTACGATCTATTACCCCAACAGCAAGTCACACCTATTCCGGAACAAGCGATTCCTGAAAGCAAAAATCAAGGTACGGCCATGATTGTTGAGGCACCAAGTGCAGCTCAACCAGCAGCTTCAGAAAGTGCAGGAATTGATGACAATCAAGCAGCTGCAACTCCTCAGCAACCTACTTATATTTTACAGGTTCGCAGCTATAATGACCCAGATCAGGCTGATGCTCGCCGTGCAGAAATCATTTTAAATGGCTTATCTGCAGATGTAGTTAAGAATACTGAAAATGGAAAAATATGGTACCGTGTCATTTCAGGACCTTATGACTCCCAAGATGCTGCATTGGCTGCTCAACAGACCTTACAACATAGCGGCATTGATTCTATCGTGATCAAACGCAAGTAAACTGCAAATAAAAAAGGAACAAGTGATTGTTCCTTTTCTTTTATATATCAGCACAATTCCTTTCATTAGAACCCATTCCCTTTTGTTTCGCCTTCTGAAACGCGGGTCTTTGCTGAATACGATGTAAAAAAGCCTGAATATTAGGGTATTTCCCCTGCAAACGTGATTGCAAAGCTTCCAGTGGGAAACTCATCTGAATATCAGCAAACGAAAAATCACCTGCGAAATATTCATGCTCTGCCAAATAGTTTTCTAAAAAACTAATATGATCTTTCATACGTGGGCGGACAAAATTTGCCTTCACCCCTTCCGTGATTTTTTTTGCTACTGGTTGAATTAACCATGGCACATGCTTATTTACACTATTCATGACCAGAGTCATAACCAATAAAGGCATAAGTGAACCTTCTGCATAGTGCATCCAGTAAATATACTGCTGTAAATCTTGCGGCTGTTTAGGTTTAAATTGTTGCTTCTGATCGTAACGCTGTTGTAGATATTCCAAAATCACAGCAGATTCTGCGATGACTTGGTCATCATCTGTCAAAATTGGAGCTTTACCTAAAGGATGAATACATTTCAATGTTTCTGGAGCGGAATAGTTAGGTAAGCGTTGATAATAATGAATATCATAATCTAAGCCTAATTCTTCTAAAGCCCATAAAATTCGAAACGATCGCGAACATTCCAGGTGGTGTACACTAATCATGTTATTGCCTGCTTTTATTTTTCTTTTTACATAAAAAACAGCATGTGAACATGCTGTTTTATTCCATTTGTGGAATGGATATAAAATCATCCACCTCAACAAAATAGCATTTTTAAACTGTAACAAGCACAGTATGAATGTCTAAACTACGTAACAAAGTTTTAGTGACTGGCGTTTTACCACAGACCGTTAAGATTTTTTGCTGAAGTTCTTCATCTGGTAAGTCTTTAAAAACAATACGACGTTCTATATGTTCTTCATGCTCTCTATTGGTATGAAAATCAATTTCAACCGAGAACTCACCAAAATCATAACCTTTATGCTTCGCATACATTCTTAAAGTAATGAGCGTACACGCGGCTAAACTTCCAGTGAGCAAATCATAAGGTGCTGGGCCTTGGTCTTGCCCTTCAAGCTTTTCAGGCTCATCACAAAAATATTGATGACGACCACTGGTGATTTCGCCCTTCCATTGCTCAGCAAGAGGCTTTGCTTTACTACTTGCGATTACTGCTGTCATTTTGATGCTCTCATTTGATCTGGAAGAACAGGGGCTTCTAAACGTGCACCAACATAATCTGGAATTTCACCAAAACGAGCATCATGGTTAATCCATTGCTCACGCGCTTCTTTTAAATCATCCATAGTACGTGCAACAAAATTCCACCAGAGTAAAATTGGCGTTTCAAAAGGTTCACCGCCAATCAAAAGAATACGATTGCCTTTTTTTACTTCAATCTCAATTTCACTCAGTCCAGTATCTAATACAACCATGTTATCAGCAGTTAACTCATGACCATTCACATGGGCACTACCCTCTAATGCCATAAAACCATATTCATAATTAGGATTTAATGGAATACGAGTTTTAGTATCTTCAGTAGCAATTACATCGACACCAACTAACGGCGTATGTACCACTACTGGAGAAGTAGTTGCCAAATATTCACCCACAAGAACAGTAAATTCTAGACCATCTTTTTCAACAACAGGTAACTCTGGGTAATGTTCAAATTTCGGATCCATATTGCGCTTTTGATCTGGTAAAGCAATCCAAAGCTGAGCAGCATGCATCTGAGTTTCAGTATCAGGTGCAACTTCTGTATGTGAAATGCCATGACCTGCCGTCATCAAATTAACTTGCTTAGGACGAATCAGTTGTTTTGAACCTAAGCTATCAGTATGCATCATGGTTCCTTCAATCATCCAAGTGAAGGTTTGCAAACCAATATGAGGATGAGGACCCACATCTAGACCATCACCCGCTGGAAAAGACACTGGGCCCGCATGGTCTAGAAAACACCACGCACCAATCATTCGCTTTTGTCGGCTAGGTAAAGCCCGCTTAATGACTGTCCCCTGTCCAATTTCAGCAGAGCGAATTGGAAATTCCTGAAGAAACTGATTGGCAAATTTCTCGCAATCCTTTGAATCAGAAATATCGTAATCATTATTATTGCTCATGATATTACTCTCTTTTACCTATGCTTTTGCAATGAGTTGTTTTACTGATCTTAACAATACACTCATTATTCAATATAGTCTTTTAGTAATACACAGGGTGTTATGAATGAGACAATAATTTTTTAATTATAGAAAAATCAAGGATGCATGAAAAATACTTAAGAGGATTGATCTTTAGCGATCTGTTTTAGGTTTTTCATAAATTGCCCAAAATGTGGGAAAAATTCTTGAAATAGAGGATGATCTCGATTTTCCAACATAACCTCGCTAAAAAGTTTTAACCCAACTCCAAAAGATTTTGTAGTTTCATCATTAAAAAAATCTGCTTTTTTTAAGCGCTCAACAATTTCAAAGATATCGTCATGATTTCCTGTGTAGAACTCAAGACGTTCTGTATAGGTAGAGGCTTCTCCTTTGGCATTTTTTAAATGTTGTACCGTAACGTGATATTGATGTTGCTTCATATATAAATTCTCTATTTAAAATTAATGACTTTGAATAATTTCAACCTGTTTAAGGCCGACTTGAAATTGTGTAAATACTGATTGTAAAGATGCTAAAAATTCCTCTTGCTTAGCGACCGTTAATTCTGTGCAGCGAATTTGCAATAATTGATTATTCTCGACTGTTGGCAAATTAAATTTAGCTTGATCCCGTTGTGGCTGACGATTTGAAACTAAACCCGCTCCGACTAAGTCGTTCACTACCCGATAAACTGTGGCTAAACTTAATTTCTGTTTTTGGACATATAACTTTTGGTAAATCTGTTTAACAGTCAGATCTTCTGCTTGCTGCTGAATTAAAGACAAAACAGCAAGTCTTGGATGAGTGACTTTTAGGCCCGCTTCTTTGATTTTATGCTGTAGCTCTAACATTCCACTTCCCCACTTCCCCACTTATAATCGTCCAATCGCAACCGCAGCTTGATCAATTTTTTCGGCAATTTGATAAATCTGCTCTTGTTGTAAACCTGTCGAGTTCAACTTCAAACGCAAGGCAGTTTTTAGGTTTTCCATTGCACGATGAATTTCGATTAATTCATCATTACTGTGAATTTCCCGTCTTAAGCGTAATTTTTCTAATAACTCTATTAACTTGTCTTGTTGCTCAGTTAAGTAAGCTTCGCCGATTTCAGTGATTTGATATTGCTTACGCTCTATGTCTAGCAAATTAATCAAATTCATTTCTTCAAGACTGGTTAACGTTGGATAAATTGTTCCAGCACTCGGCGTATAGCCATCGCCTACCAAATCACTTATTTCTTTAATAATTTCATAACCATGCTTAGGGCTTTGTTGAATAAGATGAAGCACCAAAAGTTTCATTCTGCCCGCTTCAAAAAGTCTCCCGCGGCGTCCTGAACGGTGATGGTCACCATGATGTTCGTGGTATTCAGCATGATGATGTTCTGATTTTTTTTTCATCTTTAAAAACTCAAAGTGATCAATTTATAATTTCTAAGATATATCTTAATATATCTTTTATCAAGTATAAGTAATAAGAATAGATTTATCATTTTGATAATTATTAAAATTAATTTTGATCCTTAAAAGTTAAGTAATAAAAAAAAGAGTGCTCAAGCACTCCATCTACTAGCAATACGCAACAAATATATTTATAAAACAACCAAATTATTTCACATGCCACCTTTGTTCTTTTAAAGCTCTGGTAAAGAAATAACTATATTAAAAATAATAATTTTAAATTCATATATTAACCATTATGTTAAATGTGATGATTTTCTTCGATTAGCATATATACCAAATCAAGCTCAGGACAATCATATCCCATTGAGGTTAGAGCTGCGGTGACTTGCCCCCTGTGATGAGTTCCGTGATTAAAAACATGTAATAGTGTTTCAGCATATGGCAGGCTCATCTCTTTACCAGTAGATGTTTTGTACTGTAGATCGTATTTAAATTTTTCAATATCAACACATTTTAAAAAATTTATCCAATTACAAGCCTTATCCTCTAACTGAAATATCAACTTGTCTTTATCATTCTCTATGATAGTATTTAGCTTTAATATCGGTGAAGGTTTAGCTAAAAAACGAGGAAACCAAAGATAGTGTTCGCCAACAAGTAAATGATTTAAAGTTCCGGCGATACTTTTGAAATAAAGTCCACAATCAGCATTGAAGTCGTCATTAGAAACATTCCTCAAAACCTGATTTAATTTTTGAGTAGACCAAACGTTGTATCGAGCTAATAATTCAAACGTTTTTAAATCCATTTATAAAGAACCGGTTATTAATTTGTCTAAAATTAACATAACACGGCTTATAAGAAATGAAGTTAACGTCTTTAGCAAAAAATCAAATATTTAAAACTTTCACTTCATTGTAAAACAGCAAAAAGCCGACTTTTCCAAGTCGGCTTTTTATTAATCTATTCTAGAAATACCACACTGCCGTAGGCATCTTGCACTTCACTTAAAACAATGTTTTAAGTTCGTTCATGTCATAAATTTAGCTAAAAGCTACTGCTTTTAGAAAACCCTCTGCCGCGAGCATAGCTCTTGGCGTAAAATCGGCAAAATGCATTGCATTTTGAAACTCCGATTTTACTCCCATTCAATTGTTGCTGGTGGTTTAGATGACACGTCGTATACAACACGTGATACATCTTTAATTTCATTCATAATACGCGTTGAGATTTTATCAACCAATTCGTATGGTAAATGTGCAAAACGAGCTGTCATAAAGTCAACTGTTTCAACTGCGCGAAGTGCAATCACCCATGCATAACGACGACCATCACCTACTACACCAACTGACTTAACAGGTTGGAACACAGCAAATGCTTGAGCTGTTTTGTCATACCAACCACTGTCGCGAAGCTCTTGCATAAAGATGTCATCAGCAAGACGAAGAATATCTGCATATTCTTTTTTCACTTCACCCAAAATACGAACACCTAAACCTGGTCCTGGGAATGGGTGACGGTAAATCATGCTGTGTGGCAAGCCAAGTGTTGTACCTAATTTACGTACTTCATCTTTAAACAAGTCACGTAAAGGTTCAACCAATTCAAATTCTAAATCTTCTGGTAAGCCACCCACATTATGGTGAGATTTAATAACGTGTGCTTTACCTTGTTTGCTTGCAGCAGATTCGATCACGTCTGGGTAAATCGTACCTTGTGCCAAGAATTTCACGCCATCAAGTTTACGTGCTTCTTCAGCAAAAACTTCAATAAACTCACGACCAATGATTTTACGTTTTTTCTCTGGATCAACTTCACCAGCTAATGCAGTTAAGAAACGCTCTTCAGCATCTGCACGAATTACACGGATACCCATGTTTTCAGCAAACATTTGCATTACTTGATCGCCTTCGTTTAAACGAAGTAAACCGTTATCAACAAATACACATGTTAACTGGTCGCCAATTGCTTTGTGTAAAAGCGCAGCAACTACAGATGAGTCAACACCACCAGAAAGACCTAAAAGAACTTTTTCATCACCAATTTGCTTACGTAACTGTTCTACACGTAAATCAATGATGTGTTCAGGTGTCCAAAGGCCACCACATCCACAAATTTTATGAACAAAATTTGCAAGTAATTCTTCACCTTTTGCCGTGTGCGTTACTTCTGGGTGGAATTGCACACCATAGAAACGGCGTGTTTCGTCACTTACAGCAGCAACTGGACAACTTGGCGTGCTTGCAGTAATGCTAAAACCTTCTGGAATCTGGCTCACTTTGTCGCCATGGCTCATCCAGACATGAAGTTGGTCTTCACGGTCTTGTAGGTTGCCAATCAGTTGGTCGCGTTTAACGATATCAACTTCGGCATAACCAAACTCATGTACAGTACCCGGCTCAACTTTACCGCCTAACTGTTCAGACATGGTTTGCAAACCATAGCAAATACCCAATACTGGAACACCCAACTCAAACACCACTTGCGGTGCACGTGGGCTGCCTTCTTCATGCACACTCTCAGGTCCACCTGACAAAATAATGCCATTTGGCTTAAAAGCGCGAATGTCTTCTTCAGACATATCAAAAGCATACATTTCAGAGTAAACACCGGCTTCACGTACACGACGTGCAATGAGCTGGCTATATTGAGAGCCGAAATCCAGAATCAGGATACGATCTTCAGTAATTTGAGTATTGGTAGTCATGACAAACCACTAAATGGCAAAAGAATTAAGCGCGCCATTTTAACATTTTTCACGCTTCGGCGCACCGCAAATCATCATATATCTTATTTTTTTCATTTCTGAATCATTTCTATAGCTAGATTCTGTGACAGAAATTAATATTTAGTTATATTTATCAACACTCTGAGTTAATCTTGTAAACTTCACACGTATTGATAAATTCATCACATTCTATGCAGCATCACCATGAATTTGATGTTAAGATGACCCAATAAAACAGGCATTACCATGGAAAGGTAAATACCATAAGCGATATTTGTCTGTGTTTAAACAATTATCCATTTTTATGGCTTGTTGCCCCCTATCAAAATCAATAGAAATCCAAGGAACAACAATGCTTCAAACTATGATTGCAGATTTCCAGCAACATTTTTGGTTGTATATCTCTATTCCTTTTATGAGTGGTTTAATTGGCTACATCACCAAAGTGATTGCCATTCAAATGATGTTTTCGCCACTTGAATTTAAAGGCATTAAACCATTTCTAGGTTGGCAAGGCATCGTGCCACGCAAAGCCGAGAAAATGGCAACAATTGCTGTTGAACTGATGACAGCCAAACTCATTAAACCTGAAGAAATTTTTGCCCGCCTAGATCCAAAACGTATTGCTAAAGAAATAGAAAAACCATTGCTGGCCGCAGCTGAAGATATTACCCGTGACGTTGCGCAAGAATATCAGCCTGGGTTATGGGAAGGCATGCCAGAGTTTGCGCGTCAAAGACTGATTCGCCGTGTGCAATCAAAAGCACCTGAGATTGTTGAACATATCATGGGTGAAGTACAACGTGATGTGAACCGATATTTTGATATTAAACATCTGGTTATTAGCAACTTGCTTAAAGATAAACGCCTACTCAACAACATTTTTAAACGAGTGGGCAAACAAGAATTTAAATTTTTCAGTAATGTCGGATTTTTCTTCGGTTTTGGTATTGGTGTGATCCAAATGTTTTGCTGGATCGTCACGCAAGGAAAATACCCGTGGATGCTTCCAATGTTTGGCGGCTTTGTGGGTTTTTTCAGTGACTGGATTGCACTGCAAATGATGTTTAGACCTCTTTATCCTAAAAAAATATTTGGTTATACATGGCAAGGTTTATTTATCAAACGTCAAAATGAAGTTGCAGCTGACTATGCTGCGCTCATTTCTAAACAGCTTCTGACTTCACGTCATATGATGGAAGAATTATTTTCTGGTACACATTCTGATCGTGTTATTGATCTGGTTAACCGTCATGTAAAACAAGAAATTGATATGCAAGCTGGTGTTATTCGCCCATTGGTTGTATATGCAATTGGCGGAGAAAAATATCAGAATATGAAATCGCAAGTTGCTGAACGCATTATGCAACGGCTTCCAGAGACTATGAAATACGTAGAGTCTTATGCAGAAGATGCCATGAATATTCGTAGTACTTTAATTGAACGCATGCAGAAATTAACGCCTTCTGAATTTGAAGGCATGTTACGCCCTGCATTTAAAGAAGATGAGTGGGCACTCATTGCAGTTGGTGCAGTACTTGGTTTTGTTGTCGGGGAATTACAAATTCAGTTCATGCTCTAATTTTCAAATCATAGAAATAAAAAAAACCGGATGAATTGATCATCCGGTTTTTTATTGTTGTCTTAAATATTACTTCTCGATTGCATGATCCAGACTAATACGGCCAGCACCATGAAGCATCAAGAAGAATAAACCACCTGCCATTGCAAGGTTTTTCATAAAATGAATGCCATTGTTATATTGCGCCGCTGCATCAGCACCACCTTGGTGGAATAAAAATGCAGTAAGAATACTAAAGATCCCAAGCCCAAAAGCCGCAAAGCGTGCTTGAAAACCAAATAACAAGGCTAAACCACCACCGAACTCAACCAAGATAACTAAAGGAAGAATTCCAGCTGGAACCCCCATTGCTTCCATATATCCAGCAGTTGCTGCATAACCGGTAATTTTCCCCCAACCAGCAACAAGGAAGATATAGGCGATAAGAAGACGCGCAACAAGGCTAATGAAACTGTCTGCGCCTGATTGCGTTACGATATTTTTGACCACTACATTTGGATTAAACATATTGCCACCTTTATTTAAATGCTTATTTATTGATGAGCTCATTCTAGGTTTGGGACATTGATAATTAAATACTCAAAATCCATATATATCGTTGCATAAACGAGATGATCAATTTGTATTTTTTTGATGTTTTATACTGACTTTCTATAGGCTCACTGCTAGGATTTGAGCACGGTTTACCACTTGCTCTTATCATGGAACTTCTTGATTTTATTCTACACGTTGATCAACATCTCGCCGAATTTATTATAAATTATGGGACGTGGATTTATGGCATTCTATTTTTAATTATTTTTGTTGAAACCGGTTTAGTGGTTATGCCGTTCTTACCGGGAGATAGTTTGCTATTTGCAGCTGGTGCTTTAGCCGCGTCTACAGGTGCGATGGATCCATGGGTACTGGGCACTCTACTCTTCATTGCTGCCGTTTTAGGTGACACGGTAAACTACCATATTGGACGTTTTATCGGTCCACGTGTGTTTGAAATGAATTCCCGATTCATTAATAAACAGCACTTAGTTAAAACTCAAGAATTCTTTGCGCGCCATGGTGGAAAAACCATTATCTTTGCGCGTTTTGTTCCATTTGCCCGTACCTTTGCACCCTTTGTTGCTGGGGCTGGTAGCATGAACTATAAGTTCTTCCTAACTTATAATTTGATTGGAGCACTCTGTTGGGTCGCTTCTTTTGTAACTTTAGGCTACCTATTTGGAAATATGCCAATCGTTAAAGATAACTTTACCCACCTTATTTTCGGCATCATTATTATTAGCGTATTACCAGGCATCATCGGATTTATACGTGAAAAGCTCAAAAACCGAAAAGCCAATGTTCGAGACTAATTAAAAGAAACGGAAAACCACCGGAAGCATACATAAAATGAGTAACATGGCCGATCCTTTATATAAATGATCGGCTTTTATTTTTTTAATTGGTCCCGCTAGCAATGCCCGTCCAAAAATCATCCAGAAGCTTGCCGCCGGAATTAGGATTAATGTAAAAACACCAAATACCATAAGAAAATTTTCAGGTGAATTCCATGCTTCAGCAGGAAAGATACCCGCTGCAAACAGCAAAGCTTTAGGATTTTTTAAGGTAGATAAGAATAATTGACGAGGGCGAATATTGCGATGACTTTGACTGAACTGTTGTAAATGCGTGTTCTTCCATAAATGAAAAGCAAGCCAGAATACATAGAACACACTCGTAATATGCAAAATGAGCAGTAGTGCCGGCCAAATTGGAGCAGCCAAATGAATAAATACAGCCCAAAAGCTAATACCGTAGGCATAGCCTAACCATTCCATTGGAATAAGCCAGAATGCTTTAGATAAACCTTGAGAATGAGCAGCGGTTGCAAGTAAAGCATTTGTCGGCCCCGGAATGAGCAAAACAGCCAACATTGCCAATACAAAAAACCAACTCTCAATCATAAAATTTCCACAACATCAAAGATGGGGCCACCTTAAACGAAATAGGCAAAATATAGCAAGTTTGTGAGGGCTTTTGATTATAGAAAATACAAGATTTATTAAGCTTTAAAATTTAAAATGTATTGATTTATATTAATTTTATTATGAAACATTTTGCTAAACTTTATTCATCACAATATGCCTTAATTAGCATATTGTGATGCAAAATCGACTATTAACTGATCCTTTTTCGAACAATAATTGGGCAATTCTTAAACTGAGCAGCCTGAACTATTGCTTCTTGCTGACCTAAAACACGTGAAAGTTCGGTATTCTTTGTTGAAGAAGATTGTCCCATATTTACAGAGATAGATGGACCGAATCCCCAACCGCCTCGTCCCCAGCCACCGCCGAGTCCAAGTCCAACACCCATACCGGTACTTTTCGGAGTTTGGACACCATTGTCGATATATTGTTGGATACGGTTATATTCACTTTGTAGCTGTTGACAGCCCAAAGATTGATATTGAGTCGGAGACACGTAAGTCGGTTTTACCGTCGTAGCACAAGCGCCGAGTAATAAAGTGGCTGCCACCAAAGGCGCAATATATAAGCCTTTCATCATTTTTCTCTTATCGTTTTGGCTCAATTTCACCAAACAATGTCTCATAAGCTTGAGTCAATTTATGTTCTGGTGCCAAATGAGCCAAAGGTAAATTTTTCTGATGCGATTCTTTCATTAAAACCGAAGGCGGTAACATGCTATTAAGTACAGGCAACCCTTCATCTTTCAACTGCTGAACCACTTCCCGAGGTAATTTTGCTTGAGCTTGAAATTGGTTGACGACAATTCCTTCAATTTCCAAGCGATCATTATGATCATCTTGCGTTTCGAGAACATTTTCAATCAATGTTTGTAACGCACGCTTTGAAAAGACATCACAATCGAAGGGAATTAAGACTTTATCTGCTGCTATGAGTGCCGATAAAGTAAAAAAGTTAAATGCAGGTGGTGTATCTATATAGATACGATCATATCGTCCAATTAAGTTTTGAATTGAATCACGTAATTTATAAATTTTATGTTTACTTTCAAGTGCATGTTCAAGAGCACCAAGTGTTGGGCTAGCAGGAAGCACATCTAATTTTGCAAAAGGAGTTGAGTGTACAAAGCTATCAATATCTTTATTTCGTGGGGCTTTTAAAATCGAACCTAATGCATTGCCGATTAAACTCTTTTGTTGATTGTTTCCCAACACATCATCAAAGAAATTTTCGATATTGGGTTCTAAAATTGATTTTTCAGCAGAATAAGTTGCGTCATCCCCTAAAAGATACTGACTAGAGTTGGCTTGAGGATCAAGATCGATGACCAATGTCCTGAAGCCATGTTTGGCACTAATTGCGGCCAAATTTACAGTAATACTTGATTTCCCTACACCGCCTTTTTGGTTAAACACCACACGAGTTAACATGTTTCCCTCTGCATATTTTTTTACTGTACGCAGTTTAACCTAGAGCTTAAGCAAAAAGGCAAAGAATGTAGAACAATTAAGCAAAAACAGGCTTCATAATCACTAAAATAATAATAGCAATAAATGCGATAGCGCTAATCATTAAACCAGCCCTACGCTGTGCCAATGAAAGAGTGTCATCTTTTTTAAAGGCTTTCATCAGAGAAGATAACAAGACTAAAAATAGAATAATTTTAGCGTAAAACCACGGCTCTACCTGAAAGTCTTTCATGACCAATAAAATTGCGCCAGTAATAAAAACTACGGTAAATGATAGATGCTGTAAGGCAACTAATATTTTGCGTCCCGCCGGATTTGGTTGCTCCCCTTGCACGCCCACGAACAAAGTTGAAGCGCGTAAGACAAAAACCATAAGTGCGGCAGCCACCGCAGTCATATGAATAATTTTAGTGAGTAAATGTGCATCCATGAAATTAGCCCTTAGCTTTTAGGTGCATGTGCACATTCTGGGCTAGCAGGTGCCTGACCTTGCCACTCACTTGGTAAATAAGCATGAATTGCTAAAGCGTGAATTTGACCTGGATTCATTAAGTCTGAAGCTAAGGCATAAACTTTTTGATGACGTTGAACCAAACGCAACCCGTTAAATTCTTCACTCACTACAATCACTTTAAAATGTGACTCTTTACCTGGGAAATAACCTCCATGTCCGGCAGACTCATTGATAACTTCCAAATGGCTGGGTGCAAGGGTTTGTAACCGTTCAATCAATTGTTGTTCAAGGCTCATAGCTTTTCCTTTTACGATTATTCGTATATTTGCACCTAGTATACCCTGTCTACACACAAACAAAAGTTGCTCTTGTACGCTTTGGCTTCAAACAAAATGTCTATTTATTCGGCAACTTAACGATAAAAATACATCTAAATACTCATTTCTGATTTTATTTTATGCAATCAGCATATTTATTTGCATAAAGTTGTTGACCCATGTTTCGCTTAATGTATTATAAGCGGCACGCGGGAATAGCTCAGTTGGTAGAGCATAACCTTGCCAAGGTTGGGGTCGCGAGTTCGAGTCTCGTTTCCCGCTCCAAATTGGTTTTTTTTGAGAAAGTTTTCGTAAAAACTGCTTATATATGCGGGAATAGCTCAGTTGGTAGAGCATAACCTTGCCAAGGTTGGGGTCGCGAGTTCGAGTCTCGTTTCCCGCTCCAAATTTAAAAAGCCCTAGTCGAAAGACTGGGGCTTTTTTCTTTTTATTGATTCATAATTTTTACTATATATCGTTTTACGGCATATTTTTGAGAATGACCCGACTCAAGGCTAAGTATTTCATTACTAGATTTACATTTTTAAATCATCAGTTATAACGATTTAATCTAGTTATATTTGCAAGGGGTTGGGGTTATTCGATGCATAGATATAAAAGGTAATAATTGAAAACAATCCAAACTAAATCTTTCTAGGCTACGACTCTGTTGTAAACATATAGAAAAGATGAAGTTAGAATCATATATATAGCTTTCAAAATAATACTCTTCTGTCTTTTGAGCACCATTGGTTGAATCGAGAAACAATACATGTTCAGGCAACACATGAAAGTTGAGCATTTTTAAATGACGACTCATTCCTTCGCCAGTACATTTGATATAGGCTTCTTTTAAGGTCCATATTTGAAAAAAACGTGGGTATACACTGACTGGATCAGCGAGTTCATTCTCTTTAATCCACTCAATTTCACTTAGGTCTAACACACTATCGACACGCATCCACTCGAACTCACGATCCACTTCTTCAATATCAACTCCTATTTCCCCTTCTTCAGTCACAGCAAGAATAATAACGTCCGCTGAGTGAGTAAGATTAAAATACACAGTCTTGCTACCTTCTACAAAAGGCTTGCCGTTGGGATGTAATTGGAGGTTGACCTCATGCGGAGAAATGCCTAGCTTATCTGCCAATACAGTCTTCACTAATACGCGAGAGATCAAGAAAAGACGAGCCGCCTTAGGGTGATATTGATCATATCTCAGCTTCTCTGCCGAACTGAGAAAGCCGAGATAATGACTCAATACCAAATGGTCTTGTGGTACCCGTGAAACTGGGCAGACATAAACCTGTACTTGGGCACGATCAGACATTAGGAAACTGTAGTGCTGTTGTACTTCGCCAGAACAGGTATGAGGTAGTCAGAAACCGTATCTACATGTGTAACGTGTGGATTATGGCCAGCGCCAGCGATAATATGTATAGGGATATCTGCGCTTATTGTGGTAACAATTGGGTCGTTCTCTCCAACAATGATTTCAACTTTAGAGCGAAGCTCGTTTAACAAAGCTGTCTGAGTTGCTCGCTGCTGCGGCAAACTAATTCGGTGCATATACTCACTAATATGCTTGGCTACCGACACTCGACGTAATGAATCCATCGCATAACCAACAGACGGATTTTGTTGTCCATCTGGATGTAGGTCTTTAGCAATCACATCTTTTGGTACAAAACGGAAAATCAGATTAGATATAGCTTTTATCTGAAACATTTTAGCCGCTTGGGCTTGAACAAAATAAGGCGATATGAGGATAAGGCGTGCAACTTTATCTGGATATTTCTTTGCAAGATTCAATGCAAAGAGACACCCTAGTGAGTGTGCAACAACAACACTATTTGGTGCTAAGAGCTTTGAAGCAGCATCGATAAACTGACGGTTGTTATCTTCCATCATCTCATAACTACCTGAACGTCCAAGTCCCGGCAAGTCCATCATAGCGATCTGATCATGTGTGATTTTATTGATGATTGGAGACCAGCATGCACTATCAAATGGAATGCCATGTAAAAATAATGCAGACGATGGGTCAGAACTAATCGGCTGTTTAGTATAAATTTCTGTCCAATATCGGTTCTGATAGCTGAAACAACTAGGGGTTGGTACTTGCATACGACCAAAACGTGTAAGCACAAGACGATCAATCCAGTGAGAGAAATAAGGACTGATATTGATTAGGTCCGCGATACCCATTTTCGCTGCCATCGCCTCTGCCCCAGCGACATTATAGTGCTCAGTAGAAATGAAAGAGAGTTGTTCTTTAGAACCATCAAGCAATACTTCAGGCAATTTCTTTAATAGACCTTTGGGTAGTTGTAAATGTGGTGCGCTGACTCCTAAGTGCTCCGCAGCTAGGTGAACCAAGCTATGAAACTTGGGTGTCGCAGGATCAAGCAACATATATTCCTGAGCGATGGTCTCAGGATAAGACATCGTTCGGATCAGAAAGCTCACGATATACTGCATATTGCACAGTGGCAGGAATGTGTCACGGCCACCTGGCAATGCCAGCAGACGTCCCTGATATAGCTTATCAATCATGTCAGCGACACCAATATATTGCATGTCGCCATATGTATAGAAACCATCAATGACTGTCGCAGGATTTATTGCAGTCCATGGCACATTTAAACGCTTACAGGCCTCAATGAAAGCTTGATACCCCAAAATTTTTGAAGCTTCATAGCCACCATGTTTGCAATACAACTCATCAGCCGACTCTTGTGGCGGAGCAGCCACACGATATCCGCCAATCCAGATAAATCGCTCAAGCTGCTTCAATGTTGCAGCCCATTCAATCAAGGCAAGTCCTGACTTAATATTGGTACGCTCAGCTTCAGCTTTGCTAATGCCCCAATTAAATGATGCAGCAAGATGATAAATCACATGGATCTTTGCCTGAGCATCTGCTAACAGAGAGTCCAGCTTAAAATCGCGGCTTAAATCATATTCGACAAACGAAATAGACGGATCGACCAGCCCTTCTGTTGCAATGAAACCTAACAGTTTATCTTTCTTGGTTGTGGCATTACGCAGCGCAGCAATCACCTGATGGCCTTCACGCAGAAGTTCAACGATCAATCTACTGCCAATAAAACCTGCCGCGCCTGTTACTAATATGGTCTTCCGTGAAAAATTATCTTTTTTTGCGTTATTTAAATTACCCATAAATCACCTTATTAGGGACTGCAAACTCCAGCATTATTTGGAGCGAATTATCTTAAAAATTATATCGAACCTGAGCATACACCAGACTGTTATCTCTAAATTGTCCTAGCACCGTGTCATTTCTGCCCCAGAAGCGATCTCCACCTACATTCAATTGCCAATGATCATCAAGGCTGTAATTAATACGTACTCTCAATAATTCAGTAGGCTCTGGTGCAAAATAGAATCCTGTGACTTCTAATTTCAGATTATCATTCAGTAAGTTAAGTGCATAGCGCAGCATAGCTCCATACTGGTCTTGCTCATATTGGTTACTGATTGTTTGCTGATAACGGTAGACTGCACTCAATGATGGATTTGTTAGGCTGTCGGCAGATCTAAAGTCCTCCGTATGTTTGTATACGCCAACCAAACTTAGCGTTGAATTCTTCAATGCTAATTCTGGCCCCATGACCACGGTCAGATTATTTTTTTTATGCGTAATATCTTCGCTACCGTTCGAGTCAGTGTGCGTATATGCCGCTTCACCGCGCCACACGATATCGTTATGGTTATAGCTGAAATCAAATCCATAGACGGACATAGGATTATTTTTCAGTTGCAATGTAGCTTCCCCTGTTGGAGATGCTGAAAGAACTGACAGATCGGGCATATGATCCAAACCTGAGAAATACGATGCACCAACATCAAGACCATCTACAGAGTAATCCCACCGCACTGCAAATGCAGGACGGCTCTTCTTATCTATTTCATACTGGACACCAGCAATCTGGCGCAATGGGATTACATCTGATCGACTACGCGGATACCATAATACTGTCCATTTATTGGTTCCTGATTCAGGAATATATGTCAATTTGAGAGCATCATTTCCAAGACGTTGATCTGTCTCCTCTGGCACCAGCCGCGTATAGTCACGGGGCGATAGATTATCCGTTGGGTTAATTCCATCAGCTCTCCCCCAGACTACAATCTGGCGACCAACGTCGACATAGACTGTCTGATCCCAGTTATAAGAAGCATACAACTCACGTAAGTTACGATTTACCTTACTCACCTGATCTGGGTTTACAGTATGGTCCGTTTCGTCTCCAATATTTATGTCGTAATGGATCTTAAACTCTGGATTAAACTTGAGCGTACCATTGGACCAGAGACTTGCTTGTCCAATGTTTTTTAATGAACTTAAATCACGATCCGATGACCACACATCAAATCTAGCCGAGTTCTGGCTCACGAAACTAATTTCGCTGTCATCTGCATAAGCGTGCTGCAGTAGCATAAAGCTACTGCAGCATGCAAATACCCAATTGGCACCTTGCGTCATTTCTCAAGACTCTGCGGTGAGAAAATCTTATCAGATAAGGTTTTCTCTGCGACAAAATCACTGACGATAACTTGTGTCATATGCTGAGTTTGCAGGTTCTTTGCCATAGATTTCATGGCCTGCCATCTTGGTTTCACTTTGCCGTAAGGGCGGATATCTGTGAATTCAATATGCTTTAACGGCTTACCTGCGGTATCCCAAATGTCGATGGTTGCTGTAACGAAGTTGTCTTTCATTATGCACATACGACGTTTGCTATAACCAAAGTCACTCTTCACAGTATTATTGATTGGCGTTGCTTCAATCGTGTAGCAATCTTTGCCATTAAATTTACCATCTGCAAGTTTAGTGTACTTCCAGTCACTTAACTTATAACCAAGTACATCACCATAACTAAAGTCCGTACCAATAAAAGCATCACCTTTATTCGCCGATGCCAAACGACGTACTTTTTTCAATGCTGGCAAATAGACAAACATGCTATCGCTGCCTTTTGCATTCTCAATCAACAGCGTCGTGGTGCCCTGTACATCTGCTGGTGAGATGAATTCAGTCAAACGCATATTGTTCTGAGTATTTCCAGCCAGCTTGGTCATATTTTTAGTCAAACGTACGCGTTGCTCGCCATTTTTAGACGTCAGCACAAATTTGGCACTAGCACTTGAACTCAAAAACTTAGAGGCGTCATCACTACGATTAACAATATCTTGAACTTCATCTGCATAAGATGTTTTAGGCATCGACATTGTGAGCGCCGTACCCAACAAAAGACTTGTTACAACAGTTTGCGCAACGGTAATACTCTTCTTATTTGAAGGAAAGATAAAACGAGGTTTCAAGATTAGAATCATTGTAGGTACCATAATTAAAGTTGCAAATACACTGAAAAGCATCGCAATTACAATAAACATCGCTAGCCATTGATGCACATGGAAGCCTTGCGATAGGGACAATACACCATACCCACCAGCAACAGCAGTCGCGACAAAAAGCGAAGCCTTACCAGCCGTACTTAAAGTTTTACGAATAGCATCTTTGATATCACCACCCTCTTCACTCAATATTTCTCGCAAGCGATAGAGGAAGTAAATGGCATAATCTGCACCAATACCAACAGCCATGGCCGAGATAAGGGAGTTCGGAATATTGAGTGGTATGTCGAGCCAGCCCATCACACCAAAGATCGCAAGAATCGAGAATAGAAGTGGCGTCAGGACAATGAGTCCCGCTGAAAGCGAACGGAAAACTAGCGCTGAGATAAAGAATACGGCAAATGAAATTTGTAGAATGTTCATGAGCTTGCCGTGAACCATCGTTTCAGTCAAAGCAATGGTTTGAGTCACATCACCACCAAAACTCACGACAGCTTTATCACCCAATTGACCCGCCATATATGTTTTTAGCGACTCAAGGATTTCTTTAATACGGTGATTACTACCTGTTTTTAACAGAATCGTGATCTTGGCATAACGCTGAGTCGGATCAATGTAAGATTCAAAATCAGTTGGTTCACCAGACATTGAATACAACAGCAAATACTGCGCAACCACATCTTTGGTTGCAGGGACCTGAAATGCTTGTGGCTGATCGGCATTCATTGCCTGATTCATTCTCTTGATATAGTCCACGATAGAGATTGTTTTACCGACCTCTGGGATTGAATTCGCGAACTTCTCTGTATTATCAATCGCTTTTAGGATGTCTGGGTTTTCAATACCATCACGAACCTTCGTATCGACCATAATGTAGAGACTGTTTGTACCGCCAAGAGACTGATTCAAGAATCTGTCGTCTTGCTGCATTGGTAGGTCGCGCGAGAAGAAGTTACGGCTATCGTTATCTACCACAATACGACTCGTGCCGATCGCAAGAAATACACCAATTGCCGCAATCGCAGTCATTAGCATCATTCGTGGACGAACTGACAAAATGGCATCACCAATGCGTTTTGGAATCCAGTCCCAGATTGGTAGACCTTTGCGTGCAACCTTGGTAACCGAAGGTGGTGGTAGCATCGAGCGAAGTACAGGAATAAAAGTCATCTCAATGATCAGCGTACTGATGATCCCGATTCCTGTAAAAATACCAAATGAGCGAATAGTCGGAATATTAAAGGTCAACAGCGAGAAGAATCCAGCCGCGGCAATTCCGCCAGCCAATATCATAACCGGACCGACACGAACCATAGACTGCACCACGGCTTCGCTATTCGCAGCTTTAGGTTCCATCCCTTGGGCAGTCAGTCGATCAAAGTCTTCATAGTATCGCTTGAGCAACTGCACGGCGTGCCCTGCCGCAATGGCCAGAATCAGAATAGGTGTAGGAGAGTTAAAAATATCCATTGGCTGTTTGAACAGACCCATCATACCCATACCCCACGCCACAGCCAGTAAAGCTGTAACTAGTGGAAGGATCAAACCCTGCTTACTGCGGAATGCTTCGAAGTGCAATAACCCAATGACCAGTATGGCAATCGGGAACAAGATGTTGATACGCTTAGAGTAATCTTCAGCTTTATCTAAATAGACTGGATTACCACCAACACTGATGGTCATATCTTTAGACTGTTCAGCCGCTACGATTTTGTTGATCGGGCCCATCATCTTTTGGAAGCCCTCTGGACTTTCCTCAAGCTCAAGCAAAATAGCAGCAGTTTTTTGATCTTTAGATACTACCGAGTTCATATAAATTGGATTCAGTGCCAGCAGTTTTTTCAGCTGATCAACATCACTCTCGGTTACAGAACTGTTCGGCAGTAGTTTCTTGGCATCAAATCCATCCGAATTGGCAGTGATCCCTTTGGCCTGACGCGCAGCCAGACTCATCAGAGTAGATCGAACCACACCCGGAGCATTATCAACTTCTTCGGTAATGCGTTTGACTTTTTCTAACACTTGCGGCTGATAAATATCACCCTGCTTTGGTGTAATACCAATCACGACCATGTACTTAGAGCCGAATTTCTTTTCAATCAGCTTGGTCGAGGTGATATAAGGATGTCCTTTAGGGGCAAGCGCGTCTGGATCAATAATAATTTTTACGCCAGATGCAAGATATGCCAAGGCAATCGTCAAGAGCATGACCACTGTCAGCACAATACGGCGATGTTTGAGAATCCAACGCGAGTATTGTTCCATCACCTGATGAGTCTTACGAAGTGGTTTAGTGGTCTCATGCGTTTGCTTACTATCTTTACCAGCCGACTCATAGGCTTCGCCCTTCTGAGCCAATGCTTCAAGATTAGCAACATCTTTCTTGAACTGAGCAAGAACCATCTTTTTCAGCAGCGCTGGAGGCAATACACCAAAAAAGCTGCCTGGCTCAGCCTCAAACACCCACTCAATCCATGTACCTTCAGGATGTGGTTTGAAGCGGTAAGTACCTGTGTAGAGGAAAGGTCCTTCAACGACTTTGAACGCATACAATTCGTTCGGTACTAAATGTGTGATTTCACCTTTAAAGGACATCTCACGTCCAATAAAGCTAAAACCGATTTCATACTTGCTGCCCACACGTGGAGTATTGTCTAGCAGTTCAGAATGCTTACACGACAATTGCCAACCTGCATCATTAGCTGGGTTTGCAAGATATTTGAAAACCTTGTCAATCTCAGCTGGTATGAGGAAAGCATGTTCTATGGTCACCATAGTGGTTCTACCTTCTTGTATTTTTCATGCAGGAATTGGATACATCTGATCAATCGTCTGGGCAACAGCCACAACGTTCTCAGCGTACATAATTGATGAATGGTCACCAGGCAGATCCACCTGTGTAAACGTATCTTTGACCAGTTGGTCCCAACCTAGACTTTCGCCAAAATCTTCCAGCTCATCTTTGGCCTTAACCAAGAGAATCGGAAAATCTTCAGGCTCTGGGAAATAGGTCTGGAGTGCGATGCCATTCGCCAAATAGGTATCAAAGTAAAGTCGGAAATCTGATGGATCTGCATCTAGAGGTAGGACGTTAATAGCCTTGGCTTCTTTAAGTACATGATCAAACATGTGATCCGGACTCAATTCACGCAAGTATTGCGCTGGTATCGTCAGCTTTTTGCCATATGGCGCAGCCAAATCACGGGCAAACCAAGATAAAAGCATCGCATCGTCGGCATCTTCAGGCACATTCTCTGTAATCGGAGCTCGGGTATCGATCATGACAATACCTGTGACCTGCTGCCCCATTTGACGCAACTGATGACTGATCTCGTATGCAATCGCACCACCAAAGCACCAACCACCAAGGAAATAAGGCCCCTCAGGCTGGGTCTTTTGCATTTCAGCAATATAGAGCGTTGCCATGTCTTCAATCGCCACTTCTGCTGCATCTGCTTCAATTAGTCCAGGGGACTGAATAGCACGTAAGGTGCGACTTGGATTAAGATGACGCGAAAGCTCCATATAACAGAAGGTACTACCACCAATTGGATGGAACAGCCACAGTGGTTGTTCGTAAGTTCCACGGCGCAGTTCAATTACGATAGAGGGTTTGACTTCTTTATTGTCACGAATGATCTCACCCAGACTCGCCACAGTGGAGTACTGTGCCAGCAAAGCAACTGGTAGATCGGTACTGAATACCTTTTTAAGATGATTGATAAGTTTTACAGCCAGCAACGAATGCCCGCCCAACTCGAAGAAATCATCATATATCCCAACCCGTTTAACCGATAAAATCTGCTCAAAGGTAGTACAGAGTTCAATTTCAATCGGATCGCGCGGTGCAACATAGTCATTGCTCTGCTCAAACACTGGCTCAGGAAATGCCTTACGGTCCAACTTATTGTTAGCCGTCATTGGAAACTCATCCAACGTCATAAACGTATTTGGCACCATGTAAGCTGGAAGATGGATTTGCATCGTCTTTTTCAGATTAGCAATGTCAATCTCATGTCCAGTTAAATAAGCCACCAGTTTCTGATCGTTGCTGGCTGTCGTCTTAACCAGCACGACTGCATCTGTGATCCCGTCGATCTGTTTGAGAACATTCTCGATTTCGCCTAGTTCAATGCGGAATCCACGAATCTTAACTTGGAAATCTAGACGTCCATGATGAGTCAAACTTCCATCTGTACGTAGACAGACTTTATCTCCAGTGCGATAGAGTCGACCAGCATTTGGAAGAGATGGCAAAGTTCTAAATTGCGCATCTGTCAGCTCAGGTCGATGCCAGTAATCAACTGCCAGACCATCACCTCCTATCCAAAGCTCTCCCATGACACCCGGCGGGACTAACCGCTGTTGTTCATCTAAAACATAGAGCTGTGTGTTCGCAAGTGGTTCGCCTAAATCAATATTTTTTGCATCGGTGATACGAGCCGCACTCGACCAGACAGTAGTTTCGGTCGGGCCATAGACATTCCAGAGACAGCCGACTTTACCGAGCAATTTTTCTGCCAGTATAGAGTCTAGCGCTTCGCCTCCGCAGAGTGCAGTCAACCCTAGATTGCCACTCCACTCGCTGTCTAAAAGCATTTTCCAAGAAGCTGGTGTTGCCTGCAACACATTGATAGACTTAGTATTTAGATAATCCACTAATTGATTGCCGTCTTGTGATACCTCACGTGGGCAAACATGTACTACACCGCCGTACATCAGTGGAATCAGTAACTCAAGAATTGAAATATCAAACGCATAAGTGGTGATTGCTAACAACTGAGTCTCAGTCGTTACTTGCAATCTATCATTCATGGATAACAAGAAATTAATGATTGAAGGATGCCCAATACGTACACCTTTTGGCTTACCTGTCGAGCCTGATGTGTACATCACATAAGCGGTCTCACCAAAGGCAAGCGTCTCGCGTACTTGCTCAAGGGGCACAACACCAGCTTGATTGATATCCAAACGCGGTACAGAAACTGTGAGAGCATCCATCAACTCGGTTTGAGTCAAGATTACTTTAGGTTCAGCATCTTCGATGATGTTATGTAGACGTTCACTTGGGAAATTAGGATCTAGTGGTACATAAGCTGCTCCTGCCGCCCAGATCCCGAGGATTGCTGCTGGTAATAATGCCGTACGGTCTAACATCAGACCTACATGATCGCCACGAGTAACGCCATGTACAAGCAAATATTCAGCGATACCAGCGATATGTTGACCTAACTCACGATAGCTAACCGCATGATCCTTCGAGGTCAGAGCATGATGATCACCACGTTCATCGATCTGCTTTAGAATCATTTCTAATAGATCATGTTGAGGATAATCAGTAGCCTGTCCACGTAGGGCATCGAACTGGATACCATCCTTATAATCAGGTGCGATATCTAACTCAACGATCTTACGCTCAGGATGAGCCACCATTTCTGATAATACAGCTTGCAGCAGTTGCACCATATTATCGGCAGATTGTGCAGAAAATAGCTCGGAGTTGTATTTCAATACGCCAACGAGTTCGCCTTGATATTCACCGCCCATTTCCAGCGTAAGATCCAATTGACCTTCTTGCTGGCGAACCGGAAAACTTCCTAACGTCAGGTCTTGACCAACCAAAGTCGCTGGGGTCTGGATTGGCAAGAGTAGTTCTTTAAACTCATCCATGCCGCCTAGACGTTCCCAGAACATTCCCACCTGCGCCAATGGATTAATACTGCCATCACGCTTTGGTGAAACAGCCTCAACCACTCTGGAAAAGGCAACTTTTTGATGCTTGAGACTTTGTCTTAATTGTTCCTGCACTTGCTGTGTAAACTGACGTAAAGTCTGATCAGCATCGATGTCCATGTGAATAGCAATCGTATTGACAAACTGCCCTAGTGCATTGCGCAGCGAGCGTTCAAGTCGACCAGCTACTGGTGTGGCAATAACGAGATCATTTTCATTCGATAGTTTGTGTAGCAGGATATAGAAACCAGATAGTACGAGTCCAAACAGCGTGATCTCATAATCTTTCGCCAAGTTCATAAGACCAGACGACACTGACTCAGGCACACGGAAAACCAGTGAGCTACCTTTATGTTGCTGTACAGCAGGACGTGGATAATCAAGCGGAATGCTATGCACGTGTGGTGCATGTTGCAACGCATTTTTCCAGAAGAGTAGACTCTCATCAGCGTCATCGGTCACAGTGCTCTGCTGCTTATCTGCATACTGTGCAAACTCGATTCCGTTCACTGTATCCGACTCTGTAACTAGTCCAAAACGTTTGCAGACATCACGCAACAAGAGACCAATCGACCAGAAGTCCATTAAGGCATGATGAATCACAACCGCAATCACATAGTGATTTTGACCGCGCTGATAGCAATGAATACGCCACAGCGGTGGCTGAGTCAGATCAAAGGGCTGCTTCGTATCCTGCTCGACTAATTGCGTCAAATCAGATGTATCGACATGACGAGCATCCGACACGATAATATTAGGATAGATACGATCCCAGATAAGTTGCTCAATACCCTGATCATTGGCAGGCATGCTTACACGCAGCAGCGGATAATCATGCATTACCGCCTCTAGAATCTCCATCGGCTTGTTGCCCAACGGTTGGTTAACCTTCACATCAAAGGCCACCACCATATTGTAGGCACTGCAAGTTGACTCAAGCCGCTGGATATACCAGATGCCGAGCTGTTCTGCAGAAATCGCATGGCGCGATAGAATTGCAGGTTCCAGTCGTACAAGGTTGTTCACGAAGCAACTCCCTGCTCCAACTGAGAAACGATATATTCAGCCAACGCATTAATGGTTGGGTAATCCCATAGTAGTGTCGGCTCAAGTTCCAGTTGTGTTAGATCCTCTAGATCTCCAGACACCGACAAAGCGACGATAGAATCAAGACCGTAACTGGTAAATTTTTTCTGTGGATCAAGAGTCTGGGGCTCTACGCGCATTTCTTTGGCTACTAGCGTGCGAATGATTTCGCTCCAGTAAGCTTTATCTTTATTCATGGGGTAATATCCTCTTTAACCGGTTTGGCATCACGCGGTGCCAGTGCAAAATCGATGACAGATAACATATGGTTGTTTGAAATTCGGTCTAGCAGATCTGCCAATGTGCTTTCACGCAGTGATGTCACTGGAGGGGACGTCTGCCCTTCAGCAGCATTTAGGAAAATGATCAGCCATGCACCATCCTGCAAAGCAGGTCTTAGGCCACGACGGTTAAAGACCCAGAAACCCAGCACAGCAATGCGAGCAAACAGCTCGGCATAGTCGCGGGCTAAGCTGAAACGTAATGTTTCGAACTCTTTAGCCGCATCTGAACTTGAGAAATAATCTTGAATTTTTTGATCTAGCGTACGCTGCTCGATAAGAAGTTGATCAGCACGCTCACGTAGCGTAGATAAGGTCTCAGCAGTCAGTCCCACTGTAACGTCAGCATCATTGAGCATCTCGATGATCGTTCCCAGTGACTCCATCACCAAGTCACCATCTCGGTTGAAAATCTCAAGCTCGCGGAAATCAATAGCGTCGGTTTCTACCTGCAAGTCATACAACTGGCGATAGCGTGCTTTAGCTTCGGCTTGGTCGAGATGGTCGGCTTTTTTGCTACGTCCTTTATTGGCAGATTTGAGCTGAAAACTCAGGCTGTCTAGACAGACGGTACTACTGCCGTCAAATACACTAACGATCAGATGATCTCTGAAAGCTTTCTGGTACATTCCATCAGCATATGCATTTCTTAAGAAAAAACGCGACCCAAGCACTGAGGAAGTAATTTTGGCCAGTGACTCTACATACTCAGGTACCAGTACCTTGATGATCGGTGACCATGTACTGAACTGATTGATACAGACGTGTAGCCCGCGTGCACCAACGAGTGATAAAACCTCAGCTGCTAACAGATAGGCATAGGCTGTAGCGAGTTGCTCACGTACTAGCGGAATGTTAATGACTTTTTTGTTATACAACTCGCGTTCGATAGCAAACTCGGTCGCAATGCGCAGCATCGTATCGCCAGCACCCAGAGAGAAGCTGCTGCAATATGCACGCGTCACCTGTAGCGTCTTGAGTCCAAGCTCCAACCCCTGACCTTCTTCACCGATCAGGGCATCTTTGTGAATTTCAGCATTGTTAAAGCCAATACCGCTAATATCTAACCCACGCATACCAACTGTTGGTAGGCGGTTCAGGCTATAAGTTCCTTTAGAAGCCATGTGACGCTTATCAAGCCAGAATGCACTCAGGCTACGGGGTCCACGATCATCTGATGTTTTTGCAATCAGACTTAAAGAGTCACCTAGAGTCGCACGATTGATCGACCACTTTTCGCCATTTAAGACGTATTTGCTCTCGTTAAGTTGTGCAGTTACTTCACTGGATAACAGATCGGCTCCATGCGCTTTCTCGCTATAAGCAAGCGCTGGTGCAGCACCACTCAAAATCCGACTAGCGATGTTTTCGCATTGATTAGGATTACCGCCAATCCATACGATCACAGACCAAGCATTCGTGCTATAGGTCGAATTGATTGTTAGATCACGGCGTGCAAGTACGCGATGCAGATATAGCAACTCTTCACCAATTTCCATGCGACCTCCGAGCTCTGAAGGTACATAAAAACGGTTCATGCCTACAGCATTCAGAAAATCAACGGCACGCTGAGGATATTGCTCCTTCTCATCACGTTCGATGGCAGCGGACCAAGAAAAATCATTATTGGTATCATGTACGGAGCCTAAAATTTGCTCCAGACGAGCAGCAGATTGAAACTGCCGCAAATTGGACGTAAGTGACATGAGTTTTTGCTCAAATGATTAAAGGGTAAGGATTAAAACAAAGCACTTTTCAGTCGATTAAAAATGAGCGCGCGCACTTCTCGTTCCTTGATCATTGAGTTGAGCAGATTGGAGCTATAACGAATCAGTTGCCCCCGCTGCTCACGATCACGGATGATTTCCAAGCCGTTCTTGACATAGTTTCGAGCCATCACCGTTCTACGGTTTGGATGGGTTAAACAGATCAGTTGACCGCGCTCGATCTGCTCTTTAATTTTTCTTCTTCTAATTTTGCCGCTGGTGGTCTTGTTGATCCGACCTTGATGCAGTAAATAGACACCTTCTACAGGCAAGCCGATATCAGCCGCCACTTGCTCTTTAACCTGAGTTCTGATGGTTTCAAAATTAAGGGTCTTGTCTATCGACTTCTTCTTGATCTCAAGTACAACCGTAACACCGTCAGAATTACCGAAATTCACTGCTGCAACACAACCCTTACGGACAGCAGGATGAGCTACTTCGACGGAGCACTCGATATCTTGCGGGTAATAGTTTTTGCCACGGATGATAATCACATCCTTAAGGCGACCAGTTACATACAGGTCTCCGTTTTTGATAAAGCCCATATCACCAGTTCTCAAGTAATGCACTTGACTAGGATTACCTGCTTTATCGAGGATGGTTGCAGCAAAGGTTTCCTGATTGACCTCAGGCTTCTGCCAGTAACCCGCAGTAACACTCTCACCTGCTAACCAGATTTCACCGACTTCATCAGCCCCTACCTCTTGGTGGGTATGCGGATTGACAATACGACAATCAATGTGTGTGGAGATCTTGCCACAGCTCACCACTTGCACAGCTGTCTGATCTTGACTAGTCTGTACCAAGTTGGCATTCAACTTTTCACGATCGATTGAAATAGCATTGAGAGGACCAGTTACACCACTGACTAAGAGCGTAACTTCTGCCAAGCCATAGCACGGCAAGAAAGTATCTAGTCTCAATTTCGACTGAGTATTGAACTTCTCCATGAAACTCTGCATGACGTTAGCCTTGATCGGCTCGGCACCGTTAAACAGCACACGCACACGGCTCAGATCAAGCGATGCAGCTTCATCATCCGAGATGCGGTGTAGGCACAATTCATAGGCAAAGTTTGGCCCACCACTAATCGTGACCCCTTTTTCGCTGATGAATTGCAGCCATTTAAGAGGTTTACGGATAAAATCCAGCGGTGACATCACATAGCAAGTCAGACCTACATACACAGTCTGTAAAACCGAGCCGATCAATCCCATATCGTGATAGACAGGTAACCATGTAAGACCGATATCATCGGCTTGTGTACCAAAAGCTTCAGCAATCATGACTTCATTTGCCATGATATTTTTATGGGTAACGATCACACCTTTAGGCCAACCTGTTGATCCTGAAGTGTATTGTAGGAAGCAAATATCTTCTTCAGAAATCAGAGGAAAATCCTTTTCCACCAAGTCACGTTGCAATTCGGCATCAACGGCATGCAATATTAAATTTTCATTTTGAGCTTTTAATGTGATCAGACCTGATAGCTCAAGAATCTTTTTGGTTGTGAGTACTATCTTTGGCTCACAGTCATTCATAATATTCAAAATATTAGAAAAACCGTTGCGATTAAAAGGCAAGCTGACAGGTACTGCGATAATTTTAGCTTTCAGACAAGCAAAGAACGATACGATAAAGTCCAGTCCAGGCTCGAACAACAATACGGCACGATCGCCACTGTCTACAAGATTCATTAATATTTGAGCTTGATATTGAACCCGCTCGTTCAGATCTGCATACGTCAGAGATTGAATACCACCAGATTGGCGTCCCAAATATTCAAAAGCAATCTTGCCTCCATTTAAATTTGCGTGGGATTCCAAAGTTGCAATGATATTATCCGTATCCATTACAGCCATAACTTAACTCCAATTATTTATAATTCACCCTTAAAACTCGCTAATTCAAAAATTACATGTCTAGCTGGGGCTTTTAATAAAAAATGAATATACTTTTTTTGTTTAAAATATAAATTCACATTATATTTTATGTGCGGGTGTTTTTTATTACACCTGTAAGGGTTTACAGGTTGGCCTGTATTTATTGAAAATTAAGACACTAGATCTCTTTCATAAATTATTTTTATTCAGTCAATTTTGTGAAATCTGGAAATTAAATTAAAACTCAAATTCAATTTTTTGCATCTATTCCAATAATATTTAACAACGTTTCTAAAGGTTTTTAGCCTACCAACTTACACCCAGTCCGTATTTTTATTTTGTTGATCTCTTGATTGTAGATCTAATTTACTGTGTGCTTTCTCTTTTCAAGGCAATAAAAGATTCAAGCAAAATCTTCTAATAGCCTTTATTTACAACGATAAAGTTCCAAAATAAATCTGCTTTAAATTGTATTTGAATAGCTCAAAATCATGTACAGCACCGTGACTAATATATAAAATTCGAATCGATGTATTTCACCCATAGATAATACAAAAAATACGAATATTTATTTTTTAGCAAGGATATTAATCAAGAAAACATTTATTATTAATATTAAAATAATAGAAAAATTAAAAAGACATTATTAGTTAAATTTTAAAAAAATACAGACTCCACAGTAAATAAGTTTTTATACAAAAACTCCATTTTGATTAAAATTTTATTAAATTAAAAAGTAATTTTAAAATAATTAATTTTATTTTAAACACACATCTAATAATAGTTTATTTTCTTAAAATCCAATATTAAAATTCTCTATCATCTATATATCTACCTTTATAAAATCCCCAACATCACAGCCCGAATAGCTGCTGAAATTTTATTATTCACATTTAGCTTCTGCATTGAATTTCCAAGATGAAAATTTACTGTTCTTTCAGTTACCCCGAGAATCTGGGCAATCTCTGCTGACGTTTTTCCTTCCGCAGTCCAACGTAGAACCTCTTTTTCCCGGTTCGTTAAATAAAGATTAAACTGAGCAAATTCCGCATCATTCACAATTTTAGCAATGCTGGAATGCACTGTCTGAGACAACCAATACATATTTGTATATTGAGCTTTCTGCTCTTTTTCTGATAATTGGTCAGCGGATCTTGCTAGTGTTAACATCCCCCTTGTACCAATAAAGTCACGGCTTGACTGTGCCCAACCAACTTTTAAACCATAAGAACGCGCCTCCTCCCAAAAATCTTTTTGAGATTGCGTGTTCGCAGATTGGCTCGACCAGACAAGAGGTTGAAGTGACAGCATACAATGCTGTACAGTTGGATCTACCACCACATATCGCTGTTTAACATAACGCTTCTGCCATGCTTCGGGATAATTATTCAACATAATCGTTTTTGGTTCAGCAATAGATAATGGTGCCTGCATTCCATAAGCACAATAATCAAATCCGAGCTTTAAAGCTGTAGATTTGACGACCTCAAATAGCTGATATTCATTTTTTACCATCAGAGATGCTGATAGTAAATCCTCTTGCCAATTTTCCATTTACTCTCATTAGACCTTATTCATAAATCATTTTTTTAGTTGCATATAGGGAATTCATAATCCAATTAACAACATTTTTGAGCCTGAGAGGGTGGTAAATTCTTCGGATAAACTAGTTTCAGAAAGCTTTTTAAGGTTGTTATATTGCATATGTGAATTATGCTTGAAAGTCTCAAATATAAAGAACGCATTTTATTCCAAAAATGAGTATTTTTTACTTTCAAAAGAAGTCTATTATTTATCCTTGTTTGTATATTTCTATTAATTTAACTAAATAATAACTTCTACTAACAATACACTCTATATAAGTTTTCCATTTATTATCTGGTGAAGCTTAGAATAATTATAATGATCTGGAAAATATTGTTTCAATAATGAGGATAGACATTATCTACAATGCACATGATAAATTTACCCTATTGATAATATTGAAATGAGCAACTCTCTCATATTGAAGCTACAGAATGCTCAATTTCTGCATAAGTAAAACCCACTGCCTGAATTACTTTCTAAAGAACAGCTTAACGCTGTGTACCACCAGATTACGACTGACCTGTAAAACATAACAGTATTTAATTGGCAATAATTTATGTTATTTATCTATAGAACTGTAATTCAAGTCACTTGAACAGGTAGCATGGTCACAATCCCCCCTGATTTCTCAATCTCAACAGATGGTTTTATTCGGATGAATGAAAACCAGCTTATGAATTACCCCCTCCAACATCTCATATCTACTGTTGAATCAACACAAATTGAAGATTCTCAAATTCTATATTATGGGTTTACTGAATGGGCAACATCACTGACCCCAGCTTTAAGTACCGGATGGGACTGGGAGTTTGTTGAGCAAGATGGCATCGCTAGCTTAAAGCGAATTGGGCTACCTCGAAGCAATATCATGATTGTTGATATATCTGGTACAGATATTGGATTTGATGTTACTGAAACATTAATCGAAAAAAAAATAGATACTTTGTTTTGGGAACAGTTCATTTATGCTCAAATCAATACAACGCATACAAAGACTAAATTAAGTCCAAATTTCTCGTAGAAACCTGTAAATTCTTACAGTTACCACCTTTTCAGCTGTCGAGTAAAGTCGCCTGAAAAATAAGTGGAAGCACTTGTAATGAATGTTATTGCTGGATTCCAAAACAATTTTTCAGAAGTCCTATATACCAAATTTAAAAGTTACCGCTACAAGGTATTTGTTGAACATTTGGGTTGGGAGTTGAACTGTCCAAATAATGAAGAACTAGATCAATTTGATAAAATCGATACAGCTTATGTCGTTGCTCAAGATAGAGAATCTAATATTATTGGCTGTGCCAGATTGCTACCCACCACTCAACCCTATTTACTCGGTGAAGTATTTCCTCAATTAATGAATGGAATGCCTATTCCTTGCTCGCCAGAAATTTGGGAGTTATCAAGATTTTCAGCCGTAGATTTCTCGAATCCACCTTCCTCTGCTAGTCAAGCAGTGTCATCTCCTGTTTCTATTGCAATTCTGCAAGAAGCGATCAACTTTGCAAGAGAACAAGGCGCAAAACAACTCATTACGACCTCACCTCTTGGTGTAGAGCGTTTATTACGTGCTGCGGGTTTTCGTGCTCATCGTGCAGGTCCGCCAATGGTTATCGACGGATATGCTATGTTTGCGTGCTTAATTGAAGTGTAGTTGGTTAAATCAAAGTCTAAAAAATTGGTAACATTGCAAAGATGAGGGGCATGAGTTCGAATCTTGTTTCCCTCGTTAAAATTTAAAAGCCCTAATCAAACGATTAGGGCTTTTTTCTATTTAAAGCATTAAACTTAATATTAAGAATGCTCAGTAATCTTGGTTTTCAAATTTATTTCTGCTTTCTTATGATAAGCCTCATCAGTTTTAGTCTGCCAATCACGTGGCATAAATGAAGTCGATATAATCGCAACGATAGCCATAGATCCAATATAAATCATAATTAAGTAAGGATTACCCTGCCCAATACTTAAAAGTTTCGTCGCAATTAGCGGCGCTAAACCACCACCGAGCACTCCAGCTAGCTGTACCGAAATTGAGATTCCGCTATAACGAATTTCTGCCGGAAATTGACGAGCAAAAAGCTGAGCCTGTGGTGCATACATAATCGGGAAAACCACACCAATCGCTAAAACAATTGCCGTCCAGACCAATACCGGATCTTTTGTGTTGAGCATGGTAAAAAATGGATAGCAATAAAGTGCCAATACGCATAGGCCAAACATAAACATATTGCGTTGACCAACTTTATCTGACAAATGTCCACATAACGGCGTCATAAAGAGAATGACCACAGCACCGCAAATGGTGGCAAATAAAATGTCCTGGCGTGGAATCCCAAGTTGAGCAGTGGTGTAAGCCAACGTAAAGGTTGAAGCAATATAGAACCATGCATTCTCAGCAGCACGCGCCAAAATAATCGTGATGAGCTGCTTCGGATGATTTTTAAAAACTTGTAAAGCAGGAACTTTTACCTCTTCAGACTGCTGTTTTACTTTCTCAAAGTCTGGTGACTCTGGTACTTTCACTCGAATGTACCAGCCTACTGCCAGTAAAATAATGCCGGCAAGAAATGGTAAACGCCAACCCCAACTGAACAATGCTTCTTCAGGTAATAACGACACCAGTCCTAGTGCGATTGAGGCTAGCATTAAGCCACCACCCGTACTGGCTTGAGGCAAGCTTCCCCAAAACCCTTTACCGCCTTCGGGAGCATGTTCAACGGCCATAAGCACTGCGCCACCCCATTCACCGCCCATTGCCATACCTTGAATAAATCGTAAGATGACCAAACCGATTGCAGCCCAGTAACCAATTGACTCGTAAGTCGGTAATAAGCCAATGAGAACCGTCGGAATCCCCATTAACATTAGAGTCAGTAGCAACATTGACTTACGGCCAATCTTGTCACCAAAATGACCAAAGACTAAACCACCTAATGGCCGCCCAATAAAGCCAACGGCATAGGTGGCAAATGCAGCAAGCACACCCGTAAGGGCATCTAGATTTGGGAAAAATAATTTATTAAAGATAAGAGCTGCTGCTGCGCCATAAATAAAGAAGTCATACCACTCAATAGTAGTACCGACCATGCTAGAGATGCCTGCTAATCGATGTGACGACTTTTTAGTATTTGAACCGTTTCCTTGTACTGTTTGCATCGTAATATCCTTTTTAGATTTTCTTGTTTTATCTTTTTTATGCTTATGACCAGCCCTGACCATAAGCATTTTCAGGTCTCGCTTTATCTCCTCAAGCTTTTTATGTTTTTGTAATGCGATTTAGCTCAATTTTTCTAAAATTTGCTCTAGCTCCGCATTACGTTCTTGCCACTGCGGTTGTTTGTCTTTATCGACAATGAGTGCACGAACACCTTCAATAAAGTCACCATGCTCAAACCAGATATCCTGTAAATCACGCTCAAGTTGCATACATTGCGGCAAAGAAAGCCCACGGCCTAAATGTTGCAGTTTTAAACTCGTTTGTTTGGCAATAAATGAACGTTGCTGCAAAATGCTGAGCATCTTGCTTGTCCAAGTTTTTAAGCTTTCATCTTGTTCATTTTCAAGACTTTGTTCAATTTCATCTAAATGCTGAAAACCGAAATGTTTACGGATGCCTTCGGCTAGTTGCTTTAACTCACTTTCGGCAGGACGAGTAATAAATCGGGTAATGATTTGCTCAATTCCTTCTTTACTTAAACTTGGCGTATCAACAAGTGCTTCTTGCAATGCTTGTAACTGCTCGCTTGGCACATGGTAGTCAATTAAATCGAGATAGAGTGCATCGCTACTGCTGATCTGCTCACCCGTAATTGCCATATAAACGCCGATATCATCAAGTCGAGACAAGAAATGCGTTGCGCCAACGTCTGGGAAAAAACCAATCGCTGTTTCAGGCATGGCAAATCTAGACTTTTCACTGCTCACGACAATATGACAAGCCTGAGCTAAACCAAAACCACCACCTAACACATAGCCATCGAGTACAACGATAACTGGCTTTTCATATTCACGCAGCGTGGTCAGCATTTTATATTCGGCACTAAAATAACCTTTATAGTCAGCCGTGCCATTTTTATAACTGTCGTAGAGATAGCGGACATCTCCACCTGCACAGAAGGCTTTTGGACTATTTGATTTGATTAATATTGCCTGAACAGCAGCATCATTTCGCCACAGTTCCAATTGGGCACCAATACTTTTAATCATATCTAGCGACAATGCATTGAGATGAGTCACACGGTCTAAGGTCATCACGCCCAACTTACCGTTTTGCTCAATCATTAAGTGATTTTCTGTATTCATTTTATTGATCTCTTATTGATTTTTAAAATTTGGCTGGCGTTTTTCAACGAAAGCCTGCATTCCTTCTTTTTGATCAGATGTCGCAAAAATTGAATGGAACATACGTCGCTCAAAGCGTAAACCTTCGGTGAGATTCACTTCATAAGCTCGGTTAATGGTTTCTTTGAGCATCATGTTTGCAGTTAAAGATCTTGCTGCAATTTTTTCTGCGGCTTGCAGGGTCTGTTCAAGTAATTCTTCTTTACTAAAAACACGTGCAACCAGCCCACTTTGCTCTGCCTCTACTGCGCCCATTTGTCGCGCGGTAAAGCACATTTCCATTGCTTTGGCTTTACCAATCGCATGAGTTAAGCGCTGTGTACCACCAATACCTGGAATTACGCCTAAAGTAACTTCGGGTAAGCCAAACTTGGCATTGTCAGCACAATAGATAAAGTCACACATGAGCGCTAATTCACAGCCGCCGCCCAACGCATAACCACTGACTGCTGCAATTAAAGGTTTACGGCGCTGGGCAATACGGTCTGCAAGATGAAAAAAGTCATCAAAATAAATATCTGGAAATACCAAATCAGCCATTTCTTTAATGTCTGCACCTGCGGCAAAAGCTTTTTCAGAACCTGCCAATACCATGCAGCCAATTTCGCGGTCTTTTTCGAGCTGATCTAATGCCTGATTAATTTCACTAATTAATTCGCTGTTTAAAGCATTGAGCGCTTGAGGGCGATTTAATGTAATCAGCCCAATCCCATTACGCTTTTCTAATAAAATACTTTGCCACTGCATTATTTATTCCTTGTTCTGATTTTATAGACTACGTGCAATCACTAAACGTTGGATATCACTTGTGCCTTCGTAAATTTGACAAATACGCGCATCACGATAAATACGCTCAATTGGGAAATCTCTGAGATAGCCATAGCCACCAAAGACTTGTAGCGCACTCGAGCACACACGCTCAGTCATTTCTGAAGCAAATAACTTGGCCATTGAAGCTTCATTTAGACAAGGCTGACCTGCTTCTTTTAAACGCGCAGCGTAGTGAACCAGTTGTCTCGCTGCTTCAATTTCAGTTGCCATACTTGCAAGGCGAAACGCGATAGTTTGATGCTCAAAAATTGGTTTTCCAAAAGTAATACGCTCTTTGGCATAGCGAGTCGCTTCTTCGAGCGCCGCACGTGCTAGACCGACTGCTTGTGCAGCAATACCAATACGTCCACCTTCTAAATTGGCAAGTGCGATTTTTAAGCCTTCACCTTCTTTGCCCAGCATTAAGCTTTTATGTATGCGCACATCGGTCAGAGCAATCTGACACGTATCTGAAGCATGCAGACCTAGTTTTTCTTCAACACGAATCACTTCGTAACCCGGTGTCTCGCGTGGGACTAAAAATGCACTAATGCCCTTTTTGCCTGCACTTGGATCGGTCACTGCAAACACAATAATTACACCTGCATTATCACCAGAGGTAATAAATTGCTTAGCACCATTTAAAATGTAATCATCGCCATCTTTCACCGCTCGAGTTTTAAGAGCTGCCGCATCTGACCCCGTATGTGGTTCCGTTAAGGCAAAAGCACCGATCATTTCACCTTGCGCCAAAGGTTTTAAAAACCGCTCTTTTTGCTCATCGGTACCAAATTTTAAAATAGGTACACAGCCAACCGAGTTGTGTACGCTCATGATGGTCGAGGTTGCACCATCTGCTGCCGCAACTTCTTCGAGTGCCAGTACATAGGCTAAGTTACCCGTGTCTGAACCGCCCCATTGCTCTGAAACAAGCATACCCAAAAAACCGAGTTGCCCCATTTGAGCTAAGGTGTCTCTCGGGAAAGTCCCGTCTCGATCCCAATCACTGGCATGAGGCTTAATTTGTTCTTGGGCGAAACTTTTCGCCATATCACGAATGAGTAATTGTTCTTCGGTAAATTGCATTGTTATTTCCTTTACCCTGCTTTAGCTTGTTGTTTAGCAATTTCTTGATTACGCAATAAAAAGCGCTGAATTTTACCACTTGGAGTTTTAGGTAATTCACTCACAAATTCAACTAAACGTGGGTACGCATGTGCAGAAAGTCGTCTTTTAACAAATTGGCTGAGTTGTTCAGCAAGTGCATCTGAAGGTTGAGCATCGGCAGCTAAAATTACAAATGCCTTAACCACTTCGGTACGGTCTGGGTCAGGCACACCAATCACTGCTGCCTCAATGACAGCATCATGTTCAAGCAGAGCACTTTCTACATCAAAAGGCCCAATCCGATAACCCGATGTGGTGATCACATCATCACTACGACCAACAAAGCTCATGCTACCATCAGCATGTAACTCGGCAGTGTCGCCAGTTAAATAGTAATGACCAACAAATGGTGATTTTCGGCTTTCTTTATAGCCGCCGAACCACATCATTGGAGACTGGCTAATATCGACTGCTAAAATTCCTGGTGTGTCCGCTGGAAGCTCCTCACCTTGCTCATTGACAATAGCAACACGGTAGCCCGGACTTGGGAAACCTGCTGAACCAGCATGAATTTCATGTTTTAAACCATGATGATTACACACCACCATGCCCACTTCAGTTTGTCCATAGTGGTCATAAATCGGAGCATCAAGCACTTGTTTAAACCAACGAATCACTTCTGGATTAAGCGGCTCGCCTGCACTGCTCACAACACGGAATAGTCCTTTTAACGGCGCCATTTGTGCTGGATCAGCCGCCATCATCATGCGGTAAGCAGTCGGAGCACCTGCCAAGTTGTTAATTTTATAATCTTTCACAATTTGGCATAGGCTATCTGTACTAAAACCACCTTCATAAAACAAAGTAGCATGGCCTAAAAATAACGGCCCAGTAATCGCGTAGTACAGGCCATACGCCCAACCTGGATCAGCAATATTCCAGAACGAATCTTCTTCGGTTAAACCAATGGCATCTTGCATATATCGCCCAAAGGCAATCAATGCTTTTAATGGCACTTCCAATGGTTTCGCTGGTCCAGTAGTGCCTGAAGTAAACATGAGCAAGAAAGGATCTTGGATGCTACGCATAACCAAATCACATTGATCGGACTGCTGCTTCACTTCATTCCAAAAGTTAAAATCACCTGCTTTGAGCGGAGTACCTTGTACATCGGCAACTGTCACAATTGCAGGGCAATTTTCAATTTCATCAAGCTTGCTACGGTTACCTACATCAGTCACCACCAGCTTACTTTGTGCAAGCTGAATACGGTGCTCAATCGCTTTTGGACCAAATGCAGTAAATAGGGGTTGATAGACTGCACCTATGCGCCAAGCTGCAAAAATCGTCACGATCAGTTCAGGTGTTCTTGGCAATAACCCTGAAATCCGGTCGCCTGCTTTCACACCTTGTGATTTTAAAAAGTTGGCAAACTGACTCGACCATTCCTTTAATTCACGGAAAGTATATTGCTCTTTTCGTCCATCTTTTCCTTGCCAATACAGTGCAATTTTGTCGCCATCTGCGTGTCGATCACAGCATTCATAGCAAGCATTTAAGGCATCAAGTGAACCTGATAACATCTGTTTTGCAGTACTTTCCAAATCGAAAGCCTGTGCAGCATTTTGATAATCCATCATATCTTTTCCCTCAGTCCGGATTTGTTGTTATTCACGACAGGGTTTAATGTGTTTAAAGCCATCCTTTGGCTTTACCGTTATGCCTCTTGTGGCAGATATTGCTGAATAATGCTTGAAAAATCGAGATTAGCATTACCACGCATGCACATTTGCTGATAAAGCTGCTGCACCATGCCACCTAATACAACTGGCTGTTTGACTTGGCCCGCGGCCTCTACAGCAAGTCCTAAATCTTTTAGCATCAGCTGAGTGGCAAAGCCATCTTGATAGCCTCGAGATGCTGGCGCATTTTCATTAATATGCGGCCATGGGTTACACACATCCGAGCTCCAGCAACGACCACTTGAGGTGTTAATGACGCCTGCCAATGCTTGTGGGTCGATGCCCAGCTTTACACCGAGTGCCATACCTTCGGCAACAGCAGCCATTGAAATACCTAAAATCAGGTTGTTGCAGATTTTGGCAATTTGACCTGCACCGACATCACCACAATGAACAATATTTTTGCCCATGTGGCTAAGTACAGGTTTCACTTCATTAAAAGTTTGCTCGTTGGCACCTACCATGAAGGTGAGAGTTCCTGCTTGAGCACCAATGGTTCCACCTGAAACTGGTGCATCACAAATTTTAATATTTTTGCTCTGTGCAACAGCGGCAATGTCTTTAATGGTTTGTGGGTCAATGGTACTGCTATCAATGCATAAGCTACCTGCTTTTAGCACTTCTAATACACCATTTTCACCCAAGTAAACTTCTTTAACATGCTTGGCCGCAGGCAGCATGCTAATGACCACATCAGCTTGTTTTGCTGCTGCCTGTGGGCTGTCGCAGACCACACCACCTGCCTCGGCAAAGTGCTGAATAGCAACTTCACTGAGGTCATATCCATAAACATTGAGTCCGGCTTTAAGTAGGTTATGGGCCATTCTTCCGCCCATATTTCCTAGACCGATAAAGGCGATATTCATCCGTGATCCCCTTAACGTAAACTAATGGTTGTATTTACTGCACCAACTTCATGGCTATCTTCAAACCAGCGACTGGTAATAGTTTTAGTTTGGGTATAGAACTGCACAGCCTGTTTGCCGTATGGTCCCAAATCACCAAGTTTTGAGCCTCTTGAACCAGTAAAACTAAAGAAAGGCACTGGCACAGGAATTGGAATGTTGATACCAACTTGACCTACATCAATTAAGTTTTGGAAAGTACGTGCAATCGCGCCACTTTGTGTGAATAGACCAACACCATTACCAAATGGGTTGGCATTGATAAGAGCAATCGCTTCCTCAAGGGTATCGACACAAATAATGGAAAGTACAGGGCCAAAGACTTCTTCTTTATAAATACGCATGTCGGTATTTACGCCGCTAAAAATCGTCGCGCCGACAAAGTTGCCCGATTCATAGCCTTGAACTTGAACATCACGGCCATCGAGTAGCAACTCTGCCCCTTGCTCAACACCGCTATTAATTAAATCAAGCACGCGCGCTTTAGCACGTTTTGAAATGACTGGACCAATGTCAGTATTTGGCTCATGGCCTGCATTTACTTTTAAAGTTTTAGCTTTTTCAACTAACTCTTGAATCCACTGTTTACTTTCACCCACCATTACCGCAACCGACAATGCCATACAGCGTTGCCCTGCTGCCCCAAATGCTGCACCGACCAAGGCATTTAAGGTTTGCTCTTTATTCGCATCTGGCATGACAGCCACATGGTTTTTTGCACCCATCATCGACTGTACGCGTTTGCCATGTTGCCCTGCAAGGTTATAAACATGCGTTCCAACCGCAGTTGAGCCTACAAATGAAATCGCTTTAATGTCTTTATGGGTACAGAGACGGTCAACCACTTCTTTACCGCCATGCACAACGTTGAGCACACCTGCTGGAACGCCTGCTTGAATCGCAAGCTCGACCAACATCATGGTTGATAACGGATCTTGTTCTGATGGTTTTAAAACAAAGGTATTGCCGCACACGATTGCCATTGGGAACATCCAAAGTGGAATCATGGCAGGGAAATTAAACGGCGTAATGCCAGCACAGACACCCAACGGTTGCTGCAATGTGTAAGTGTCTACACCACGTGCGACACCTTCAACGTATTCGCCCATTTGCAAAGTACCGATCGAACATGCATGCTCAACCACTTCTAAACCTCGTTGAATATCGCCTTCAGCATCTGCCAAGGTTTTGCCTTGTTCAGCCGTTAGTACTTGCGCAATTTCCTTCATGTTGGCACGGATTAAGTCTTGTAACTTAAGCATGATGCGCATACGTGCCTGAATTGGGGTTTGACGCCAAGAAGCAAAAGCATCTTGTGCAGCCTGAATGGCAGCGTCAACTTCTTTAACTGTTGCAAATGGTACACGACCAATCACTTCCTGAGTTGCAGGGTTAACAATGTCTTGCCATTCCTGTGTTTCAGATTCGATAAAATTTCCGTTAATGAGTAATTTAGCGGTTTCCAATTCGATTTTTTGGATTGTGTTCATAACCTCTCCGTAGGCCATATTTTTATTGTGTTCAATTATTAGAAAATACTTTTTGATCGTATTTTCTTTATTCCAGTTTCAATTGAGACTAGCAAAGAAAACTTTGACCACCAACGGAAATTCATGCACGATTGTTGTGCAAATATGCACAAGGATTACAACAAAAATGAAAGTGGATTGGGATCATCTACATTTTTTTCTGGTTTTAGCTCGCACTAAAACTCTAACCAATGCTGCGCGTATTATTGGGGTAGAACATAGTACAGTTGCAAGACGGATTCAGGCTCTAGAACTTGCTTTGGGTACAACGCTCTTTAAGCGTGAAGCAACTGGTTATGAACTGACACTTGAAGGGATAGCACTTGTTCCTCGAGTTGAACAAATGGAACAAGCTTTTTTACAAATTGAAAAACCACATCAACCTTTACAAGGCCGTGTGCGAATTGGCACACCTGAAGGCTTTGGAACTGCGTTTTTAGCCCGCTTACTGGCTGAGTTCTCTATTCAGTACCCACTGCTTACCATCGACCTGATTCCAGTGCCGAAAATGATTAAGCTCTCGCACCGTGAGGCCGACATTGTGGTGTCGATTGACCGCCCAACTTCTGGGCCATATATCATTACGCGCTTGTCTGACTATTGTTTAAAAATTTATGGCAGCCAAAACTATCTGGCGCAAAACCCACCTATTCGCGGTTTAGAAGATTTAACCCAGCATCGCTTCGTGAATTATATTGATGATTTGGTCTATAGCCCCGAGCTGTACTGTTTAGAACGATTGCCCTTAAAGCTCAATGCAAATTTTCGGAGTAGCAGTATTTTGGCTCAACAAATTGCGGTGAGTGCTGGTGCAGGGCTTGCAATTTTGCCCAAGTTTTTGGCAGATGATAAACCGGAACTTGACGTCGTTTTAGAGCAACAAGTTCGCTTTACCCATACGTTCTGGATGTTGACATTTGTTGATTTACAACATGAACCACGCATCAAATTAGTTTGGGATTATCTACGTAAGCAAGCCGATAAATATCAACATTTATTGGTTGATTAAAGAGTCTAAATAAAAAAGCCAATCATGATTGATTGGCTTTTTTGAAATTATTAATAATTAATCAAAAGTTTCTTGGCCTAGTTTTTTCATGCGTGGTTTATAAAACACATGATAGCTAACGCCTAAAACCACTAACCATAATGGACTAACATATACCGCTTTTAAGGTATCTGGTTCTAATGCCAGAATCACTAAAGTGAACAAGAAAAATGCAATGACAACATACGCCATCAACACCCCGCCCGGCATTTTAAAGGTTGATTTAGCATGTAACTCTGGACTCAACTTACGGTAACGTAAATAGCACGCCATAATCAGAAGCCATACGCTGATAAAGAGAATCACGCAGAGTGAACTTGCCAAAGTAAATGCTTCCATCGTATTTGGAACAAAGTACTGCAACACTGCCCCGCCCATAATGAAAATACATGAGAAGATTAAACCATTTGAAGGTACGGCACGTTTTGATAAACGCCCCAATGCACTTGGCGCCTGACCATCTTTCGATAAACCGAACAGCATACGACTGGTTGAAAACACACCGCTGTTCATAGAGGACATGACCGAAGACAGCACCACCAAGTTCATAATGATGGCAGAAACTGGAATACCTGCATTTAAAAACAACTCAACAAACGGGCTTTTATCTGCGCGAATGTGATCCCATGGTGTCACTGACATCACCACAAAGAGTGCTAATACATAGAATAAAATAATACGAATTGGAATCGCGTTAATCGCTTTCGGTAGATTTTTCTCTGGATCTTTCGTTTCAGCCGCTGTTGTACCAATCAGTTCAACGCCAATAAAGGCAAACACGGCAATCTGGAAACCTGCCAAAAATCCGCTTACGCCTTTTGGAAATATACCGCCATGCGACCACACATTACTTACACTCACAACTTCTCCATGTGGAGCTTGAAAATGAGTGAGGATCATGTAACCACCGACTCCAACCAGGCCAATAATGGCCAAAATCTTAATGAGTGCGAACCAGAATTCAACTTCACCAAACAACTTCACCGTAAGAAGGTTAAGCCCTAAAATGAATAGTACACAGCCTGCACTAATCATGGCCTGTTGCATTGGTGAGAAACTGGCGCCTTCGGGCAGCCAGAAACTTAAATAGTTAATGACGGCAGAAAGATCGGCTATACCCACTAACACCCAGCCTAACCAATAGGTCCAGCCTATATAGTAGCCAGCCCATGGTCCGATCAAGTCATAAGCCATATCGACAAATGATTTGTAATGTAAGTTGGCAAGCAGTAGTTCACCCAATGCGCGCATCAGAAAAAAGAACATGCCACCAATTAACATGTAAATCACAAGAATTGAAGGACCAGCGAGGGAGATGGTTTTGCCCGAGCCCATAAATAAGCCGGTTCCAATTGCACCGCCAATTGCAATCATTTGTAGATGGCGATTATTTAATTTCCGTTGTAAATGATCAGGGGAGCTTGCCTCATCTGAATGATGAACCATTGTCATATTAGAAGTCCTTTTTATATTTTGCTTAACTTAAATCAGCAACCTATAGGGAGAAAAACGAACCGTATATCGTGGGTTGCTGAGTCTATACCTCAGGACAAGATGTTCAAGTATATTTTTCCTTAATTGATAAATCGTTTGTCCTGTTTTTTTTAAGTCACATTATTTATGTAATGCCTTCACGGCAATTTTAATTAACATATCTGGATTCTCCAGATTAGCCGAAGTGTAGCATGCGATAATGCTATATGTACTTTTCCAATACCCTCAAAATCGCACCATTGACTCAAAAATAAACAATATTATTCCGATAAAAAATCGAAAGAAAATAAAAAGCCAATCATGATTGATTGGCTTTTTATTAAAACTTAATGATCGTTGACGAGCTCACGTCCTAGTTTTTTCAAACGTGGTTTATAGAGCATATGATAGGTGACTCCTAAAATAACCAACCATACTGGACTGACATAAAGTGCTTTTAAAGTATCTGGCTCGAGTGCCAAGATGACTAAAGTAAACATCATAAATGCCAGAACCACATAGCTCATCCAAACGCCACCTGGCATTTTGAAAGTCGATTTTTCATGTAATTCAGGTCGTAATTTACGATAGCGCAAATAGCACACCATGATGAGACTCCAGACACTAATGAATAGAATCACACAGAGTGAACTTGCTAAAGTAAATGCTTCCATGGTGTTTGGAACAAAGTACTGAAGCACTGCTCCACCCATGATAAAGATACAAGAGAAAATCAAACCATTTGAAGGTACTGCGCGTTTTGATAAACGACCAAATGCACCCGGTGCCTGACCATCTTTTGATAAACCAAAAAGCATACGGCTGGTTGAAAACACACCGCTGTTCATTGAAGACATCACCGAAGATAGCACCACCAAGTTCATGATGATGGCTGAAACCGGAATACCCGCATTTAAGAACAACTCAACAAACGGACTTTTATCTGCACGAATATGATCCCAAGGTGTTACTGACATCACAATAAAGAGTGCTAATACATAGAACAAAATAATACGTATCGGAATCGCGTTAATTGCTTTCGGTAAATTTTTCTCTGGATCTTTAGTCTCAGCAGCCGTTGTACCTATGAGTTCAACCCCGACAAAAGCAAAGACAGCAATCTGGAAACCAGCCAAGAAGCCTTCTGTACCTTTCGGGAATAAACCGCCATGCGACCAAACATTACTAATGCTTGCTACAGCCCCTTGAGGAGCTTGGAAATGGCTGAAAATCATGTAGCCACCCACACCAATCAGGCCAATAATCGCCAAAATCTTAATGAGTGCAAACCAGAATTCAATTTCACCAAATAGGCGTACTGTCAGTAGGTTAAGCCCCATCACAAACAATACACAGCCTGCGCTAATCATGGCTTGTTGAATTGGAGAAAAGCTCGTGCCATCGGGTAGCCAAAAACCTAAATAGTTAATGACCGCTGAAAGGTCCGCAATACCGACCAGCACCCAACCCAACCAATAGGTCCAGCCCAAATAATAGCCGGCCCAAGGACCAATCAAGTCATGAGCCATATCAACAAAAGATTTGTAATGCAGATTTGCAAGGAGCAACTCGCCCATTGCACGCATCATGAAAAAGAACATTCCTCCAATAATCATATAGATCAAAAGGATTGAAGGACCTGCGAGGGAGATGGTTTTACCCGAGCCCATAAATAGGCCGGTTCCAATTGCACCGCCAATTGCAATCAGTTGTAAATGACGGTTAGACAGTTTTCGTTGCAGATGATCAGGAGAATTTTCCGTATCTGAATGACGAGCCGTTGTCATATTAAAATTCCTTTTTGAATTCCTTTGTTAAGATCAGCAACCTATGGCGAAAATCGAACCGTATGCCATAGGTCACTGAATCTGTTCACCAAAAAATGACTGGATAAACCGTACCTATCTTCCTTCTGTTAGATACATCATCATTTTTGGAGTAAAAACGAATTACTTTTGTGCTGCCGTCACGGCAATTTCAATGAGCCAGTCTGGATTGACCAGATCGGCCTGAATTGTGGCACGCGATGGAGCAACACACCCTTTTAACCAGTCAACCCAAATCGCATTTACGGTTGAAAAGTCAGAAAGATTTTTTAAATAGAGCTGCGCAGAGAGCAAGCTAGATTTATCGGTATTGGCAAGCGCCAAAAGTTCATCAATCGTTGCAAGAATTTCACGAGTTTGCCCTGCCACGTCTTGCTCGGTATTTTTAGGTACCTGACCTGACAGATAAACCACTTTGTTAAAAACAGTCACGGCGCTCATGACTTCGTTAGTGTTAATTTTCTGTATATCTGAATTCGACATTCTGATTTCCTTATACTTGATTAATAAATTGAACACGGGCAGTAATCGCACACATCAGCTCGTAACCCACCGTACCGGATGCAACCGCAACATCATCAATAGGTAAAATGACACCTGTACTTGATTGGCCCCAGAGCACGACTTCACTGCCGACTTTGGCACTAGCAATGCCCGTTAAATCGACTGCCAACATATCCATGCTGACGCGGCCGACTGTACGAGTGCGTACCGAGTCCACTAAAACCGGAGTACCGGTCGGTGAAATACGTTGATAACCATCGGCATAGCCGCAAGCGACAATCCCAATCGTTATAGGTTGCTCTGCGACAAAGTTTGAGCCATAACCTACGCTTTCATTCGCATCTAAATGCTGAATGGAAATAATTTCGCTGCGTAAGCTCATGGTTGGTTGTAAGCCCCAGTCCGCAATACTATGCGTCGGGTAGTCTGGAGAGCTGCCATAGAGCATGATGCCGCTACGTGCATAATCTGATTTGAGCTGGTCTTGATAGCGCAGAATTGCCGCACTATTACTTACCGATCTTTCACCCGGTAAATCTTTAATAATTTCTTCAAATACAGTGATTTGATAATCAATACCTTGCTGGCCGAAACGCTCACCATCTGCATCTGAAAAATGCATCATGTGCGTAATCTTGGACACATTTGCCAAGTTATTTAAACGTTCCCATGCCTGAACATAGTGCTGTGGTTTAAAACCAAGACGGTTCATACCACTGTTCATTTTTAAACAAACATCAAATTGAGCCGGATAAGGATGCTTTTGAACCCACTCAATTTGCGCTTCACTGTGAATGGTGAAACTAAGCTGATACTTCACACAATCAAATAAGTCTTGAGGAGAGAAAATTCCTTCGAGCAACAAAATTGGACCTGTCCAACCTAAAGCACGAATTCGTTTTGCTTCATCAAGATCAAGTAAGGCAAAGCCATCTGCTGCTTTAAACGCTTCATAAACACGTTCAATTCCGTGTCCATAAGCATTGGCTTTTACAACGGCGAAGACTTTACTGTTTGGCATAGCCTTTCGTACCACCGCCAAGTTATTTTGCAAGGCTTGACGGTGGATGACTGCGGTAATAGGACGAGGCATGATTTATTTCCTAACGTCCGTTAAGCAGCGTGCTCGTGTGAATAACGCTGAATTGAAAGACCATCTGTACTGATTTCAGTCTTATGATTCAATACGATGTCACTAATTAACTTTCCTGACCCACATGCCATCGTCCAGCCTAAAGTACCGTGGCCTGTGTTCAAGAACAGATTTTTGAAGCGAGTCGCACCGATAATTGGGGTACTGTCTGGTGTCATTGGACGTAAACCAGTCCAGAAAGACGCCTGCGCCATATCACCACCCGGGAACAAGTCCTGAGTGACCATTTGCAAGGTTGCACGGCGGTCTTCATTCAGACCTAAATTGAAACCGCTTAACTCGGCCATTCCACCTACGCGAATACGTTGGTCAAAACGGGTAATCGCAATTTTGTAAGTTTCATCAAGCACTGTAGATTGCGGAGCAAAAGCAGGGTCAACAATAGGAATCGTCAACGAGTAACCTTTCACAGGATATACAGGTAACTGTAGATCGAGTGGTTTCAAGAAATCACGTGAATAACTACCAAACGCTAGGACATAACGATCTGCGGTTAAGACCTTACCATTGACCTGAATGCCCTTAATTTCATCGCCTTCAACAATCAATTTTTCTACATTCTGGTTGAACTGGAAGTTAACACCCAACTCTTTGGCAATTTGAGCTAAAGCATTGGTAAATAAATAACAGTCACCTGTCTCGTCATTTGGTAAATGTAAACCGCCGACAAGTTTATCTTGTGTATTTGCTAAAGCTGGTTCTACACGACCAAGTTCGTTGCCATTTAATAATTCGTAGCTCACGCCGCATTCTTGTAGCACGCTAATGTCGCGTTGAACCGCTTCCATTTGTGCTTCTTTACGGAATAATTGCAAAGTGCCTTTCGCACGGTTTTCGTAATTAATGCCAGTATCTTTTCTGAGTTCACGTAAACAGTCACGGCTGTATTCAGCCACACGCATCATACGTTCTTTGTTCACAGCATAACTTTGCGGATTACAGTTTTTCAGCATTTGCGCCATCCACTGTAACTGCCACATGCTGCCATCTAAATTAATCGCAAGCGGTGCGTGATGTTGAAACATCCACTTCACAGCTTTAAAAGGAATTCCTGGTGCTGCCCAAGGGGTTGAATACCCAGGCGAAATTTGACCTGCATTACCAAAGCTTGTTTCTTCAGCAGGACCTGCCTGACGGTCAAGAACAGTGACCTCAGCTCCTTGTTGAGCTAGATAATAGGCACTTGCCACTCCGATAACGCCGCTACCTAATACAATTACGCGCATTTCTATTCCCTCACGCACACCAGTTTATTTAACTAGTATATTTCTGCTTAAATAGTTTATTTCACTGTTTTTCTAGCTATAATCTAGGTAAATTTATGTTTTTTTCACGAGAATTTAAAAAAAAGAGGAAATATCTATGCGCGCCTTAGATCGTATAGATCGCATGATTCTGGATATTTTGCAGCGTGAAGGACGAATTGCGATCAGTGAATTGGCTTCGAGAGTCAACCTGTCAACCACCCCTTGTTCAGAGCGTGTTAAACGCCTTGAACGCGATGGCATCATCATGGGTTATTACGCACGGTTAAACCCAGCCTACGTAGACCGTAACCTGCTCGTCTTTTTAGAAATTAAATTATCTGCCAAATCAGGCGATGTATTTGACCAAGTGGCCAGAGATTTAGTCGAGATTCCTGAAGTCCTCGAATGTCACCTTATTTCAGGTGAGTTTGACTATCTTGTGAAAGCTCGCTTAAAAGAAATGAGCGCATATCGCCGCTTATTGGGAGATCTGTTAAAGAAACTTCCCGCTTCAGCATCTTCACATAGTTATGTGGTCATGGAAGAAGTAAAAGAAACTCTGTATTTAGATGTAAGCAAGTAAAGCGAAGCCATAATTAGCCTCGCTTTACTTACATTTTGAAAATTAGAAATATTTTAAAATCGAAATATGTTTATTTTGATGTTTGAATTTCGAGAACCATTTAACCGCCGGATAAAGCGCAAAAGACAGCGCAATCGTAATTAACCACAACATCCACACATGGTTGACCGACAAATAATTTCCATGGTTGGCTCCCCACACACTTAGCGCAAACACATACATCAGTTTCAAAACATATAAGTGCAATAAATAAAAGAACATAGGCACTGAACCAAACACCACCAATGGTTTTAAAAATGAGTATTGCTGCATTCGTTCAAAAGCAACCAACACAATCAAACCGACTCCAATATTCAGCAAAATAAACAGTAAAGACGGTGGATACTTGGTGAGGTTAAAAAAGCTCATTAACGTCAGTTGTAATGACTCAAAATGTTGCCACGGCTGGTCGCCATAGATATTGATAAAACGCAATAAAACAAATAACCCGATACTTGCTAAACCAAGCGTGAGTAAAGCGCGGCTTCTTTGCTGTGCTGTGTATTTTGAACTAAAGAACTGACCTAAAACGTAGCCTAATAAAATCACCCCAATCCAAGGTAAAACCGGATAGCTTGTGCGAAGCTTGATGCCCACAATTTCAAGCCAGCCACGTTCATGTAAAACGAACCATATATTTTGTAGGATGCCTGGTGAGAAGTGCACTGAATCTAATAAGTTGTGCCCAAAAACAATCACTAACCCTACACCAGCAAGGACTGGCAAAGGCAAACTTACACAACAAGCTAGCACCACCATGCTAATACCAATGGCCCATATCACCTGTAAATAAATCACTTCAGGTGGAAAAGTTGCTGTCCATGCAAAGTTCACCAGCGTGAGCTCTAACACAATTAAAAATAAACCACGTTTTAATAAAAAAGCACGCGTTTGCTGTAAGTCTTGTTTTTTTGATTGAAATAAGAAAGCAGAAATACCAGTTAAAAGTACAAAAATCGGAGCGCAAATATGGGCCAATAATCGACTGCCAAATAAAGCTGGTTCTGTTACTGTTACGTCCATTGGATCGGTAACCTGTTTATGTAAATAGAAAGTTTCTCTTACATGGTCGAGCAACATAATGAGGATCACCAAACCACGCAAAGCATCAATCGACTGTAAACGTTCAATATTCTTTTCTAAAGACATAGCGGTAATCAATAAAATAATGTAACGTTATACTATTACATTATAGTTCTTTTGTCTTTTATGGCTGATTATTTATGCAACACAAATTAGGATTGTTGTCTTCGTTGGGTCTATCATTTATATCGACATTCACTTGGGCAGAAGAAACATCAACGGTACTTGAAACCATACGTATTCAGGCTGAAAGCACCCAAGAAGATGTGAGCCAAAATAGCTCGGCGACTAAATTTTCACATGATGTTTTAGATGTACCTTTCAATCGTGCTTTTGTCTCTAAACAAATGATGGAACAACAAGACGTTCAACGGATTGATGACGCATTAAGCTTAGTGAGTGGGGTTTTTCATCAAAACAGTTTTGGTGGCGGCTTTTGGGATAATTACTCTTTCCGTGGTTTTAGTACCGATCCCAATTTAGGTGCCTCTATGATCCGTAACGGTTTGAGTGTAAACCGAGGGATTAGTGCTCCAAAAGATGTAGTGAACATTGAATCTTTAGAGTTTTTAAAAGGGCCAATGGCTGCCCTGTATGGCCGCGGCGAAACAGGTGGTTTGCTTAACCTCAACAGTAAAAAACCACAGTGGCAAAGCGAAAGTGAAGTTAATCTACGTGCCAATACCCAAGAACAATATCGAATTAGTCTGGAACACACTGCCCCTATAAACGATGAACTGGCCTATCGTGTAGCCGTGGCTCATGAAGATAATCAAAGCTTCCGTGATCATGTCAGTAGTGAACGCTGGTTCTTTTCACCACAGCTCACATGGAAAATCTCAGACCAAACGCAACTCGACTTTGACAGTGAATTTACAGAGCACAAAGGAACCTTTGACCGCGGGGTAAGCACAGTCAATCATCAATTTGTGATGGGCCCGAAAACATTTACGGGGGAACCTGATGACGGCGATATGAAAGTAAAAGATTACTTTTACCAGTTGCGTCTTAGTCACGAGTTTAGCCCTGACTGGAAGCTGAATAGTGCTGTCAGTTATAAAGATGCTCAAATGGTTGGCTTTTCAACTGAACCACGACGTATACAAGCTGATGGGCATACTTTAGAACGCCAACGCCGCTATCGTGATTATCAAAGTGAAGATGTTCTGGCTCAGACAGAATTGCTTGGTAAGTTTGATACATCTTGGGCGCGCCATGAAATTTTACTTTCAACCGAGCTTGGTCAACTCAACTATCAACAATATCAACTGCGACGCAACCACAGCTCAGGTATGCCAAATACTATTGATATTTACCAACCAGAATATGGCAAATATTTACCGAACTTAGCCCCGTTTACTAACACCAAAGAGCGCCAGCGCTACTTCGCACTGAATGTACAAGATCAGATTTTTTTCAATGATCAGTGGAGTGTGTTATTCGGTAATCGTTTTGATCAGGTCGAACAAGACTTTAAAAATCACCTGACTCAGACTGAAAACAGCCAGACACTTCATCAAAATAGTCCGCGTTTCGGAGTAAATTTTAAAGCCTCTGACCAATGGGCTTTTTATACCAACTATGGCCGCTCGTTTGCCATGAATAGCGGTATGGACCGAAATGGACAAACCTTCGCTCCTGAAAAAGGCGAAAGCTACGAGGTCGGTACCAAATATAAAATGAATGACCAAAGTATGCTGAGTCTTGCTTTGTTTAAAATGAAAAAACAGAATGTACTGACGACGGATCCTATCGATAATGCATTCCAAACCGCAGCAGGCGAAGTGAGTAGTAAAGGAATTGAGTTTGACTTAAATAGCCAAATCAATGACCGCTGGCTCGTCAATGCCAACTATAGTTATACCGATGCTCAAATTGAAAAAGACCAAGACCTTGCGAAGGGTGCACGTCTGAGCAATGTGCCAAAACATCAAGGTTCAGTAAGCACCAATTATGAATTTCTGCAGGAAGGTGCAAGAAAAGTAGGTGTAGGGGCTAACCTTACCTATGTCGGCGAGCGTAGCGGACATAACCTTGATAATGGCTTTAATTTACCAAGCTATACTCTGGTGAACTTAAGTGGCTACTATGCCCCATCTGATCGTTTACGCTATCAACTTAATGTGAACAACCTATTTGATAAAACCTACTATGTCTCAAGCTATAGTGATGTATGGGTTCAACCAGGTGAACCAATCAACGCTTCAATCTCGGCACAGTGGAAGTTTTAATTCATCCATAAATAAAAAGCCCGAATCATTTCGGGCTTTTTATTAGAACATACCATTTTCATTGACGAGTGGGTCGGGCTGTACTTGACCGACATCCCAAAACTCAGCAATTTTTCCATTTTCAAAACGACAAATATGAACCACTGCCAAGGTGGTTAATCCGTTCATTTGCATTTCAAGTTTAGAATGCACAGCGACCAAATCACCATCTTCAATCACATGTTGAACGTCAAAGACTTTGTTTGGAGTTTCAGCCGCGCTTTCACGCATCCCTTCCTTCAAAGAGGTCGCATCACCCGCATAATAAGGGTTGTGATGCTTAAAGTTTGGAGCAGTATAATTGCTATAAGCTTCATCGACCTCGCCAGCAGCGGCAAGCTCTAAAAACCGTACAGCAATTTGTTTTTGAGATAAGTTCATGATTATCTCCTACCCTTTATTTTAGACCTTATTGTAGCAGATCATCTTCATCATCATCTTCATCAAAGACATAGGCCATACAGCCCCATCCATCATATTCGCCCTGAAATTTTTCAGCGATGCTGGTAAACCATTGCTCTAAGTCAACAATATCTGAATACTCTGGTTCCATGTTGACAAAGACAGTAATCACCCACTCATTTGGCTCAACAGAGTCATCTTGGAAAAGTGAAACTTTTTGTTCTTGGTAAAGTAAATAGAGCGAACATTGCTCTGCATTTTTCTGATCTTGAAAAGCAATAGAAAATTCAATTTCATGCAAATCGGTTAAATCATCCCCATCTTCAGCCATTTGCCAAAGTACATTGCCGTTCTCATCATCTGGAAAGTGTTCGTAGTCACGAGTCATAAAATGATCCTTGTTGTTGTCGCCGTATTAATATTATTCGACATCAAGAATACCCGACTTTTATTGCAATTTGGGTATATATTGCGTTCCCAATTGCATCAGATTGAATTTTTAATTGTATATAAATTTTAAAAAGGTATTTGCGATTCAATGATCACATCTGTGCCTTTCAATGGATGTTGAAAAGCCAAATACGCTGCGTGTAGTGCCATTCGGTTTAAATGAAAACGTTTAGGCTCAGGGTGATAAAGCTTGTCACCCATAATCGGATGCCCAATATGCATCATGTGCACACGTAGCTGATGCGAACGCCCTGTTACTGGCTCGAGTAAGACACGACTTTGATCTGTTTGAGCATCATAAACCAAAGGTTGAAACAAGGTTTTAGCGTGTTTACCTAATTCAAAATGTACAATTTGTCTTGGGCGATTTTCCCAGTCGGTAATGAGCGGAACTTCAACACTACCCTCTTTTGTGACTTGGCCTTGCACCAAAGCAATATAATGTTTTTTGACTGTTCTGGCCTGAAACATTTTACTTACCGCAACTTCTGCATCCCGATGCTTGGCAAACATGAGTAGACCTGAAGTTGCCATATCTAAACGATGGGTCACCTTAGCCAAAGGGAACTTTTCTAGCACCCGTAAATAAGCGCTGTCATGATGCTCAGGTAAACGACCCATTACCGACAATAACCCCGCAGGTTTATCAACCACAATTAAATCGTCATCTTCAAATAAAATTGAAAGTGGATCTTGTGGTGGAGCGTAAACAAAATTGTCGTTTAAAGGCATGGTCGTAGAAGCAGCAATGGAGCATGGCGGCAGATCATAAAGAAATTTCAGACCTACCGCAAAATAATCTATAACGCTCTACTCATGTTCCACGTGAAACTCAGAAAATATTTATCGTTTTTTATTCATTTCAGCTAAAAGATCAAGCTGAATTTCTTGAATGTGTGCAAGCCTTTCCCACTGATGCGACAAAAGATGGTCCATTTTTTCATGTAGGTGGCGAATCTCAAGCTCAGCTTTTAAATTAATTTGATAGTCATGTTGAGCGCGTAACCGATCTTTTACCTCTTGCCGATTTTGACTCATCATAATGACAGGTGCCTGAATTGCAGCTAAACAGGACAATACCAGATTAAGCAAAATAAATGGATAAGGATCAACAGGATGTACCACCATCACTACGGTATTTAAAATGATCCAAGCCACTAAAAACAGTCCAAAACAAGTTAAAAAGATCCAACTTCCGCCAAAAGAAGCTATTTTATCTGCTAGTTTTTCACCCAAAGTCCAATTCTGATCGAACTCTGTCTCTGTATTTCGACTAATCAGCTCATGCCGTTGCATACTGCCAATCACTTCATTTTCTAAAGTTGTTAACTCGCCTTTTTCTGAACGTAATAGTGATTGCACATATTTAATACGGTAGTCTGCCAAATCAGCACGACAAATAAAGGTTGAAAAAGACCACTCTGGATAATCTTTCAAGATTTCTTCACCAATTACATCTCGAATGACTTCACCAGAGACCAGATCTTTTAAGGGAAAATTTTTTCCACAAACGGCGCATTGGCGATACTGGTTTTTATTGTCCATATTATTCAGCCCATTATTATGATAATAAGATTAGTATATAAACGATTTCGGCCTAACATATCGTAAATAAAAATAGTGCTCTAACCCAATATCTGTAAAGTGGCTGGTACTATTTTTCGGTGGGCAGGAATCACTGGCACCATGTAGAGTCGTCCAAGCAAATTTTTAATATGCACTACTGTGGTTATGGTCAGTACTTGAGTCTTTTCATTCTTATAAATAGATAAAGTCACATTTAAATGTTTATCGTCATCGCCAACCACTAACTCATTTTCGGTACGTTGCAATAAGGTAAAAATTCCAATCCGATCACCAGCGACATATTCATTTTCTTTTTTATGCGAATCAATTTGCTTAAAACTTCCTAAATCTTTAAGCCCAATCTTTGAAGTAATTTTATTACGTAAATTCATACTCCATTCTATCCATTGAGGCGTGTGATGGAACAGTTTAATAAGCTGCTGAAATACATTCAGGTCTGGTTGGCCAAGCACAATACTCCACGAATCGTGGAAGTAAGCATTGTTCAATTGAGATGAGATTTGGCTGTCATGCGGCAAGGCAGAAAGATAAGGCTTATTCATAAATTATATTCTTGTAAAGTATCGTTTTTATTATAGAGAATTTTTTAGGGTGTCAAGGGAAAACATCTATGGTTTACTTCAACAATTATAACTTTGTAAGTTAGAACCTTATGCCTATAAACTTTTGATCTATAGCGTCCTAAGCCGAATCGAGACCTTTTGGGTGAGTACACACTAACGTTATACGTTTTGGTGCATGCTACTCTTTTCGATCCCTATCACACCCTTGAGATATAGTTTAGCCAGTACCCTGCGGGATTGTTTTTCTAAGAACAGCTAATTTTCATTATTTTCGGAAATTTTTACGCCATTAATTAAATTAAAAGGAATTTATTCCCATTTCAAAATAATTAGTTAAATTTAAATTCCACTTTATTTGTGTTTTACGGTTTATTTTACCAAGTCATTAACTATTTTTTATAGCATTGCATCAAAATATAAAAATTAAATCACCCTTCACTTCTTCAGTCATGAAGGGCAAAAATCTTTTATGAAGATATAAAACCATGCTTACGAGCACTGTAAACAGTGCATAACGCGATGAGAGTAAACGCTAGCATAATCCATGGAAAAAAAGCTGCACCAAAGCTTTCAAGTAGCCCGCCGCCAACCATTCCACCGAATGCGATAGCAAGGTTAAACATAGTGACCAACATGGACTGCGCTACATCTGCTTCATGACCCGCAGTATTTGCTAAAGCAGTCTGTAATAATGTTGGAGCACCGCCAAAAGTGACTCCCCACAGCACAACCCCAGTTATAACTACAAAACTTGAAGAGCTGTAAGCACCTAACAATATTGTTGCGATTGCAAAGATGAATAAGCTTAAAAGCGTTATTTTTCTTAATGAACGATCGATAAACACGCCCGTAATCAAGATGCCCACTATAGAAGAAATGCCGAATATAAAAAGTATCGTCCCGACTTTGTATGCCTGCCCTGTTGAAACTAAGAAAGGCGAAATATAAGTATAAAGAATGCTATGGGCTAATATCCAAAGGAATACGACTGCTAAAACAGCTCTAATGCCGGGCATTAAAAGAACTTTTAAAATGGGCAACCTTTTTTGTGCTGACTGTCCCGCAAAATCAGGAATACAAAAGCGTATCCAGACAAATAAAATCAAAGCCAGTAAAGACATTATCCAAAATACGCCACGCCACTCAAACAGTGTTCCCAACCACGCACCTAAAGGAACACCAATAGACAAAGCAATTGGCTGCCCAACCCCAGCAATTGCTAAAGCACGACCTTGATACGATGCTGGGACCATGCGCCTTACATAACCCGCTAAAAGCCCCCATATAACGCCCGCCGCCATACCTGCAATGAAACGAGCAATCAAAGTCAAAATATAATCATTTGATAAGGCAGTAATCACATTAAATAAAAGTAACCCTGCAATCGCACTGAGTAACAAGGGTCTCCGATTCCAACTACGGGTAAGACTAATCAGAGGTATTGCTGCTAAAACCGAACCTAAGGCATACACTGCAATAAGCTGCCCTGCGTATGCCTCTGAAATATTTAGCCCTTGACTGATTTGGGGCAAAAGCCCTGCTGGCATGGTTTCTGTCATGATGGTCAGAAAACCTGCAACAGTAAAAGCCAACAGTTTCCAAATCGGTAATTGAGCAGAGAACTCTTCACTTAACTGATGAGATGTTTCATCACTCTTAATGTTCATAAAGCTTTACTCTCAAATTCTTTTTCAGCGGACTTACCTTGCTCTGCATAGCTATACGCTTGTTTTACAACGTTAGGATAGGAAGACATTTATTCTCCATGTGAATTAAAAATCCTCATTATGGAATGATCATTCCAGTTTAAATTAAATAAAAACCTTAACTATTCAGCTCAACAATAGTTAAGGTTTAAATGAGTTTTATAAAACGTTTAAAGCAACCTCGACCACATCCATTAAAGATTGCTTTCTTTGTTCAAGTGGGCTGCCTTTCCCTAAAACACGCAAACCTTGCATAGTATTTAGAAAGAAACTTGCTAACGCACGCGGATTTTGAGTAGAAGCAATTTCACCAGATTGTTGAGCTTTAATTAATAGACGATCTAAAGCATACTGTAGTTTCTGTAGGTTACTTACAACAAATTGAGTGACATCTTCATCATGACCAGCTAACTCTAAACAAGCATTTGCGACCAGACAGCCTTTGTGTTCTGCATCATTTAGCTCATCTTCAACTACATTAATCAGTAATTGCCGAATCAGTGCTTTTGGCGAGCCTGAACCAGACAACAACTTCACATTATTAAGTGTAGTTAAAAGTTCATAGCGTTGTAATGCTTTTTGATAAAGCCCTTGCTTACTTTCAAAAGTACTGTAAAGGCTACTTCTAGATAATCCTGTACCTTCAACTAAGTCTTGAACTGAAGTCGCTGCATATCCATGACGCCAAAAAACATGCATGGCTGCATCAGCAATTTTATCAATTTCAAATTCCTTTGTTCTCATAAGCAGCCTTAACAGGAACGATCGTTCCAATTAATTTATGATATGAAGATAAATAAGTCAAATTAAAAGTTATTTTATCAATCGTTGTCCCATCTGGATCATTCAAACCAAACTTACTCATTACTGCTTTTAAGATTTTTTGTTTTGCTCTTTCAGTATTATTTTTTATAGATAACTTTTTCGCTTGAATACATTATAAAAACATATTATAAACTATTTCTAACCAAATAATTGGTTTTTGGAACTTTATAATGAACAACAATATTATAATCTTTGGTTATGGAACAGGTATTTCCAAAGCCCTAGCACATAAATTTGGTAAAGAAGGCTATAAAATCGGGTTAGTGGCACGAAATGCCGAAAAACTCGAAAAGGCCATTTTAGAACTTAAAACACATGGTGTTGAAGCTTACGCTTTTACATGTGATTTAGCCGTTCTTGAAAATATACCAAATCTTATTAAATGCATTAAAGATCAATTAGGAGAGATTAAAAATATTCATTGGAATGCTTTCCATGATATTGAAGGCAACATATTAGAAACCCCTCCACTGGAGCTCACCAAAAGCTTTCATATTCGCGTTTCGAGCTATATTGCTACGGTACAAGCTTGCCTACGTGATTTAGAAAAAAATCATGGCAGCATTTTATCGACAAATGGAATTTTCGCGTTCGATGCGGTCGGAATAGATTTAGTTGCCAAAGAATATTCATCATTAGCAATTACTGCAGCCGCTCAATATAAAACTACCAACTTACTTGCTCATAGTCTCGCTGACTCAAATGTTTACGTGAGCCAAGTGATTGTGAATGGTTTCGTAGATGGAACACCGAGCGCACAAGATAAAAGCTACACAGTACATCCAGAAACGATTGCTGAGCAGTTCTGGTATTTACATCAACGTAAACAAGAAACTGTTTCTCTTTGTGGAGAAGCAATTCAAGCTGCATAAAATTATTTCTTATGACAGAAGAAGCGTAATAAATTATGCTTCTTCTACTTTTTTAAATTTATACTTTTTGGGTGCAGAATTATTTAATTATTTCTCATATTCTGAAGGATCAATTTTGTATTTTTTAAATAAAATAGAATGTACGGAGTCTTTTATACTGTCATCATGTTTAATAATTAAATAAATATCTCTTTTAGTCAGAGGAATTTCTTTTAGTAAATCAGGCAAGTCCGTCGACCTTATAGCACTGACTTCACTAGGTTGCTTTAAAATATCAGGATCTTGTTCTTCAAAATTAAAATCCACACCTTGCAAATTAAAGTAAACCATAACCCTTCTGTTCAAAGAGTCACTATCATCATATAGAATTGTTCCAGCTGGAATGATTGTATATGGTGCATAGTTATCGAAATTTGATGCTATTCGCAAAGTTTTTTCTAGAACATGCATTTCTGGTGTTTTTGTACGATTCCAGAAGTAATAATTTAATAAGGACTGAATGATGAAAAATAAAGTTAGTATGGTAATTAATAAGTTCTTTTTCATATCTACTTCTTATTAAAAATATCTTTTATTCTTCAACTACAAATTCATAGGTTTTATTTAGCTTGTCATCGCCTCGCCCATAGAAATATGTATTAATTACAATTTCATATTTCCCTTTATATTTTGGAATTCCATCAATTTTTATATGATTGTATCCATCTATATCATCTACGGGAGTAATTTTAACTCCCTGATTTTCTGGAATATTAGAAGTTAATTCAAAATGTTGTTCAGAAACTTTACCTCCCGTAATTTTAATAAACTGTGTATATGACTTTCCAACATAGGCATCAGGTAACTTAATTGGATGAACGTCAACTCTGCTACAACCACTTAGCATTAGCACTAACAAAATATATCTAAACATGTCTTTTTATTCTTTAACTACAAATTGATAGGTCTTATCCAAATTCCCATCACCACTAGCATAAAAACCAGCATATATATGAATCGTAAAAGTTCCCTTATATTTTGGAACTCCAGAAATTTTTAAATTATTATAAGCATCCGCTTCATTTTGATCTATTGGCTCAACAGAAATATTCATATCACTTGGAAAATTATCTTTCACTTCAAAAGACTGTGGTATTACTCTTCCACCAGTAATTTTTAATGTCTGATTATATTCTTGGCCAATATGTGCTATCGGAAGCTTATTTGGTTCAATATTATAATCCTTACTACAGCCACAAAGACTCAAAGTTAAAAATATTACAGCCAATTTATTAAATTTCATTAGAAAGACTCCCTTTTTACTATTAACGCAGCGAACTGTGTTCACTGTAAGACCTGTGATATTAAAGACCCATCTCAAAACATAACATGGGTAACACCTGAAGGCAGCGGTGGTCCAAACTACCCGAACATGTAAATAAATAAACCCGCTTTGGCGGGTTTATTACATGTCTAGTTCTCAACTTAATAAATTACAGATCAACTTTAGCACCAACAACTTGATTTTATTCAAAATTAGCATTCGTCAACTTTGCTTTATTTGATTGATAAGCATCATTTGAGTAATTTTTTCTTAATTCAATTCTGCATTCAGTATCAATTTTTGCTTTTTTAATATCAACTGAACAATCATCATTTTTACATATTTCGACATGTGCCATATATTTATATAATTGATTATTAATTTCTTCTGAATCTAAGTCTACTCCACCTCTTACCATAAACTGATTTTCCAAACAATTTAGCTTAGTAATAGGAAATGCATTTTTTTCAGAAATTTCTTTTAAAGAAGAAGAGCTTGTAACAAAACCTTGGTATGTTTTTTCTCCACTATACATAGATTGGAAATATTTAAATTTTCCAAAATTAATATCGGTAGATTGAGAATCTATGTTTTTAGAAGTACAACCAAATAATAAAAATATCCATACACATGATAAAAACTTCATTTTATTTGAACCTTTTTTAATTCGGCTTGCAATATTTGCTCTGGTGATTTAGATATACTAGGTATTGTTTCACGCATCATTTTGCTAAACCAAGCATGACTAAATTTAGTTTCATGAAATGTATTGCTGTGTTCTTTTGGATAACTATCCCATTGCCCTCCAGCATCAGCAATTACATCATCTGTTGTATAACTAGTAGGGCTAGGATGATACCCTTTCCATTTGGGTTTATAACCCTCCCATTGCACCGTATTCTTTAGATCGGTGACAACATTATTATTTGGTTTACAAAAAATATTTATCCAATTATCTGCAACAGGTCGTGGCGCTAGTAAATAAATTTGGGCTCTTACTGCTGGAGTAGCTAATATATTTGGAGTCGCTTTTGATAATAAAACTCCAACAGGGTCAATAGTAATTAATAAATTGACTGGTACCCCTGCTTTGTGTAGTTCTGCAACTAAACCTGATGAATTCCAACCACCTAGACTATGACCTATAATATTAATTTGAGTTTGTGGATTCTTTGTATAAACATCAAGAATATCTTTAAAAGCATTTCTTTTACTTGAGGCTGCAGGAGCAGCTACTTTTCTATTATTATAAGCCTCTTCATAGCCATAATATTGTTTTAAATTTTTTGCATTCCCCGTATTAAAGTTCTTTGCATAATTTCCAACAATTTCTGTAGGCCCTAAAGAATCTCCCACACCTGGTGGTTTAACATCTCCATATATAAAAGGATATTTATCAGCAGCTCCGCCAACAAAGGCTGTAAAACTTTGGGTATAAACTTTAAGTTTAACTGGTACAACCGCTGGCACAGGATTAACCGTTCCCATTGTTGTCTTAACCAAATTAGCATAAGCCTGTACTTCAGTGCCCATCGTTTATCACCACATGTATTTTATATTGTTTATTTGGTTCTTCAGTCTCTAACTTAACTAAACCCGTTTTATCCAATTTCCCACGTTCAACTTCTTTATTACTTTCATCAAAAATAATATATTCTGTACCTTGAGCTAATTTTTTTCCTTGATGATCCATAACATCAAACCATACCCCATATTTTTGTTTTTCTTTTTCAGGTAGGTATGGAAGTGGATTGTGTACACTTGCCCCACCTAAAAATTTATGCTGCCCAGCCTTCACTTCAAACTTACCGCCTGTAGTCATAAAAATGCCCGAACTGGTAATTTTGACTTGAGAGCCGCCTGCGGTGAGTACAATTTCTTTGGCTGCTGTGGCCTCAATTTTGTCTTCGGTCGAAATCACCTGAACAGCTTTACGGGCAATTAAATCGGCTCCATCGCCTTGCGCCTGTATCTCAACTTTGCCTTTGCCTGCATAGAGTCTCGCCCCTTCTTGAGCCGCAAAAAGGCTAATTTTATTTTGGGCGTGCGCAATCAGGTTCTTTTGTGTAGACAGGCTAATGCTGTCTCCAGCAGTTTGATTTAACTGTCCATCTGCGCTTAAGTGAATGTCTTCGTTACTGCTCAGCGCGATGCTATTTGGACTCGCCAACAGCATAATCGCCTCTTTAAACGTTTTGGCTTTTGCGTTGTCTTGCTGCTCAAGTTTTTCAATAAAGGATTTTAGGTTTTCTAAATTTTCTAACGGGTCAGTTTGTTGATTTTTAGCAACTTCACTGAGTGCTTTGGCATTGTTAAGGCCACCGTCTATTTGTTGCTTGGCCTCATTTGCATCAAGGTGTACACCTTGAGCTTGGTCCTGTTTGTGAGTACTAAGGAGTAAACCACTACCTGCTCGAACTGCGCCCCATTGGTCTGTTCGTAGCTCAAAACCTTCTCCACGACCATCACTTTCCGCCTTGTCTTTTGGATGGCTTAAGTTACCCAAGTTTAACTGGCTTGCCGCATGGCTGCTTTGTAGCTGGGCACTGATCTGCCCCGTAGTGTCATCAAAACGTAGCTGGTTAAAGCCTTTACCATCAACTTCTTCGGAGCGAATGCCGCTGAGTTTTTTGGTATCAGGTAGCTGGCCTTTCTGATCGAATTGGGTGGGGTGACGTTCAGCTTCGTGAATGCGTCCCACCACAAATGGACGGTCAATGTTGCCGTCAAAGAAGTCGATCACCACAATCTCACCGACACGTGGCAAGAAACGGGCACCATAACCTGCGCCCGCCCAAGGTGTGAGTACATCTACCCAAGCGGAGTCGGTGTCATTGTCGTTACTTCCAGCTCCACCATCATGGCTATGGTCATCAGTTCGGGTAAACAGGAAACGGACTTTAATGCGTCCCCACTGGTCTACATGAATGCTTTCGCCCTCTAATCCAACCACTCTAGCGCGCTGTGGGTAAGCCGCGGGGCGATGCTCTAGCGGGCTATACTCAGGCACAGCTTTAATATTGCGTCGAACCACGTTCAGCTCAGAAAAGTGGCGTTGCTCTGGGTTTTGTGTGTCGAGCTGGGCTGCCTTGAGTTTGTCTTTTGGTAACAGACGCTCAAGCTGCTGTTGTAATTCTTTCGGTAAATTATTCTGGTTATAGTAATGTTTGCTTAAGATTAAAAATTCTTTATCAGCACTGTCATGGCGCTCAAGTTCAGGGTGGTCATTCAGTTCAAACCAATAACCCACCTGTGCATCACGGACGTTCCCTGAAATGGTAAACTGCTTAGAGCTAAGATGATGGTAAGCATTGATGTTCTGATTGAACTGTTCAATCTGACTATTGCCTGAGGCGGTGGCTTGGTCTTCACCGTTTAAGTCCTGCATCCAAGCGGGGCTAACGTGCCATGCATCTTCAAGGTTTAGACTGGCATTGTCATAGTGTTCGCTGTGCTTTTGTGTGCCTTGTACGCTGCCACTGCCTTCTTCTTGTTGGAGGGCATCGGCTTGCCAACGTTGCACATGAACCGAGGTTGGTTGTAAGCGGCGCTCTGCCCTGACTTGGGTAATCGTATCGAACTGTTCTGTAGCACTGCTGCGTTGGTAACGTAGGCTACGGCGTTCAAGCGCCTGATAATTTTGATTATCGTCAAGTAAACGTAGCACTTGTGGCTGAATGGACGCATTCGGGTCAGCGACTAAAAGCTGTGATTCATCAACCAGCCAGTTAATGCCTTCGCTACGCCACAAACGGGTTAAAAAGTCATAATCGCTTTCGTTTGACTGCATCACAAATGGACGCACATCGTAGTCTTTAGTTAAGCCAGATGTGTCGAGCGTTAGACTTGAAGCAAATAACGGGCTTTTACCCTGCCATTCCTTAAATAGAATTTCGCTAATATCTCGCACGCTTTTATTCATAAACACGCGGCTATTACGGCGCTTATGCCAGAGTGCAGTTGAGTCTTTTAAGGTTAAGTTATAAATGGTGAGTGAGCCGTCGCTTTGCCCTTGGCTCGCTTCGGTAATAATGCCTGTGGTTCTAAAGAACTGGCCCATGTCAGTGACCTGATCGACGGCAACCTGACAGCCAATAAATTGTTTTAATGCAATATGCGCGTTTGTCGACAGACACAGTAATTCAGCAACGCTGCCTTGGTTGAGGGTATGTTCGCCTTCAATGCGTTGTAAGAAGACTTGCTGATTTAAAGACTGATTTGAGAATTGGATATGGACAGCACGATTTTGTGAAACAAGGCCTAAACGCTCCAATATACTCGACACACTCATCTGCATTTTTATTATCAATCAAACTTATATTTAGGCCGCATTTTAATTAAAAAAAGACTAACCTGTCTATCTATACTCATTTTCAAAATGTAACTGGTCTAAATATGCTGTTTTAGGTTAACTTCTTATTCAATAGGTATTTAAAAATTAAAATCAGATCATTTAAAATTGCTATAAACCACCCAGATATATTTAATATTTTTCTTTTATATTCAAATAGATATCAAAGAAAAAATAAATTTACAAATTAATAAAATTCAGGATGAGATATGAAAATAAAAAAGTCTGCTTTTTATATATGTATCGTGATTTTCTCGCTTCATTCTTCAGCATTTGCTGAGCCGAGTGTCGCCGATATTCAATATCGTGCAGAACAAGGGCAACCTGTGGCTCAATATCATTTAGGCATGATGCTTTTAAGTGGCGAACAAGGCGTTGTTAAAAATTATGAGCAAGCTTTTAAATGGCTAACTGCGGCTGACCAAAATGGAAGTGTGGGCGCAAAATATAGTTTAGGCATGATGTATTACACAGGCACGGGTGTCGAAAAAGATGCCAAGCGCGCTTTTGATTATTTTACTAAGGCTGCGGCTAAGGGTCATGCTAAAGCGCAATATAACTTAGGGGTGTTATACGACAGAGGCGAAGGAACTGCTCAAAATTATGTGCAGGCGTTTGAATGGTTTAGTCGTGCTGCCGAGCAAGGCTACCCACCCGCAGAATATAATTTAGCTCAGCTATATAATAAAGGTCACGGCGTCACCCAAAGTGATGAGCAAACACTGAAGTGGTACACCAAAGCGGCTGAGCATGGCGAAAGTGATGCCCAGTACAACTTGGCCCAGATGTATTTAAATGGTGAAGGCACGCCGAAAAACCTGCAACTGGCAAAGAAATGGTTCCAGCAAGCTGCCGATGCAGGCGATGTAGATGCCAAAGAAGTTCTTAAAAGTTTAGAATAAAGTCGGTCACGCCTATAATATTTTTATTTATAAAATGATAAATTTCGATTACTAATAAAATTACATACTCAAACTATTTTATTCTTTATTTTTTCTAATTAAATATAAACATTAATTCTATTATTTTAAGAATAAACTTAGATTTATTATTAAATCAAAAATATTTTAAATATTAAATTGACGTAATTAAAATCACCGATTATTATTTCGTTGCTGGCCACATTGCCAGTCGGTTTTGACAGACCGTTGATCCACGGCGGATTATAGTACAATCTATAAGTCGTTAGACCCTTGCGTCCCCTTTTCTTTGCGGTAGGACGGATGGGGGACGCCCCGTGCGTGCTGGTTCCATGGATCCCAGTCTGTCAACCCCCTTTCGTTCTACCACCATAAATTAATTCGCGGTAATCTGGTGGTAGGACTCCATAAATTATAAGGAGTTGACCATGACACTTTTCAAACTTATTCCCTCTTTAGATTAATTATTTTATTTATTTAAAATTTAGGTTTTCTATTGTCTATTTTTTAAATTTATAAATTATCTTTATTTTAAAAATTTAATTATTTTATTTTCCTATATACATGGGAGGGCTAATTATTACCTAAAAATTATTTTAAGCCTCAAAACCAATTATATTTTTATTCTACTCATAGATATAAATCATTATGAGAATAATATGACAATTTATAAACCTATTTTGGCTTTAAGTTTTGTTCTAGGTAACTTGGGTATTTCGGGCTGTAACTTACACACCCAACAGGATTTTGAAAAAATTTGCCTGTCGGGCGGACACAGCAAGACCAGTTGCGACTGTATTTATCAGCGACTTGAACAAGCTTACTCCCCTAAGCTCATGCAACGCCTAGAACATGTCAGTTTGCAAAGTCCTGTTCTCCCACAGGACTTTGCCCCTACTTTTTTCAGCGTCATGCAACGGTGTGACAAAAGTAATATGGGCTAAGCGTTTGGCTTAGCTCCTTTATCTCTGTGTTGCAATGGTTTCTTACTTTAAATCAGCGCAAAAGATTAAAGTCTATTGTGGCACAGAGGCCTAAAGAAGAATATTTTTAAGAAATTTGCACGCTTATAGTTTAGATATTTCTATACTCAGCTCATTTTTAACGATAAAGTCATGTTTAATAAGTAGTATTTTTTATCATTAATATCATAGAGCTAATAAAAATGAGTTTTTATACAGAACTACAAGTCCGTTATACAGATTTTGACACGATTGATTTATCCACTGAAAAGCAAAAAATTCTAGAAATATTAACGGAGGATTCAATCCACGAAGATGTTTATGGTGATTTAGTAAAAGCCTTTACTAATGGTCATGCAGGTCTTCGTATTGATTCCGTTTATTGCCTAGAACTCATAGAAAAAATTACCGCCCTATTTCCAAATGCAAATTTTGAATGTCGAGGGTTAGGAGAAGAGTACTTCTATACGTGGATCCTCTGTGTTGAAAATGGCCAGATTATTTTTAGCAGCAAGCCTTGGGAAAGTGAAAATCCTTTTATATAAGGATAACCATACGTTCATATTGTTTTGTACGTTTTAACCTACAAGCTTTTAGGGATTTTGCGGATTGGCTGCCCCCTACTTTTTTCCTATGATGAGTTCATACAGGAACAGGATGTTCCGGAACATAAAACAACAATAATAGGTTCATGCACTAGGAGCGTGAGATACGACAGGAGTCATATCTAGCAACCAAATACGAAAAAGCTCGACAGGATGTCGGGCTTTTTTTATATCTGAATATTGATAAAATTTTAGAGTTTAAAAATCTCAGGCACACTATCTGTAAGAATATTAGGAATGTTATTTGGATAAACAATCTCGTCTGTTTGACTTAATTCATCAAATGTCCACCAACGACTTTTACTAATCACAAGCTTCTCATGTTCTGACCAGTTTGCTGTATTCACTTCTTCATTTTTAATAAAAACAATAAAGAGTCTTTCATCAGAAATCACAACTTCTGCACTCGGTAGCATCATTTCAAAATTTCGTGTTGCAACATGAGTACCCACGTTCTGTCTTACTACACCTAACTCTTCATAAAGCTCTCGGCAAGCTGCCTGCTCGAAGGTTTCCCCTTCTTCAAGCCCACCGCCTACGGTTGCCCAATGTGATTGACCAGCTAAAGCATCATTTGTATGAGTAAATTGAAATAATAAAATTTGATGATTTTCATTAATCACTAATAGTCGTGAAGATTTTCTAATACGCATTTGATTTTTTTCTTGAAGTAACAAGGTGGCTATTATTCATATTCGCTTTGAAAAGTTAAATTATTTCTCAATGTACGTTTTAACCTACAAGCTTTTAGGGATTTTGCGGATTGGCGATACCCTGCTTTTTTCCTATGATGGGTTCATACAGGAACAGGATGTTCCGGAACACAAAACAACAATAATAGGTTCATGCACTAGGAGCGTGAGATACGACAGGAGTCATATCTAGCAACCAAATACGAGAAAGCCCGACAGGATGTCGGGCTTTTTTTATTGTCATTTAAAAATGATGATGAAGCTAATCTATAACGGACTATGTGCCTGTTCATGCTTTTTATGACGTATCCAACGTATTGCCAAAATAGCAGCAATAACCACCACAACTGCAACAAGCGCAGGAACTAACAAAGCTGAAACCGAAAGCAAGATGGCACCAATCCACTCCCCTGTAGCGACTACAAAATTTCCTAAGCCGCCTGTGGTTGCAGTTGAAACACCGCGTGCAGCAACTGTACTCATTTGCACCACACCTGCCGTACCACCGCCCACAATAATCGCTGCCGCCCAACTGGCAAACTGAGACATTTCTCCACTGCTAACCGCCATCGTCGCTAACGTACCGGCAATCATAGCCGCAGGGGTTGCGACCGTGTCTAAGGCATTATCGACCCATGGAATATAATAGGCCGCAACTTCGCACATCGTTGCCACAGCTAAAGCCAAGCAAACCGACGGCATAGCCAACCACTCAAAACCTTTTGATGGCTCAAACCATCCCATCATGGTTGCAATGCTCATGACCAATAGCGGCACAAACACGCGAAAACCGCAGGCAGCGCTCAAACCCACGCCAATACATAAACCTAATATAGTTTCCATAACGGTTTCCTTTTTCATGCCCATCGCGGGTCTTGTTATTTAAGTCTTATTTTAAACTAACAAAAAGCCCCATCGGGTGACAGGGCTTTTTGTTAAATGCGAACGCAAATATTATTTTATTCTTAACGTTTAAATTCAGTGCAATAGCATTTAGTGCACGGCGGTAAACGATCTGTATTAATTTCTAAAAACACTCTCTGGCCACATTGAGCGCAGAAATAGAAGCCTGTTCCGGGTTTTTCGCCAGCTGTTACCATGATTGCGTTCCTATAATCGTATAGATATTAAACAGGAATATAACCCAGTTAGAGTGATTGTCAATTGTCCATTTCGCCCGATGATGATGGCATAAATGCAAAAAATGTTATTTGTACGATTTATCTTACAAACTTTTAGGGATTTTGCGGATTGGCGACTTACCAATTTTTTCCTATGATGAGTTCATACAGGAACAGGATGTTCCGGAACATAAAACAACAATAATAGGTTCATGCACTAGGAGCGTGAGATACGACAGGAGTCATATCTAGCAACCAAATACGAAAAAGCCCGACAGGATGTCGGGCTTTTTTATATTTAAATATTCAATTTTTTTCATATATCATTAAATGAATTTTAACAATAAAGACTCGTTAAGAAGCTTCATCTAAATTATTGTTTGAAACTTTTGAATTAGTAATTTTTTCAACTGCATTTTCTGCAATTTTACTAGCGCTATTTCCTAATTTAGCTAACCCTGATGTTTCTAGAAGTTCATGACTAGGACTACCATGATTACTAGCCTCAACTAAACGTAAAGGAGCTTCTTCTAAGCGTGTTAATGCTATATTGAATAATCTTGCTTCAAACTCTACATCAATTTTAACCGCTTCTTTTTTATATCCTTCATAGGCTTTAGCAACAGAAGCCTTAAAATCATAATCTTCAGCAAGTTTAAAACGCTGACTAATTTGTTTAGTTGCCAACCAAGCAAACCATAAGGGAGCAACTACACTAGTCATAGATAAAACTATTTGGATTCCAATCACACCCCAGCTCAAAGTTGGAGCACTAAGTGAAGTGGTTAAAATCTGTATACGTTCATGACCAATCCACGCACCTATAGCTAATGCAAATAATAAACCACCAACCCAAAATCTCATGGAATTTTTGAGGTCTTTGGCTCTTTGATCGAAAGCCGCAGCTAACCCTTTTGTTGTAGTTATACGGTAGGCTTCTTCACATTTTTCAACTAGTTGTTGAGCTTGACCATGCAGTTCATTAATAGCTTTTAATTGTGCCTCAGTTGATGTCTTATGTTCATTTACTTTTTTACGATCAAAAGAGCTTTCTTTTTCCAATTCAGATACTTTATGCCTAGCCTCCTTTAGACTTTGCAAATCTGTTGGTAATGACTCCGCTGCTTCTGTTGCATCATTAATAAGAGTTATCTGATCTGACAATATGTTCTTGTTAGGAATCAGATTATCCAACTCTGTTTGAATCCCTCTTAATCGACGTGTAAGTGAGGGTGGTAATGCTTTAGAATCTTGCAAAACTTCCCAGGAAAATAATGGCTGGGTTAATTTTTCAACCCATTGAAGGGTTGATATATATGCAGGTATAGCTTGGTTTCCATGCCCATTAAACATATAGGGAACTGTATTTTGCTGCATTATCTTTAATCGTGTAGGTGTTAGTGCTATTAATTCTTCTAATTTGGAATCAATATGCTTAATTTCTAATTTTTGAATATTCATTGATAGGTTTTTAGGAATATTGGCTAAATCATGTCTGGTTACTGCTGGATGATGCCAACCATAAACTTCTTGTAACGTCCGATCTTCATTTGATGAATTTAAAACAACTTGAGCTAGCTCATCTAAAGCATCGCATAATGTAACTAAATTTTTATCCATATTCTCCCCACTTAATCGTATAAATTTTTTACATTTTTCATGATATAAGAGTTTAATCCGTTACCACTCTTAGCCAATATTTTCATTTTTTCGACATGAAGTTGGCCTGCTTTATAATAGCTGTACTGATAAATTTTAAAGGTTTTATCAAACTTTACTCTTATATATGTATCACCAATTTCATAAGCGATTACTCCTGAATCACCATCTAAATCTAAATATCTTTCCATTCTTATTCTCAACAAAAACCCCATCATCAAGATAGGGCTTTTTTTAAACAATATCAATAATGTCTAACTAAAGTATCAAGCCATTTGGCCTTCTAAAAATTCTTCCAAAATTTCATTTTGTACGCTTTAACCTACAAGATTTTAGGGATTTTGCGGATTGGCGACATCCCACTTTTTTCCTATGATGAGTTCATACAGGAACAGGATGTTCCGGAACATAAAACAACAATAATAGGTTCATACACCAGGAGCGTGAGATACGACAGGAGTCATATCTAGCAACCAAATACGAAAAAAGCCCGACAGGATGTCGGGCTTTTTTTATATTATCGTTACCGTATTTTCAAAATATTCTAATAGCTCATTCAAAGTATTTTCATCATACAAATAACATTGGTAAAGAAGAGTAATAGGAGTAATTGCTGTTCTTTCTATAGCAGTTGAATATTCGCTTATAACTTGGATATCAGTTACTCCATGAATACTGTTAGGTATTTCATGGTCAAATTTAAAAAGGCATTTCTTGCTAGTTTTGGCATCAAAAAAAATTTGGACTTTGCTTTGAGCTTTAGTTATTACATAACAACGTACTTTATCGGTATTATCCTTTTTATAAGATGGCTTAACTCTTTGCTCCATGTTTTGCAAAAAAATTGCTGCTCGTTGACCATTTAACATCCGATTACCCTAAAGTAAAAACCCCATCATTAAGATAGGGATTTTTTTTAACAATATCAATAATGTTTAACTAAAGTATCAAGCCACTTGGCCTTCTAAAAAGTCTTGCGCAAAACGCTGTAATACACCGCCCGCTTCATATACAGAAACTTCTTCTTCTGTATCTAAACGGCAAGTCACAGGCACTTCAACAATCTCTTCTTTACCATCTGCTGTGGCACGCTCAATCACTAAAGTTAAAGTCGAACGCGGCGCAATATTACCAATCACGCTATAAAGCTCTGTACCATCTAGCTTTAAAGTCTTGCGGTTTACACCTGCTTTAAACTCAAGTGGCAACACGCCCATACCCACCAAGTTCGTACGGTGAATACGCTCAAAACCTTCTGCCACAATCGCTTCAACACCTGCAAGGCGTACACCTTTCGCAGCCCAGTCACGGCTCGAACCCTGACCGTAGTCAGCACCCGCAACAATAATTAATGGCTGTTTACGGTTCATGTAGGTTTCAATCGCTTCCCACATACGCATGACTTCGCCTTCTGGCTCTACACGCGCTTTTGAACCTTGCTTAATGGTACCGTCTGAACGAACTACCATTTCGTTATAGAGTTTCGGGTTAGCAAATGTTGCACGTTGTGCAGTCAAATGGTCACCACGGTGCGTTGCATATGAGTTGAAGTCTTCTTCTGGTAAGCCCATTTTATGAAGGTATTCACCCGCAGCCGAGTCCATCAAAATCGCGTTTGAAGGCGACAAATGATCGGTGGTGATGTTGTCACCCAAAATTGCAAGCGGACGCATGTTCGCTAAAGTACGTGGTGCAGCCAACGCCCCTTCCCAATATGGCGGACGGCGGATGTAAGTACTTTGTGGACGCCAGTCATAAAGCGGACTTTCAGCCTCTACGGTTACGCCTAAGTCAAACATTGGAATGTAGACTTTACGGAACTGTTCAGGCTTCACAGCTTCTTTTACTAAGGCATCAATTTCAGCGTCAGATGGCCAAATGTCTTTCAGGTAAATCGGGCTACCGTCTTTGTCATGACCCAAAGCATCTTTTTCGATGTCAAAACGAATCGTACCTGCAATTGCATAAGCTACGACAAGCGGTGGAGATGCCAAGAACGCCTGTTTTGCATATGGATGGATACGACCATCGAAGTTACGGTTACCAGACAGTACTGCTGTTGCGTACAAGTCACGGTCAATAATTTCTTGTTGAATGACTGGATCTAACGCACCCGACATACCATTACAAGTCGTACAAGCGTAAGCCACAATACCAAAACCAAGTTGCTCTAAGTCTTTTAGAACACCCGCTTCTTCGAGGTAAAGAGCAGCTGCTTTTGAACCTGGTGCAAATGATGATTTCACCCAAGGTTTACGAACTAAGCCAAGCTCATTTGCCTTACGTGCCAACAAACCTGCCGCCACGGTGTTACGTGGGTTAGAGGTGTTGGTACATGAAGTAATTGCAGCAATAATGATTGCGCCATCAGGCATTAAGCCATCAGAACGGTTTTCAACAACACCCGCAATACCTTTTTCTTTTAGGTCCGCAGTTGAAACACGTGCATGTGGGTTTGATGGCCCAGCAATGTTACGGGTTACTTTTGATAGATCAAAACGAAGTACACGTGGGTACTCTGCTTTGGTCATGTCAGATGCCCAAAGGCCGATTTCTTTTGCGTACTGTTCAACCAATGCCACTTGAGCATCTTCACGGCCTGTTAGGCGTAAGTAGTCGATTGTGTTTTGGTCGATGTAGAACATTGCAGCCGTAGCGCCATATTCTGGTGTCATGTTCGAAATAGTTGCACGGTCGCCCACAGACATGCTGTCAGCACCTTCACCAAAGAACTCAAGGTAAGCACCAACCACGCGCTCTTTACGCAAGAACTCAGTTAGAGCCAACACGATATCTGTTGCGGTAATGCCTGCCTGACGCTGACCTACAAACTCAACACCAATAATGTCTGGCAGACGCATCCAAGATGCACGGCCCAACATTACGTTTTCAGCTTCTAACCCACCGACACCCACAGAAATTACGCCCAAAGCGTCTGTATGTGGTGTATGTGAGTCTGTACCTACGCATGTGTCTGGGAATGCTACGCCATCACGCGCCTGAATAACCGGAGACATTTTCTCTAGATTAATCTGGTGCATAATGCCGTTCCCCGCAGGGATCACATCAACATTTTTAAATGCTGTTTTAGTCCACTCAATAAAGTGGAAACGGTCTTCGTTACGGCGGTCTTCAACAGCACGGTTTTTTGCAAAAGCGTCTGGGTCAGCACCACCGTATTCCACTGCTAAAGAGTGGTCGACAATGAGCTGAGTCGGCACAACTGGGTTAACTTTAGATGGGTCGCCGCCTTTGTCTGCAATCGCATCACGTAAGCCTGCAAGGTCAACCAAAGCTGTTTGACCTAGAATGTCATGACACACCACGCGCGCAGGATACCAAGGAAAGTCCAAGTCCTGACGGCTTTCAATTAACTGCGTTAAATAGGCAGTTAAGTTCTCGGCATCGGCACGACGTACCAATTGCTCTGCGAGTACTTTTGAGGTGTAAGGCAGTTTTTCGTATGCACCTGGCTGAATATCTTCAACGGCTTGACGCACGTCGTAATATTCAAGCTGGGTACCTGCCAGCGGTTTACGGTATTTTGTGTTCATTAACCACGCTCCGCCAATGGTTTGAATTTGAGATTTTCAGGGCCTGTGTAGTTCGCGCTTGGACGAATGATTTTGCCGTCTTGGCGTTGTTCAATCACGTGCGCTGACCAACCCGCTGTACGTGCAATCACGAACAATGGCGTGAACATTGCAGTTGGAACACCCATTAAGTGATAGCTCACCGCACTGAACCAGTCGAGGTTCGGGAACATGTTTTTCGCATCTTTCATCACTGCTTCTAAGCGCTCAGCAATGAGGTACATTTTGGTGTTCTCTTGCGCTTGTGCCAAATCATGTGCAACTTTCTTGATGACTTCGTTACGTGGATCAGAGATTGTATAGACTGGGTGACCAAAACCGATCACAACTTCTTTCTTCTCAACACGGCTACGGATGTCTGCTTCTGCTTCGTCTGCATTGTCGTAACGTTGTTGAATTACGAATGCAACTTCGTTTGCACCACCATGTTTAGGTCCGCGAAGTGCACCAATACCGCCAGTAATTGCCGAGTACATGTCAGAGCCTGTACCTGCAACCACGCGTGAAGTAAATGTAGATGCGTTGAACTCATGCTCAGCATACAAAATGAGAGATGTATGCATTGCTTCAATCCACTCTTCAGATGGTTTTTCACCATGAAGTAAGTGTAAGAAATGCGCTGCAATTGAGTCGTCATCCGTTTCAACTTCAATACGACGACCGTTGTTGCTGAAGTGGTACCAATAAAGCAGCATTGAGCCTAGGCTCGCCATTAATTTATCAGCAATATCTTTTGCGCCCGCTTCGTTGTGGTCTTCGTGTTCTGGAGTTAAGCAACCAAGAACTGAAACACCTGTACGCATTACATCCATTGGGTGTGCAGACGGAGGAAGTTGTTCAAGTGCAGTTTTAAGTGCTGCTGGTAAGCCACGAAGTGCTTTTAATTTTGCTTTATACGCTTTGAGTTCAGCTTTGTTCGGTAGTTTGCCATGTACGAGCAAGTGAGCAACTTCTTCAAACTGGCTACCGACTGCAAGATCAAGAATGTCATAACCACGGTAGTGCAAATCGTTACCGCTACGTCCTACGGTACAAAGTGCTGTGTTGCCTGCAACTTGTCCGCTAAGTGCAACTGATTTTTTTGGTTTGAAGCCTGTTGTTGTTTCATTTGAGCTCATAGAATCATCCTTTATATCAACCAGAATTTGTTGTTTGTTCAATTTTTACTTGGGTAAAACACGACAGCGTCTTGCCGAGTTCTCATCCATTTTTTGGATTAACCTGCCGTTCGCCTTACTTTTCACGGATGAAAAGTAAGCAAAAATCCTTGTTGGTCTGACGATATATCCATATATCGCAGTCCAACGTAGCGGCATCCATGCCGCCCTCACGATAGCCAAGACCATCGCTTCCTCTTCTTATAAAAAGAGGACTTGTTTATTTCTTTTTAGCAAATGCGTTGTCTAGGTAGTCTTCAAACGCATAGTAGTTAATGCGTTCATATAACTCTTTACGCGTTTGCATAATATCAACCACGTTCTTTTGCGTGCCTTCTTTACGCAAGGTTTCATACACAGTTTCGGCTGCTTTGTTCATGGCACGGAAAGCAGAAAGCGGATAAAGCGCAAGGCTTACATCGGCAGATGCTAACTCTTCAGTAGTAAACAGTGGTGTAGAACCGAACTCGGTAATATTTGCCAAAATTGGTGCGCCTGTCTTCTGAGCAAATTGCTTGTACATATCAAGCTCGGTAATTGCTTCAGGGAACAACATGTCTGCACCCGCTTCAATGTAAGCACCCGCACGGTCAATTGCAGCTTGTAAACCATCTACAGCCAATGCATCGGTACGCGCCATAATTACGAAGCTGTCATCACCACGCGCATCGACCGCAGCTTTAATACGGTCAACCATTTCTTCTTGAGTCACAATGGCTTTGTTCGGACGGTGACCACAACGTTTTGCGCCTACTTGGTCTTCAATGTGCATTGCGGCAGCACCAAACTTGATGAGTGCTTTTGTAGTACGGGCAATGTTAAATGCAGAAGCACCAAAACCGGTGTCAGCATCCACCAATAATGGAAGATCGCATACATCGGTAATACGGCGTACGTCTGTCAACACATCATCAAGGTTACTAATTCCCAAATCAGGTAAGCCTAAAGAACCAGCGGCTACACCACCACCTGATAAGTAAATCGCTTTATAACCTGCACGTTTTGCCAAAAGTGCATGATTGGCGTTAATGGTTCCAACCACTTGTAATGGCTTTTCTTGGGCTACTGCATCGCGAAATAGCTGACCTGCGGATTGTTTAGCCATTGTTATGTTCTCCTTGTGCTTGTAGCAGTGTTTGCTCAATAATTTTGTAAGAAGCATTGATATGTCGATGCATGAGCAGCTCGGCAAGTTCACCATCGCCTTCTGCAATTGCATCTAAAATACGGATGTGTTCGTCCCAAGCTTTGCTCGGTCGATCAGGTGTGTTTGAAAACTGAATTCGGTACATGCGGATGAGATGATAGAGCTCATCGCATAGCATTTTTTCTAGGGTTTTATTGCCACTACTTTTGATAATGCAGTAGTGAAAATCATCCTGCCCTTCTTGCAAGTAATATCCTTTACCTGCTTTAAAGTTTTCATCTTCAGCATGCATACGCAAAACATCACGTAGCGCCAAAATTTGCTTTTTATCAATATGCTGTGCAGCAAGTTTGCAGGCTAAACCTTCTAAAGACGCACGAATTTGGTAAAGCTCTTTAAACTGTTGCAGTGAAAGCGAAACCACGCGCGCGCCCACATGAGCTGTGCGCTCAACCAAACGTTGACCTTCAAGGCGATGAATTGCTTCACGCAAAGGCCCACGACTAATGCCATAAGTCCGCGCCAGTTCAGGCTCAGAAATTTTGCTACCTGCCGGAATTTGACCCAAAACAATCGCCGTCTGTATTTGTTTAAATACATTCTCGGTCAGTGTTCTTCCCTGACTTTGTAATGGCTCTGTTGCGAAGGTCAAATCTTGCATATTGTCAACAATTTTTAATCAATTATGGCTTTTATAGCGGTATGAATGAAAAAAATCAAGGTGATTGTTGACACTTTACAGAACGCATCAGGTCAATTTTTATCGTTAGACCTGACATTTCACCTTATATTTAAAGCATTACACCACCTACACTTTAGTATTTATAAAACAAAGGTTTAATGTAAATTTATCTATCGTTTTATGGCTTTTCTGGTATTAGTTTTTGATAGCTAATTTTTTGTTTCAAACTTTAGTCTACAAGGCCTGTATTACAGCAAGATTGTAGACAATCTATTTAAATGAAATCAGGAGTTATAAATTAGTATCTATTTACCGTAATTTCTTTTACATCTTTTTTATCGTTTCTTCTTGGAAATATCGATATTAGTGAAATTATCAGGTGCTTCACGGTAGCTTTATTGATACATTATTGAGCATCGACATAGAAGTAATGCATTTTTCGAGACAGAAAAAGCTTAACTCTATGCATATTGTTGAATGAAAGGACTTTTTTGATGTTTCAACATATCCCCCCATACGCAGGCGACCCAATTCTCTCTTTAATGGAACAGTTCAATGCTGATACTCGTTCTGAAAAAGTAAACTTGAGTATTGGTCTTTACTATAACGAAGACAGTATTGTTCCTCAGTTAGAGACCATTATCGAGGCGCAAAAGCGTATTGAGCCTAAGAACGGTAAAACCAAACTTTATTTGCCAATGGAAGGCTTCAAACCTTACCGCGAAGCAATTCAAGCACTTTTATTTGGTGCAAACAGCCCAGCAGTGAAAGCTGGCCGTGCTGTGACCATCCAAACGCTTGGTGGTTCAGGTGCGTTGAAAGTTGGTGCCGACTTCTTAAAAAATTATTTCCCAAATTCAGACGTTTGGGTAAGCCAACCAACTTGGGATAACCACGTTGCGATTTTCAATGGCGCTGGCATCAAAACTCATTTTTACCCATATTTCGATAACGAAACACGTGGTGTAGATTTTGACGGTATGCTTTCTACACTTAAAACTTTGCCTGAGCAAAGCATTGTGTTATTGCACCCATGCTGCCACAACCCAACGGGTGCTGACTTAAATCCAGCACAATGGGACCAAGTGATTGTAGTATTAAAAGATCGTAACCTTATTCCATTCCTAGACATCGCTTACCAAGGTTTCGGTGACGGTATGGAAGAAGATGCGTATGCAATCCGTGCTTTAGACCAAGCGGGTCTAAACTTCATTGTGAGCAACTCATTCTCTAAAATCTTCTCTTTATATGGCGAGCGTGTTGGCGGTTTAACTTTCGTTTGTGACGATGCAGAAGCTGCTCAGTGCACATTCGGTCAGTTAAAAGCGACTGTACGTCGTATTTACTCTAGCCCACCTACAACAGGTGCGTGGTTAGTTGATGAAGTGTTAAATGACGCTGAACTTAACCAACAATGGCAAGGTGAAGTAAAAGAGATGCGTGAGCGTATTATTAAAATGCGTAGTATCTTGAAAGACGAACTTACTAAAGCATTACCAGACCGTGACTTTAGCTACCTTGTAAACCAAAAAGGTATGTTCAGTTACACAGGTTTAACTGCTGAGCAAGTTGATATCTTGCGTGAAGAATATGCAATCTACTTAGTACGTAGTGGTCGTATTTGTGTTGCTGGTTTAAACATGAACAATGTTTATACTGTTGCTAAAGCAGTTGCAGAAGTGCTTGCTAAATCAACAGAAGCGGCATAATACATCTATTAAAAAAGGCGCTTCGGCGCCTTTTTTAATGTCTTTATATTAAGGTTTAGTTTTGCCCCAATACTTCAGTTTTGAGGTATGACCAATCCCCACATTAAAGCTATTGGTTGGGTCGAGTTTTTGATAGAAGTTCGCTAAGGCAGGCTTGGCAACATAAAGATGCCCGACATTATGCTCTGCTGGATATTCAGCACGGCGCGCATCAAGTAACTTCCACATTTGATGTTCCATTTCTAAAGGGTCATGACCCTTTTTAAGAATATAGTCCTGATGGAATACATGACAAAAGAAATGCCCATAATAGAGTTTATGGAGGATTTTATTTTCCATCTCGGCTGGCAGTTGCTCTACCCACTCGCGGTCATTACGACGTAACGCAATATCAAGCGCCACAATATCTTCAACTTCACTACGGTGGGTATCACGATAACGAATTGCCGCCCCTGCAATCGCAAAACGGTGTAAGAACGCCTTTCGGCCTTCTTCTTCACTACATACGAAATAGTTACCTGACTGATGTACTGCAAAATATTCTTTTAAAAACTGCTCGGTCTGTGCTTTTGAATTATTTTCAACACGTAACACTAAATGATGCTCATAACGATCTCGATACTCGGTCATACGCTTAGGCAAATGACTCGGTAAAAAGAAGGTAATCGTCTGTAAAATATGATCCGTTAAGCCTTTAATTTTAAATCTTTCTAAAAAGCCATCGACTTTATCTTTCATCGCAAAAGCTTTTGGAACATTGGCTGTACCAAATTTCTCAATAAATAAGAACGTGTCTTTTCCATACTTCTCACCAATTAAATAAGCATCTCGGTGAATATATTCGCCCGCAATCGGCAAGCTTGGTAGTGAAGTCAGTAAATAACGACGAATGGCAGTTAAATCATCGGCATCATTAGTACCAATATAAAAGACATTACTCTCTACTTTTTCATAGGTATCAAGGCGTACCGCAAACACACAGACTTTACCTGCCGAACCTGAGGCTTCAAACAATCGTGACGGATCTGCATTAAAACGAGCAGGTGTATCTTCATCAACTTGCGTCACATCGTGAGCATAACGATGGTCAGATGCCTGCTTTTCACCATCATCTAAAATATCTATGGCTTGATATTTCTGCTTCTCTAAACGTGTCAAAATTTCTTCGGGAGTCGAGCCTAAATTCACCCCTAAATGGTTCACCAGCTCTAATTGACCAGCAGCATTCACCTGAGCATATAACGCCAGTTCAGTATACGCAGGACCACGGCGTACCAAAGCACCGCCAGAGTTATTACATACACCACCAAGTACTGATGCCCCAATACAAGATGAACCAATCACTGAATGCGGCTCACGGTCATAGCCTTTTAAAATTTGCTCTAAATTATCTAAAGTCGCGCCCGGTAAACAAATCACTTGCTTACCGTCATGAATAACTTGGATACCCTTTAACCTGCGCGTACTCATGACCAAAACAGGACGGTCATAATCATCGCCATACGGGGTTGAACCACCAGTGAGTCCTGTATTTGCTGCCTGCATAATCACAATACAGTCTTCATCAATTGCAGCCTGGAGCACCTGCCATTGCTCTAGTAAAGTGCCCGGCACAACCACAGCAAGCACTTTCCCCTCACCAAAACGACGACCTTGACGATACTGACGCGTGCTTTGATCATCGGTCAAAACATGCGAACGCCCTACAATGTTTTGTAAGCGTTCAATCACTGCTTGAGGAGAAAATGTTTGCATGATGGTTTCCTTTTGGTCATCCATACCACATAGTTTTTTTAAATTTAGAGCAACACGACGGAGTCTTACAGGTAAAACTTCAATGTAAGCAGCTCATTCTGTTACTTTGGTTTTGCCCAAAGTAACCAAAGGCACTGTCACTTACAGAACCTGTTCGCTGTATCCATTTTTCAATTTACATTGCAAAAACAAATCCTTGCTCATACCACGCAGGCTGTAAGTGACGCTTAGCACCAGCAGCTAATTTCTTAACTCAATTGGCTACGCGTTGGCGGCAGGGATGCAGCCGTTTCGATGCGGTAGCAAGGACGTACCGTCATCGAAACAAAGGTTTTTGGTTACTTTTTTAAAAAGTAACGTCAATTAGCTACTTATATTGAACTTTTCCCGATAAGACTCCGTCGTGCCAATATCATCCAAGTTAATGCGAAAATATTAGAGCTTCATCGCCTGTACTAAACAATCCGCATTAATATCCGAAATCGACTTAGCACCCGTTAAGGTCATCGCAACACGCATTTCCTTATCAATCAAATCAAGTAAGTTCGACACACCTTGCCCACCTGCTGCTGCCAAGGCATAAACAAATGCACGGCCAAGTAATACGGTATCGGCACCGAGCGCCAACATCCGCACCACATCTAGACCATTGCGGATGCCTGAGTCAGCCAAAATCGCCAAATCACCTTTTACCGCATCAGCAATTGCAGGCAATGCACGAGCAGACGACATCACACCATCTAACTGACGACCACCGTGATTCGAAACCACAATACCATCTGCACCGAACCGCACAGCATCTTTGGCATCTTCAGGGTCTAAAATACCCTTAATTACCATTGGGCCATCCCAAAACTCACGAATCCACTCAAGATCTTTCCATGAAATCGATGGGTCGAAGTTCGAGCCTAACCAACCAATATAGTCTTCAAGACCAGTCGGTTTACCTAAATATTTAGATATATTGCCCAAGTCGTGCGGACGGCCCATTAAGCCGACATTCCACGACCAATGTGGATGGAACATAGACTGCATATAACGACGCATTGCAGCATTTGGTCCACTCATTCCCGAATGAGCATCACGGTAACGCGCACCCGGCACAGGCATATCTACAGTAAACACAAGTGTTGAGCAGCCCGCCGCTTTTGCACGTTCCAAAGCATTACGCATAAAACCACGGTCACGTAATACATAAAGCTGGAACCACATAGGACGATTAATTGCAGGCGCAACTTCTTCAATCGGACATACCGAAACCGTTGAAAGCGTAAATGGAATGCCCTTTTTGTCAGCTGCCATCGCAGCTTGAACTTCGCCGCGACGCGCATACATGCCTGTTAAACCTACAGGAGCTAATGCAACTGGCATCGACAAGGTTTCGTTAAACAGTTTTGTCTCAAGGCTTAAAGCTGACATGTCATTGAGCACACGTTGACGCAATTCAATTTCTGACAAATCTTGTACGTTACGCTTTAAGGTATGTTCCGAATACGCGCCACCATCAATGTAGTGAAATAAAAATGGAGGTAAGCGACGTTGTGCCGCAGCACGATAATCATTGCCAGAAGAAATAATCATTTTGAATCAACTCTATTTAAACGGTTCGCACGTTTCTGACGAGCTTCGTCTTCATTCAGAGAACGTACATGATTAATCACAAACTCAATATGACCGCAGACAGCTTGGCGCGCGGCCTCGGGATCTTTACGATCGATCGCATCCATGACCTGAAAATGCTGCTCACTCAGCAAGTCACTATTTATTGGATCGTTATAAACTTTTTTACGTCCCAACAAGACGTTGTATTGCAGTAAATCAAACAGGCTACGCATCATCTGAATCAGCACAACATTGTGAGATGCTTCTGCAATTGCTAAGTGAAACTCAGCATCTGCCACCGCGGCCTGTGCTGAGTCACCCGCATTTTGATGACGACTAATCTCATTAAAATAATGACGGATTTTGGCGCGATCTTCAGGTGTTGAGCGCAATGCGGCATACCATGCCGTGCCACCTTCAAGTAATAACCGCGCTTCTTGCACATCAAAACGGTACAGCGGATCTTCTTCAATCAAGTTACTAATTGGGTTCACAATCAGTTGCTGTGGCCACTGTTCAGGTAACTGCTGAATATAAGTCCCATCGCCACGGCGGCTACTGAGTACACCTTGACTATTGAGCTGTTGAATCGCTTCACGTAAAGATGGACGAGAAACTCCTAAGCTTGTTGCAAGCTGGCGTTCGGCAGGCAAACGGTCACCTTTTTTCATGTGACGCTCTTCAATTAATGCCTGCAATTTCATGACCACTTGATCGGAGATTCTCATCACGTTTCCTTCACTGGAGTTATGGAATCATCCACGGAACCAGATAAGCCTGAACCGTAATAATGATGCCAACAAAGATAGTGAATATGATGCTATGTTTTACCGTGAAACGGAACAAGTCAGATTCTTTTCCAACTAAACCTACCGCGGCACAAGCAATCGCAATCGATTGTGGAGAAATCATCTTACCCGTCACGCCACCGCTGGTATTCGCTGCTACAAGTAATACTTCCGGAATACCAATTTGCTGCGCTGTAGTTGCCTGTAGTGCCGAGAACAAAGCATTTGAAGATGTATCTGAACCCGTCAGGAATACACCAAGCCAACCCAAAAATGGTGAGAAGAAAGTAAACGCATGACCTGTATGCGATAGAGCCAAAGCTAAAGTTGCAGATAAACCTGAATAGTTCGCAATAAAAGCAAACGCCAACACCATACCAATCGAGTAAATCGGTGTTTTCAACTCATTGAGTGTTTCACCAAAAGTCGTTACTGCTTCACTTGCTTTCATTTTTAAGAAAATAGCAGTGATGATTGCAGCAATAAAAATTGCCGTACCAGTTGCAGAGAACCAGTCAAACTTATAAATCGCTTCGTATGGTTTCATCTCTGACACAATTGGCGGCATTTTCTCGACCAATTTATGCAAGTAAGGCACTTCAATTTTGAAAATTAAATGTTCCAGAGCCCCATCTTTTGCAAACAATGCTTTAAACGGCTTAACACTCCAGATGGTCACCATGACTGTTAAGATGGCAAATGGAGACCACGCCTTAGCAATTTTTCCAATACTGTAACGTTGAACCGTTGTAGGCTGCTGAACCAAAGTTTGACCAGCTTCAGGTTCAAAACGGAAAATATGTTTTGGTTTCCAGAAACGGAACAACACAGTCAGGCTGACCAATGAAGCAATTGCTGCGGTAATATCCGGTAATTCAGGACCAATAAAGTTAGATGTAAGATATTGGGCAATCGCAAAAGCGCCACCACCCACCAATATAGCAGGCCAAGTTTCTTTAACACCACGCCAGCCGTCCATAATCGCCATGATCCAGAACAACACAATCAGCGTTAAAAACGGCAACTGACGCCCAACCATCTGGCTAATTTCCATGGTATCTACACCAGAAACCTGCCCTGCCACAATAATTGGAATACCCATTGCACCAAACGCAACTGGCGCTGTATTTACAATCAAACATAAACCAGCTGCGTAAAGTGGCTTAAACCCTAAACCAACAAGGAGTGCAGCGGTAATTGCCACAGGAGCACCAAAACCCGCAGCCCCTTCAAGGAAAGTACCAAAGGCAAAACCAACCAATAACATTTGTAGGCGCTGGTCTTCGGTAATTGACAAAATACTTGAACGAATGACCTCAAACTGGCCTGTTTTTACCGAAATTTTATATAGAAAAACTGCCCCAATAATAATCCATGAAATTGGCCATAGACCGTAGAAAAAACCATAAATGATAGAAGCAAAGGCCATTTGACCCGGCATTTGATAGAAAAATAATGCTATCAACAGCGCAATAATGACTGTGCCTGTACCCGCGATACTGCCTTTTAGACGGAAAACAGCCAAAGCTAAAAAGAAGAAAATAATCGGGATTAATGCAACTGCACTGGAAAGCCAAATATTATTTAAAGGGTCATAAAGTTGTTGCCACATATTGAGCATTGTCATCTCCTTGAAATGCCGGGGCGAATTTTTTGTACCTTAAAATTTTAAACATTTAGCACAATTGGTCTTACCAATTTAAAATTAAGTGCAAATGTTGTTCCTTAAACCACAGGAAGCATCATAAATGCAGATATTGGCAAGATCAATCATTAAATAACCATAATAATTGGTAAGACTAATAGTACTAAGTAAAATCAAGCCATTTCGAGCTTTTGGTTTTATTTATTAGACTAAAGTCGTAAAAAAGTATTCTTATAAATTTAAATCTGAGCTACAGAAATGAAGCGTAAAAATTGAATATAAAAACTATAAACATAACCATTAATTGATAAATGTATAATAATGCTCAAAACTCAAATCATTTGTATTGAACTGAATAATGACTACTTTAACGTGTTTTAAAGCCTATGATATCCGGGGCAAACTCGGCACCGAATTGAATGAAGAAATTGCCTATAAAATTGGTCGTGCTTACGGACAGATCTATAAACCAAAGACTGTAGTTGTAGGTTGTGATATTCGTCTAAGCAGTGAAGCTCTAAAACAAGCGACCATTCGAGGTCTAAATGATGCGGGTGTGAATGTTCTTGATTTGGGCATGACGGGTACCGAAGAAGTTTACTTCGCCGCTTTCCATTTAGATGTGCAAGGTGGTATCGAAGTTACTGCTAGCCATAATCCAATGGATTATAACGGCATGAAATTAGTTCGAGAAAATGCTCGTCCAATTAGTGCTGATACCGGTTTAAAAGAAATTCAGACTTTAGCAGCAACCAATAACTTTGAAGAAGTTAGCCAAAAAGGTACAACTCAAAGTTATAACATTTTGCCTGAGTTCGTTGATCACCTAATCACCTATATTGAACCTGCAAAAATCCGCCCACTTAAGTTAGTGGTAAATGCTGGTAATGGAGCTGCGGGTCATGTGATTGATGCCATTGAAGAAAAATTTAAAGCCCTTAACGTACCAGTTGAATTTATTAAAATTCACCATGAAGCAGATGGTACTTTCCCAAATGGTATTCCTAATCCAATTTTAATTGAAAACCGTGACAGCACCCGAAATGCTGTAATTGAGCATAAAGCAGATATGGGGATCGCATGGGATGGCGACTTTGACCGCTGTTTCTTATTTGATGAAAAAGGTCAGTTCATTGAAGGCTACTATATTGTTGGCCTCTTAGCTCAAGCTTTCTTGATTAAACAACCTGGCGAAAAAATTGTTCACGATCCACGATTAGTGTGGAACACATTTGATATCGTAGATGAATATAAAGGTGTTGCTGTACAGTCAAAATCTGGTCATGCATTCATTAAAGACGTGATGCGTGAACACAATGCTGTATATGGCGGCGAAATGAGTGCTCATCATTATTTCCGTGACTTTGCTTACTGTGACAGCGGTATGATTCCGTGGTTACTTACTATTGCCCTACTTTCTGAAACAGGAAAATCTCTTTCAACACTGGTTGAAAATATGATTACCAAGTTCCCTTGTAGCGGTGAAATCAACTTTGAAGTGGCTGACACACAAATCACCATTCAAAAGATTTTCGATTTTTATGCTGAGCAAAATCCACAAATTGACCGTACCGATGGTGTAAGTCTAGACTTTGGTGCATGGCGCTTTAATATCCGTGCTTCAAACACTGAACCTTTGCTACGCCTCAACATTGAAAGCCGTGCAGACCGACAAGCACAGCCAATGCAACATTATGTAGATGAGTTGACTGGTTTAATTCAGAACTAATTCATAATAAAAAAGGAGCTATAAGCTCCTTTTTTATTGCTATTTAATTATATCCATTAGGATTCTGCTTTTGCCAGTTCCAACTATCCTTGAGCATATCCTCTAAACTATATTGCGGTTGCCAACCCAACTCAGCAACTGCACGGCTATTGTCTGCAAAAGAAGTCGCAACATCGCCAGCTCGACGTTCGACAAACTCAAAAGCTACAGGTATGCCATTAACTTGTTCAAAGGTGTCTTTAACTTGCAAAACAGATGAACCATTGCCTGTACCGATATTCCATGCTCGACAACCTTTCGACTGTAAACGGTTATTCAAAGCACACAAATGTGCATTCGCTAAGTCAACTACATGAATATAGTCACGTACACCAGTGCCATCTACTGTGTCATAGTCATTGCCATAAATAGATAATTTTTCACGGCGACCAACAGCAACTTGAGTCACATACGGCATTAAATTATTTGGAATACCTTGCGGATCTTCACCAATACGCCCACTCTTATGTGCACCTACAGGGTTAAAATAACGAAGCAATGCGATTGACCATTCTGGATTAGACACCGACAACTTTTGCAATAATTGCTCAACAATCAATTTAGTATAACCATAGTTATTACTTGGCATACCTGTTGGCATGTCTTCGTTTAATGGCGATATATTGCCTTCGTCATACACTGTTGCAGAGGAACTAAATACAAGTGTGTAAACACCAGCCTTTTCCATCGAGTTAACCAGTTGAATGCTACCTGCAATATTATTATCAAAATAAATGAGCGGTTCTTCTTGGCTTTCACCCACCGCTTTTAAACCTGCGAAATGAATAACAGCATCAATTGAATGATTTTCGAAAACACGATCAAGTTCATCCGCATTACGAATATCACCCTGCACAAAAGTTAAACTTTTTTGGGCGATATCTTGAACTCTATTTAAAGATTCTTCTGAACTATTCGAAAGATTATCAAAAACGATAACTTCATGACCAGCCTGTAAAAGCTCAACACATGTGTGTGAACCAATATAACCTGCGCCACCAGTGACTAGAATTTTAGCCATCTACTTTTCCTAACAATATTTTAATTAATCCACGCGTTGAAGCATCAAGTGTTGAAAGGTCATTTTGCACACCGTTTAAAATCGGAAGTAGCTGATCAGCAATCTGCTTACCTTTCTCAACTCCCCACTGATCAAATGGATTAATATTCCAGATCACAGACTGCACAAAGACTTTATGCTCGTATAAAGCAATCAACATCCCTAAACTATAGGGGTTTAATTCTCTCAATAATAATGTAGAACTTGGTTGATTGCCTTCATATTGCTTATAAATTGGTAAATTCTCTAATTCAGTTGAGTCTAATGCTTCATTACCAAAAGCTAATAATCTTGATTGTGCTAAACAGTTTGAAAGTGCCAGATGATGTTGCTCGACTAGAGCTTCTGCATTTTCAACATAGGTAAAATGATCTGCGTTATAACGTTGAATTGGCGCAATAAAATCACAGCTTACGGCTTGAGAACCTTGATGTAACAATTGATAGAAGGCATGCTGAGCATTTGGTCCAACCTCACCCCATATAATAGGGCAAGTATCAAGCTCAACTTTTAAGCCATTGCGCTGTACTGACTTCCCATTGGATTCCATTTCTAACTGTTGCAGATAAGCCGCAAAATACTTTAATCGTCCATCATAGGGTAATACTGCATGGGTCTGAATATTTAAAAAATTATTATTCCAGATTCCTAATAATGCCATCAAAACTGGAATATTTTGATCAAAACTCGTATTTTGAAAATGCTCATCGACGGCATGAGCCCCTGCTAAAAGTTGCTGGAAGCCTTCCACACCGATCGTCAATGCTATAGGTAAACCGATACAGGACCATAGAGAATAACGCCCGCCTACCCAGTCCCACAGTAGTAACTGGTTTTCAGGCGCGATTCCCCATTCTGACATTTTGTCAGCTTTTGTAGATATACCAATAAAGTGACTTTTTAATACACGAGCATGAGTTCCTAACGCTTTTTCAAGCCACTGTCGAACTGTTTGTGCATTTGATAAGGTATCAATCGTACCAAAAGATTTAGATGAAATAATAAACAAAGTTGTTTCAGGACGAAGTTGATGGAGTAACTCAGATAACTGACTACCATCCATCGTAGATACAAAGTGAATATTTAAAGGTTTAGCCGTTTTTACCTTAAAATCAGATAAAGCATGAGTAACCATTTGCGGTCCTAAATCAGAACCACCCACCCCAATATTAACAACGTCTTGAATCACCTCACCAGTTGAACCACGATATTGCCCTGCATGGATTTTTTCCACTAAGGTATACATACGTTGTAACTGGCTATGAACTTGTTCTGTTAAATCTGGGAACTTTGAATAATCAGCCGGTAAACGCAAGGCCCAGTGCATTGCTTCACGTTGCTCAGTACAGTTAATTTTATTTTGTGAAAAAAGGCGATTAATCCATTCAGTTAAGCTTTTAGTATTCGCAAGAGCTACTAATTGTCCCAAAATATCTTTGGTTAAGCGGTGCTTACTATAATCAAAAAATAATTGATCAAATTTTACAGAATAATTTTGAAAACGATCTGGCTCTAAAGCAAACAACTCTTTTATATGTAATTTTGAGTTTTTTTCACCTAAATTTTGAAGATGAGCTAAAGGTGAGATTAATTCCTTTGGAAATTGCTCAATTGATTTACTCATAAGCGACCTACTCCTTCATAAGCAAAACCTTTCGCCTTTACATACGCAGGATCATAAATATTACGTCCATCTAAAATTAAAGGATGCTTCATTAACTGTTGTAGTTGCTTAAAGTCAGGACTCCAATATTGCTTCCACGCCGTGACTAGACATAATGCATGAGCATCTCGTACCGCCTCATATTGATCAGTACATAAAATTAAATCTTCACGATGCCCATAGGTTGCAGCTATTTCATCTAAAGCTTGAGGGTCATGCAGACGTACTATTACACCCTGTGCCCATAATGCAGCTAATAAAATATGAATTGGTGAATTATGTATATTCGAAGTATTTTCTTTAAAAGAAGCACCCCAAATCGCAACTGTTTTGCCATTTAGACTACAGTGATAATAATTCCATAACTTCCGAAATAAAATTTCTTTCTGCTGCTCATTAATCGCCCAAACCTGTTCCAAAAGTCGACTTTTTGTTCCAGTTTCAGAGACAGTGCTCGAAAGTGTTAAAATATCATGCGAAAAGTTCTCACCACCAAATCCTACACCCGGCGATAAATATGCAGCACCAATACGTGTGTCAGCAGCTATACCATGTTTTACGTTCGCAATATCAATACCTAACTTTTCAGCCACCATAGCCAAATCATTCATATAACTAATGCGGGTAGCCAACATGCCTGAAATACTCAGTTTGGTGAACTCAGCATCTAAAATCGGCATAAATAAATATTGATAACTAAATTGGAAAAAAGGACGCAATAACTCTTGCATGGTTTCACTTGCATCTCTAGATTCCACACCAACAATGACATGTTTTACATTCAATACACTATTGATGGCATTACCTTCCTGAATCACATCAGGAAAATAAACCCACTCATCTTTTGGCAAATGCTGTTTTAATTTCTCTGTACCATGCAAACCAAAAGTAGAACCATTAATCATTAATCGCGGATGAACAATAGGTCGTTCACTCAGTTTCTCTACTGTTTTTAATGCAAGTTCAATTTGTGTTGGGCTAAAACAAAATAAATAAACTTCAATATCTAAAGGAATCTCAGAAAAAGGGCTCTCTTTTAAGAAACCCGCTTTTCGCTGCTTATTTAAATAATTATTTACGTCTTGGTCTTGATACGAAAGTACAGAAATATTTTCTTCACAGGTGACACTTGTACACCAGTAAATTTGATTACCATATTCAGCTAATAACGCTGCCATCACGCCGGCATGTAACGTTGTTCCAAATACTGCGATTTTCATTGCACACCTGATTTTTCGTATTTTATAGATTTCTCTTCCCTATACAGGAAGAGAATATACTGCTCAGCTACTATATTCAGTAGTTTTTACAAATGCTTAAGCAGAACTACAAAACTTTATAATTTAAGTTCTTGAATCAGCTGTTTAAATTCCAATCCCAACTTAGGGTGTGCAACACCATAGTGTAGTACAGCTTTCAAATAACCCAGCTTGCTGCCACAGTCAAAAGTTTGGCCTTGCATACGATAAGCTTCAACGGTATCAGTTTCTTGAAGCATCGCAATTGCATCAGTTAACTGAATTTCATTGCCCGCGCCTTTCGGAGTATTTTCCAAAAGCTGCATAATCTTAGCAGGTAAAATATAACGCCCCACCACGGATAAATTAGAAGGTGCAGAACCTATAGCAGGCTTTTCGATAATTCCCTGCATAGCAATACTTTCACCCTCATTCGGGCTCTGCTTTACATCAACAATTCCATACTGATCTACAAGATGGTCTGGTACTGCCTCAACCATGATTTGAGCAGCTTGACTTGATTCATAGCGTGAAATCATACGCGATAAATCATTTTTTCCTGAGTTGTCTTGCACCAATACATCTGGCAATAACACAGCAAAATCATCTTGCCCAACAATACTTTTTGCACATAAAACAGCATGCCCCAAACCCAAAGGTTGGGGTTGTCTTACACTTACCACACTTACATGAGATGGAATAATCTGCGTAATTTCTTCAAGTAAATCGAACTTTTTCTTTTGCTCTAGAGTCGTTTCTAGTTCAAAGTTTCGATCAAAATAATTTTCAATTGATGCCTTAGATGAATGAGTTACCAAAATAATTTGCTCAATTCCAGCTTCTACAGCTTCACGCACTACATATTCAATTGCAGGACGATCAACCACTGTAACCATTTCTTTGGGAATTGACTTACTTGCTGGTAAAAAACGTGTACCTAATCCAGCTACCGGTAAAACTGCCTTTTTAATCACACATTCACTCTCTAATTAACCATAATATCTTTACTACGTTTATAACCATCAACATAGTGTTCAAGTTGACAAAGAGCCCAATCAATATCTTTTTGAACAGCAGTCATATTATTAACTCGATCAAAAACTTCTTGAATTTCAGTAAGTGGATAGAACTTTTCAAATGATCGAAGAATTCTACTGTGCTCGGTATATTCAGTATTTTCTTGATCAATTAATAATTCTTCGTAAAGTTTTTCTCCTGGGCGTAATCCACTATAGCGAATTTCGATATCCCCTTGAACTGAGTCTTTTTCACGCACAGTTAAACCACTTAAAGAAATCATTTGTCGAGCTAAATCCTGAATACGAACAGGCTCACCCATATCAAGTAAAAAGACATCTCCACCTTTACCTAAAGCACCAGCTTGAATAACCAACTGTGATGCTTCAGGAATGGTCATGAAGTAGCGTGTTACATCTGGATGAGTCACAGTAATAGGACCACCTTTTGCAATCTGATTTTTAAATAATGGCACTACAGAACCTGAAGAACCTAGTACATTACCAAAACGTACAATACTAATTTGAGTTTGCTTTTGAGCTTCAGCCATTGCCTGACAATAAAGTTCAGCCATGCGTTTTGAAGCGCCCATAACATTGGTTGGACGTACGGCTTTATCAGTCGAGATGAGAACAAATGTCTCCACACCCTTTTTCACAGCTGCATTTAAACTATTCGCTGTTCCAATCGCATTGTTCTTTAATCCTGCAATTGGATTACATTCTACTAAAGGTACATGTTTATAAGCGGCGGCATGATAAACAGTCTGTACACTATATTGCTCAATAATACGTTCTAATTTTTGTTGATCCTGAACAGTACCTAAAATTGGGACAATTTCACATTGAGCATTTAGACGTAATTCTCTATCTATACTATAAAGAGCAAATTCTGTAATTTCATAAATAATCAACATTTTAGGTTGATTTTTAATAATTTGTCGACATAACTCCGAGCCAATAGAGCCGCCCGCACCTGTTACCATCACGATTTTATTATGAATATTTTTTGCAAGTAAATGATCTACAGGGGGTACTGGGTCACGTCCCAGTAAGTCAATAATGTCTACTTCACGAATATCAGCAACTTTTAGTTCACCATCGACTAGCTGAGTAAGGCCAGGAAGTTCCGTAATTTTAAGATGTGCAGGTTTTAACTGTTGAATAATTTCACTTTTACGTACACGACCCACTGAAGGTAATGCTAATAAAATTTCATCAGTTTTATATTTTTCAAACCGCTGTAAAGCTTTTTCTAAAGATAGTACTTTTAAGCCGCCAACCATATGGTCTTGCAAAGAACTATTATCATCGATGAAGAAAACAGGTAAATGATTGCCAGAACGATAAAGCACAGCTGCAATTTGCTGACCAGCATCACCAGCACCATAAATCGCGATACGCTTTCTTTCTTCACCTGTGAGTAATGCAGACTTTACAATAAATCGGATAAATGCACGACTGCACCAAACCCAACTAAACATTAAAAAACCAAACATCAATGGAATTGACGTCGGAACAAAAGCTGCTGAGAATGCATTTAGGCTATATAAAACAACCACCATCAGGGCAACAGCAAACGCTAATTTTGCAATAAAGGCTTCGTTAAAAGTACGAACAATAAAACGATATACGCCTGCTAGCATTAAACTTAAAATAGCAACGATAGTAACGATGGCGACTCCATAGTTAATACCTGGGATAACATCAGCACCTAAATCAAATAGTCGAATGGCATAACATAACCACAAAATAACAGGAAACGCAAAAAGGTCTACAAGAACCAAAAAACATTGTTTGGCGAGTCTTGGGACAGACGCAAACTGATAAATAATCTTTTTCACAATACTCTTCTAATCGTTGTAGTAACCGTGCGGTATTTATACTCATTTCTTATATAACTAGAAATAAAATTTACGCAGCGGTTACATAACTTTAAATCAGATAATAATTCAAAAGAAAGCTATGCTAATAGCTTCACATTTTTATGATTGTATAGCTCTACTAACAGCATTAATTGCACTAATTGTTTTTTCTATACTATCTTGGCTTAAAGTCGGATGTACCAAGAACATTAAGCTTGTTTCACCTAGTTTCTGCGCATTTTCCAACCGTTTTTCTGGGCGCCATGGGGTTCCATCAAAAGCATGCTCTAAATAAACTTCTGAACAAGAGCCACTAAAGCAAGGTATATCGTGAGCATTAATTTCTTGCATAATACGATCACGTGACCAACCTTCTGGTAACGTCTCTAAATTCACTTGAACATAACATTTATAATATGCATGAACATAATCATTTGAAGGGATATGAACGTTAAAGTAAAGAGAATTTTCAAACGCTTCTAAAATCTTTTCTGCATTTTCAGTACGCTTTTGTGTCCATTCAGCCATACGTGTTAACTGAATTCGACCAATAACTGCTTGCATTTCCATCATGCGCCAATTAGTACCAAATGAGTCATGCAGCCAACGGAAACCTGGAGGATGTTGTTTATTATAAATACTATCGTAGCTTTTACCATGGTCTTTATATGACCACATTTTTTTCCAAAGTGTCTCATCATTTGTGGTGACCATACCGCCCTCACCACCAGTTGTCATAATTTTATCTTGGCAAAAAGACCAAGCAGAAATATGACCGATTGACCCTGCAGCTTTACCTTTATATTTTGCACCATGAGCCTGTGCGCAATCTTCAATAACATAAATGCCACGCTCAGCAGCAAATTGCATTATCGGATCCATATCGCACATCCAACCAGCCAAATGTACACAAATAATCGCTTTCGTATTTGGTGTAATGACAGCTTCAATCATACGTCGTGAAATGTTTTGAGAATCTAATTCTACATCTGCAAAAACAGGATTAGCACCCGCTGTTACAATAGAACTCGCTGAAGCAAGAAAAGTACGGGATGTCACAATAACATCATCACCTGCACCGATATCTAAAGCCTTTAATGCAACATCAAGTGCCACAGTTCCATTGGCCAAAGCTACTGCATATTTTGTACCAGAAAACTCGGCAAATTCTTTTTCAAAAATTCTACATTCTTGACCAGTCCAATAATTTACCTTATTTGATAGTAATACATTTTTGACTGCGTCAGCTTCTTCTGTAGTAAAACTTGGCCATGGTTCAAATGCAGTGTTTAACATTATGATTTCCTAATAAAAAATACTTCTTACTTTCTTTCTAAAATTCTGGCAGGGTTGCCGACAACTGTTAAGCCAGCTGGGACACTTTTAGTTACTACAGCACCCATTCCAACAATAGCACCTTTACCAATTACTAAAGGCCTGTCAGGTGTACCTTGTTTTATGAATGCTCCAGCACCAATGTACGCATGATCTTCAATATGAATGTTGCCATTGCACTTAACACCCGGTGCAAAAGTTACATAGTCGCCAATCACACAGTCATGCTCAACATAGCTGTATAAATTAGCATGAAAACATTTACCAATTTTTATGTTTGATGTAATTGAAACGAAAGGGCTTAAGGCTGCACCTTCGCTTATTTCAACATTATCCATGATTACTGTGTTATCAGCTTGTATGGACCAAAGTTTAATACCATCAGCAACCAATTGATTTGCAATTTTTTCACGGATCTGACTATTCGCAATAGCAATTAATACATATTTATCAGAGCAATCTATTGATTTAAATGTTTGATAGTTTAAAGCTGGATGTCCGTTTACTATCTTTTCTTCTTGTAAACTATCATCAATAAAATAAATTTCAGCTAAAATACCCTGACGTTGAAGCTGTTGTCTTGCAACAGGCATCAAACTACGGCCACAGCCTGAAGCACCGTAAATAGCATAAATCGAATTACTCATTTATCCAATTCCGACTTTGAACCTGTAAACTTGGTCATCGTGGCCTCACCCGCCTCATTAATATCGTCTTTAGCGATTACTTTTTTAACAGTTTGTAGCATAATTTTAAAATCTAACCAAAGCGATCTGTTTTCCACGTACCATGTATCAAGCTTAAATTTTTCATCCCAGCCAATTGCATTACGCCCATTAACCTGAGCATGACCAGTCATTCCTGGACGTACATCATGACGCTTCGCCTGTTCTTTATTATAAAGCGGCAAGTATTCCATCAGTAAAGGTCTTGGACCTACAATACTCATATCACCTTTAATCACGTTCCAAAGCTCAGGCATTTCATCCAAACTGCTTGAACGAAGCATTTTACCAAATGGTGTTAGACGCTCACTATCAGGTAAAGGATTACCCTGTGCATCGGTTGCGTCTTTCATTGTTCGAAACTTAATCATTTCAAACGGCTTCCCATGTAACCCTGGGCGAACTTGGCGGAACAATACTGGCGAACCTAAGTTTTTTTTCACTTTATATGCAACATAAAAATATAAAGGTGAAAGTAGAATTAATGCTACAGAAGCAATAATGATATCAAGTAAACGTTTTAACACTTATTTAATTCCCATTTCTGTCATCATATGATGATTCACTTGATGTACATCATATTTGTGTAATGCAATTTCTCTAGAACGTGTTCCCATAATTCCAGCCAATTCAGGATTCTGAATGAACTTTTTCATTGCCATCTCTAAGCTAGTGACAGACTTTACTTCAACTAAATAACCATTTCCATCGTGCTCTACAGTTTCTCTACATCCAGGAGCATCTGTTGTAATAATAGCTCGTCCCATAGACATTGCTTCTAAGACAGTACGAGGTGTGCCTTCTCTATAAGAAGGTAATACATAAATTGAACTTTCAGCAATAGCGGGACGAACATCAGAAAGCTTCCCCCAGTATTTAATAATTTTTTCATCTATCCATGAATCTAATTCTTGCTGTTTTATCGCGGTTGGATTTTCATCTATCCAACCCACTAAATTAAATTCAATCTGAGGATATTCTTTTTTAATTAATTTGGCTGCTTCTACATACTCTCTTATACCTTTATCTTCTAATAATCGAGCAATTAATAAAAAAGAAACCTTAACTTCACCATTCATAGCACGAGGCAAACTTACAACTTCAAAATCAGTCACATTAACACCGGATCCGTTGACAACTACTGCTGGAACCTTATTACTTAATAAATTTAATTGTTGGAATAAAGCAAGATCATCCGGGTTCTGGAAAAAAACTTTGGACGATCTTATTAATGCTTGTTTATAAAGCCAATGTACGATCTTTTGAAACGTGCTTCTTTTACTTGTACCGTCTACATTCTGAAAAGCATATCCCAACCCTGTGATGAGTGAAAAACGATTTGGCACTTTTGCCAAATAAGTAGCAAGCGTGCCGTAGATCACAGGTTTAATCGTATATGACAAGACATAGTCTGGCTGAATCTTCTTTGTAATTTTATAGATTTCAACTAGTGTTTTTATATCTGTAATAGGATTAGTTCCGGTTCTTTGCATGTTAACAGAGTAAACCGAGTAACCAAGAGATTTTAGTTGGTCTAGTTCAGGCTGAAACAGCTCAAGATCGGGGGCAATGATATGAATCTCATGGCCTTGATGGTGAATAGCCTCTAGTAATTTTCCACGAAAATTTAAAACTGAAGGTAAAAAACTACTAATCATTAAAAATTTCATTTTGTTTTCAACTTCACTCACAAAATAACCCTAATTTTTTTGTTTAACATGATCAACATCATAGAAGCTAAACAACTAAGAACAACTGTTACGAGAAACAATTCAATTGAATTGATATTAAAAGATTTAAGTAAATTTTGAAATAAAGGATGTATCAGATACAAAGCTGTTGAAAAGAGAGCCAACGTCTTACCTTCACTTTTAATATTTAAATTAAAAACAAATATAAAGATGAAAGGACATAACAACATTAAGGAAAACATTAGATCTAATGGATCTGTTTTACTTATAAAGAAGTAATTAATATAAACTTCGATATATAAAAGGATTAAAGATATTAATACAAGAAATGGAGCAATTTTTTTATATTTAGCAGTTAAATTAAATTTATGAATAAGAAAGCCGAACATCAAGAAAGGATAACATACTGTAAAAGAATTTCTATAAAAAGAATAATAGTTAAATAAGAAATCAATTTTTTTTGGAAGTAAATGAAAATTACCTATATATTGAAAAAGGCAACCTAGTATAAATAAAAAAAATGCCAATACTATTTGTATTACAGTATTTAATCCTTTTGTAAAATATAGTAAAACCCCTCCCCCAATTGTGCCCGCTAGATACCACAAATGATGATAACCTAAAAAAAATATTTCAAAAATATTTCCTAAGGAGTTCAAATAACTCACATAAAACACACTATAAAAAAACATCCAAAAAACATATAAAAAAAATAATCTTAAAAACCACCTCTTAAAATCTTTTAACAAAAATAAATAGTATCCAGTTATTAATAAAAAAATAGGAACTCCTATTCTAAATATACCATTAACAGTAAAAAAATAAAGTAAATTATTTAAGTCTAAAAAAATTTTTCCATGCAAAGCTATAATAGCTAAAGCTAAAAATAATTTCAGTATATCCAAAGATATATTTCTAGACATTAAAACACCTTACTTTCAAGTTAATTAAGATTTTTTGTTTTTAAATTTATAAACAAACATCCAAACCAAAGACATAAATACTACAGTAAAACCATTTTTCTTAAATTCATAAATAGTTGCTATTAAGAAAAATAAGAATAATATTGTAATAATTATATAAATCATATGTCATCAACCTTATCTAATATTCCAAAAACTTTTATATTTATTAGTGACTATATTTATATTAAATCTATTAATAGTTAAGTTAAATGCCTCATTCATTTTCTGCTTTTTTTCAACCACTGATAAATTAAGATAACTATTAATACAATCAATTAAATTACTAGTATTTAATACATTAGCAATATAGTCATTATCATTAATAATATATCTAGCATCTCCCACATCTGTAGAGATACAAATAGCACCAGTTGCCATAGCCTCAATTAAAACATTTGGAAAACCCTCTGTAATTGAAGTCATTAATAAGACATCAATATCATGGTAAAAAGCTTCCATTTCTTTAACGGCATCAAGCAAAGTTACATTATTTCCAATTACAATTTTTTTGGATAAGTCTTCAATCTCTTTATCTTTCAAAGATAGACCTTTACCAGCAACTCTGAATTCTATTCTAGGGTCATCTTTAAAAGCGGACATCACCTCAAATAAATAAGGAATTCCTTTTGCTTTATGATTTCTACCAACAAAGCCAATTGTAATAGGATTACTAAAGTCTCTTTCAAAAAATCTAAATTTTTCCAAATCAATTCCATTTGGAATAAAAACCTGATTTTTATTTTTAAAACCAAATTGCTTATGTTGCTTTAATGAGGATTGAGCACAATAAACAATACCTGTAGCTTTCTTTGATAGGTATTTATTCAAATATATCGCAACTTTTGTACTCAAAGACTCATCTGAAATTGAATTTAAAGAATGATGTATACCCCAATATATTGGATAGCTCTGTCTACAAAAAGAGTTAGCAATAGTTACCATGAAATTGGCATGATACATCCAACTTTGAATTATGTCTGGTTGAATACTATCAATTTCTTTAGCTAGTCTAGATATTGTTTTTGCTGTATTCGTAATTTTCCAATTCAAAGCTTTTGACAGTTTAACTTGCTTTAAACTTTCTTCATAAATGTCTGAAAGGCTAATAAGTGAAATAAGGTAGTGATCATATTCTGGTTGGGCAAGAATAAGCTTTTGCAACATCATTTCTGCACCGCCAAGTGCTGAAAAGTTAGTAATTACATGCAATACTTTTTTACGCATCTACTTTTCTCACCATATTAATATATAAAATTAATGTACTCAAAATAAACTGAGCAGCAGAAGATGCAACCGTAGCCCAAGCTGCACCTAACAAACCATAAGCTGGTATTAAAATCCAACATAAGACTAAGGTAAAAATAGTTAGAAATAGAAATAATGGAAGTTGTATTTTGATTAGGCCTAAGCTTGTCATCAAATATCCATTTACTACTGACAAGTAAGTAAATAACCCCGCAAACATAACAATATTTAGTATATCTATCCAAACCAAATAATGTGAACCATAAAGAATATTAACGAAAAAATCACCTAAAGTAATCGAAACTATTAAACCACTTACTCCTAAAAAAGCTGCCATACCCCACGCCTGCATAGTTAATTTACTTAACTCATGCATTTTATTTTCTTTAAAAAGAATAGAAAATCGTGGGCTAATAAATTGGCATATTGAATTTATTACGATTCCACCCACGATAATAAAATAATAAAAAACTGAAAAAACACCAACATACTCTAAGTTAAAAAATTTCTCTAAAAAAAAGCGAGGTATATTGCTTTGTAAAGCAACTAGCATTACAGATATCCCTAAAGGTAATGCTAAAATAATAATATTTTTAAAATCCACTACATTTAAATAAAAATATTTCTTATTTAAACCAATATTGCGAAAATCTATCAGCAGTAAAGTTAATACATAAATTAATATTATACCTATCAAACCAATATTCAATAAATTATAAAAATATAGCAAACTTCCAAAAATCAGGATTAAAGCTAAAGACTTTACCGTAAGAGATAAGCTAATTAATTTCGTTTTTCCTTGAGCATTATAATATGCATAAATAATATCTGAGATTGCCTCTAAGGCTTTAATACATCCCAGTAATAAAACTACTTTCCAAATATTACTACTAGATAAAAAAGATAGCAAAAAGGAAAATAATATAGCCAAAAATATACTATAAAATCTCAAAGCAAAATAAGACTTATAGTTAAAATTTGAATTGAGATTAAACTCAGCTACAACAATTGGACGAAGCTGTAAGTTAGTGAGCATAAAAACAGGTGTCACTAATGCCAATGCATATGTATACGCACCTACAGCCTGATTATCAGAAAAATGGCTAATAAAAATTAATATTAGCCATTGAGAAAAAGCAAATAAAATATTCCCACTTAGGAGGAATTTTGCTTTATTTAATAGTGATAGCATATGATTTAATTTAAGAAATTCTTATACCAAACCATTGCTTGTGAGATACCTTCAAAAATTCTAAATTTTGGATCATATCCGAGTAATGTTTTGATTTTAGTTACATCTGCTTGAGAATGCCTTACATCACCCGTTCTAAATTCACGATAAACAGGTTCTTTATCACAAGAGATTGCATTTTCGTTTAAAGCAGATTTAATAGCCTTAAATAAATCATTTAGGGTAGTTCTATCCCCTACTGCTACATTATAGACTTGATTTTTAGCTTCATCATTTGCGACGGCCGCTAAAATATTGGCTTGTACTGTATTTTCGATATAACAAAAATCACGGCTGGTCTCACCATCGCCATTGATAAATACATCGTCTCCTTGAATCATAGCTGCCGTCCATTTTGGAATAACTGCTGCATAAGCTCCATTAGGATCTTGACGTTTACCGAATACATTAAAATAACGTAAACCTACTGCTTTAAAACCATATGTACGAGCAAAAACTTCCGCATAAAGCTCATTTACATATTTAGTTACCGCATAAGGAGATAATGGATTACCAATATTTTCTTCTACTTTTGGTAATGCCGGATGATCACCATATGTAGAGCTACTCGCAGCATACGTAAAGCTTTTGACCTGCGCATCTCTTGCTGCAACGAGCATATTTAAAAACCCCGTAATATTGGCACTATTTGTCAATATTGGATCAGCAATTGAGCGCGGAACAGAACCTAGAGCGGCTTGATGTAAAACGTAGTCAACGTTTGCACATGCCTTTTGACAATCTTCTAAGTTTCGAATGTCACCATTATAGAAAGTGAAATTCTTCCATTGTTCACTGGTAACTAAACCCTCTACCTCATCCAGATTATATTGATGACCTGTAGCAAAGTTGTCTAAACCAATTACTTTTTGATTTAACTTTAATAAAGTTTCTAACAGGTTTGATCCGATAAAACCAGCAACGCCTGTTATTAACCATATTTTAGGTGTGTTCTTAAGCTGTTCCAATACTTGTTCATATTGATTCATATTTTTTCTCAACAAATATTATAAACGGATATCTGACTCAGATTGAGCTAAAACATATTTCAGATCATAAAGAACATGCGAAGTTTTACCTAAAGAGCGTATTGCTTCAATACCCATTTCTTTAAATTCGTTATGGGCAACTGCTAGTATTACAGCATCATATTGACCTGCAGTAGGCTGATTAACTGGAGTAATACCATATTCGTGTTGAGTTTCCTCACTATCAATCCACGGATCGTATACATCGACATCCATATAGTATTCTTGTAATTCTTTTACAATATCGATAACTTTCGTATTACGAATATCTGGGCAGTTTTCTTTAAAGCTTAAACCTAATACTAAAACCTTAGCACCTTCAACTTGAATTTTCTTTTTTATCATTCCTTTTACAAGTTGAGTAACAACATATGCTCCCATTGAATCATTTAATCGGCGCCCTGCTAAAATAATTTCTGGATGATATCCAATCGCTTGCGCTTTATGAGTTAAATAATATGGATCGACTCCAATACAATGTCCGCCTACTAAGCCTGGACGAAATGGTAAGAAGTTCCATTTTGTACCCGCAGCTTTAAGTACTTCTTCTGTATCAATGCCTAATTTATTAAAAATAAGTGCTAATTCATTAATAAGAGCAATATTGACATCGCGTTGAGTGTTTTCAATAACTTTTGCAGCTTCAGCAACTTTTATACTAGGTGCTTTATGTGTTCCTGCTTCAATAATTAAATTGTAAACTTCATCTATATAATCAGCAACTTCAGAAGTAGAACCCGAAGTAATTTTTAAAATATTAGTAACGCGATGGAGTTTATCGCCTGGGTTAATACGTTCTGGGCTATAACCAGCGAAGAAATCTTCATTAAAAGTCAAACCTGAAATTTCTTCGAGTACTGGAATACAAACCTCTTCTGTAGCACCCGGATAAACTGTAGATTCGTATACGACAATATCACCTTTTTTCAGAACTTTACCAATACTAGTAGAGGCTTTAACTAGAGGCGTTAAATCTGGTTGCTTATAGTCATCAATCGGAGTTGGTACGGTTACTATAAAAAAATTACAATCTTTTAAATCTTCTAAACTTGCGGTATAGCTTAATTGGGTTGCTTGTTGTAATTCTTCTGGGGAAACCTCTAACGTATGATCTTGACCGTTTTTTAATTCACTGATACGTTTTTGATAAATATCAAAACCTACAACTGGCACTTTTTTGCCAAACTCAACTGCCAATGGCAAGCCTACATAACCTAAACCTATAATCGCTATTCTTAATTCGGCAAGTTGCATAAAAGTTAGCCTTATTCCTTACAAATTTGTATATATAAACAATGATACATCGTGACTAAAGATCGTCGTGCGTAACTATATCAGTTTTTTTTCAACAACTATAAAGCAATTGTATAAAAGTGTTTACAAGCTTTTTCACTGCTTATATTTGAGTAATTCTTAAGAAACTAACCGCCCTTCTCTTAGAAATTCTAAACTATACAAATAAATTAATCATACAAAGCTGTACGATTTTTCTGTGTTTTTTAATTTTTTTTCGGCTAGAATCACAAACGTCTATATCTAAGATAAGCACTTAGTGCTAAACGATTAACGATATCAACTGATATCAATTAAAGATAAATACACAAAGGGTTTCGTGTGAAATATTGTCAGTTTTTTTCTGTTCTTGCCTTGAGTTTAAGTGTCGCTAGTTGTGCTGTCACTTCTGGTTTACAAACTTATGATATTCCAGATGAGGGTGTATATAGAACCGATCTCGGAACCACAGTTAATGTTGTTAAAATCTCTCAAGAAACGTTACCTGCAATTCAACCTGCGCAAACTGATTATCGAAAAAATTACCAGTCTTTATTTAAAAATCAACAACCTATATACCGCTTAAGCTCAGGTGATGTTCTTTCAATCCAACTTTGGGCGTATCCTGAAATTACTCCACCAGTAAACAATATAAATAATGAGCAATCAATTCAGGCAAGTGGTTATCCAATCGACCAAACTGGCTACATTCAGTTTCCTTTAGTTGGCCGCTATAAAGCAGCGGGTAAAACCCTTGCTCAAGTGAATCGTGAGTTACATAGTCAATTAGCACGCTTTCTAAAGAATCCAGATGTGATAGTACGTGTCTTATCTTATGAGGGTCAGCGCTTTTCTGTTCAGGGCAGCGTCATAAAGGGTGGTCAGTTCTACTTAAGTGATCAACCTGTTAGTGTCTATGCAGCTCTAGGTCTTGCTGGTGGTGTAAGTGATAAGGGTGATAATACTTATATTCAACTTATTCGAAATGGTCAAACCTATAATCTAAATACTATAGATTTAGAGAAAGCAGGTTATTCATTACATAAGTTATTAGTTCAACCAAACGATACTATTTATGTCAGCACTCGCGAAAATCAAAAGATATACGTTATGGGTGAGTCTGGTAAAAACCAAGCATTGGCAATGCGTGACCAAGGTATGACTTTAAGTGATGCATTAGGTGAAAGTTTAGGCTTAAACCCTTTATCTGCTAGTGCGAGTCGAATTTATGTGTTACGTACCAATCCAAATGACCGAACTACCGAACTCTATCATTTAAACTTAATGAGTATTGGTGACTTTGGGTTAGCCAATCAATTTAGACTACGTAGTAATGATATAGTCTATGTTGATGCGACTGGCTTGACTCGTTGGCAACGTGTTGTCAATCAAATTATTCCTTTCTCAAGCGCGTTATATAATATAGATCGATTGGGACAATAATTTCATGGAGTTTAAAAATATTTTAGTTGTCTGTATTGGAAATATCTGCCGTAGCCCAATGGCAGAATATTTTTTAAAACAGCAATATCCCCAGTTAAATATTGAGTCTGCCGGTATTTCGGGGCTTATTGGTCATCAAGCTGATGAAAAAGCTCGACTTTGCATGCAAAGATTAGGCATTGATATGCAACCGCATGTTGCGCGTAAACTCAATGCGGAGCATGTTAAAAGAGCTGACCTGATTTTAGTCATGAGTCACAACCAGCAAAAACATATTGAGCAAACCTGGCCTTTTGCAAAGGGAAAAACCTATCGCTTAGGCCATTGGCAAAACAAAAATGTGCCAGATCCTTATCAGCATGATCAAACTATTTTTGATGAAACTTGCCAACTCATACAACAATGTGTTGATGACTGGAAACCTTATATTTAACATTTAGATTTTAAGCTTATGAACCAAAATACTAATACCGAAGATACAATTGATCTAAAGGAATTATTTTTTTCACTGATTGCTCAGTGGAAACTTATTGCCCTCTGCATTATTTTAAGCCTTGTATGTGCACTACTCTATTTACGTGTAACACCAGATACTTACTCGGTTGATGCATTAGTTCAAGTTGAAGACAGCAAAGGGGCTTCTGCTGCACTCTTAGGTGATTTATCACAGATGATTGAGCAAAAGTCTCCTGCTCAAGCTGAAATTGAAATTCTAAAGTCTCGGTTAGTTTTAGGCTCGGTTATTAAAGAATTACATCTAGATATTCATATTTCCAGTACAGAAAATACACTAACTCATCGTTTATTAAGTGACACTGAATATAAAGTTGAATACACTAAAAATTCAGTCTTATTTAAAGATGGCACTAAAAATTTTGATATACAACGCTTTGAAATACCTCCATATTATTTAGATAAACAGCTTGTATTAAGCTTTGATCAAAAAGCTTTTAAATTAGTAGATCCTGAGACCGATGAAGTTGTACTCACAGCTCCAATCAATCAAAATAATCAAATTACAGGAGCCCATGGTGTATGGAAGGTCGCGATCTTTACTAAAGATCTATTAAGTTCAAAATATAATATTAAGAAACTATCTATTCCAGCAGCGGTAGACAATATAAGTTCAAATTATTCTGTAGCAGAACGCGGTAAATTAACGGGTATTCTTGGTTTAAATTACCAAGGGCATGACAAAGAACATATTACTCAAGTCTTAAATGCGATTTTAGTAACCTACGGCGCCCAAAATGTTGAGCGTCGTTCCGCTGAATCTGCTCAAACTTTAAAGTTTTTGGATGAACAACTCCCTGACCTTAAAAAGCAATTAGATGATGCAGAACGTCAATTTAACAAATTCCGTCAACAGTACAACACTGTCGATGTAACAAAAGAATCAGAACTTTATTTAACCCAAAGTATTACGTTAGAAACAAAGAAAGCCGAGCTCGAACAAAAACAAGCAGAAATGGCGGCAAAATATACAGCTGAACACCCTGCAATGCGTGAAATTAATGGTCAACTTACAGCCGTCAGTAAACAAATTGGTGAACTCAATAGTACTTTGAAACAGTTACCAGATGTACAACGCCAATATTTACAGTTGTATCGCGAAGTTGAAGTTAAAACTCAGCTTTATACAGCACTACTCAACTCTTACCAGCAACTCCGTATCGCAAAAGCAGGCGAGATCGGAAATGTACGCATAGTTGATACTGCCGTTGAGCCAGTCGAACCAATTAAACCCCAAAAATTACTGGTCCTTATCTTATCTTTATTTTTAGGTGGATTTATTGGAACATTAATTGCCTTATTACGTAATATGTTACGTACAGGAATTAAAGATTCTGGACAAATTGAAAATGAACTGGATTTACCAGTTTATGCAACAGTTCCCCGATCTCCAATTCAAGAAAGTCGCATTAAGATTTTAAAGAAGAAGAAGAGTATTCCTATTCTTGCTGTTAAAAATAGTGATGATATTGCAATTGAAAGCTTACGTAGTATCCGTACTGCGATTCACTTTGCATTGGCGAGTGCGAAAAATAATATCATTATGATTGCAGGCCCTTCTCCAGAAGTGGGTAAATCATTTATTTCGACCAACCTCGCAACGATTTTCGCGCAAGGTGATAAACGTGTATTACTCATTGATGCCGATATGCGTCGCGGTTATATGCACAAATATTTCGATGTTGATGTCAAGCCAGGTCTTTCTGAATTATTGAGTGGACAAGCTGATCTACAAAAAGTTTTGCATAAGACTCCTGTCGCAAACCTTGATGTGATTACGCGTGGTAAGAGTCCAACAAATCCTTCAGAAATTTTAAGTTCAAACCAATTTAAAGAATTACTTGAACAGCTACAAACTCAATATGACCACATCATTATTGATACTCCACCAGTACTTGCAGTAACTGATGGTATTATTATTTCGCAATACACTGGTGTGAACTTAATTGTTGCTCGTTATGCTAAGTCACAAATGAAAGAGCTTGAATTAACACTTAATCGCTTTGAACAAGCGGGTGTTAAAGTCAACGGCTTTATTCTCAATGACATTCAACGTGCTAGTGCTGGTTATGGTTACGGCTATAACTACGCCTATGCTTATAAAGCACAAAAAGAAGATTAAGTGTAAAGTGATAAAAAAACCGGATCAAATGATCCGGTTTTTTTATTTAAGATTTTTTAAGTATATCCCTACTAAAACTAACTAAAATATATAAAAAACCACTCGTTTTTTTTCTTAAACATTCTATGCTTAAGCATGCTAAGATCAAAAGCAGCCTTTTAGACTCAAATGATTATTTTTGGAACTTTTTATGAGTAAAGCCTTACCCATTGCTGTCGCTGTAGTTTTAGGCGGTGCTGCACTTGTACCAGTATATTATGCAAGCCAACATCCGACCACAGAAGTCGGAAGCAAGGCAAATAAAAATGCCTCTCCAATTGAAAAAATCAGTTATGTTCTTGGGTATGAAGTTGCTCAGCAAACTCCACCTGAACTAGATACAAAAGCATTTGTGAAAGGTATTCATGATGCTCGTAGTAAGCAGCCAAGTGCTTATACTCAAGAAGAGTTAAAAGCTGCTGTAACCGCTTATGAAAAAGAATTGCAGCAAAAAATGCAACAACAAAATAAACCGGAGCAAGCTGCTGGTGCTACTCCTGAATCTGCAGATGCGCAGTTCCTTGCAGAAAATAAATCAAAAGCTGGCGTAAAAACAACAGCTTCTGGTTTGCAATATATCATTACTAAAGAAGGTACTGGCAAACAGCCAACAGCTCAGTCAGTTGTTAAAGTACATTATGAAGGTCGTTTAATTAACGGTCAGGTTTTTGATAGTTCTTATAAACGCGGTGAGCCAGTTGAGTTCCCACTCAATCAGGTTATTCCAGGTTGGACTGAGGGACTTCAATTAATGAAAGAAGGTGGTAAAGCGACGTTCTTCATTCCATCAAATCTTGCCTATGGTCCTCAGGAAGTTCCTGGCATTCCAGCAAACAGTACACTGATTTTTGATGTAGAACTTATTTCAGTGAAATAAAAACATTCAGGAGAGTAGAACACTACTCTCCTTTTTTTTGGAAAACGGCATGAAAAAAATCGGTTTAATTATTGCAGCATCAACCATGAGTTTATCTGTTTTTGCTGCAACTCCTATAACGAATAAAAGCCCAGCAAAAGAACAATTTAGTTATAGTTATGGCTATTTAATGGGTCGTAATAATACGGATGCGCTAACAGATCTGAATCTTGATATTTTTTACCAAGGTCTCCAAGAAGGTGCTCAAAGTAAAACAGCACGCTTAACTGATGAAGAAATGGCGAAAGCGATTAATGACTATAAGAAAACATTAGAAGCCAAACAACTCGTCGAATTTCAAAAAACAGGTCAACTAAACGCTCAAGCAGGTGCGGCATTTCTTGCTGACAATGCAAAAAAATCTGGTGTGATAACGACTAAATCTGGTCTCCAATACCAAGTGTTAAAAGAAGGTAATGGACAAAAACCGAAAGCTACCTCTCGCGTTAAAGTGAATTATGAAGGACGTTTACTAGACGGGACCGTATTTGATAGTTCTATTGCTCGTAATCATCCAGTTGAGTTTCAGCTCAGCCAAGTCATTGCAGGCTGGACAGAAGGTCTACAAACCATGAAAGAAGGCGGAAAAACCCGTTTCTTTATACCTGCGAATCTTGCTTATGGCGAAGTCGGTGCTGGTGACACGATTGGTCCAAATAGTACTTTAATTTTTGATATTGAATTATTGCAAGTTTTACCAAAATAAATTCATGAGATATAAAAAAGCGATCATTTAAGATCGCTTTTTTATTTTTTAGTGTTTTAAGTCTCTGGGACGAAAACCTGTAACAACTAGAGCCACCAGATAAGCGACTACGCCCACTACACACAATCCAACCACTTCGGCAATGCGTAACCACTGTGAAAGCTCACCGTTATACCAATTTAACGCAAACCAGAGCGCTGCAATCATGGTAAGGTTAGCCAAACCATATTGAAGCCCTAATTTTTTCCAATGCGAATCAAATCGGAAAATATTACGTTTATGTAAATAGAAGTAGAGTAGACCCGCATTTACTAAAGCCGAGCCAGAAGATGCCAATGCAAGTGCCATATGCTCTGCATGCCAATCGATCAGCTTAAAGAAACCAATAAATACAACGTTCAAAATAGCATTGGCTGCGACCGACATTAAACCAACACGTACAGGGGTTTTAGTATCTTGCTGTGCATAGAAACCAGGTGCAAAGACTTTAATCAGCATAAACGAAATCACACCGGCACTCATACATTGCAGTGCTAGAGCTGTCATTTGTGTATCACGCAGGTCAAACTCGCCACGTTGGAATAATGCCTGAATAATTGGAGTAGAAAGCATAAATAAGGCAATACTTGCTGGTAAGCCAACTAATACAATAATTTTTGCAGCCCAGTCGATCATACCACGGAACTTGGCTTGATCTTGTTCTGCATGACGTGCAGAAAGAGAAGGTAAAATTACTGTACCAATCGCAACGCCAATTAAACCTAACGGCAATTCAGTCATACGCTCTGCACTGTAGAGCCAAGATACTGAACCATCTTGCATGAAAGAAGCCCAAATCGTATTTAATAACAGGTTAATCTGAGTAACAGATACCCCAAATAATGCTGGAAGCATTAATTTTAAAATACGCTCTACACCTTCATGTTTAAAATCAACTTTAGGGGGAATCAGCAGGTTTTTACGCCATAATTCTGGAATCTGCAAAGCTAACTGCAACACTCCTGCTGCTACCACTGACCAGCCTAATGCTTTGATCGGTTCAGCCATATACGGCGTAAGCCACCATGCACCTGCGATCATCGCGACATTCAGCAACACTGGTGAAAAAGCTGGTGAAGCAAATGAACCATAACTATTTAAAATACTGCTAGCGAAGGCAGTGAGTGACATAAATAATAAATATGGGATGGTCAGACGGAACATGCTGACTGCTAAATCGAACTTTTCAGGATCGCTATGGAAACCCGGTGCATACATATAAATGATTGCAGGCGCTAAAACCATAGCCACAAAAGTAAGTAGGGTCATGACTGTTAACAAACAACCAAATACCCGACTAATCAAGATCTGCACTTCAGCGTGTGCCCGGCCTGTTTTATATTCAGTTAATACTGGAATAAAGGCCTGAGAAAAGGCACCTTCGGCAAACAATCGTCGAAAGAAATTGGGAATACGAAAAGCGACGACGAAGGTATCAAAATCTTTACCCGCACCAAACACGTTGAGCAATACGACATCACGCACTAAACCTAACACTCGTGACAACATCGTCATTGCACTGACAATAAAAGTCGATCGCCACAATGCCATCGTACTCACCTACAGCTATATTCGAAAGACGCTATTGTAATGAAACTAGAAAATCTTTTCGTTGTGAAATGATGAATGAACTCAACTTTTTTTCTGAGCAAGTAATTGTCTAAAATACTGCCATTTAAAATAAGGTCCTGGATCAGTTTTTCGGCCAGGTGCAACGTCTGAATGTCCTGCTATATGGTTTTTAATTTCAGGATAAGCCTGACGAATAACCTTAACCACATCGGTTAATACTTCGTATTGTACTTCTTCAAAAGGTAAATCATCACTTCCTTCAAGCTCTATACCAATTGAATAGTCATTGCATTCTACTTTGGCTAAATAGCTCGAACGTCCTGCATGCCATGCTCTTTCGTTAAAATTAACAAACTGCAGGACTTCCCCACTACGTAAAATCAGCAAATGCGTAGAAACCTGCATACCTTCAATGGTCTGGAAATAGGGATGGACTGACCAATCCAACTTATTTTGAAAAAATTGCTCAATATACCCGCCTCCAAATTGAGACGGCGGCAAGCTAATATTATGAACCACAATCATTTGAATTTCGGTACCAGTCGGACGCTGGTTAAAATTTGGAGAAGGGATTTGTCTCGCCCCTTTTAATTGTCCATTTATAACTTCATACGGTTTGATTTGCTTCATTGAGATGCCAATAAATTGCTTGCCAATTGTTTTAGTTTAAAGCAGTTATCTACTTTTCAAACTAGTAAATGCGATTGTTTATCGCGATTAATCTCATAAAACAGCTTATTTTTAAAGTCGACGGTGCTAATATATCGCAAGTTTTAGGGTCATCTACAAAATGGAAACCGTATGAGCATACCTCAGTCTTTGCTTGAACAATCAATTCAAATCAATATTCAACAAGCATTACAAGAAGATATTGGGGACGGTGATATTACCGCTATGCTCACGCCTGAAGATGAGCAGGCAACCGCGACCATTATTAGCCGCGAAGATATGGTTTTAGCTGGCCAGCCTTGGGTGAATGCACTCATCTCAGCTTATGACAATACTGTACAGGTAACTTGGTTAAAACAAGAAGGCGACCGTGTTGCCGCAAATGAAGCCTTTTTAAAACTTGCAGGCTCTGCACGTAGCTTACTTACTGTAGAGCGCCCTGCTTTAAACTTTATTCAAACTTTATCTGCAGTTGCAACAAAAACTGCTGAATATGTTCAACATCTTGAAGGTTTAAATACAAAACTTCTCGATACGCGTAAAACCTTACCAGGCTTACGTATTGCACAGAAATATGCTGTGGCTATTGGTGGCGGACAGAACCATCGTCTCGGTTTATTTGATGCGTTCTTAATTAAAGAAAATCACATTATGGCGGCGGGTGGTATTGCTCAGGCAATTGAAAAAGCACATCAAATTGCACCGGGTAAACCTGTTGAAGTCGAAGTTGAAACTTGGGATGAGCTAAATCAAGCGCTTGAAGCTGGTGCAGACATTGTTATGCTCGACAACTTCAGTCAACAACAAATGATTGATGCCGTAAAACATGTTGCAGGCCGTTGTAAACTCGAAGCTTCTGGCAATATCACCATTGAAAACTTACGCGAAGTTGCCACTACTGGTGTTGACTACATTTCTATGGGCGTGCTGACTAAAGACGTTAGAGCTGTTGATTTATCAATGCGTTTTAATGCTTAAATAAAATCTGCGTCGTTATTCGTATTTTTTTGCGACTTGGTCATGTCTGCTGCTTGTGTTTTTTGCCATGCTGACTGAGTCGCTTGTGCCCCACTATCTCGTGGGTCGGCAGCCATTAAAACAAATGTAACTACTGCTAATAATACAATAAAACCTTGTAGCATAAATTTTCCCCATTACTTTAAAAAATTCAGGGTTCCAAAGTAAAAGATAAATATGACGAGGCTTAGGAGATTCTGTTACAAAAGGTAAGTCTTTATTTTTATTATTCATCTGTACAACAGTCTCTCCCCCCAAATACAATTTTATATCAACAGCCTAAACCCTGTATTTACTATTGAGACAGGGATATCTTGTTTCTCTCTATCAACCTACGCGACGGAGTCTTACCGTCTAGAATTTTTTGCCAACAGCTAGTTCTGTTACTTTGGTTTTGCCCAAAGTAACCAAAGGCATTGTCATCTGCAAAACCTGCCCACTTTCATCCTCTATCCTATTTTGTTGCAAAAATAAGATCCTTATAGATTATAGACAGGTTGCAGATGACTTTTAGCACCAGCTAATGAGGAATAAATTCCAATACCCTCATTAAGGAAAATAACTTACCAACTTAAGACTCTAAATAACCCATATATGGGTCAGAAATTGAATCTTCTTGAGTTTCAATACGGCCAGCAAAGCGACGGCTAAAAGTAGCATCATCAGCTAATGTCACAGTGAAGTCATACCAGCCACCAAATTCAGACATATCCCAAACCAGTTCTTTTTCAGAATGGTCGGTTTCTATAGTCCATGTCTTATTTGCAAGATAAGCATTTGCTTTGACTGTCAGCTTGACTGACTTACTACCATCATGACGAACTTTTAAATACAAATTCGCATCACACTCCTCCACACAGACTCTAATTTCTGGTAATGCTTGAGTTTGATTGGCTTGGATCAAATTACCTTTAAACGCGCGGTGGAAACCATTTGGACCGAGTACCCATAAATCGTACTGTCCATTTATAGTATTCCACACGTCATCAAGCTGTTTACCCGCCTCAACCATATAACGACGAGGAGCTACCGTAAGATCTAATCGGTTATACACATGAAAAACGGCTGCTTGTTTGCCTGTATTTGAAAACATCAACTTGACTGTCTTTTGTGCTGCATCAACTTTAGCACTGGTATGCAAAATATAAGGCAAAGCACGTGAAGGTCTAATGCCCATTTCCTGCTGTGCAAATTGTTGCTGGCTTGGAACCGGAACTTGTGGCAATAAAGCCTGAGCAACACGAATAGCATCGGCTTCTGCTTTTGTTTTCTTACCTACTAACTCATTTACAGGCAAAAGGTTCGGTGTTTTAAAATCAAAAGCTGTCGTTAAATCGCCACACACGGCACGACGGTATGGACTAATATTTGGTTCTTGCACACCAAAACGCTTTTCTAAGAACTGTAAAATAGAAGTATGGTCAAAGACTTGTGAATTCACCCATCCCCCACGACTCCACGGTGAAATCACATACATTGGAACGCGTACACCCGGTCCATAAACACGTCCATCTGTTGCGGGTTGAGATTTTGCTGTAGCGACTGCTGGATGATTAAAGTACTCATAAGACACTTGTTGATCACTTAAAGTCGTTTTCCCCTGAACTACACCTTTTTCATCTTTAGAAGGTGCACTTGGTGAAGGAATATGGTCAAAGAAACCATCATTCTCATCAAAGTTCACTAATAAAACCGTCTGACTCCAAACTTGAGGGTTTTCAGTTAAAGCATTTAATACTTCCTGAATATACCAAGCACCCTGTACAGGACTAGATGGCCCTGGATGTTCACTGTAAGTTGCAGGAGCGACCAACCAGCTTACTTGCGGTAATTTACCTTGAGCAATATCTGCTTTAAAACTCCCTAAAAAACCACCGTCTGGCATAGTGTTAGCAATACCCTTATAAAGCGGCTGTGTTGCATCAATCTTTTCATCGTATGCAGGGCAAACGAGAACATCATTACTTACAGGTTGCCCTGACTGCTCATTCGCACGGCGATACTGTTTGAAACCGGCTAGAGGATTGTCGGTAAAGTTATCCGGCATATTTTGATAGATTTTCCAGCTAACGCCAGCCTGTTGTAAGCGCTCAGGATAAGTCGTCCATTCATAACCCTCATTTGAAGGACCAATACCATCAAACTCATTTACAACACTGGCAATACCTGCACCTGTAGGGCCATTCGTTCCGGTCCAGATAAACTTACGGTTTGGATTGGTACCAGCATGCATCGCACAATGGTAAGCATCACAAATGGTAAAAGCATTGGCTAATGCAAACTGATATTCCACTTCCTGTTTTTTGTAGTAACCCATCGATTGCGGCTTTTTATGCGCCACCCAATCGCTCATACGACCATTGTCCCAAGCGGCTTGACCATCCGACCATGAATGAGGCGTACCTGAAACGCGCTGTGCATTTCCTAAGCGGCTATCCAAATGGTAAGGCAATATTTTATTTTTCTTAGCATCATATTGTTCCCAAACCTTTCGGCCTTCGGTCATTGGAATGGTAAAGCGATCTCCAAAACCACGCACACCTTTTAGTGTTCCAAAATAATTATCAAAAGAGCGGTTTTCTTGAGTCAAAATCACGATGTGTTTAACATCTTCAATAGTTCCACTTTCAACTTTGGCATCAATAGCTAAGGCTTTTTGAATACTAAGCGGAAAACTCGCTAAAGCAGCTGTTCCAAACATGGTTTTTGTAGAATTTAAAAGAAATTCGCGACGATTCATTAGTTCTATCCTGAGTTCTTATTATGGTGCACAGTGCATTTTGCAATTACTGGTCGGCGGTGTTGTTGGCGATGAATTATCTGAGTCGTTATCATCGTTACAAGCACTGAGCAAAAGTGCTAAAGATGTAATTAATAAAAGTGAAAGTTTTCGCATTGGTTTTTTCCAAACGGTTTAAATGCGAACTACTAATAAAGCGTAAAAGTGACAGGCAAGTGATGTTTTTATGTCGATTTGATGAAGGCATAAAAAAACGCATCCGAAGATGCGTTTTTTTAGAAAGTTTAAAATTACCAGCCTAAAGCTTCTTGTTGCTTTTTAACGAGCTCGGCAATTCCTTTTTCAGCCATTTCTAACATGGCATTGCTTTGTGCGCGAGTAAACGGTTTGTCTTCAGCAGTACCTTGAATTTCAATAAATTCACCTGCTTGTGTCATTACTACATTTAAGTCAGTTTGACAGTTTGAATCTTCTTCATAGCAAAGATCAAGCAATACTTCGTCTTGATACATACCCACAGAAATTGCAGCAACCAATCCTTTAAGCGGATCATGCTTAATTTTCTTTTGAGACAATAAAACATTCATAGCATCAACCAATGCTACAGCCGCACCAGTAATTGAAGCAGTACGCGTACCACCATCTGCCTGAATCACATCACAGTCGATGGTAATCGTGTTTTCGCCAAGCTTTTTCAAATCGACCATAGCACGTAAGCTACGACCAATCAGACGTTGGATTTCCTGTGTCCGGCCCGACTGTTTACCACGCGCTGCTTCACGGTCACAACGTGAGTGTGTTGAGCGCGGTAACATGCCATATTCAGCAGTGACCCAGCCCTGTCCTTTTCCTTTTAAAAACCGTGGAACCGAATTATCGATACTTGCAGTACAAAGGACTTTGGTGTGACCAAACTCAACCAGAACTGAACCTTCTGCGTAACGGGTATAGTTACGTGTGATTTTTACTTCACGTAACTGGTCTAATTCACGTTGGTCAATACGCATAATCCTTCCTAACTTCTCTTAAATACAAATCTGGGCATAGTATAGCAAAGGATTTTGACAGGTTGAGTTTATTCCCTACTTTCAAATGTAAGTCTGCACTTTTAATGACTCAAAAATAAAAATAGCCCCTTAAAAGGAGCTATTTGGAATACCTTAAACAATGCTCTATCTTTATTAAGCAGTTTTGCCAAACATGCCTTTTACCGCCTCAACAAAGGTCCGCTTGGTCGCCACTAAATGATCAACCACATTGTCAGGCAAAGAGTGAACAGCCAGACGTTTATACACACTCAAAATTTGAGATCCAAAGGGCGCGGTATTGTACTGTTGACCGAACTCTGCACAAACTTCACGTACTTTAGGTGCCATCTCTTGATAGCGGTTGGCAGGTACATCAGGAAACAAGTGATGTTCGATTTGATGACTCAAGTTACCACTCAAGAAATGCATGATTTTACCGCCAGTAAAGTTTGCTGAACCACGGATCTGACGCAAGTACCACTCTGCTTTAGTTTCATTATCAATATTGTCAGTGATAATTTCAGAATCTTCTGTGAAATGACCACAATAAATCACGGTCGATGCCCAGTAGTTACGGATCAAGTTAGCAAAAAAGTTACCAGCCAATACTGGCAAGAACATTGGTCCTGCAATGAGTGGGAACAACACATAATCTTTACCAAACTGACGTACCATTTTTTTACGTAGATTTTTAGATTCTACATACACTTCTTTCCAAGTTTTGGTGCCATCAAACAACACTTTTTCCATCTCTAGACGTTGCAAAGCCAGTAGCCATTCAAAACCCGTTGACAATACAAAACCCATTGGCACGTTGAATAAAAAACGAGGTTCCCACTTTTGCTCACGGCTCATGCGCATCACACCATAACCGCTAATATCATGATCCATACCAAACACATTGGTATAGGTATGATGCTTATAGTTATGGGTATATTTCCAGTCTTCACCCGTACACACTGTATCCCAGTCATAGGTTGCACCGTTAAGCGTTGGATCATTTAACCAGTCAAACTGACCATGCATCACATTATGACCGAGTTCCATGTTTTCAACGATTTTAGATACGCCTAGCATAGCCGTACCCAACAACCATACTGGTGGAATCCAACCACCAAACATCAACATGCCACGTGATGCAATTTCGGTGTAGCGTACAAAATTACGTACTTTGTAAATATATTTTGAATCTTCTTTCCCGAGATCTTTCATCACTTCAAGACGAATTTCTTCAATACGACGACCAAAAGCTTCTGTTTGCTCTGGGGTTAAATGTGCCGATTTTGATGTTGCTTTAATTTCCACTGCCATATTCATAAGGGTATCCTCAAATCTCTTTTATGTTTGTTTTTATAGATCAATCGTGACTGGGCTAAGGGCTTGGTTCACGCATAACTTAATTGCACGATTTGGTTGATCGTCAATTTCACCTGTTAATATATTCTGGGTGACACCACTGACTTTGGTACACGTACATTGGTTGCATACACCCATACGACAACCATGCTGTGGACGTAAGCCAGCTTGCTCTGCACTGCTTAATAACGTTGTCGTGGCAAGAAAGTTTTGTTGCGAACGACGAAATATGATTGGTTGTGCTTCATTAGACTGTTCGATTTGAACAGGCATGAAAAACTCTTGATGGAAGTTTTCCAACACATCATGTTGCTTATAAATATCTTGTGCCTGACGCATCATGCCGTGATGACCACATGCATACATTTGTAGGTCTTTAAAGTTCGGGACCAGTTTCGTCAACAATTTCGCATCTAAATGCTGCTTTTGCTCAGTGGTATTAAAAAAATGATATTGAAGCTCTGGATGCTTTTCTGCCAACGCTTTTAATTCAGCATGAAAAATTTCTGCACGATTAAAGTAAATGACATGAATCTGTTCAAGCTGCTGTTTCAAAGCTTGCTGCAAAAGTGAATAAATTGCAGTAATGCCACTACCTGACGCAATTAAAATAGCTGGCTGTTGACCTGAATGTAGTGTGAATTCACCTTGTGGCTGTGAAATCTCAATGCACTCTCCAACATGTAAGAGTTGAGCTGCACTAGACACTAAGCCCTGTACTTTAATACCTAAAGAGATTTCACCTTCATTTGTTACTTCAATAATTGAATAACTACGCTGGTGGTAAACCCCATCTATAAGTAGGGTCAATAAAATACTTTGTCCAGCACATACCTGATCGAATTTAAAATTACGATTCGGTTTTAGCTTGATAAGCACCATATCGGTATGTAGAGACTGAACTGCGGTAACTTTGGCAAGTACGCGTTTCCAAGCCCAAGTCACGTTAATTTTCTGCAAAACAAAATCAACGAAATCTTCTCGAACCAAATGTGGCTGATAACTAAGTGTTGCGTTCATACGTTCCTCTTTTGTATCTGGCTATTTATTTGAGTGAACACATGTTCGTATAGTGAACATATGTACACTATATTTATAACCGTTCACTCAGTCAACACTTGTTCACTATTTTTTTTATGAAAGTTTGCTCTTTTTTGTTAGACTCTGGCTCACGGTTTAAATAGGTTCTTTTAATGTCGATACGGGATGAACGAAAACAGCAAAGTCGTCAGGCACTCCTCGATGCAGCCTTGCATCTGAGCACGTCTGGGCGTTCGTTCAGTAGTATCAGTTTGCGTGAAGTTGCACGTGAAGTTGGTTTGGTGCCGACAGCGTTCTATCGTCATTTTCAAGACATGGATGAACTTGGTAAGGAATTGGTTGACCAAGTCGCACTACACTTAAAAAGTGTTTTGCATCAACTCGGTCAAAGTTATTTACAACATAAATCGACCAAAACTCAGACCAGCATTGAGCTATTTGTTCAGGCGGTAAATCATAGCCCTAAGCAGTGGCAATTTATGATTTCCGAACGTTGGGGCGGTTCAGAAACGGTTCGTGCAGCAATTGCCCGAGAAATCGAATTTCTGATTGAAGATTTGACTACAGATCTCACCAAACTCGAAAATTTCAAACATATTCAACAACCTCAAGACTTAAATGTCTTATCCACCATTTTGACCAACATGTCATTTACATGGGCAATGACGTGGCTCAACCTATCTAAACAATATCAAGACGAGCAGCTCAAACAGCAACAAACCGCCTTTATCGAAAATGCCTCTACACAAGTTCGCTTACTCTTTAGAGGGATTGCAAACTGGGAACGGTAAAAGCGGCAAATGACAAAAAACAGGTTATGTGGTAATACGTAAAGAGAGAAAGAAAAAGGCTAAAAATTTCGAGAAAAGTCTTTTTCTTTTTACAAGAAGTAAATTATTAGTTAGGCCAAACTGGTGTGGGAATACCTATGAATCTTGATCGTCATACACAGTTTTTGATGCGCAAAGAAAAAATTCTAAGCGTGGCAGAAAAGTTGTTACTAGAAAACAATCAGGAAATTACTCTAGATGAGTTAGTGGCCGAGCTAGATATTGCTAAAGGCACACTTTATAAGCATTTTAGAAGCAAAAATGAGCTTCTACTTGAGCTCATTATTCAAAATGAAAAACAAATTTTAGAAATTTCTAAAAAATATAATACAGATTTCAAAGAGTATGCCCCTCATTACATGCTTCATCATTTGCTTACGCCAGGAAAAACCATTTTATTGCATCAACTTGAAGAAAGTCTGACAATGACAGAATCTAAGTTGAAGCATCTTTTCGAAGAACTTTATGAAATCCGCCAACAGCGTATTTTAGCTATTAAAGATATTACAGAAAATTATTTAAAATCACTAAATTACGACATGTCGATTCGTGATTATTTGTCTTATATCTGGTCACTGACTTATGGCGCATCACTGCTTTTAAATTCTACCTATTACCAGCGCTCTATTGGTTCTCGCCAAAAATTAATTAATTTATATATTAATCAGGCATTATCGCTGCCAACTCAAACTGTTAATTTTGATGTTTTAAATTTTCAAATTGAAGATGAAAATAAGCAAAATTAATTGAAAGATTTCGTGATAATTAACAAAAAATTGAACATCGATATAAATTTTAATTAAATAAAAATGGGCTTCATTTGAAGCCCATTTTTGAAGTAAAGCCTAAACAACTTATTTTGCTTTACGTTCTTTCTCAATTAAATAATTAAGAACTTGAGTAACTTTACCATCTTCACCCTGTACAACATATTTACCATTAACGACAACCGCAGGAACACCTGTTAATTGGTACTGTTGAGCAAGTTTATTTGACTCAGCAACTTTTGCAGTCACAGCAAATGAATTGTAAGTGCTATTAAATTTCTGTTCAGGCACGCCATAACGAGTAAAGAACTTCGCAGCAGAAGCCTGATCAAAAATTTGCTGACCATTCACCTGAATCGCATGAAACAATGGTAAATGCGTGCGTTTACGTACACCTAATGCCTCAGATGTATAATAGGTACGCGCCCCTTGTTCCCACATTTTATTCATTGCAGCTGGTGTACGTACAAAACGCACATCGTTAGGAATCTGTTTTAACCACGTTTGCATATGCGGTTCAAGTTTAAAACAGTGTGGACATCCATACCAAAAGAACTCTCGAACTTCGATTTTCCCCGGAACTTCCACTTTGCCTGGATTGGCAATCACGGTGTAGTCTTTACCAGCAACAAAATCTGCTGCCATTGCACCACCCGATACGGCCATAATTGCTGCGCTTAAACCACCCAAAACCAATTTTTTCATTGCTACAGCTTTTCCTCTAAGTTGTTATGCATTAGCTTATGCCCTAAATATAAAACAAATATGCTAAATTCGTTTTGCTTCTGTGAAGTTTTTTATTGGGTTTATCGCTTTTTTCCCAATAATCGCTACACTAACGGCGAACTATATCCAAAAAGATAACTCAAGTTTAGAGGTAGCACCATGTCGCAATTGAATGTTGATTTACAAGAAATCGCAAAGTTTGAAGCACTTGCTGCCAAATGGTGGGATCAACATTCTGAATTTCGCCCACTTCATCAAATCAATCCACTACGTTTAAACTGGATTGATGAGCGTGTAGGCGGCCTTGCTGGTAAAAAAGTACTTGATGTCGGTTGTGGTGGCGGTATTTTGGCAGAGAGCATGGCACGTCGTGGAGCAGATGTACTTGGTATTGATATGGGTGAAGCACCGCTAGCTGTTGGCCGTTTGCATGCTCAGCAAGACAATGTTCAAAATATTGAATATCGCCAAATTCCTGTAGAAGAATTAGCACAAGAACAAGCAGGTCAATACGATGTGGTCACTTGCATGGAAATGATGGAACACGTTCCAGATCCAGCATCTATTGTAAGAGCTTGTCAGGCTTTGGTTAAACCGGGCGGTCATGTGTTTTTCTCAACCATTAACCGTAACCCAAAATCTTATTTATTTGCCATTATTGGTGCAGAATACGTACTACGCATGTTGCCAAAAGGTACACATGATTATCATAAATTTATTCGACCATCTGAAATGGCACATGACATTCGTAATGCAGGTCTTACTCTAAAAGAAATGACAGGACTGCACTACAACCCGCTTACCAAGCATTACTGGTTAGCGCCAAATGTTGACGTTAATTATATGGTTCACACGATAAATACAGGTGCATGATGAAAGCTGTTTTATTTGATTTAGACGGTACTCTTATCGATACAGCTGCCGACTTCATTCGTATTATTCAGCAAATGTGTCGTGATGCAAGACGCCCAGTCGTTGATGGAGACCTAATTCGTACTCAGGTTTCTGAGGGCGCGCGTGCGATGGTTAAATTGGTCTATCCAGAGCTGGATGTAACCAATCCAATTTTCTTGGCGCATCGCCAAAACTTTTTAGACATTTACGGCAATAACATTGTGGTCGATACAGACCTGTTTGAAGGCATGTATCCGCTTCTAGAAGCGTTAGAAGCTAAAGAAATTCCGTGGGGTATTGTGACCAATAAACCTCGTGGTTTAAGCGAGTCTCTCTTAGAAAAGTTAAATCTGACTGAACGCTGTGCTGTTTTAGTGTGTCCTGAAGATGTTAGTAAAACTAAACCAGACCCTGAACCGATGTATCTAGCTGCTAAACAGTTAAATATTCCAGCAAATGAAATTATTTATGTGGGCGACCACCCACGTGATATTGATGCTGGTCGCAATGCCAATATGTATACTATTTTGGCTGCATATGGCTATTTACCAATCGAACATCGTGATGATCTCGCTGCATGGCAGGCCGATTCGATTGTAAATACGGTGACAGAATTACACGATATGTTACGTCAAAAGCTTCCTGCTCTACAGGAAAATCAGCGTATGATAAGTTAACATAAGAGTTTTATAGGCTTTTTTAACAGTTATTCGTTTTATCAATATAAAAAGAAGGAGGTTTACCAATGAAATATTCAGAATACCAACCTCGTCCGGATCTACTCAAAGATCGAATTATTTTAATTACTGGCGCTGGTGATGGAATTGGGCGAGCTGCCGCTCTGACTTATGCCCTACATGGTGCAACCGTTGTACTGCATGGTAGAACCTTAAATAAACTTGAAGTGATTTATGATGAAATTGAAAGTCTGGGTGCACCGCAACCAGCGATTTTACCATTACAACTTTCGAGTGCTTCTGACCGTGATTATGACTTTTTAGTCGATACCCTCGAAAAGCAGTTTGGACGCCTAGACGGTATTTTGCATAATGCAGGTATTTTAGGTGAACGTGTTGAACTTGCACATTATCCAACTGAAACTTGGGATGATGTCATGGCGGTTAACTTGCGTGCGCCTTTTGCTTTGACTCAAGCATTATTACCACTTTTGCAAAAATCAGAAAATGCCTCTGTTGTATTTACCAGTTCGGGTGTAGGCCGTGAAGCACGTGCTTTATGGGGAGCATATTCTGTTTCAAAAATTGCAATTGAAGCGGTGAGCAAAATTTTTGCAGCGGAACATACTTATCCAAATATCCGCTTTAACTGCATTAATCCAGGTGCGACGCGTACCGCAATGCGTGCGAAAGCCTACCCACAAGAAGATCCGAAAACACTACCTACACCAGAGTCGATCTTGCCTGCTTATCTCTATTTAATGGGTGAAGACAGCTTGGCACTCAATGGTCAAAGTATCGATGCACAGGATTAAAAATTAAAGATGAAAAGCTAAAGAAAATTACAGCCGATCATCAAATCTGGCTTGCCTATACCTGAAAAGATATATCCAAGCCTTTTTTATTATTGATAAAAAACTCTTGATCTATCCGTAATTTTAATTGAACCATTAAATGATCTTCACAGTTTCTCTGCATTTTACGCGTAGAGTATTCAACATGAGAGACATCAGATGTAAACGAGGATGCATCATGAAAAAGTTGTTCACAATCTTAACCCTTTCCATAGCCGTATTAACCACAAGTATGGCGAGCTTTGCTGATCCTCCTTTTGACCGAGGCCATGGCCCCAAAGGTCCTAAAGGTGGAGGACCACGCGGTGAATGGAATGATCGTGGGCCAGGATTTGGACGTGATCATGATGAAGATCGTGTCCGTGACGAGCGTCGTATGCGCGAAGAACGTGGTTTTGAACGGTTGAAACAGCATCGCTGGCAGCCTGGCTATGTCATGCCACAGCACTACCGTGGGAATGGCTACAAAGTCGACTATAAAGACAGTAACTTGCCGAAACCAGACCGGAACCAACAATGGTACAAAATCAATAATGACTATATTTTAGTCGATACTGATTCTAATAGCATTGTTAGTATTCGTGGTTTTTAAAGCGATAGAACCTCGCTATCGCTAAACAAGAAGGATAAAGCCTCATGGTTTTATCCTTTTTTATTACTTATATATTTTAAAAATAAAAAGTTTTTTTATATTCTTACATTTCATATTTTCTTAATTTCTTCTTATTTCATCGTTAGTTTTCACATTTATTCTTCGTAGCCTCCACGATTTATCTGTAATTGTTCACTAGTCTTTAGTTATTGAAATTTAATTCATCATTAGAGGTTTACAATGAAAAAACTAACAACAGCGATTGTTCTTTCACTCAGTGGTTTAGTTGCAACAACGGCAATGGCAGCACCTAATGATCATAACTACCATGGCAACTACCAAAACCATGAAGTAAAAACCGTTACAGTGATTAAAAAGGATGACCATCGCAATGTGTGGCGAGCAGGTCAGGTGGTTCCACATGAATATCAACACTCACGTTATGTGATTGACTACCGTCAACATCAAAAATTAACTAAGCCAGGCCGCTACCAAAAATGGTACAAAGTGAACGGAAATTATGTACTGGTGAATGAACAAAGCCATAAAATCATCCGAGTGGTTCACTAATTTTAAAAAATTTAAACACCCAAACTTAGATTTGGGTGTTTTTTTATCTAAAACATGCGGCTTTAATCTTTTTTGTTTAGAATCATCTTTATATCTTTTTGCTGTTGATTCGAGATCGGTATGCCAAGCAAGTCTTTAGAAAAGTCGCATAATAACACCCAGCATTATGTACACTGGTTTCGACACTCAGCGCCCTACATTAATGCTCACCGCGATAAAACATTCGTATTGATGTTTGGTGGTGAAGCAGTCCGTCATCCTAATTTCGAACATATCATTCACGATATTGCGTTACTTCATTCTCTTGGTATTCGCTTAATTCTTGTGCACGGCGCACGTCCGCAAATTAATCAGAATCTTCAAGAAAAAGGAATTGAAACCCCTTTTTATGACAACAGCCGCATTACGACACGTGAATCTTTAAGCTGTGTCATGAGTGCAGTAGGTTCAATTCGCCTAGAAATTGAAGCATTGCTCTCTATGGGCTTAGCGAACTCACCCATGTACGGCGCTCGAATAGATGTGATATCGGGTAATTTTGTGACTGCTAAACCTTATGGCATTCGTGATGGCATGGATTTCCAGCTTACAGGTGAAGTTCGTTCAATAGACACCGATGCAATTGAACGACACCTTGATAATCATAATATTGTTTTACTGGGGCCAACAGGTTATTCCACTACAGGCGAAGTATTTAACTTGCGGGCAGAAGAAGTTGCGACCAAAACTGCAACTTATTTAAAAGCAGATAAACTGATTTTTCTTGGAGAGCAACAAGGTCTTCTGAATGAAGATGAACAAATATTACGTGAATTAAGCCCACATCAATTGGACTACTATATTCAACAATACCAAACCATTAGTCCAACGCTGACCCTACATTTGCAGCAAGCAAAAAAAGCGTCTTTATCAGGTGTACACCGCGTTCATCTCATTTCCTATGCCTATGATGGCGCCCTTCTCGAAGAGTTATTTACTCGAGATGGTATAGGCACCATGATTACCGATGCGCATTATGAAGAAGTTCGTACAGCTCATATTAAAGATGTGGGCGGTTTAATGAATTTATTGCGTCCTTTAGAAGAAGAAGGCATTTTGGTTTATCGTTCACGTGAACGTCTGGAGCAAGAAATCAGCCAGTTCGCTGTTATTGAACGCGACGGTATGATTTTAGCGTGTGCTGCGCTTTATCCAATTCCAACCGAGTTTAACGAAACTCGTTCTGCAGAAATTGCCTGCGTTGCAGTACATCCAAGTTATCGTAAATCAAACCGTGGCAGCCAAATTCTGCAATTCCTTGAAGAAAAGGCCAAAGAACAAGGTATTCGTCAATTATTCGTTTTAACAACGCGTACCGCTCACTGGTTTTTAGAACATGGTTTCCATCAGGTCAGTGTTGATGAGTTACCTAATGCCCGTCAGGCACTTTATAACTATCAAAGGAATTCTCTAGTCTTTAAGAAACTGCTTCCCTAGCCTTTGCTGTTTTTAAGATATTCTTATTTCAGATAAGCTTAGTTAAAAAAGTACATCCATAAACGCTATTAATTTATGGTTGTACTTTTTTAAAATCTCTATTTTTTAATGTTTTAATATTTTTTATTTTATTTACATCAACTTACTCATAATTCATTAAATATATTCCTCTTAGATAAATCACTTTTTTGCATAAGTTTATAGCCTATTGTTTTTAGCTTTTTTTTGCATAAATAAAGACCGAATACTTATTTTTTCTGAAATAAAAATCCCTTTAGGGTAGCTGCTCATCCAATTATTTTTTCTTTTTCTCTTTCGGGGAGCACGAAATCTCATGGCACTTTTCAATACCACTTCATGGGCAAAATATTCAGTCATCGCAGCCAGCCTTGCAGGAGTGATGATGTTAAGTGGTTGTGCCAAAAAAGAGGAACAGGCCACCACAACTTTAAATATTGGCTATCAAAAATATGGCATTCTTCCTATCTTAAAGGCTCGTGGTGACCTAGAAAAAGTACTAAAAGAACAAGGCGTGCAAGTAAAATGGGTTGAGTTTCCTGCTGGCCCTCAATTGCTTGAAGGCTTAAATGTAGGGAGCGTTTCACTCGGTGAAGCAGGTGAAGCACCACCCATCTTTGCTCAGGCGGCCAATCCAAATTTAGTCTATGTCGCAAACCAACCTGCTGCGCCAAAAGCCGAAGCATTATTGGTACAAAAAGACTCCCCAATTCACTCTATTAAAGATTTAAAAGGCAAACGTGTTGCTCTTAATAAGGGTTCGAATGTTCATTACCTATTATTAAAAGTTCTAGAAGCCAACAACTTAAGCTTAAGCGATATTCAACCAGTTTATTTACCACCATCAGACGCTCGTGCTGCCTTTGAAAAAGGTGCAGTAGATGCATGGGTCATTTGGGATCCGTTCTTTGCAGCAGCTGAACATCAAATTCAAGCTCGAGTTTTGGCAACAGGTGAAGATTTAGTAAGCAATCATCAGTTCTATCTAGCTGACCGTAAATTTGCAGAAAATAATCCGAAAGTTCTCAATACAGTTGTGCAAACCCTTAACCAGACCACTGAATGGGTGAGTTCACATCAGGATGAAGCTGCCAAGCTACTCGAAAAACCTACAGCACTTGAGTTTGATGTACTCAAAACGTCCATTTCACGTATGGGTTTTGGAGTTCAGCCAATCTCTGACAAGGTGGCACAAGAACAACAACAAGTAGCTGATGCCTTTTATGCGCAAAAGCTCATTCCTAACAAGCTCACTATTCAAGAAGCCATTTTAAAACTGAAATAAACCCAGCTTGGGCACGGCTTAAATAACGATATAAATGCTGTGCCGGACCTCAAGGGGAACAAGGATATCAATATGCAACATCAGTCATTATTTAATAAGAGTCAGTGGGCACAATTAGTTAAACGCATCAGTGCAGTCACTGTATTAGGTTTAACAATCGCAGCACCCGCTTGGGCAATTGATCCAACTGTAAAAGAACTTCGTATTGGTTTCCAAAAAAGTTCAATTAACTTTGCGATTGCCAAACAGCAAAAACTATTTGAACAAGAATTTCCAAATGCCAAAGTTACTTGGAATGAGTTCCCTGCAGGACCACAAATTTTAGAAGCTTTAGCTGTCGGTTCCCTTGATGTCGGAGTTACTGGGGACACTCCTCCAGTCTACGCACAAGCAGCTGGAAAGCCTTTATATTACATTGCCTATGAAGCAGCTAAACCACTAGCATCAGCAATTTTAGTTCCTAAAAACTCGCAGCTCAAACAACTTAAAGACCTTAAAGGTAAACGTATTGCGCTGCAAAAAGGTTCGAGTTCACATTACTTACTTGTGCAAGCTGTACGTAAAGCAGGCCTAAACTGGAGCGACATTACTCCGATCTGGCTTACACCTGCCGATGCTCGCGCAGCATTTCAAAAAGGTGCCGTTGATGCATGGGCAATTTGGGACCCTTACTTCGCTTCAGCACAACTAGAAGATCAAGCTCGTGTTCTTGCATCAGGTAAAGGCTTAAGCCCGAACTATACATTTTATTTAGCCGCTCCGGACTTTGTTAAACAACATCCGAAAGCTGTTTCTGGGCTCATCAAACAAATCAATCAAGCTGACAAATGGGTTCAAAGCCATCAAGCAGAAACGGCGACAGCCATTGGCCAAAGCACAGGACTGAAGCCTGCAACCAGTGACTTATTTATTAAACGCCGTCCTCGTCCTTCATCAGCCACTCCGCTGAACAGCAAAGTGATTGCTGAGCAGCAGCAACTCGCAGACATCTTTACTCAACAAGGCATCATTCCAAAACCAATCAGCATCAAACAAGCTGTTTGGATTGCCAAGTAATTTCAATAGACATATAGGTAATGCACATGAAAATTTTCTGGTTTATTCCTACCCACGGTGATAGTCGCTATTTAGGTACAAGTAAAGGCGCTCGTCAGGTTGACCATGCCTATATGAAGCAAATTGCTGTGGCAGTAGATAATTTGGGTTATGAAGGTGTACTTATTCCAACAGGTCGTTCATGTGAAGATCCTTGGATTACGGCGGCTAGCCTGATTGATGCAACTCAACACCTTAAATTCTTAGTTGCGTTACGTCCCGGTGTAACAACACCAGCATTAGCAGCTCGTATGGCTGCAACATTTGACCGCTTGTCGAATGGTCGCGTGTTACTCAACCTAGTGACTGGTGGTGATGAGGCCGAACTACGCGGCGATGGTTTATATGAAGATCACTCAACGCGTTATCAAACTGCCAATGAATATGTAAAAATTTGGCGTGAAATTTTGACGCGTTCACATACAGGTGAAGCTTTTACATTCCACGGTGAACGCTTACAAGTAGATGATGCAAAACTACTTTACCCACCTATGCAAAAGCCTTATCCACCACTTTGGTTTGGCGGCTCTTCAGAAGTCGCTGTCGATCTTGCAGCTGAGCAAGTCGATACTTACCTCACATGGGGTGAACCACCAGAAGCAGTTAAACAAAAGGTCGAACATGTTCGTGCCAAAGCTGAGGCTAAAGGTCGTAAATTAACTTATGGCATTCGCTTACATGTGATTGTTCGCGAAACCAACGAACAAGCTTGGGCAGCAGCGAACGAGCTTATCCAATATCTTGATGATGCAACTATTGCTGCGGCACAGAAAAAATTTGCGCAGATGGACTCTGTAGGTCAACAGCGTATGGCAGCTCTCCACGGCGGCAACCGTGACAAGCTTGAAGTATCTCCAAACCTTTGGGCAGGTATTGGTTTAGTCCGTGGTGGCGCTGGGACAGCACTTGTAGGTGACCCAGAAACAGTCGCTGCCCGCATTCAAGAATATGCTGACTTAGGTATTGATACTTTTATTTTCTCGGGCTATCCACATCTTGAAGAGTCAATCCGTTTTGCAGAATTAGTATTCCCGTTATTGCCAATCGAAACTCGCGCCAAACTTGCTCAGCCAAATTTAACCGGTCCATTCGGTGAAATTATTGCCAACAACTATGTTCCAGACGAGAAGAAGCAAAATGATTCCGTCAAGGAGCCTGCATGAGTAAAGATAAAAGTATTGTTTCACGTGGAACAAAACAAATCGGGCAGCATTTGCTGCCTTGGGTTTTCCCCATTGTTCTCTTGGTTGTTTGGCAAATTGCTTCAAGTTCAGGTCTTTTAGAAAGCCGCATTTTGCCAGCACCCACTGCCGTTGTTTCCGCTTTTTGGCACTTGCTCGTTAGCGGGGAATTATGGCATCACGTTAAGGTGAGTGCTGGTCGTGCTTTGCTTGGACTTTTGGTTGGTGGCGGTTTAGGTTTGCTCTTAGGTTTACTTAATGGCTCTTCACGCTTCGCCTCTACCCTGCTCGACACGACCTTGCAAATGATTCGTAACATCCCTGCATTAGCACTTATTCCACTTGTAATCTTGTGGTTCGGTATTGATGAAACAGCGAAATTATTCTTGGTCGCAGTAGGCGTTTTCTTCCCGATTTATATTAATACCTATCACGGTATTCGATCAGTTGACCCTCAATTGATCGAAATGGGTAAAAGTTATGGCCTTTCTCGCTGGCAGCTTTACAAAGAAATTATTCTTCCGGGTGCTATGCCTTCTATTTTAGTAGGTCTACGCTTTGCTTTAGGTTTGGTTTGGGTATTGCTCATTGTCGCTGAAACCATTTCGGCTCAAGCAGGTATTGGTTATATGACTATGAATGCACGTGAGTTTTTACAAACAGATGTCGTTCTGGTCGGTATTCTTCTTTACGCCTTACTAGGTAAACTGGCAGATGTTTTAGCACAGCTTTTAGAACGCTATTTACTACGTTGGCACTCTGGATATCAGAAATAAGGGAGCTTAGAACATGACAAATCTGAATTTAAATATTAATCAAAATGAAGTGCAGCTCATTCCTGAAAGTCCAGCAGAATCACAAGAACCGACATTAGGTGCAGAGATTCTGATTGAGCAACTTTATAAATTCTATGGCGAGGTAAAGGTCCTTGAAGATCTTGACCTACACATCCAGCCGGGTGAGTTTTTAGCAATTGTTGGTCGAAGTGGCTGTGGCAAAAGTACGTTACTACGTTTAATTGCCCAACTTGAAAAAGCCAGTTTTGGGGAAATCAAATTCAAATCTGCTCGACATTTGCGTGAAGGCATTACTAACGATGATATTCGAGTAATGTTCCAAGACCCACGCTTGCTTCCTTGGAGAAATATTCTTCAAAACGTTCAACTGGGTTTGCCTAAAGCTCAACATGCTTTAGCAGAAGAATTACTAGAAAAAGTGGGTTTAAAAGAGAAATCTGGACAATGGCCTTCTCAACTCTCAGGTGGCCAACGTCAGCGTACAGCCTTAGCACGTGCACTATCGCATACGCCACGCATTTTATTGCTTGATGAGCCTTTAGGTGCATTAGATGCTCTAACTCGGCTTGAGATGCAAAGCTTGATTGAGCGCTTGTGGAAAGAACAAGGTTTTACTGCCATTCTAGTGACACACGATGTAAGTGAAGCAGTGCAATTGGCCGACCGTATTATCTTATTAGATAAGGGTCAAATCGCTCAAAGTTTCCACGTTAATTTGCCACGTCCCCGTAAAAAAAGTATTAGTTTTTCCCAACTTGAGCAACAAGTACTCGATGCAGTTCTGGCAACTTAAGGTTGCGATAAAGAATGAGAACTGTTCAACCGAAAAATGCCCAATTTACGAGCAATAAAACTGCTGTTTTATTGCTCTTTTTTAGAGCAAAATTTAAAAAATATTTTTAAGAATAACAATAAACTAGTGAATCTCTCTATTTTTTGCACAATAGTATATCTATTACGCAATTAACTAGCCGTTTTTTGATTAAAAAAGCAAGACACCTGTGCACAAATCAAACAATTTACCTTACAATGGGAATACTATTTTTTTAATTATGCAGCAGATGGAACAAAAAAAGAGTACCCAAAAGCGCAATCAGCTTCTTGCTGCCGCCCTTGACGTATTTTCAGTCTATGGGTTCACTGGCGCAAGTCTGGATGAAATTGCCCAACTCGCCGACATGCATAAGTCGAATATTTTCTATTACTACGAAAATAAAGAGTCTTTATACGTAGAAGTGCTCACAACTGTTTTACAAAAATGGTTGGCTCCCTTACAAACTTTAGAGTCTGAATTAGAACCAGCCGAAGCCTTAACTCACTATTTAATACAAAAAATCGAACTGTCTCGTAGCCAACCGAAAGCATCTAGATTGTTTGCATTAGAAATAATTCAAGGCGCTCCGCATATTTTACCTATACTCAAAGGGCCATTAAAAAAACTATTTAAGCGCAAAGCTAAAGTCATTCAGACTTGGCAAGAAGAAGGGAAGATTTCACCAGATATCGACCCAGAATTATTAATCTTAAACATTTGGGGCCTTACGCAAAACTATGCAGATTTTGCAACCCAAATGGAAATGGTGACTGGAAAAACACTTCGTAACCGAAGCATGTTCCAACGCTCAATTGAGCATACAGTCCACCTGATGCTCTACGGCGTATTGCCTCGCTAAAACAAAAAAAAGATCGGCAAATTTGCCGATCTTTTTTTAGAAATGATTTTGATAAAGCGCCAAAAGTTTTTGGGCACCTAATAATAAATTTTCTTCCCAATCCACATGTGCAGTGTCATCCGCCCCATCAGTAATATACTTCACCGAAATCAGGCGTACGCCTAGCTTATGGCAGACTTTGGCTAAGGCATAGCCTTCCATATCCACCACATCACAAGCTACTTTTGGCTGTCCCGTTTCAAATGAATCGCCAGTTCCGCAAACTGCTTTTGGCAAATCAACAAAATGGGGGGGAAGATGAATCTCTGCCGCCAAGTGATCATCTAATGGCGTTACACCAACTTCAAACCCTAAAGGTGAAACATCCATATCACGTTGGACAAAAGTCTTTACTTCGACTAAATCATGTCGATTAAATGCAGAGCTTCCAGCTGTACCTAGATTAATTAAAGTTTTACATCCAGTTTTTTGAATAACCTCAAATGCTTTAAAGGCAGCATTAATCTTACCAATACCACTGTAATGGACTTCAACACCTGCTTGTTCAAACAAACCTTTAGATTCATTAGGAAGTGCCATAATTAAAGCAATATCAGTGTTCATTCAAAAAGCTCAAATCAAAATTAAATAAATTAGCAAATAAGTATAAATCAGGTGCAAAAGCTTTTTGCACCTTTTCACCACTACTGCATTTTTTGTTGTAAGGCGATTAAACACGGAGAAAAGAACAGTTGGCCACTATATGCGCCTGCTAGCGTTTTCTTCATTACCACACCCCACATCGTCAATAATAAAAGACTCAATGCCACCGCAACGTATTGTAAAAAGACAATTTCGACCTGATGCCCTAAATTAAATAGCGCCAAAATAAATACGCCTAATGGAAAGGTTAAGCCCCACCAACCTAAGTTAAATGGAATACCTGTCTTTGCATGGCGAAGCGTTGTTAAAATCGCAAGACCCAACCACCATAACCCGAAGCCTAAAAGCACGAGACTGCCCACAATTCCTAAAGCTTGAAAGACATTCGCAAATTGGTGAAATCCTACATTTGGCGCCACTCTTTGGGCTTGCTCACCTAGTAACAATAAACCTAATGCACCAGTACCAATCGGGCCTAAAGAAAGCCAGCTAGAAATTGCGACTTCCTTTTCAGGTAATTGATGCAAAGCCATACGCAACATTAGAATTGTCAAAATAGCAAACGCTGGTAAAACAGAAATTCCCCAAAGTACGTAGCCAGCCATTAATAAATGAAAGCTATGTAAATCTGCTGGTAAATGAGCGACTAACATGCCAGCAGAACTTGCTGCTACTTCACAGGCAACCACAGGTAATAGCCAGATTGCGGTCATGGTATGTAGCTGATGATTCTGACGGCTAAACATACAAAACGGCACGATCCACGCAATTGATAGTGCTAAAAAGACATCGACGTACCATAAAGCTTGAGCAATATGTATCGCAACTTCACCGTAAAGCCCGACACCGAAGCTTAAAAAGCCATTCAATATTGTAGCCAATCCCATCGGAATAGCCCCTAAAAACAAGCTCATATTGGGATGGTTAAATATTTGCTTCGCTTCATGGGAGAAAAGAAACCACCGCAATAAATAGAGAGCAGAAAAAACGCTGAATAAAACAATATTAAATTGCCATAACAAAGTTGCTAGCGTGAATAAAAATGATTGAGCGAATGGAAGCTGAATTAAAATCATACTGACCACACCAGTACCCATAGTCGCTGTAAACCAATTTGGAGTAAAATGTCGTATAACATCTTTGCTATGATTTAATTGGTAAAAAGGTTTTTTCATCTTAGTTCTCTAATCAAAGAGTGGATAAAGATATAGTAGAGCAAACCATTAATAAGAAAAATTGATTTATTTTTATTTAATTCATCAATATTTTAGATATGTAAATATTCATATTGAAAAATAACTGAGTAAAAACACAACAACAAGACGAATCTGTGAGATTATGGCAATATATAGCCCTTGCAAAAATAGCCATATTTTAAGTTCATGAAACTGCTTCGTCTTAATGCGTTATCGCCCAATTTTCAGTTACCTCAAACAGCGGTAACTATTGGTAATTTTGATGGTGTCCATTTAGGTCACCAAGCGATGATTGCTCAACTCAAAAAAATTGCTGCAGCACAAGGCTTAAAAACATTGGTTATGATTTTTGAGCCACAACCTCTTGAATTCTTTAAAGGCTACGATGCCCCTCCTCGTATTAATTCACTACGAGAAAAAGTTGAATACCTAGCTGAGCTTGGGGTTGATTACATTGCAGTTGCTAAATTTGATGAGCATTTCCGTAGCCTGAGCGCGTCAGCCTTTGCAAACTTATTAAAAGATAAATTAAACGCGCAAACTTTGGTTTTAGGAGATGACTTTCATTTCGGTAAAGACCGTCAAGGCAACAGCGAGTTTTTAAAAGATTACGGATTTGGGGTCACAAATCTACATACGATTGAACTTGAAGGTGAACGCGTAAGTTCAACTCGTATCCGCCAAGTGCTTCAGGTAGGAAATCTTGCCTTAGCTGCTAAATTATTAGGTCGTCCTTACAGTATTACCGGACGTGTCCAATATGGCGACCAGATTGGCCGAACTCTCGATTTTCCAACCATTAACGTTCGTCTCAACCGCCACAAGCCCTGTTTAAATGGGATTTATGGTGTTGAAGTCATTTGTGAAACAACTTCACTCACTCAAAAAGTGCGTCAAGATACACCTGAAAAACCGGGAATTGCCGGATATTATGAAAATAGCCTATATGGCGCGGGGCATGTCGGTACACGTCCAGCCATTCAGCAAGAACATCCAGAGTGGAGATTAGAAGTACATTTCCCTGATGTTTCTGCTAATCTGTATGGCTTATTTATGCGGGTGACTTTCCTTCACTATCTTCATGGTGAATTGAACTACCCTTCGCTTGAAGCACTTAAGGCAGGAATTGATAATGACGTGCAGCAGTTACGACAATACCGTAACGACACGACACAATTTCCTTTTTAATTCGAATTTTGATTGTAAAACATGTCGGCTCCCAAGCTGATTAAACTGGATGAAAACTTGCATGAGCGATAAGCAAACTCCTGAGAATGCAGTGGACTACAAAGCCACGCTAAACCTGCCAGATACTCAATTTGCAATGAAAGCAAATTTGGCAGTACGTGAAGTGAAATGGTTAGAAGAGTGGTATACCGACAACATTTATCAGCAGATTCGTGCATCGCGTATTGGCAAGAAAAAATATATTTTGCACGATGGCCCTCCATATGCGAACGGTACAATTCATTTAGGTCACGCAGTCAATAAAGTACTCAAAGACGTGATTGTAAAAAGCCGTACTTTGGCTGGTTTCGATGCACCTTATGTTCCAGGTTGGGACTGTCATGGCTTACCAATCGAGCTAAAAGTTGAAGAAAAAGTAGGTAAAGTTGGCGAAAAAGTTGACGCAGCGACTTTCCGTAAACTCTGCCGTGAATATGCTCTAAAACAAATTGATTTACAGCGTACTGACTTTAAACGTCTTGGTATTTTAGGTGATTGGGATAATCCTTATCTCACCATGAACTATAAACAAGAAGCCGATATTGTTCGTACTTTAGGTTTAATCCAGAAAAATGGTCATATCCAGCCGGGCTTAAAGCCAGTGAACTGGTGTATGGACTGTGGTTCAGCACTTGCTGAAGCTGAAGTTGAATACGAAGATAAAAAATCTGACGCAATTGACGTTGGTTTTGGTGTTGTAGATCTAAAAGATTTAAGTGCCCGTTTAAACGTAGAAGTTCAAGACCCAACAGATATCGTGATCTGGACGACTACACCGTGGACATTACCAGCTAACCAAGCGGTTGCATTGCATGCCGAAATTGAATATCAATTGGTACAAGTAACTACTGAGCGCGGTAAGCAAAACTTCATTCTTGCTAAAGACTTAGTCGCTTCAGCAATTGAACGTTATAAACTTGAAAATCCAGTAGTTTTAGCAGACTTTACTGGTAACAAACTTGAAAACCTTACATTACAACACCCACTACTCACTGATCGACAAGTTCCAGTGATTTTAGGTGAACACGTTATCGCAACAAGCGGTACAGGTGCAGTACATACAGCGCCTGGCCATGGTGCAGACGACTATAAAGTAGGTCTTCAATACAACCTTACAGTAGATAATCCAGTGGGTGGTAACGGTGTTTATTTACCAACTGCTCCAATCTATGCTGGTGAGCACATCTATAAAGCCAATCCAAAGATTATCGAAGCTTTGGGCGCTGTAGGCCGTTTATGGGCGCATCAACCAATCAAACACAGCTACCCACACTGCTGGCGTCACAAAACTCCTATTATCTTCCGTGCAACCCCACAATGGTTCATTAACATGGATCAAAAAGGTTTACGTGAAGGTGCGCTTAACGCGATTGAAAATGATATCGAGTTTGTACCGAACTGGGGTAAAAACCGTATTGAGTCAATGATTGAAGGTCGTCCGGACTGGTGTATCTCACGTCAACGTACTTGGGGTGTTCCAATTCCTTTCTTTGTTCATAAAGATACGAACGAATTACACCCTCGTACACCTGAACTTATCGAAGAAGTTGCTCAACTGATCGAACTAGAAGGTATCGAAGCATGGTTCAAACGTGAAGCAAAAGACTTCATTGGTGAAGATGCTGCACAATATAACGCTATCCGCGATACGCTTGATGTATGGTTCGACTCTGGTACAACGCATTATGCTGTACTTGAGCAACGTGAAGAATTAGAAAGTCCTGCAGATTTATATTTAGAAGGTTCAGACCAACATCGTGGTTGGTTCCAGTCTTCTTTATTAACGTCTATGGCGATTCACAATCGTGCACCATATAAAGCCTTGTTAACCCATGGTTTTACAGTGGATGAAAATGGTCGTAAGTTATCGAAATCTTTAGGCAACTACATTCCGCTTGAAGAAATCATCAAACAGCTTGGTGCTGATGGTTTACGTTTATATGTAGCTTCTAGTGACTATCGCTATGAAATTGCAGCATCTAAAGAAATCTTTAGCCGTGTAAGTGATAGCTACCGTCGTATTCGTAATACATTACGTTTCTTGCTTGCTAACCTAAATGGTTTCAAACCGAGCACAGATGCTTTAGCTATCGATGACTTAATTGCTCTAGATCAATACATCTTGCAGCGTGCAAATGAAGTACAACAAACGATTATCACTGCCTATGAAGAAATGAACTTCCATGTGGTATGTAGTGCGTTAACAAGCTTCTGTATTAATGACTTAGGTGGTTTCTACCTAGACATTATCAAAGACCGTCAGTACACCACTAAAGCGGACTCTCAGGCACGTCGTTCTGCACAAACAGCGCTTTACCATATTGTTCAAGCGTTTATCCGTTGGATGAGCCCAATCTTAAGCTTTACCGCTCAAGAAGCTTGGCCACTCATTCCAGAACAAACTGAAAAGTATGTATTTACTTCAGAATGGTATGACTTACCTGTTTCATCAAAAGCAAACCTGCTTTCTGAAGAAGATTGGCAAACATTGATTAGCGTAAAATCTGCAGTAAATAAACAGATTGAAGCAGCTCGTAACGCTAAACTTGTCGGCAGTAATCTTTCAGCCAAAGTTGAACTTTGGGCAAATGAATCATTACAAACAGTTTTAAACCAACTGGCTGATGAACTCCGTTTTGTTCTTATTACTTCAGAAGTAATAGTACATGCATTTGCTGAGCAAGGTGAAGCAACTGAAATGGAAGGCTTACGTGTACAAATATCTGCAGCTGAAGGTGAAAAATGCGCACGTTGCTGGCATGTCCTTCCAGATGTAAATACACATGCCGATCATCCAGGTTTATGTGGTCGTTGTATTGTGAACGTCACTGGTCGTGGCGAAGTGAGAAAATATGCCTAATTCACAAGCTAAAAAAGGCTTATTCCAGTTTTATCCACACAACTTAATTTGGCTTGGACTTTCTATCCTTGCCATTGTGTTGGATCAATGGACAAAATGGATTGCAAGTACACATCTGAACTACGCAGATCCGGTGCCTGTGCTTCCATTTTTAAACTGGACACTATTACATAACTATGGTGCAGCCTTTAGCTTTTTATCTGATGCGGGAGGATGGCAACGCTATTTCTTCACATCTTTAGCAGGCTTAGTTTCAATCCTTTTTGTATTTTGGTTGCTTCGTATGCCTAAAAAGATGGTGGTGCTACCTGTAGCCATCGCTTTAATTTTAGGTGGAGCTTTAGGCAATTTAATTGACCGTATTACCCTAGGTTATGTGGTCGATTTTATTCATGTTTATTATCAAAATCATCACTTTCCAGCTTTTAATATTGCGGACAGTGCTATTACCTTAGGTACCATCTTGCTACTCATTGATACATTCTTCCTTGAGAAGCAACGCAACCAAAATTCGGATGCATAATATGACCGAAATTATCCAACCTAACGAAGAAATTCGTATTACAGACGGCTCTAAAGTCGATCTACACTTTTCCGTCGCTATTGAAAATGGTGTAGAAATCGATAATACACGTAACCGTGAAGAACCTGTTACCTTGACTATTGGTGACGGAAATCTTTTACCAGGCTTTGAAAAAGCATTATTTGGTTTACGTGCTGGTGACCGTCGTACAGTACATCTTCCGCCAGAAGATGCATTTGGTCCATGGAATCCGGAAAATATTCAAACTTTCGATACAGTTAAGTTTGAACAACGCCCGATTCCTGGTCACATGATCGAATTTGAAGATAAGGCAAAAACTACGTTATTTGGTGTAGTGAAGTCGGTTAATGATGACATTACAGAGATTGATTTTAATCACCCTTTAGCTGGGAAGAACATTACCTTTGAAGTAGAAATATTCAAGGTAACTCCCGAAGGCCAACAAGGCGTTAAACTCATGTAAATAAAAAGCCCTCTGAATGAGGGCTTTTTTTTATTGAATTTTTTATTGATAACATAAGAATCCTTACAAATTCTATATTCTCAGCTACCCATATAATGAATTAAGTTATAAGTATAAAAATCCTTAGGAAAAATACATGCTGGTCTATATTGTCGTAGGAAGTGTTCGTGAAGGACGTACAGCAATTAAAATTGCCAATTGGCTAGAATCAACAATTCCAACATTGGGTCTAAATGATTTCCAAACCGAAGTAGTCGATTTAAAAGAATGGGATTTACCTCTATTTTCAGGCTCTCACCCACCCGCTACCGGAATTTATGATCAACCTAAACAACAAGAATGGGCAGACAAAATTGCTCAAGCAGATGCTTTTATCTTTATTAGCCCAGAATACAACCATGGTTACAGTCCAGCCTTAAAAAATGCTCTAGACTATGTTGGTAAAGAATGGAGCAATAAACCCGCTGCATTTATTGGTTATGGTTCAACGAATGGTTCTCGCTCTATTAGCCAAATACGTCAAGTCACCTCAAGTTTAAGTATCATTGATCCCAATGCTGTAATAGAAATAAGAGATATCTTTAAACGCAATAAAGAGGAAAAATTCGAAGCTAATGAATTTGAAGTAAAAGGGCTTCAATCAATTGTTGAGAAACTACAGAAATATTATTTACCTTAAACTTTAAAAGGGCCTCTATAAACAAAATAAGAGGCCTTTTATTTTTATAAACTTTTTAAATAATTTACTACGTCTATATTACCAGCCATTTCTGCAAGCTGTAGCGCTGTATATTCGCTTTTATAAGCGACTTGAGCACCTTTTCCTACCAAGAGTTTAACTATCTCTAAATAATCATTTTCAGCGGCTGCTTGCAAAGCACTATAACCTTCATCATCTGCCTCATTAGGATCTTGTCCTTCTAAAAGTAATTGCTCTACTTTATTTAGATCACCTAAAGAAGCCCAATAAACCAATTCAGGAAGAAAGAGTTCTTCATCATCTTCTGGTATTGAAGAGAAGGAATTAATTTTCACGTAAACACCTAAAAATAAGAAGCTTCATCATTATATTCATAGAACACGGCTAGTATGCAAATCTGATTTTGGACCTATAATTTCATTGTCTTCTGTTGTCGCTGTTGCTTATTTAGGTCTTGGGCC
>NZ_VTDF01000006.1:0-282546 GCF_052824995.1 Acinetobacter sp. 1124_18A | reverse complement strand
TCACTTTCAGTGAAAAAAAGCGCTCTTTTTAGAGCGCTTTTTTTATATCTAAATGTCTAACAATTACTATAAAAGCTGGCCTTAACTGATATTTCAATGTCCTTATTTACACTTAATCCTTTTTATTAACTTTGTATGATAAGAATCAAGAAAACGAACAATAAAGTTTGAGTAACTTGGGTTGCTTATTAAGGAGCTTTGGGTATGAATGCTAAAGTGAATATTACGAATCGTGCAGGCGCAAGTTTTCCAGTACGTCGTATGAATTTTGACTTTAATGATGTACCAGAATATTGGATGAATGGTTCTGCTGGACTAACACACTTTATGACAGCATTGTCAGCCTTGTTTCCAGCAGGTGAGAAATTCTTCATAGATAGCGTACGGGCTGTACGTTATCATCCATCTATTAACGATGATGAAGTATTACAAAAAGAGATTAGTGCCTTCATTGGGCAAGAAGCAATGCATACTCAAGAGCATGTGAATTTTAATGCCTCTGCTCAAAAGTTTGGTCACGATGTAGATGCGTTAGAGAAGTTTACTGACACAGCAATTCAAACAGCAATCAAAACTTTTGTAAAAATTGTCAAACCTTTTGGTATGACCAAAGACATGGTTGATCTAACGGCTACAACAGCACTTGAACATTTTACCGCTACGATTGCTTCACAGTTATTAGTCAATAAACATATTCAAGAGTTGATGACAGACGAAACCATGTCAACGATGTGGTATTGGCATGCTATCGAAGAAAATGAGCATAAAGCCGTAGCTTTTGACGTGTATGAAGGTGTGTTTGGTAAGGGCGTAAAAGCTTATGCATTACGTACGAGTTCACTAGTATTTGCAATGACTTTGATTTTCTTGATTCAGTCTTCTTTTGTGCTTCGTCTATTAAAGCAAGACAACAAGTTAAATCTAGATGAGCTATCGGTGATTTATAAATACGCATATAGCCCATCGAAAGGTATCATTACTGGTATGGCTAAAGAAATGCTGGCTTACTTTAAGCCTGGTTTTCATCCAAATGATTTAGATACAGTGGGTCTATTGAAAACATGGAAAGCAAAATTAGGTTTGTAAGTTAAATCTATGTTGATTTGAAAGGGCTCATGAGTAGCCCTTTTTCTTTTAGGTGCTCACAATAACTATTAGCAGATCAATGCACTTTTATGGGGTGATTAATGACCTCATCTGATATTTCTCTGTCCTCATCTGCACTTAATTGGCACATTGAAAGACGTATGATTATAAATATTAAGAAAATAAATAAAGTTATATGTGAATTAGCTATTCACTTAAAAGGAGTCTGAGATGAATGCTAAAGTAAATATTTCAAATCGTGCTGGTGCTAGTTTTCCTGTGCGTCGTATGGACTTTGAGTTTGCTCAGGTCCCGCGCTATTGGGCGAATTATGATGCAGGATTAACTCATTTTATGACCGCATTATCGGCTCTTTTCCCAGAAGGTGAGCAGTTCTTTGTAAATAGTACTCGTGCTGTTCGAAATGATCCAAAGCTTGCAGATCCAGATCTTCAAAAAGAAATAAGTGCTTTTATTGGTCAAGAAGCAATGCATTCGAAAGAGCATTTAGCATTTAATGCCTCTGCTCAGGCCTATGGATATGATGTGCGTCATATGGAAAAGCAAACAGGAAAAGTCATTAATATGGGTACAGCTGTTGTAACCAAATTAATGAAACCTTTTGGCTACACTAAAGAAATGATTGATTTGACTGGAACATGTGCTCTAGAACATTTTACGTCTACGATTGCAGCTGAACTTTTACAGAATCCTGAAATTCAAGCAATGTTCCAAGATGACACGATGTATCATTTGTGGATGTGGCATGCTGTAGAAGAAAATGAACATAAAGCTGTGGCATTTGATGTGTACACAAGCATGTATGGGCAAGGTCCGAAAGCCTATTTCATGCGTTCAACAGCTTTAATCATTGCAATGGCATTAATTTTTGCAACTCAGACACATTTCACTGCTAAGTTATTAAAAACCGATGGAAAATTAACATGGAAAGATACTAAGTACATGCTTAAGTTTATGTATGGACGTAAAGGTTTTATGACCCGTCAAATTCCAGAGTTACTTGATTTCTTAAGACCAAAATTTCATCCAAATGATTCTGACACTACAGCACTGCTAGCAACTTGGCGTGAAAAACTAGGTCTCTAGAAAAGACAGTGAAAAAGGACAATTTAATTGTCCTTTTTTTTACTCGTTTTTTCTTGTGAAGTTTTTATAATACGCATTACTTTAGAACTTTGATTGTGCTGGAACCCATGATTCGTATTATGCAAAACACTGATGTTGATATTGTTGTACAAATCGAAAAATCAGTGCAAACACATCCATGGTCAAGACAGCAATTTGTAGAATCTTTGAATTCTTATCAATGTACCGTCATTGAGTCACAAAATAGAGTGGTTGGCTTTTGTATTTTACAACCAGTGTTAGATGAAGCAAATTTATTGCTCATGGCAGTTGATCCTAAAATGCAAGGTCAGGGCTTAGGATATGAATTATTAAATGCATCAATTGATCAGTTAAAAAATCAGCCAGTACAAATATTTTTAGAAGTTCGCGAAAGTAATAAAGCCGCTATCGGTTTATATGAAAAAACAGGTTTTCACCAAATCGACCTCCGTCGCAATTATTATCCTACCCCAGAAGGAGGGCGGGAACATGCAGTCATTATGGTAAAAACCTGTACCGATGATTTTGCTTCTTTATTCTAAATTTTGATCTGATTTTTTCATAAGAAGGCAAAATCAAAATTATTTAATAATTAAATTGTTCCATTCAGAAGGTAATGTTGTCATAAGCGACGTACCTAACTGTTGAATTTCGTCTGGTGATAAGGATCTGTTTAAACGGCGCCATTGCCCATCGAGTAGAAGTTCTAAAGGGGTGTATTGCGATTTATAATTCATTTTGGCTGAGTGCGGCACCCAGTAGCCTAAATAAAGATATTCTAAACCAAGCGATTTAACATATTCGATTTGGTTCAGAATAGAATACACACCAAGGGATCTGCGGTGCTCATCGGGATCAAAGAAAGTATAGACCGCAGACAGTCCGTCATCCATTAGATCGCAAGTAGACACACTGATTAAACGGTTATCTTTCCAAAGCTCAAGGAAAAAGCTATCTGTACAACTATGTACTAAAAACTTTTCAAACTGATCTAAGCTGGGTGGAAACATGTCACCATCAGCATGGCGTTCATTAATATAGCGTTCATATAAATCATAATGAATTTGTGCTGCTTGCTGAGTCGGCAAAATAGTCATGGTCAGATCTTGATTTCGTTTCCACGCTTTTTTTTGCATGCTGTTCATTTGGAATTCGGCAACTGGAACACGACAAGACAAACATTGTCTGCATAAGTGGCATTCAGGGCGATAAACAAAGTCACCGCTACGACGAAATCCTAAACGGGAAAGTTCTGAAAGAGTGACCACATCAATCCGATGAATAGGGTCTAAAAACACCATGCGCGCCGATTTATTTTCTAGGTAGCTGCAATCATGAGGTGGAGTAATGTAATACTGCAGATCATTTAAAAGGGACTTCGGGTGATATGATTTCATGATTGGTCCCTCCTGTTATCATTCCATTAATTTTGCATCTAATGCTATTGTTTTACTTGAAAATACACGTTCTTGATACTTTTTCCAATTGATAGGGGGGTGAATAATTACATCTTGTAACGATTTTAAGTAGTCTTGACGAGAAAGTGTACAAGCTCCCAAGCTAATTAAGTGACTATTTACAAGTTGACAGTCTACCCAAGGGAGTTGATTTTCTTGTCCAATCAGCATTAATGTATAAAAAGCCATTTTTGAAACATCTGTCTCATTACTAAACATTGACTCGCCGAAGCATCCTTTACCAATCGTAATGCCGTATAAACCTCCTACAAGTTTGTCTTGTTCCCAAACTTCCACGCTATATCCATAGCCAGCATTAAACATCTCACAGTAGCCCTGAATAATATCTTCGCTAATCCAAGTTTCGTCTGCATAACTTCTTGGTAGAGAACATGAGCGAATAACTTCTTCGAAGGCACGATTAACAGTGATTGCATAGTCATATTTTTTCATGTTTCTAAGCAGTGACTTGCTTGGCTTGTAGTTTTGAGGGTAGATCACACAACGAGGCTCTGGGCTCCACCAACAAATGGGTTCATCTTCATTGAACCAAGGAAATAATCCATGGGTGTATGCTTCATATAGGGTAGAAGGGGAGAGATCAGCTCCAATACAAATTAAACCATGACCGTCTGGATCGGATTCAATGGGGTCAGGGAAAATGAATTGAGAGAGTGGAAGTTTCTGCATAGAAAATAAAATAAAATGGAATAATTCAAAATTAACGTAACTGAGCTTCATTGACAATTTTTATTGTTCATCTTTAGCATGAATGAATACATGGAAAAGGTTGGCGTAATGCTAAAAATTATTGCAGAAGATTTTATTGATATTAAAAAAATTGATTTTGTTTTACCCCTTTATCAAGAACTTGTTGAAAAAACGAGATGTGAAGAAGGATGTGTTGCGTACGATTTATATCATGATATAAAAAATTTAGGACATTTTGTTTTTATTGAGGAATGGGTAGATCGAGCCGCTTTAGATCGACATGTTCAGTCTGAGCACTTTCAACGGTTAGTTCCTCAGATTGACCAATACCAGACGAGTTCTGGACGTTTTACACATTTAGACCATTTTGAAAATATGAAGAGATGAACATCATAAAAAAAGACACCCAATCGTTTATTGGATGTCTTTTGCATCGATTGAATTAACCGAGATTATCTAGATATTTTTCAGCATCTAGAGCAGCCATACAGCCTGATCCAGCAGAAGTAATGGCTTGACGATAGATACTGTCAGCGACATCACCAGCAGCAAAAACACCAGCTACAGAAGTTGCTGTTGCATTACCAGAAGTACCGCTTTGTACTTGAATATAGCCATCACGTAAGTTTAATTGACCATCAAACATTCCAGTATTTGGTTTGTGACCAATTGCAACGAATAGACCATGAACCTCTACGTCTTGCTTGGTATCGTCTTGAGTTGACTTAAGGCGAACACTTGTTACGCCAGTATTGTCACCCAATACTTCTTCAACTTCATGATTCCAGATAATGCTGATTTTGCCTTCTTTTTCTTTGGCAAATAAATGATCTTGCAAAATCTTTTCAGAACGTAAGCTATCACGGCGATGTACTAAAGTTACATGTGCAGCAATATTGGATAAATAAAGCGCTTCTTCAACAGCGGTGTTACCACCACCTACAACCATTACTTTTTGGTTTTTATAGAAGAAACCGTCACATGTTGCACATGCGCTTACGCCTTGTCCCATAAATTTTTGTTCAGATTCTAGGCCAAGGTATTGAGCTGTAGCACCAGTTGCAATAATCAAAGCATCACATGTGTACTCTTCCATATCACCTTTAAGAACAAAAGGACGTACATTTAAGTCCACTTCGTTAATATGGTCATAGACGAGTTCTGTACCAAAGCGTTCAGCATGTGCTTGCATACGATCCATTAATGCAGGACCTGTTAAACCTTCAGGATCGCCCGGCCAGTTGTCAACTTCGGTTGTTGTTGTAAGCTGCCCACCTAGTTGTAAACCTGCAATCAAAGTAGGTTTAAGGTTTGCACGCGCTGCATAGACAGCTGCACTATAGCCCGCAGGGCCAGAACCGAGAATAACTAACCGAGAATGACGAACACTCATTGAGGGTATCCTTATTTATTTCGAGAATTTTGAAAATTATACGTGAATTTGCCGATCAATAGCGTTAAATCAATGTGGATAATATTGATCAGGTCAATCGAATTAAGTTATATAACAATGTAGAAGTGCCTCATGTTAACAACAACTGTAAAGAATCATGCACCTTTTTTGTAAGAACAGGTGCATAATATCAAGTTCATTCGTTGAAGATCTAAAATGTAGTTCTTCACATCTCTAAACCAATAATTAAATGGGTTACAGGACAGTATATGACTGCGGTGTCGAGTGTTTATGCACAGCGCTTATTGATGACATTATTCTTGGTTTCTTTTGGCATTTATATGTTTCTGGCGACAGTAACATATACACCATTTGACCCGGGCTGGATGCATATTTCCAGTGATACTCAGCAAGTATCCAATGCGAGTGGTATTGCTGGCGCATGGATTGCAGATTTGCTGTTTGGTTTTTTAGGATGGGCAAGTTTGCTTATTCCAATTTTCCTTTTTATTGAAGCAATTCAGGTGTGGTGGCCACGTAGTTTTTTAAACCGCCCATTTCGTTATGCTGCACAATTCTTTTTAATTCTGGTTGTGTCTAGCCTGCTTTATTTACACTGGAATCTACCGGCAGATACTTTAGATAATGCGGCTGGGGGAATTATTGGTTACGAGTTAGGTCAGAGCCTATCTCAATTGCTAACAATTTACGGCGCGACTTTATTTTTACTGGCTTTCGGAGTGGTCTTGTTTACTCTTGCATTTGGGGTGCAGTGGAGCAAAACATGGGTTACGCTCAAAGCGACACCAAGTTATTTACAAGATTTATTTTATAAAAATGTATCACCGAACGAATCGGATTATGATTTAACGACTCAGCCTGCTAACAAAGCAGCGGCAGTTAAAGTTGCAGAAAACGCAGAGACAAATGCTTCAAGTGAGAAAGTGGCTTCAGTTCAATCTGAAAGTATTCCATCACAACCAGCAGCAACACGACATGATGCGGTTGCTGAGCGCCTATTTGCAGATATGTTAGCCAAAGAGCAAAGCCGACCTGAGCCTGTAGCAGATACGCCAGTTGCAAATACTCAAAATTTTGAGCATACGCTTGAGCAAGCCCATAAACTTGAAAAAGATAGTCAACGTTTAGTGGCTACCGGTGAAGTATGGCGTGCTTTACAACGTGATGATGCGAGCCATAAGCAAGAAATTGATGCGCTTTTAAGAGCAGCTGACGATTCAACAGAACAAGCTCCTACACATGAGCAATTCCAGCAAACCATTTCTCAAGCTCATCAAACTCAATCTACAGCTAAACAAGATTTACATGGTCTTGACTGGAATGATGATGAGATTTTTGATGAATTGCTTGCTGCGGTTCCAAACAGTAAAACTGCAACAGATGTGCATACACCATTTATTCAAGATCAGCATGTAGTCGCAGAACCTCCTTCGCAATCCGTAAATATTGCGAAAGAAACTTCTTCACCTTTATCAAATGTAAATCAGTCACCAAAAAATTTAGCAAATGAACAAGTTTTTGAAGACTTCGATGATTTATTAATAGATGAAGATATTGCGCCAGCAGAACCTGTCAGAGCAAGTAGTTATGCGCAATCTTCAGCATTTGTAAAAGCTCCTATTCAAACGACTATTCAGGCCGATAAACTTTCAAAAGAAGAGTTTATTGAGGCGTGGCAGGAAACTGCTGGGAAACCTCAGGAAAATCCTGATATTGATGAAGACGATTTCGATTTAGATGCACCATTAACAGATGCAGCTGGTCGACCAATGTCTCGTGCAATGCAAGTTGCCAAGAAGCGTTTAGATTTACCAACATTACCGGGCCTTGAGCTGCTCGATAATGTTGATCCGAATAAGAAAGTTAACTTCACTGAAGAGCAGCTTTCGCGTTTATCTGAATTACTTGAAATTAAGTTACAAGAATTTAATGTTAAAGCTCAAGTGGTTGAAGCTCAACCGGGACCTGTAGTTACCCGTTTTGAGTTAGATTTGGCACCGGGTGTTAAAGCATCTAAGGTAACAAATATTTCGCGTGACTTAGCCCGCTCAATGTCGATGGCGTCTGTTCGTGTAGTGGAAGTAATTCCTGGTAAACCGTATATTGGTATTGAAGTACCAAACAGTGCCCGTGAAATGGTGCGTTTGATTGAGCTATTGGAAATGCCAACATATCGCGATCCAAGTGCATTAATCAGTATGGCAATGGGTAAAGATATTTCAGGTAATCCAGTATTAACTGATTTAGCGAAAGCACCGCACATGTTAGTTGCTGGTACAACAGGTTCAGGTAAATCGGTTGCGGTAAACTCGATGATTTTATCGATGTTGCTTAAATATACACCTGACCAGTTACGTTTGATTTTAATCGATCCAAAACAACTTGAACTTGCAAACTATAATGATATTCCACATTTATTAACGCCAGTTGTTACTGACATGAAAGATGCAGTAAGCGCATTAAACTGGTGTGTGAATGAAATGGAACGCCGTTATAAGCTGATGTCATTCTTGAAGATTCGTAAATTAAGTGACTACAACCGTAAAGTTGAAGAAGCAATTGCGAATGGGGAAGATTTAATTGACCCAACTTGGAAGCCAAGTGATTCTGCGACGCAAGAGCGTGCACCTCGCTTAACACCGTTACCATCTATTGTGATTGTGGCAGATGAGTTTGCCGATATGATTATGCAGGTCGGTAAAAAAGCAGAGGAAATGATTACGCGTTTAGCACAAAAATCTCGTGCTGCTGGTATTCACCTATTGCTTGCAACTCAACGCCCATCTGTTGATGTGATCACGGGTTTGATTAAAGCCAATATTCCAACGCGTGTAGCATTACGTGTAAACAGTAAAATTGACTCGCGTACGATTTTGGATGCAGGTGGTGCAGAAGATCTGTTAGGCCATGGTGATATGCTGTTCTTGGGGCCTGGTAAAATCGAGCCTGAGCGTGTGCATGGTGCATTCATCAGTGATGATGAAGTAAACCGCATTTGTGATGCTTGGCGTGAACGTGGTGAACCAGATTATGTCGACGAAATCTTGACTCCATTTGACGAAGAACAAACTTCACGTGGTTTTGAAGAGGGCGAGGGTGGTTCTGACCGTGATGCACTTTATGACCAATGTGTTTCATTTGTCTTAGAAACACGTAAAGCTTCTACTTCATCGCTACAGCGTAAGTTTAGCCTTGGCTATAACCGTGCTGCTCGTATCATTGACCAAATGGAAGAGAACGGCATTGTGAGCGCAATGGGTCCTAATGGTAAGCGAGATATATTGGTTTAATATGAAATAGCTAAAAAGCCTCTTCGGAGGCTTTTTTTATGATTTAAATAAAAATAATCACTTCCATAAAATGACTTAAAGATTTTATCGGATAGTAAAAAATGCTAATGTATTTTTTCCTAAATAAATAACAATGAATTAAATCTGGAGGAAAACATGTTACTTGCTCTGATTACTTTAGCTTTTATCCATTTTTGTGCACTTATTACTCCAGGGCCTGATTTTTTCCTTGTATCTCAAACAGCGATTAGTCGATCACGTAAAGACGCTATGTTAGTGGTTGCTGGCATAACAGCAGGTGTTATGTTTTGGGCTTGTTTGGCACTGATGGGATTAAATCTTATTTTTGAGAAAATGGCTTGGTTAAAGCAAGGTTTACTCATTGCTGGTGGCTTATATCTATGTTGGCTCGGCTATCAGATGTTACGTTCAGCATTTTCAAAAAATCAGCAAGAAGATAATGTTGCTGTCGAGCTACCCAAAGCACCTTACTTATTTTTTATTAAAGGTCTTATAACGAATCTATCAAATCCTAAAGCTGTTATTTATTTTGGTAGTGTTTTTTCTTTATTTTTAGCCAATCCTCAACTTGATCAGGTTCATTGGTTACTCTTTATTATTGTCACGGTTGAAACGATTTTATGGTTCTGCTTTGTGACTTTTATTTTTTCGTTACCGAGTTTTAGATCAGCTTATCGTAATTTTTCAAAATGGATTGATGGTATTTCAGGTGGTATTTTTACGGTGTTTGGTATTTTCCTGATTGGTAATCGATAAATTTAGGTAAGAAAAAAGCCTCGTTAAGAGGCTTTTTATTTTTAAGCAAACTTTGCTAGAACTTCTAAAAAGGGTGCCGATTGACGTGGAAATTTGGCAATCACATCATGGATGCGTTGGCCTTCTGGGTCTTTGGCATTAATATCGCGTCCGTCCGCAATAAATTGAGTCAAAAGACGTTCATAGTCTGTTGGACGCATATGTTTGAATGCATGGTAGAGCACATGAAAATCTGCGTTCACACCCGCTGGCGGAAGTTGGTTGAGGTAGGCAAAAACACGCTCATCGGACCATTCTTCATTGAAAGTTGCTGGCTGTGATAATGCCATGACAATCTCCTCAGTTTTAAAAAAGGCAAAATAACTTGCGTTATTTTGCCTTGATTCTGTTTTATTGAATAGTCAGAAATAGAATTATCGTTCTTCAGGTAAATTGATATTCATTTCTAACATTTCGATATTGGCTTCAGAACGAACCTGCATTTGGATATGCTGTTCGCCTACACCGCTGACATAACGACTAACCACTTGCATGATTTCTTTCTTCATCTGATCAATCTTGTCTTGGCTTAAACGACGGCCTAAACCTTGTTCAGAAGCAACAATAACTTTCAAACGATCTTTTGCAGTTTGAGCACTTGATGGCTTTTCGTCACTGCTAAATAATTTACTCCAGAATCCTGCCATATCTACGCTCCAAATAGTCTTGCTAACCAGCCTTTAGGTTGAGCTGTGATGTGTCTATAAGGACGGTCTTCACCAAGAAAGCGAGCAACCAAATCATCATAACCCTGACCAGCTTTAGTTTCTGAATACAGAATTACTGGCTTACCTTCGTTTGATGCTTGCAATACACTTGGACATTCTGGAATAACACCTAATGTCGGTACGCGTAAAATATCTTTAGAAATATCATCAATGGTCAGCATTTCCTGACGGTCTGCGCGTTCAGGGTTGAAGCGTGTAATACATAAATGTTTACGTATACGTCCTTCGTTCTGTTCAACCTTTTTGGTTTTGCTATCTAACATACCAATAATACGGTCAGAGTCACGTACTGAAGAGATTTCAGGGTTTGTTACAATGATTGCTTCATCTGCATGATACATGGCTAAAATCGCACCACGTTCAATACCCGCAGGTGAGTCACAAATGACATAATCAAATTCTTGAGATAGCTCATCAATAACACGAGCAACACCTTCGTCGCTCAACGCATCTTTATCACGTGTTTGTGAAGCCGGTAAAATATAAAGGTTTTCGATATCTTTATCGCGAATAAGGGCTTGTTGCAGACGTGCTTCGTTGTTAATAACATTGACAAAATCATAAACAACACGACGCTCACAACCCATAATCAAATCAAGGTTACGTAAGCCTACATCAAAATCAATCACAACAGTTTTATGACCACGAAGGGCTAAACCTGTTGCAAAAGATGCGCTCGTTGTAGTTTTACCTACACCACCTTTGCCTGATGTTACGACAACAATTTTGGCCACCGAATCCACTCCTATTATGGTCATTCACCCTTAAAAGGGCTGTTTTTTGGTGATTTGCTTAATAAACTAAAGTTCAATCGCTTCGAATTCAAGCTCTTGCTTTTCATTTAAATAAATATGTACTGGCTTTTTTACCACATGTTTAGGGATATCATCTGCGACACAATACGTTCCGGCAATGGAAACGAGCTCAGCCTCTAAAGATTGGCAAAAAATGCGTGCAGCTGCGTGCCCGCCCGCACCAGCAATGACTCTACCACGAACTGTGCCATAAATATGTATATTTCCTGATGCAATAACTTCAGAACCACTATTCATGCCAGCTTTTAAAATAATATCGCCGTTATCTTGTACGAGGGATTGGCCCGTACGCAAAATTTCATCATGATAAGAGGTAATATGAGCAACCGCTATCTTGTTTAGTGGTTTTTTTGTTTCTGCTGAAGACGAGGCAGGGGCGGTAGCTGGTTTTTCTACAATCGCTACTTGTTCTGTTGTGGCTTTAATACGCTGTAATGGTTGATCTGCCGATAAAACAGGGAATTGAATAGCGCGAGCTTCATCTCCTAAAATACCGTCGATTACCGCCATAGGCTGTAGACCCAAGCTCACCAGAAGTTGAATTAATGCAATTAATTCTTGCTCAACTGTACTGTCAATAATTACTAAAGTTCCTTGATGGGAACCTTCATTTAATATATTTGATAATTGCTGGCGGATCACATCATGATCATTGGTATCGAAGGTTATCCTGCTAAAGTTAACCATTCTGCCGGTAATCCGGATATCAGCCATAAGTCTTCCTTCAAGGCGTTAAACGAGCTGTAATAGCGCTAAGTTTATTGTAAATAGGGCAAATGCTAGAACAATTTATGCCAATTCTCTAGCAAGATTCATAAAAAATTAAGTAAATGCTTATTCTTTGATTCGATCATGCTCCGCAAGCGTTTGTTGCCATTGTTTGACCTTAACTTGTTTTCGTACAGATTCGAGCGTCTCGAACACGACAGATTCAACCAATTGCTCAAGCTGACGATTATTAATATTTATTTCACTAACTTTTTGAGAAATTAATTGATAAGTAGGATTCGGACTATTTGGTGAACCCTCAATTAAAGGTTCAATTAAACCTGCACTAATATTCTCACCTAATCTTTGACCAATGCTTTGAATTTGCTGTTCAATGCGACCGCCGACTAAAGGAATTAAGCGTAATAATTGGGTTAGCTCAGGTGTATCTACTATGGCCTGATCTACAATTCTCCCAACGCCTTTTGTAATTGCTGGCTTTTGTTGTTTTAAAGCAGTGGCTAAAGACTCTTGTAATAATGCTGTTAGGGTAGCAGTAAATTGCTCACGATGATGATTAACCAAGTCATGAATGATCTGTTTATGGCTAGAACTGGTTTGAAGTTCATATCTAATGCCATCAATCACGGTAATAACAACACGGTCAGACAACTCTTCCATCACGACGCGATAGTAAAATAATCCAGTCTTTCGCCAGCTTTCGGGAATAACTTGATATCCCATTTCCTGTAAGCGATAAGCAATAATCCCAGCTCGGAACAAACGTAAAAAACGAAGCTGTGGAATAATGGCTAAAATTTCATACCAGTGAATAAAAGGGAAAAAGAACCAACGCTTATGGTGTTTATTGATGATCGCAATGCTCCAACGAACAAGCAGTTCAACAATTAAAAAACCAATAAACCATGCTTCTGATGTGATTACCCATGGATGTAGTGAATTACGGTAAAAGCTCAGTATTTGGGGCAAATGAATGTGTTCAAAGAACCATGCCCCAATACTGCTCATTAAAAAGAAATTTATAGCAAGACAGAACAGGTTAAAAATAATAATAAACACCATAAAGATGTCATAGATCAAAAACAGCTTAAACGAAAGACTGTTTGGATCTACCTGATGATATTTCGTTTTTTTCCCAGCGCTGTTTTGCATAATAACGGATGCTTTCTTAAATATTTGTAGAGGTATATTGAGATTTCATTTGCTCAATAAGTTGATCTTTGTCAGTCCAGATTTCATGGACCCATTGTTGGAAACGTTCCCGGTAAACCGCATCGTCTTCATAGTTTCCACCAAGAACCCAGTCTGGGATTTCAATTTTACGCAAATTTACCGCAATTTTTGAAACATCGCCTAACCAGAAATCACTATATCCAGGTACGCCATTCGGATAGACAATTGTCATATCAACCAAGGCATCAATTTTGTCGCCCAAAATATTCAAGGCAAGCGCTAAACCACCCGCTTTAGGTTTAAGTAAATGTTTATATAGTGATTTTTGCTGATCATGTTTTTCTTGAGTAAAGCGAGTACCTTCTAAATAATTCAATAATGTAAAGGGCTGACTTAAAAGTTGCTCGCAGGCTTTACGTGCTTCCATCATGTCACGGTCTTTGAGTTCAGGATTCTTTGCAACCTGTTCTTTGCTGTGACGCTTCATCATTGGGAAGCCTAAAATTTTAAAAGCTTGGCCAACGAAAGGAATAAAGATGAGTTCCCATTTGGTAAAAAAGCGGGTGAGTGGCATACGGGTTAAACCAAAGTATTGATTTACCGTTGTATCAACCCAACTTTGATGGTTACATGTCATGAGATATCGACCTTGCATATTTAGGTCAAGTCCCTCATCAATCGTGATATCCCATTTTAGATTTGGTAAAACATGGTCAATTAACCAATTATTTACGCCTAACCAGCTATTTGTAATCTGAATATTGGTTTCATCTACTTTTGATGATTTTTTTAAAAGCTTGGTCAGGCCTAGTGCAAGAACAGGTGGACCATGAAAAAACGTACTTCCTGTAATGACTGTACCTACAGTGAGTCCACGTGTAATTTTTTTTAGCGCAGATTGCTTATTGGGTGCAGTTGACATATGAATGACCCCGAATGTCTAAAATCCATAGAAAAGTTGTTCAACTATAACTGTCATAATATGAAATACAACGATATCTTAGACAACAATGAAGAAATTGTGATGAGGGTACATCTTAAAGTGCATCAAAATATTACAAAAAAGTAACTAAACTGTTTATTATTAACAAAATATCAATGTTTTATACTTCCTTTTTGTTTCATTATTCATTCAGACAACAAAACACACAAAGTGAGGAGGCATGCAATGCGTGCATTAGTTATTTCGACAGTGGTAGGGGCAGCAGTAGTATTATCTGGTTGTCAAACAACTGGTAATAATCTTGGTGGCGTTGAATACGATAAAACCGCATTAGGTACTTTAATTGGTGCAGCAGCTGGTTACGGTATTTCTAAATCAAGTGCAAACTCTAGCCGTCAAAACAACCGTGCTGCAGCAATTGGCGCAGTTCTTGGTGCCGCTGGTGGTGTATACCTTGACCAGAAAGAGAAAAAATTACGTCAACAAATGGCGGGTACTGGTGTAGACGTTGGCCGTAATCCAGATGGTTCTGTTCAATTGATCATGCCTGGTAGCATTACTTTTGATACAAACAAATCAAACATCAAGCCAAACTTCTATTCAACTTTAGACAAAGTAGCTCAAACATTGGCTGAAGATAACAAGAGCGCGATTTTGGTTACTGGTTATACTGATAACACGGGTAATGACTCTATCAATATTCCATTGTCAAATAGTCGTGCAATTGCTGTTAAAAACTATTTAGTAAATAAAGGCCTTTCATCAAGTCGAGTTAATGCTGAAGGACAAGGTGCTTCTAACCCGATCGCAGATAACTCAACTGCATCTGGCCGTGAACAAAACCGCCGTGTAGAAATCAGCATCTATGCAAAACAATAAGATTTAAATTATTGTATTAAAAACCACCTTCGGGTGGTTTTTTTATGACTATGAATAATAAATAACCACGACAAACTGCGGCGTAGAAATTGCATTATTAGACATCATTTATACATATCCGTAGATTTACTATTGGGTTTCTAAAACAGAGATGACTATAATCATGCTCGAAAAATTAAGAGGTAATCCACGATGTCATCTGCCAGTCAATTGAACAACAAGCAAGAAGAAGCCATGAAATATACTCAGGGCCCTTTATTGGTGCTTGCTGGCGCTGGTTCAGGCAAAACATCTGTAATTACCCGTAAAATTGCTTATTTGGTGCAGCAATGCCGTATTCCGGCGCATCGTATCACTGCGATGACCTTTACAAACAAAGCTGCACGTGAAATGAAAGAGCGTGTGTCTAAGCTTTTATCACGTGAAGAGTCAAAAGGACTGTCAGTCTCTACCTTCCATACTTTTGGTTTAAACCTTTTACGTTTAGAACTTAAAAATTTACCTTTAAAAGCTAATTTTTCGATTTTAGATGCAGACGACTGCAAACGTATTCTGATGGATTTGATGCATCGTGATAATTTGTCGGGTGCAGAAAGCAAAGAATTAATTGCTAAGGCAATGAAGAAAATTTCAGATTGGAAAAATGATCTGATCGTGCCGGAGCAAGCGCATTCAACCTGTGAAACACCTGAAGATGTACAATTTGCCCATCTTTATCAGCTTTATGAGCGTAATTTACGTGCTTACAACGCCGTTGATTTTGATGACTTAATTGTTATGCCAACACGTTTACTGCAAGAAAATGCAGAAGTACGTGATAAATGGCAAAACCGTGTTCGTTATTTATTGGTCGATGAATATCAGGATACCAACACGGCTCAGTATATTTTAGTCAAACTTTTAGTTGGAGTAATGGGGCAGTTTACAGCGGTTGGTGACGATGACCAGTCGATCTACGCATGGCGCGGCGCTAAGCCTGAGAATATGGCTTTGCTGAAACAGGATTTCCCAAATCTACATATTATTAAACTTGAACAGAACTATCGTTCAACCAGCCGTATTTTAAAAGCCGCGAACTGTGTCATTCAAAATAACCCACATATTTTTGATAAGAAATTGTGGAGTGATAAAGGGCATGGTGAAGTCATCAGAATTATTACGTGTCGTAATGATGATGATGAAGCAGAGCGTGTGGTGAAAGACCTACTTACTCATAAGCTCATGAACGGTAAAAACTGGAAAGATTATGCGGTTTTATATCGCGGGAACTTTCAGGCTCGTGTCTTAGAAACCCAGCTTCGCCAAATGCAAATCCCTTATAAACTCTCTGGCGGTACTTCGTTCTTCGCTCGTGCTGAAATTAAAGACGTAATGAGTTATTTACGTCTCATTATTAACCCAGAAGATGACAGTGCTTTCTTACGTATTATTAATACGCCTAAACGCGCAATTGGACCGGTTACTCTTGAGAAGTTAGGTTTATTCTCACAAGAAAATAATTTGTCTTTACTTGGTGCTTCTGCTGACCAGCGTTTAAGCATGGTGCTTCCTAAAAAAGCAGAGACTCAACTTCATGAGTTTGCTGACTTTATCGCGACATTTACGCGTGAATTGTTAGAAGATGATGAACCTGTGCCTAAAGTTCGTCAAATGATGAACGAAGCTGGTTATATGGACTACGTTCGTGAACAGTCTGCAACACCTGCACAAGAGAAAAGTAAGCTCGATAATATCGAGAACTTATTTAACAGTATTCAAAACCTGATTAACCGTGCAGAAGATGTTGATGAAAAAAATATTGAAAGCGTCATTCGAAAACTGGTTCTGCTTGACCTGTTAGAACAGCAGCAGGAAGAAGAAGATACTGACAAAGTTAACCTTCTTACTCTGCATGCCGCAAAAGGTTTGGAATTCCCCTATGTATATATTATGGGACTGGAAGAAGAACTATTGCCGCATAAAAACTCGATTGCAGCTGAAACCATTGAGGAAGAGCGCCGTTTAATGTACGTGGGAATTACCCGTGCACGCCAAGGTTTAACGTTAACACTGGCAGAACAGCGTAAAAATGGCGGACAGATGAAACAGATGACGCCTAGCCGGTTCCTTGATGAACTTCCGCAAGATGAGCTCGAGTGGTTAGGGCGTAAAAAGAAAATTGCGGCTAATGTTGATCCTAAAGAACAGGCTCAACAATATCTGGCAAATTTAAAAGCTTTATTAAAGCGTTAATTTTTTTAATTTTTAGGAAATCCCATGAAAGTTCAAGTGAAATTGCTCGATCCGCGTTTAGGTAAAGAATGGCCTTTACCTTCATATGCAACAGCAGGTTCAGCGGGTTTAGATTTACGTGCCTGCGTCGATGAAGCAATTGATATTGAACCAGGACAAACTGTTTTGGTTAAAACAGGTATGGCAATTTATATTCATGATGTAAATTTTGCTGGTTTAATTTTACCGCGTTCAGGTTTAGGTCATAAACACGGTATCGTGCTTGGCAATTTAGTTGGTTTGATTGATTCGGATTATCAAGGTGAATTGATGGTTTCAGTTTGGAACCGTGGTCAAACCACATTCCGTCTAGAACCAGGTGAGCGCCTAGCACAGTACGTTTTAGTTCCAGTTGTTCAAGCTGAATTTGAGCAAGTAGAAGAATTTGAAGAAACTTTACGTGGCGCTGGTGGCTTTGGTCACACAGGCAAACAATAAGTTTTTTGAAAATATTAACGAAAATCAAACGCCTGTTGAACAGGCGTTTCTTTTTACATCTTGAATGTTACAATGGATTATATTACAACACGCTTTACTCATATTCTTTTAACTTTATTTAGCAAACAAACCTTTCAAAAATTTTGAATAATCTATGTTTTTGCGATAGATCGGATTGATCTTTAAATAGAAGATACACTATGAATGTAAGACACTCATTTCCAAAAAGTATTTTTCGTGCTTACGATATTAGAGGCAAACTTTCTTACTTAACCGCGGACGTTGTTCGTTCGATTGCCTACGGATTGGCACAACAATACAAACAAGCAAAACAAACTCAATTAGTGATTGGCTATGATGCCCGTCTCACAAGTCCAGCCTATGCACACTTAATTGAAGAAATTTTAATAGAACAGGGTTTAGTGGTCACAAACATTGGTTGTTGTTCATCACCAATGATGTATTACATTGCGAGAGATTTTGGTGGCAATGGCATTATGGTGACTGCAAGCCATAACCCAAAGTCCGATAATGGTATTAAGTGGATTTTAAAAGGTGAACCGCCGTCTCCAGAAATGATTCAGCAGGTTGGTGATGAAGCTCAAACTTATGTAGCAGCCCATTCAATTTCTGTTCTTGAGTTAACGGTGGCTCAATTTAAAGCTGAGTTTTGCCAAAAATACCAGCAAGCCATTTTTAAAGATATTCAGTTAAAACGTCCTTTAAAAGTTGTTTTAGATGGTTTACATGGCTCTGCTGGACACTGCTCAAAAATAATATTAGAAAAAATGGGCTGCGAAGTGATTGCTTTACGAACCAATCCAAATGGAGAGTTTCCAGACCATGCACCTGATCCTTCACATGCAGCACATTTAAGTGATTTGCGAAAAGCAATTATTGAGCAACAAGCAGATATAGGCATTGCCCTTGATGGTGATGGTGACCGTGTTGTTTTAGTAGATGAAAAAGCCCAGATATTGACAGCAGACCGCTTATTATCGCTTTTTGCGCAAATGTGCCTAGAGCAGCACCCAGAGCAAGAAATCGTTTTCGATGTGAAATGTTCACGCATGGTTCAAAAAACGGTCGAACAACTCGGCGGAAAAGCAAAAATGATCCGCACGGGAAGTAGTTTCTTACGAGCTTATTTATCTCAGTCAAATGGACGCGCCATTTTTGGTGGAGAATATGCGGGCCACTACGTTTTTAATGATGGGCGTGGTTTTGGCTACGATGATGGCTTGTATGCTGCATTACGTGTAATGGAATATTTTACTCAATCTGATGCCGCTACAATTTCCGAATTATTTGCTCCTTATCCAGAAAGATGTTGTACAGAAGATACCTATATTGGTACGTATCAGTCCGATCCAAAGTATGTATTACAAGATATTGAGATTTTAAGTCATCGTTTAGGTGCTCGTATCAGTAAAATCGATGGCGTACGTCTTGATTTTGATGATGGTTTTGGCATTATTCGAGCATCAAATACTGGTGAATATTTTACAGTAAGATTTGATGCGGATAACCCTTTACGATTAAAGGAAATCCAGCAAAAATTTGTAGATATGTTGCAAGAGCACTATCCGCAAATTGCACAAGAACTTTCAGAGGCCTAAGTAAGGAGAGGCGTAATGCCCCAACATCAGCATATCGGTGTCGACAAAGCAAAAATCTTGATTGAAGCTTTGCCGTATATTCAACGTTTTACTGGTAAAACGCTGGTGGTGAAATACGGTGGCAATGCGATGACTGATCCGGAGCTAGAAAGTTCATTTGCCCGAGATATCGTTTTACTTAAAACTGTAGGATTAAATCCGATTGTTGTTCACGGTGGTGGGCCACAAGTAGACTCATTTTTAAAGCAGTTAGGACGAGAGTCTGACCGTATTGACGGTATGCGTGTAACTGATGCTGCAACCATGGAAGTGGTTGAAATGGTATTAGGTGGTAGCGTAAATAAATCGATTGTTAACCTGATTAATAAACATGGTGGCCGCGCAATTGGTTTAACAGGTAAAGATGGTAACTTACTTCGTGCCCGTAAATTACTTATGGAAAAGCAAGAAGAAGACGGTTCTATCAAACATATCGATTTGGGTATGGTTGGTGAAGTAACTGGCGTTAAAACCGATGTATTGGAAATGTTTACCCAAAGTGACTTTATTCCAGTGATTGCACCATTGGGTGTAGATGAAGAAGGCAATACTTATAATATTAATGCTGATTTAGTTGCAGGTAAGGTTGCAGAAGCACTAGGCGCTGAAAAGTTAATTTTGCTTACCAATATTACTGGTGTGCTTGATGAAAATAAAAATCTGTTAACTGGGCTTACTACGCAAGAAGTTGATCGCCTCATTGAAACAGGTGTGATCTATGGCGGTATGATTCCTAAAGTAGGTTGTGCACTTGATGCTGTTAAAGGTGGTGTTGTGAGCGCGCATATTGTTGATGGTCGCGTACCACATGCAACATTGCTAGAAATCTTCACTGATCATGGTGTTGGAACACTCATTTCTAATCGCGCAAAAACTGCTTAAGAAATCCGTTCTTCTCAAGAAAAGATCACCCTAGGTGGTCTTTTTTTATACCATTTTAATTTGGTCATTTTTTTGTCATGAGCTTTGACTAGTGTATGGGGTGTCACTAGGAGCGTTCATTATGCTGGAAAAACTTAATCAATATCGCCAAACCTGGACTTTACCTTTAAATCGTCATAAAGCAATAAATCAGACACAATTTCGTTTTGAATGGGTTGATAATTTAAAAGAATTACAAGATGTACAGCGGTTTCGTGCACAACAATTTAGCCAACAATTTGGAATTCATTTTGAAGATAACTTAGACCAAGACATTTATGATTTTGGTTGTGAGCATGCTGTCTTACGTGAAAAGTGGACTGGAGAAATTGTAGCGTATACTCGTCTAAAATTATTTCAAGGTCATGAGATTGCACAAAGCTACAGCGCGCATGAGTTTGATATTGTTCCTCAGTTATCGCACCTTCCTAATGTGTTAGAAATAGGGCGTACCTGTGTGCACCCACGCTTTCGTAATGGTAAGGCTCTTTCAATGCTTTGGATGAATCTTGCACCTAAAGTGTTGTGGTCAATGCGTGCTAAATATTTGATGGGCTGTGTCAGTATTCATCTACAAGATAATTTAGCTAGAGCGTACTACACACATCGCCAGATTCAGCAATTATCTGAAAGCAAAACCATTGATATCCGTTCGAAAAAAATCTACGAACCTGAATATCCTGAGTTTAGTTTTCCACAAGATGAACGTATGCCAAAGTTATTCCAAATGTATTTGAGCATGCAGTCAAAACTATCGAAACAGGCATTTTTTGATGAAGAGTTTAACTGTCTAGATTATTTTGTATTTCTGGAAGTGAATAAAGTGGCGACTTCATTTGTCATGAATAAAATGGGTCAGCGTTAATCATATGTCCTATTTTCTAATAGCCAGCACATATTGAGATTTGCAAGCAATTTTACTCTCATGCACAATAGAGCAGATGGGGTAATTAGAAGTAGTTTAAAAGCAATATGTGCCAGCTATTAGGAATGAATTGTGCAACACCAACGGATATCACTTTTTCTTTCCGTGGTTTTTCACAGCGTGCAGGAATTACCTCAGACCATAGTGATGGATTTGGTATTGCATTTTTCGAAGATAAAGCTTGTCGACTATTTGTCGATAACCAGTCGGCAGTTGAATCTCCAATTGCCGATCTTATCCGTAATTATCCAATTAAATCGCGTAATGTGATCGCGCATATCCGTAAAGCGACTCAAGGCAAAATTACTTTAGAAAATTCTCATCCCTTTATTCGAGAACTGTGGGGGCGTCAGTGGATTTTTGCCCATAATGGTGATTTACATGACTTTGATCCACCACTGAGTGGACGTTTTACACCTGTAGGTAATACAGACAGTGAACGTGCATTTTGTTATTTGCTCGATCAACTTGTTGAAGCTTTTGGCTATGAAGAACCAAGCCTTGAACAGATATTTGAAGTATTAGAAAAAATTTCGCCACAAATTGCTGAGTACGGCACATTTAATTATTGCTTATCGAATGGCAAGGCATTATTTAGTTATGCGATTACTAAATTACATTGGTTGGTTCGAGAATATCCATTTAATCAGGCTCATTTAATTGATTTAGATGTTGAAGTCGATTTTAGTCAGGTAACAACGCCTGAGGATCGTGTAGCAGTAATAACAACTGAGCCTTTAACACATAATGAAAATTGGACAGCTTATCTACCTGGTGAAATGATTTTATTTCAACATGGTCAGCCGATTAAAAAAGCAATTACTCATGTGGAAAGATTAAAGCGTGAGCAGGAAAATCCTGAACTTAAACGTATTACTCGTGCAGATCAATATTAATATAAAGTATATTTAAAATGTATGAATAGAGATATTTATATATATTTGACATTTAACAATAAAGTATTTTGTTTAAAAAATACTTTATTATTTTAGTTGGTTAAATTTTTAAAAAAACAATAAAAACAATGGTTTGATTTAAATATAATTTTTATGTGATAAACCCGACAAAATAGCTTTGTTTTTATTTTAATTCTTTAAATATATCATGAAGTTTATGCAACAGTCATTGAACATCATTGGGGAGATGTATGAAAATGAAATGGGCTTCAGAATATAATACAGGTATTGATGTAATCGATGAGCAACATAAACGAATACTTGATTATATTAATGAAATTGATGATGTAAAAGATGATGAAGATAGACGTCGAATTAAAGATGTTTTAGATAATATTATTGATTACACGCAATCACATTTTACTTTCGAAGAAAGTTTACAAGAGGAAGCAGATTATAAATATCGTGTACCACATAAACGTGTACATGATTTGTTTATTAAAAAAATAGAGTTATATCGTGAACGTTTTGAAATGGGACATACTGTTGAAAAAGAGCTACAAGAAATTTTAGCAAAATGGTTAATTAACCATATTCAACATGATGATGCAGATTATGTGGGGGCAGTAAAAGAAAATATGATGGGAATTATTAGAGAAAAAGAAAAGAAGAAAGGGAAAAACTGGTTTGCCCGGTTTTTCGCATAATTTAAATAACAAAACTTATAATTTTAGTTAGCGCAGCAAACTATCGTTTCGGTAGTTTGCTTTTTTTATTGAGCAAACTTTGATTTTCAGGCATGAGACGGGCAAAATATCGATAGTCTTTTTCAAGGAATGCATAATGCAGGACATACCTATGTCACGATGGTTATCGCCCCTGATGGCGTTTTGCTTGTCTTTCATCATTATGGCGACATTGGCGCCCGCTATGGGGATCCAGATTGATCGTCAAATCGATTTCTGGTTATTGTGGTTAGGCACAATGCTGTTATTGGCTTTGCCAGTTTGCTATTTAGAAATTGCTTTAGCAAAACGGTCGAAGACTACTGCTTTAAATGCTTTATCAAGTTTAACTCGTGAAGCAGATAGTTCACCAAAATGGCGTTTGGCTGGTTGGCTTGCAGTTATTTTTATTCCTTTTTTAGCCGGGAATGTACTGAGTACTGCTGGCAATTTATTGACAGTACAGCTCAATAACAGCGTTTCTGGGCAAATTGTTTTTGCTGGGCTTGCAGTTGCGGCTTTAATTTTATCTTTTATTCCGCGTCAGATTTTAATTCTGCTCATGACAGTCGGTGTAATCGCTTCTCTTGTTTTAGCTAATACAATGGGAACGACTTTACAGCCTTGGCATTGGACAAATGTTGAATTTAAAGAATGGGGTAATGCAACTGTACTTGCTCTTGTTGCGAGTGGTTTAGGCTTAGGACTTTACTGGCAAAATAGTTTATCTGTAATTCACTCTCAAGAAGGCGTTACAAAAACTGTACTTCCAATCTGGTTGGCTCAATTGATTGCTGTCGTTGCGTTTGGTTTCTTTTCTCTTCAAGCACAGCTTCCTGTTTTCACCTGGATTTTTACTGCGGTAATGACAACAGCTCTGTTTATTCAACTTGCTAAAGAACAGCTTGCTCAACGTCAACTGATGTACGTTTTACAGTGGGTGATTATTGTTGTAGCAATTGCGGTTTGGGCTGTGCCTGAACTTCACGGCATTTTTACGCTGATTTTGATGCTTTGGGGATTACTCATTTGCCTCATCTATGCAATTTTTGCTGGCTGGATTATGAAAATTAGCCACTTGCGTAAATCAATGAATTTTAGCAATGAGTTGTTCTATAACTTGTGGCGTATTGCGGTACGTATTGTTTTACCGCTTTCAATTGTAATTGCCATGATTGCGGTAGTTGGACAAATGATCTGATGGAAAAAGCTCAGCAAGTGTGGGTTGCTTTTGCAGCCCCAGAGCAACAGTTTTTAGTTGCTGTTCCATTTGAAGCTGGAATGACAGCATTACAAGCAGTTGAAGCGAGTGGCTTGCAGACACAGGTAACTTTGCCTGAGCCATTACAACTTGGCATCTTTGGTGCAAAAGTTGAGACACATGCGATTTTACAAGCGGGTGATCGGGTAGAGGTTTATCGAACTTTAACGATTAATCCTAAGGATATACGCCGTAACCGCGCCGAGAAAAATCCTGTGGGGCGATATATTAAAAGTAATCGCTTAAAGTAATAAGCCCCATAAATAAAACCCCTCGAAGTATTTCACTTGAGGGGTTTATTTTTATTAGAAAAAACGATTATAGTGGTGGGGCAGTTAAAATCGCTTCTTTAGAAGCAGGTAAACCTGGTTGCGATTCTGGAATAGTTTCTAAACCTTCAATTTTAGTTACTGTGCCAGTGCCATCAAAGTAAATTTTTAAATGCTGACCATGTGCTGCGGGGATTTTTGCCTTTTTAGCGTAAGTTCCCGGGATATAGTTGTAAATGTAGTCCCAACGCTGAGGATTGAGGGGATCAGTCACAGTTGGACTACCAAGCAAAAAACGCACTTGCTGGAAATTCATGCCGACTTGTACTTGAGAGGCCTGAGCTTTGGTCAAAGGAGTCCCTTGAGGAATATCAACCTTATATACACCAAAGATTGAACAACCAGCAAGGAGTGAAGTGACTAATAACGTCAGCACGAGTTTTTGCATTTTGCTACACTATCCCAATAAATTATGATGCATTTGATCAAAGGATAGATCATACTTCATCTAAATTCTATTGCCTATTCCAACTTGAGATTTGTTGAGAGACCTTTTTTCATGCCTATTTCCAATCAAGATTTGCGCAAAGCTGGACTTAAAGTTACCCTTCCACGAATTAAGATTTTGGAATTATTAGAAAATTCAAAGCAACATCATCTTAGTGCTGAAGATATTTACAAGACTTTGTTAGAACAAGGGGAAGATGTCGGTCTTGCGACAGTTTACCGTGTGTTAACACAATTTGAAGCTGCAGGTATCATTCAGCGTCATCATTTCGAAAATAATCATTCTGTTTTCGAAATTATGCAAGAAGATCATCACGATCATTTGGTTTGCTATAATTGCAACAAAGTTATTGAATTTACTAATGATGTTATCGAGAAGGAACAGCATGCTGTAGCAGACCAATATGGGTTTACCTTAACGGGTCACTCATTAAACCTCTACGGTTACTGTAACGAACCTGAGTGTCAGGAAGTGTTGCGCAAGAAATAATCGTTTTCACACAAAGAAAACAAATAAAAAAGGAAGGTTACGTTTAACCTTCCTTTTTTTATGGGGAAATTACTGTCGGTCGAAGGTTAAATGCTGATTTGTGCCTGCAATTTGATCAGGTCCTTCTTCGGCAAGCTTAATCGTCAAACGTAAATCATTTGGTGAGTCGGCATGTTTTAATGCATCTTTGTAGGTAATTTGGCCTGCTTTATAGAGATCAAACAATGCTTGGTCAAAGGTTTGCATACCGAGTTCACGGGAACGCTTCATTAAATCTTTAATTTCATGAATTTCACCTTTACGAATGTAGTCCGAAATTAATGGTGAGTTAATTAAGATTTCAATTGCAGCGCGACGCGAGTTACCATCAGGCGTTGGAATAAGTTGCTGAGCAATCATGGCCTTTAAGTTAAGCGATAAGTCCATGTAAAGCTGACTGTGGCGGTCACTTTCAAAGAAGTGAATAATACGATCGAGCGCTTGGTTGGCATTGTTAGCGTGCATCGTAGCCAATACAAGGTGACCTGTTTCAGCAAAGCCAATCGCGTAGTCCATAACTTCACGAGATCGAATCTCACCAATCAAAATGACATCTGGTGCTTGTCGCAAAGTATTCTTTAAGGCAATTTCAAAAGAGTCTGTATCGATCCCGACTTCACGTTGGGTAATGATGCAGCCCGCATGTTCATGAATAAACTCGATTGGGTCTTCAATAGTAATGATATGACCTTTAGTGTTGTGATTGCGATAGCTGATCATTGAAGCCAATGAAGTCGATTTACCAGTACCTGTTGCACCAACAAAAATAATGATACCGCGTTTGGTCATTGATAAATCTTTAAGAACGGGCGGTAACTGCAAGTCATCAATTGAAGGAATTTTAGTTTCAATTCGACGTAGTACCATGCCTGGCATGTCACGCTGCTGAAAAGCGCTCACACGAAAGCGGGCCGTTTTATCACGGTTCATAATGGCAAAGTTACATTCACGAGTGTCTGCAAATTCTTTGCGTTGTTTTTCGCTCATGATGGAATGTAAAAGTTGACCAATAACATCCCCTGAAAGACTATTTTTTGAAATTGGAACAATTTGCCCGTTAATTTTCATAGATGGTGCAACACCATCTGTAATAAAAAGATCGGATGATTTTTTTTCAACCATGAGGTTGAGTAGGTCATTAAAATCCATATTTATTCTCTAATTATTTTTATAGGAATGATTCAGGCTGTTTTGCAGCAGTACGTGCAGTTTGTGGGCTAATCACACCACGAGATACCAAACCTTTTAAGCTTTGGTCGAGTGTTGTCATGCCATGATTTGCACCAGTCTGAATTGATGAATACATTTGTGCGACTTTATTTTCACGAATTAAGTTACGAATGGCAGGAATACCAATCATGATTTCATGTGCTGCGACACGTCCGCCGCCATTCTTTTTAAGAAGGGTTTGCGAAATAACAGCCTGTAAAGATTCTGACAACATGGCACGAACCATGTCTTTTTCTTCGGCAGGGAATACGTCAATCACACGGTCAATGGTTTTTGCAGCAGAAGTCGTATGGAGCGTACCAAACACCAAGTGACCAGTTTCAGCAGCAGTAAGTGCTAAACGAATGGTTTCAAGGTCACGCATCTCACCGACTAAAATAATATCGGGGTCTTCACGCAGTGCCGAACGTAGTGCTTCATTAAAGCCATGCGTATCACGATGTACTTCACGCTGGTTAATCAAACATTTCTTCGACTGGTGTACAAATTCGATTGGGTCTTCAACTGTTAAAATATGGTCATAACGATTTTCGTTGATATAGTCCATCATCGCTGCAAGCGTGGTTGATTTCCCCGAACCTGTTGGACCTGTTACCAGTACAATCCCACGTGGGTAATCACAAATATCTTTAAAGATTTGCCCTAAGCCTAAATCTTCCATAGTAAGTACTTTAGATGGAATGGTACGAAATACAGCGCCAGCACCGCGGTTTTGGTTAAATGCGTTAACACGGAAACGAGCAACATTGGGCACTTCAAAAGAAAAGTCAGTCTCAAGTTTTTCTTCGTAGTCTCGGCGCTGTTTATCATTCATGATGTCATAGACCAGACGGTGAACATCTTTATGATCTAGAGCTGGTAAGTTAATGCGACGGACTTCACCATCAACGCGAATCATCGGTGGCATGCCAGCAGATAAATGTAAATCGGACGCGCCATTTTTCACAGAGAAAGCGAGTAGCTCTGTAATATCCATAATTTCCCCAAGTAAATCAAAATATGTCATTATTTTGTAGAATAATATACGGCTTTCACCGAGGCTTACCAACACCTCGCTTTAGGTGAAAAGCAAAAAAGTTTTTTGAAAATGAGAACCTTGTCAATGAATTACCTGCAAGATGCGCGACAGCTCGTATTACAGCAAATCCAACGTGCTTGTGAACATGCTCAGCGTGCGCCTGAAACTGTGCAACTTTTAGCCGTGTCGAAAACACATCCGAGTGAAAGTTTGCGTGAAATGTATGCAGCAGGGCAAAGAGCATTTGGTGAAAACTATTTACAAGAAGCTTTAGACAAAATTGAAGCTTTACACGATTTAGAAATTGAATGGCATTTTATTGGTCATGTTCAGCGCAACAAGACTAAACATTTGGCTGAAAAGTTTGATTGGGTGCATGGTGTAGACCGTTTAATTATTGCTGAGCGTTTATCTAATCAAAGACTTCAAGATCAATCTGATTTGAATATTTGTTTGCAGGTGAATATTGATGGGCAAGACAGTAAAGATGGTTGTGCACCAGATGAGGTTGCCGAGTTAGTTGCTCAAATTAGTCAACTGCCGAAAATCAAATTACGCGGTTTGATGGTGATTCCAGCGCCAGACAATACAGCTGCTTTTGCGGATGCTAAAGCCTTGTTTGATGCTGTGAAAGAACAACATGTCCACCCAGAACACTGGGACACATTAAGTATGGGAATGTCAGGTGATTTAGACGCTGCAATTGCCGCAGGTTCAACCATGGTCCGTGTAGGAACGGCTTTATTTGGAAAGCGCGATACAGTTGAGAAAAAATGACTTTTACAATTTAGATAGACGTTTTGTCGGGTAACTGTAATTTGTTAATTTAAATTTAATTTTCCTAGCTTATAACCCAGATATTTTAATATTTGAGTGTGTAGGGTATGGATTTGTTGCATGTTTTCATTCTGGCAATCATTCAAGGTTTTGCTGAATTATTGCCAGTTTCTAGTTCCGCACACGTTATCTTAGCTGAAAAGTTAATGGGGTATGATCCATCTGCACCTGATATGACTTTCTTACTTGTGATGTTACATACAGGTACGATGTTTGCAGTGATTGTCTACTTTTGGAAATCTTGGAAAAAAACCTATTTTTCTTCATGGGAAAGTTTCAAAAAACAAGCCTTCTATATTATTTTGGCAACCCTAATTACAGGTGCGCTTGGCTTAGCGCTTCAATCTATGATTAAACATGTGTTCTTCGGCGGCGCGAGCAGTTTCGAAATTGAGCATTTGTTTAGTAACTCAAAACTCATGGCAGCTGCGCTGATTTCGGCAGGTGTTCTGATTATTTTATCTTCGCGTTTAGATCGCGGACAACAAGGTGAAATCAGTTTACGTAGTGCTTCTATTATTGGGGCAGTGCAGGCGTTATGTTTGCCTTTCCGTGGCTTTTCACGTTCTGGTGCAACCATCTCTACAGGGCTATTTTTAGGTGTATCACGCCAAAAGGCTGAAGAATTCAGTTTTGCGCTGGCGGTTGTATTAACACCAGCAGTAATTTTAAAAGAATTATATCGTTTAGTTCACGCTCAAGGCTTACAAACTGTAGCTCATGGACAAGTGTTCCATTCGATGGTTCCCAGCTTATTAGGCATGTGCTTTAGCTTTGGTGCTGGCCTTTTGGCATTAAAATGGTTGTCATCATGGTTAGAACATGGGCGCTGGCATTTGTTCGGTATGTACTGTATCGGTTTTGCAGTTGTAGTGCTCTGCGTTAATTAATTTTTGATGTTTTAAAATAAAAGAAAATGAATACAAGACAAAGGGGCGTAAATGATACGCCCCTTTGCTATATAAGATTCAATCAAGTTTAAGATATGAAATCTTAATAAATTAACCCACGACTTCAATGGTACTTGCACCAGCACCGAGTGGTTTCACCTGAATTTGTACAGGAATACGTTCATGCATTTCTTGAATGTGTGAAATCAGAATGACCTGACGGCCCTGATTTTGCAATTGATCTAAAGCGTTCATAACCATGTGCAAAGACGAAGCATCTAAAGTACCAAACCCTTCATCAATAAACAGAGATTCAATTTTCATTGAACCCGAGGCCATATTGGCAATCGCTAAAGACAAGGCAAGGGCAGTTAAGAACGACTCACCGCCAGATAAAGAGGCAACAGAGCGGGTTTCTCCATCCATATCGTGGTCAATAATCGCAAGACTTAACGATTGCTCTAAACGTTTAAGCGTATAGCGTTGAGACAGCATCGCCAGTTGCTGATTGGCATGTTCAACTAAAATATCTAGGTGATATTGCTGGGCGTAGTCACGGAACTCTTTACCTTTAGCATCACCAATCAGACCTGAAATTTTGCTCCAGCGATGTTCTTCTTGCTGAATATTTTGAATTTGCTCGGCGTATTGTTGCTGCTTCGCAAGGTTTTGTTGATGTACCTCGAGCTTAAGCTTAAGCCGATCACGTACTTCAAGCTGTGCTTTGAGTTCTGCAATATTGTCTTGAATGAGGTTAACAAGCTTTTCATGTTCAATATCTGGCTGAGTTTGTAAATGCTCACTCAATTGCTCTTGCATAGTTTTTAGGGCAGATGAGGCTTCACTTAATAGACGCTCAGCATGATTAAGGCGGTTACGAATATCTTGTTCTTGGGCTGAATTAATCTGCATGAGCGCTGTAAGCTCAGACGCTTGAAAATCGACATGGGCCTTTAACCATTTTTGAATTTGCTCATCAACCTGCTGCTGATGTTGTGCAGTGTGTTGATGCTGATGCTTGAGTTGATCAAGCGCCTGTTTTTGCTGCTCAAAGTGCTGTCTAGTTTGTTCGAAACGTTGTTTAGCTTCGTGATATGCCGTTTGTTGCTGCTGACGTTTAGCGTCATGTTCAATTAACCATTCATGCGGTTTAATGTCAGCGCGGCCCGTCATTTGCTGAATGAGCGACACCGCTTTTTCATTATTTTGTTGGCCTTTAAGCGTAATGTCTTTGAGATTTTGATCGACCTCATCAATTTGTTTGGTCATTTGTTCAAGATTGGCAGCTAGCATTTTAAGTTCTTGTTGCTGCTGCTCGAAACGTTGTGAAAGCTGTTCTTGTTGCTCAAGTTGCTTGGCGCGTGCGTCGAGAATCGACCAAGTCTGCTTAGCCGTTTGGCTACTCGACTGCTGCCATGCATGCTGTTCATTTTCCGATAAACACTCAACAATATGTTGAACTTGTTGTTGCCATTGCTGTGCCGTGTTTAGCAGTGTCTCATTACGCTGAATAGATTGAACGAGCTGATTGTGTTGTTTAATCGCTTGGGTTAAACGCAAGTTTTCTGAATCAAATGAACTTATCGCAGTTTGTGCGATTTGTCTGAGTTCGTTAAGCGTTTGCAAGATTTGTTCAGGAACTTGATTAAGCTCAATCTGTAACTGATTGAGGCTAAATTGCTGCTCAAGCTCTTGCTGCAAGCTTGATTGTTTAGCTTGAAGTTGAGCTAAGTATTTCTGAACTTGCTCAAGCTCGGCGCTACACTGGGTGAGAGCATGTTGTTGGTTTTGCCATGCATTAAATTTAGTTTGCTCTAGAACTACGGCCTGTTGCTCTTGCTGTTGCTGTAAGTCGAACAAGGCCTTGGAGACTGCACTGTCATCAACACGATAGGGGTGATGTGTGCTTCCACACACTAAGCAAGCTTCGCCGTCTTTAAGATTGGCTCGTAACTGCTCAATATTTTCGGTGTGCAGTAAACGCTGCTGTTGCAGGATGTGCTGTAACTTTTCACGTTCAGTTTTTGCTGTTTGGTACTCTTGCTCAGTCGACTGGCAAAGGGTTTTAAGCCGCTGTTCTTGCTCTGAGGTTTGAGTATGTTTTTCAGCAAACTGCTGAAGCTCAGCATATAACTCATGATAAGTTTTTATTTTTTGCTGAATCAAATCTAACTGCGTGATTTGAACAAGTTTCTGATCTTTGTCTTTACGCTGTTGTTCAAGTTTTAACTCAATCTGTTCAACGGTACCTAGTAAAGTTACGAGTTGTTCGAGTTCACTTTTAGCTTCCGACAGCTTTTGGCGAGCAAGGGTAGGGTTGCCAAGCTGTTGTTCAATCGCTTGGTAATTTTGAATAAATTGCCCAAGCTGATGTAGATGCGCTGAAAGGCCTTTATCTAATACAGCATATTGCTGAGTTTGAGTAAGCTGCTGTTGAAGATGAATTTGGTTCTGCTCAAGCTGTGCAATGTGCTGTTGGACAGTATTTTGCTGTTGGTGCAGTGGACTGAGTTTCTGCTCAAGTACGTTTCTTTTTTCTTTGCACTTTTTATATTCATCACCAATAAAAGCACGTTCCTGAATGGACTGTCGAACTTGATTTAAAGCTTGTTGATGCTGCTGCTCAAAATCGAGCGTATGTTTGAGTTCTTGCTCTGCAAGTTGATATTGTTTTTGTCCCGTTTCAAAAACTTGTAGTAGGTTATTAAACTTGGTTTGAGCTTGTTGAATTTGTGGCTCAAGTTGTTGTAGCGTTTGTAAATTTTGAGATTGCTGAAAAACCTGCTGGCGTATTTCAGAGAAAACTTCGAGCCGTTTTAATTGCTCACGTTCGGAAGCCAATTGTTGATGATGGTTTTGCTGGGTTTGAAACTGTTGTTGTTTAGCTTGAACTTCTTGCTCAAGTTTGGCTTTACGCTCAAACCATTGTTGTTGTTTGTCTAAGACATTTTTTTGTTGTTCTAACTGTTGACGGTTTTGTTCCGCTTGCTGGTATTGTTCGGTAAATGCCGCAATCTCTTCATCAGACAAAATTTCGATATGGCCTAAGAACTCTTCAAGCTGTTTACGCTGCTTTGCAATATCTGCTGTTTTACGAAAAGCTAATTCACCGATTTTGGCGAAAATGCTGGAGTTGGTTAAGTACTCAAGTAATTCACCGCGTTCGCTGTCTCGTGCTTTTAAAAATGCGGTCACTTCTGACTGGGCAAGTAATACAGCACGCGTAAACTGTTCAAATGAAAGCTGGGTAATTTGTTTAACTTTTTCATCAACCGCTTTGGCTTTATCTGCAAGCACCACACCATCGGTCAGACATTTTAAATGGCGTTGCACGCTTTGTAATTTACCATTTGGGTTTTCACGTGCACGTTTAATTTCCCAACGTGCCAAATAGCGTTTTTGATCTTGCGCAATAAAGCACAGTTCAGCAAAACCATGTCCTGTACCACGGCGTAAGACAGTTAAAGGTGAGTTGGTCAGTAATTCTGAGCCATCGACATCTTTTAACTTACCATCACTGTCTTTAAGGCGAGGCACCCGATTAAACAAGGCCAGACACATCGCGTCTAAAATGGTCGACTTACCTGCACCCGTTTTCCCTACAATCGCTATCAGACCCGCATGGGCGAGAGGTGCGCTTTCAAAATCAATAAAGTGTTCATCAGAAAGAGATGCCAGATTTTTTATACGAATGGATAAAATTTTCATGACATATCCTTAAGGGGTTGCATCATTTTCAAGATTTTTTTGTGCTTCTTGTACCAGACTCAGAAAATCTTTTAATACTGCATCATCGGCGCTGTAACCTTGTTTTTCCCAGATATTTTGAAATAGCTTTTCTGGTGTTGGTGGTTCGAGTGCAATTTGCTGAGTGGTATTTGAATCGGTGGTGTCTTTGTTCACATATTGGCGTGAAATACGTACTAAGCGATAGCGCTCAGGTGGTAAAGCTGCTTCAAACTGCTGGCGTAAATTCGGTTGTGGCGGCGTTAAACTATAATATTCAATATCGACATATTCACGATGGTCAATATTTTCAACAACGCCATGTGGTAAAGCTTTGAGTTGTTGTAGCACTTCGTTTAACTCACCACGAATGCGGTGTAGCTGTATGCAACGTGGAATTTCTACTGCTTCAAATTGCAAACGACTGTCTGCTTCTTGAGTCGGGTCAATTTTGACCTCAACCACTTGGTGCTTATAGTTAATTTCACTAAAAGACAGCGGAATTGGCGAGCCACTATAACGAATGTGCGGCTGACCTACTTTTTGTGGTTTATGCAAATGCCCTAAAGCCACATAGTCGACAGCATTTTCAAACAAAGTGGTTGAAAGAGCTTCTTCATTACCAATAATAATTGGGCGTTCAGAGTCGGATGTTTCTCCACCTTGCATATGCGCATGCGACATCAAAATAAGCGCTTGGTCTGGCGTTTTACGACGTTTGGCTTCGGCAATGAGTTGCTGGTGCAAATAGGCAATCGCATTTTTGCTGTTAGTAGTATGTTCATTAAAGCCCGTAATTTCCGCCGAACGTAAAAAAGGTAGGGCAAGGCACCACGCCACAATATCCTGATTTTGATTATAAATCGGCAAAAGCAAACGATCGAGATCTAGAGTTTTATCTTCATTCCAGCGAACCACGCCCACGGTTTTCGCATTGTATTTTTCTAAAAGAGGTTCGACCTGTTCAATACGATAGCCTGAGTCATGATTCCCGGCAATCATGAGCGTTTGCATGTATGGGGCAAGACGATGCGCATCTGCTAAAAATTGGTAGAGTTGCTTTTGTGCTTGAGAACCTGGGTTAATAACATCAAAAATATCGCCAGCAATAAGTAGGGCATGCGGTTGTTTTTCTTGAATTTGAGTAAGTAACCAACTTAAAAATTGTTGGTGTTCGTAGTGGCGTGAATGATTATAAAAAAACTGCCCCAAATGCCAGTCAGAAGTATGTAGAAAATGTACGGACATAGAAACAGACATCAAGCCAAGATAAACACAGATACGTTAGCATAAATTGGCAGGAGATTTTATAAAGACATTTTAAAGTGCTCGATATTTAAGCCCACCGTAAAATCTAAATTAAATTTTTCACTTTAAACTTTGCTTTGTTACTATCAAGGCAAACAACGAACTTTGAGAACAAAATGACCATTCATAAATACGAAGTAAAAATACAATGGGAAGGCAATACGGGAACAGGCACTTCTTCTTATCGTTCATATAAAAGAGACTTTAGTATTCAACACCCACAAAAGGCCACGATTCAAGGTTCATCAGACCCAGCCTATTTAGGTGATGTGACCAGATGGAACCCAGAAGATTTACTGGTTGCATCAGCTTCAGCTTGTCATAAGCTGTGGTATTTACACCTATGTGCAGTCAATCATATTCACGTTGTGAGTTATGTCGACCACGCGCTTGGATTCATGGAGGATGCAGATCCAGTTAAACGTGGCCACTTTACTCAAATTATTTTAAAGCCAGAGATTGTTTTGGAAAAAGGCGCCAACCAAGAGCTTGCTGCAAAATTACATGAAGAAGCGCATCATGAATGTATGATTGCCAATTCGGTGAATTTCCCAATTACATGTGAAGCCAGCTTTAGTTTTGCTGAGTAATCAATATGAAATAGCCACCGATAAAAAGGCGGTGGCTATACATTAAAAAATAAATAAAGTCGTTAAATAAAAACTTTAAGCTGCATTTTCATCGGCTTGAAAAATACCAAAAACGTTGTGGTCTAAATCGACAAAGTAACCATGCCAAGCACGACCGGGAATGGCGAATTTATCCATTGCAACAATACCGCCTTGCGCTAAAATTTTTGCAGCAACTTCATCGAAATTTTCGACATGAACCGAACACGTAAATGCGTTGGTACCATATTCCATTGGAGGCGTTTGAGCAGGACGTTTTAATAGGCCGCCCATGAGTGAAGGGGTTTCTATACGATAATATTCAATGGGTAAACTTTCATCGAGTTTAAATTGCCAGCCGAACACAGCTTGATAAAACTGCGCATCGCGAGCAGGGTTTGAAGACTGGATTTCAAAATAGGCAATATTGTTCATATTATTTAAAACATATTTTTATGGTGTAAAAAGTATACCCATAGCTTTCATAGCTATGAAATAACGATTGTGTAGGTTGAGCGTAAAATAAATGAAAGTGCCAGAAAATAAAAACCGACGATTCGAGTGATGAGAGAATCGTCGGTCAAAAACTTCATCAAGGGTTTCGGCTGCTAACAAAACCTAATCTGAAGGAAGAAAAGAGTCGTAATGAAAGGTCACCGAAACAATTTTGCGGATGCCGTGCAAAGGAAGTATTCGGTTGCTGCGACCTTATTACTCTATATAACGTCAAGAGATTCAGATTGGTTGACAGAAAAATGAAAAAAAATTGAAAAAAATTTATAATTATTTTTTAAACCCATAAATTAGGCAAAAATATGACCAAATTACGTTCTTACTTTCTCTGGTTTTTTGCTTTATGCATCGCACTCACCTTAGTTGTTGGTGTGGTTGCAGCACTATTACCAGCGAGTGTAGGCGGTATTTTAACAGCCATTCCCTATTTAGGCGCAATGATTTTTGTCTTATTTAAATTTTTAAAGAAAGAACGCCGTGCACCGACTGTACAAGAAAAAAAGAAATTTACTTTAGGTTTTACCCTGATTTTCTGGGGCTATAACTTGTGTGGCGTTTTATTTGGCCTGTTTTTATTTGCCAGAAGAGACCCTGAGATTTTGCAAAACTTTATGCTTTACCTCAAACAGCCTCAGTTCTTAAGTATTATGGTGATTATGCTTTTAATGTTAGCCATTCCCCTTTATTTAATTACTTACTGGTTTTACGGCAAACAGGCACAGCGAATGGCAAGCAAAATGTTTAATATGCAATAGATCACTATATAAACAGCTACGATTAAATATAAATGAGTCTTATACAATTAAATAAAACTTGAGTCCTCAGCTTAGGAGGAAATATGAATAAGAATGTATTAATCACGGGTGCCAGTGGTTTTATCGGAACGCATTTAATTAAGTTCCTGCTGCAAAAAAATTATAACGTGATTGCTGTTACGCGGCAGGTTGGAAAGATATCTGACCATCCTGCCTTACAGTGGGTGCAAAAAGTCGAAGATATTGCGACACGTCAAATTGACTATGTGGTGAATTTGGCAGGTGCAAATATTGGCGAAAAACGCTGGACTGAGTCACGTAAAAAGCAACTCATTGAAAGCCGAGTAAACACGACCCGAAAATTGTATCCGTGGCTAAAACAATCTGAAATTTTTCCAGAAGTGATTGTCTCTGGCTCAGCGATTGGTTATTACGGGATTGATGATCAAGAAAAGTGGGCAGAGGTGTGCACAGAACAAAGCCTGCCACAGCCTATTTTTATGTCCGAGCTTTGCCAAGAGTGGGAAAACGCAGCTTTAGCAGATACTCAGCAAAATACTAAAATTATTCGCTTAGGTGTGGTCTTTGGGCAGGGCGGTGGCATCTTGCCTAAAATGTTGCTTCCGATTCGACTCAATTTAGTTGGTCAAATTGGTCACGGTCGTCAGCCTGTAGTTTGGGTACATATTGAAGATGTCTTAAACGCAATCGAGTTTATATTTAGACATCCTCAATCTGCCCAAATTCACAATGTCGTGGCACCAGAAAATGTGACTCAAAAAGTTTTTGTTGAGCAAGCCGCTGAGGTTTTGAATAAGAAACCACTGTTGTCAGCACCAAGCACAGTTTTTCGCTGTTTGTTGGGAGAGCAGTCGCAATTGATCTTAAATGGTCAATACGTTAAACCCGCAGCTCTGCAAGCAGAAGGATTTGAATTTGCTTATCCTCAACTAAAAATGGCTTTAGAGAATGTACTCGCGTCAGGCTAAGATTTTATTTTGTAGGCGCTCTGGTGAATATGCTTTTGCATCAACTAACGTTGGTTGACCCAGCATAAGCTGACGGAGTAATTGTGCAGAGCCTGCACCCATACATAACCCATTTCTAAAATGACCAAAGTTTGCCCAGAGGTTATCCATTTCAGGCATTTTGCCAATATAAGGAACGCCATTTGGTGAACTTGGTCTGAGTCCTGCCCAGCGCTGTAGGATCGGGAAATCTGCCAGTTCTGGAACCATTTCTAAGCAAGCTTCTAAAATATTGTGCTGGGTTGTTTCATCGGTGGAAGTGTCGAACCCCCGATGTGCCATGCTTGAACCACACACGATATGACCGTCCATACGAGGAATCAGATACATCACTCGATTCATACACATGGTCGGTAGCCAGTGAGCAGGGGTTTTAAATAACAACATTTGACCTTGAACAGGTTCGACTGGAATTTCGAGTTGTAATTGTGAGTTCCAGTAATGGCTCCAAGCTCCCGAAGTTATTACAAAATGATCTGCTGTATGTTTGCGACCATCTTCGGTTTGTAGCGCTTGTATCACATCACCGTGTTGAATCAGTTTTTTAACAGCAGCGTGTTCAAAAAACTCAACATTTGGATGCTGTTTTAAATAACTAATCAGAGACTGTAATACGCGTGGGTTACGAATATTAGAAAGTTCAGGAAAATAAATGGCTTCTTGAAACTGAGCGGAAATATGCGGGTTGACTTGCTCTAGGGCATCTCGTTGTAAATATTCACAGCGTTGCATGGGTTCTTGATGTTGATCGGCGTAGGAAAGTCCGACGTCAAAATCTTCTTCATCAAAAATCAACATGCCTGTGTCATGAATTTCAAAATCAATCCCTGTAACAGGGGAGAGTTTTTGGTTCCATGCTTGATAAGACGCTTTGCCAAATTGAGCGAGTTGGTTCACTGCATACACATAGCGCCAAGGGTACATCGGAGAAAGAATCCCTCCGCCAGCCCAAGAGGCTGCTTGTCCCGCTTGTTGTTGATCGAAAATGCTTAACGTACAGCCTTGTTCAACCAACTCTAGCGCAGACATTAATCCACTTATGCCCGCGCCAATCATTGCAATATGCATGCAGTGTTATCCTTTCTCTGCGAACTTAGTTCATTTCCTTGAGTTTTTCGGCAGCGGTTTCTGCAAAGTAAGTCCAGATCCCGTCTGCACCAGCACGGCGGCAGCACATGAGTGATTCTAAAATCACTGATTCTGATAACCAGCCATTTTGAATTGCGCCCGCTAACATCGCGTATTCGCCACTCACTTGATAAATGAAGGTTGGAACACCAAAGGTATCTTTCACTTCACGTACCACATCCAGATATGGCATGCCCGGTTTTACAATCACCATGTCAGCGCCTTCTTGAATATCAAGTGCGATTTCATGTAACGCTTCGGCACGGTTGGCAAAGTCCATCTGGTAGTTATATTTATTACCACCTTTGAGGTTGGATGCAGAGCCAACAGCATCACGGAACGGACCATAGAAGCTAGACGCATATTTCGCAGAGTAGGCCATGATGTTGGTATAGATGTGACCATTGGCTTCTAAAGCTTGACGAATAGCACCAATACGGCCATCCATCATGTCACTTGGTGCAATCACTTCGGCACCTGCTTCTGCGTGACTGAGCGCTTGTTTAATCAAGCATTCGACAGTCTCGTCATTCAGCACATAGCCTGTCTCATCAATAATGCCGTCTTGACCATGCGTGGTGTATGGGTCGAGTGCACCATCAGTAATTAACACCATTTCTGGTAATTCTTTTTTAAGTAAACGGCACGTGGTTTGGACTAAACCATCTTCATGCCATGCAGCTTCTGCGGTCAGGCTTTTATCTTCTTGAGGCGTAACTGGAAAAAGAGCCAGTTTAGATACGCCCAATTCCAGAAGTCTTTCAGCTTTTTTCAGTAATAAATCTGCCGACAAACGCTGAATGTTTGGCATACTTGGAATATCTTGGGTCTGATTTTGTCCCGGTAATACAAATACTGGATAAATCAAGTGATTGGTAGTGAGCTGTGTTTCGCTGACCATCGCACGCAACTGGTCATTTTTACGAATACGGCGCATGCGAGTGGCTGGAAATGCAGGACGATTGAACGTATAAGTCATAACAATCTCGATGTTCGGTATTACACTAGGATAGGTTGGCGGATATTCCATTACTGTCAACCGACTGCTGTATTGTAGCCCCATAATGCTGGATTTGTACAAAATTATGGGTGTTTATCATGCTTTTAAATTTAGGCAATGTATGAGTGATGAAAAGAAAAATTGGACTGGGAGCATTCATTTAGGTGCAAAAACTGACCTGAATGTAGTTCTTAAGCAATTATGTAAGGCGTTTAATAGCTCTCCTTTTTTTAAGCATAGTGGAATGATTATGCGTGTGGTGGACGGGCAAATTGAAGGCTATATCGAGATGCAACCCGACCTGATTGGTAATCTGGCATTTCAGATTTTGCATGGTGGAGTTGCTGCAACCTTGCTCGATAGCATTGGCGGTATTGTGGCAATGGAACATCTATATCGCCGTTCAACGCCGGAAACTTTAACCGAGACCATTAAGCAAGTATCGCGTTTGGCAACTGTCGACATGCGTGTAGATTATTTGGCGCCGGGGCGTGGTAAATACTTTATTGCACGTGCCGAAGTTCTGCGTTTAGGTCGTAAGGGCTGTACCATGCGCATGACCATGGTCAATGATGAAGGCAAAGCAATTGCTGCGGGTATTGCTTCATACGCCTATTAAATTGCCCATTTAAGTAGTTAAAAAGCGCCAAGTGCGCTTTTTTTGGTGTTTGAAAAGCAGGAATTTTCACAAAAACTTTGAGATAAACATTAATTTAATTAGAACGAACGCATTAGTTATAATTTTTTATTCTCATATCATGAGGTTTTAGCGTTAAAATTAGCTCCTTTGACAATGCGGTATGTCTTGTTTATAGAAAAATAAAAACTCTATAACAAGGTGTAGTGCGAGATTGATGGCAAAGCCAACCCATCTTTAGGAACATACCATGACTGATGCACAAAGCAATGTACAAGAAACAGTGCCAACAACATCTGCCTCGGATGACAACAATCAAAACAAGCGCAAAAAATTTCTTGGTTTTTTTGCGCTGATTTTATTGATCGCCGCTATTTTATATGCAATCTGGGCATTATTTTTAAATCATTCCGTGAGTACGGATAATGCCTATGTCGGTGCAGAAACGGCTCAAATCACTTCAATGGTAAGCGGGCAGGTCGCTCAGGTTGTGGTAAAAGATACCCAAACGGTACATCGTGGTGACGTGCTGGTTCGTATTGATGACCGTGATGCCAAAATTGCACTGGCTCAAGCTGAGGCAGAACTCGCTAAAGCAAAACGTCAATACAAACAAACTGCGGCAAACAGTAGCTCTTTAAACTCTCAAGTTGTGGTGCGTGCCGACGAAATTACCAGTGCCAAAGCTCAAGTTGCTCAAGCACAGGCTGACTACGACAGAGCTGCTTTAGAGCTGAATCGCCGTGCGCAACTTGCCGCGTCTGGTGCAGTGTCTAAAGAAGAGCTCACTAAATCACAAAGTGCAGTTGAAACAGCCAAAGCAGGGCTAGAGCTTGCCAAAGCAGGTTTAGCGCAAGCATCTTCAAGCCGTAAAGCTGCCGAAAGCACTTTTGCAGCGAACGAAGCTTTAATTCAGGGTGTAAGCGAGACTTCAACACCCGATGTACAAGTTGCACAAGCACATGTTGAACAAGCTCAGCTTGATTTAGAACGTACCGTGATTCGTGCGCCAGTTGATGGTGTGGTCACACGTCGTAATATTCAAGTCGGACAACGTGTTGCACCGGGCACTAGCATGATGATGATTGTGCCGCTCAACGATTTATATGTAGATGCGAACTTTAAAGAAAGTCAGTTGAAAAAAGTCCGTCCGGGTCAAATCGTCACACTTACTTCAGATTTATATGGTGACGATGTTGAATATCACGGCAAAGTGATGGGCTTCTCTGGTGGTACAGGCTCTGCCTTTGCCTTAATTCCGGCTCAAAATGCAACAGGTAACTGGATTAAAGTGGTTCAACGCTTACCAGTTCGTATTGCACTTGACCCAAAAGAACTTGCTGAACACCCACTGCGTGTTGGCTTGTCGATGGAAGCAAAAGTCGACCTATCTGCGAAGTAAACGCTTATGAAAACGCAAACACCTTTTGCCGAGCTAAGCGGTGGCCGTTTATTACTGGCAGCGTTTGTTATTGCCTTGTCGAACTTTATGGTCGTGCTCGATACAACCATTGCCAACGTATCTGTACCACACATTACTGGTAACCTTGCTGTTTCCAGTACACAAGGGACATGGGTCGTTACCTCGTATGCAGTTGCAGAAGCGATTTGTGTACCTTTAACGGGTTGGCTTGCGGGCCGCTTTGGAACTGTTCGGGTTTTTATTTTTGGCCTGATTGGTTTTACCATTTTTTCTTTTTTGTGCGGCCTAGCAAACTCGTTAGGCATGCTGGTATTTTTCCGTATTGGACAAGGTTTATGCGGTGGCCCACTTATGCCACTCAGCCAAACCTTGCTCATGCGTATTTTCCCTAAAGAAAAACATGCACAGGCGATGGGCCTCTGGGCAATGACCACAGTGGTTGGGCCAATTTTAGGACCAATTTTAGGTGGTCTGATTAGTGACAACCTGTCTTGGCACTGGATTTTCTTTATTAACATTCCGGTCGGCATTATTTGTGTTTTAGCGGCAATCCGTTTGCTCAAACCAGCCGAAACAGAAACGATTTCTTTAAGAATCGATACGGTCGGTTTAGGTTTGTTAATACTCTGGATTGGTGCGCTACAGCTCATGCTCGACTTGGGGCATGAACGCGACTGGTTTAACAGCATCAGCATTGTGGTACTCGCTTTAACTGCCGCCATTGGCTTTGTGGTGTTCCTCATATGGGAACTGACCGATAAGCACCCCGTCGTGGATGTAAAAGTATTTCGGCATAGGGGCTTTGCAATTTCAGTGTTAGCTCTGTCTCTGGGCTTTGGAGCTTTCTTTGGCAGTATTGTACTGATTCCGCAGTGGCTGCAAATGAACCTTTCCTATACCGCCACATGGGCCGGCTATTTAACTGCAACCATGGGTTTTGGTAGTTTGACCATGTCACCGATTGTGGCGAAGCTTTCGACCAAACATGACCCACGAGCACTAGCGAGTTTTGGTTTGATTTTGCTGGGTGCTGTGACCTTAATGCGGGCGTTCTGGACCACAGATGCCGACTTTATGGCACTGGCTTGGCCGCAAATCCTGCAAGGTTTTGCCGTACCGTTCTTCTTTATTCCACTTTCGAATATTGCACTTGGTTCGGTACTCCAACAAGAAATTGCATCTGCTGCAGGCCTCATGAACTTTTTAAGAACCATGGCAGGAGCGATTGGTGCCTCAATTGCAGTGACCGTTTGGGACGATCATGCCAAAGTTGCACGCAGTGAAATGGTGTCTAACCTACATACTGCCGAAGTTCAAAATAACCTTGCGCAAAATGGTTTTTCGGCTGACTCGACCTTAGGAATTATTTCAAACCTCGTTGATAAAGAAGCGATTACCATGTCGGCAAACCATGTATTTTTATTGTTTGCGATGGTGTTTGTCTTTGCGGGGCTGGTCATTTGGCTGTGTCCAAAACCCAAAGGGGACGTCGGCGGAATGCCTTCTCATTAAACATCAAAAGCATCTCTTCGGAGGTGCTTTTTTTAGGTCCATTAAAAAATAAACTGCATCTGCAAATGGCAGATTTTGCCTGTATTTAGAGAAATAAAGCATGCCAGAATCGGGCAAATCAGTTATAAAAGAGTGTGATATCAAGCAAGGAGGCATAAGACAGGGCACAGGATAAATCGCCCTGGAACATTCAATATTATAAAACCTTATTTTTATCAAAGATTAAAAAAACTTAATACCTGAAAACAAAGAAGCTTGCATGGCAATTGCATGGATAGGCAGGCGTATATATTGGAGTTATCACGTGAATAAAAGATATTCATTTTTGTTCAGTAGTTTATTAGCAGTCGGTTTATTACAAGGATGTGGAGATGACTCCTCGTCAGATCAGCCCAAGGATGATTCAAATACAACCCCGCCCAATTTAATTGTTGATAATGACCCGACCAGTTGTAGCAAACTGGCACAAGACGGTTCAAGCGTGGTGGTCGGTTCAAATCAAAATGGTGACCCAGCAGCGCCTGAAGGTGCATCGGGTTATAGACTCGGTAACACGGTTAAATACGCAGATAAATATATGGTGGTGGCAAACACACCACTTGCGGTAAAAGCCGGCTGTGATGTTTTAAGAGCAGGCGGTAGCGCAGTCGATGCAGCCGTTGCCGTACAAGCGGTGCTTGGTTTGGTCGAGCCACAATCGAGCACGATTGCTGGTAGTGGTTTTATGATGTATTACGATGCTAAAACTAAAAAAGTCACGGCGTATGATGGCCGTGAAACCGCACCAGCCGCAGCCAACGAATATTATTTAATTCGCCAAGATATATATGACCCAAATTCACCAGCACCTGTACCAAGTGCCCGCCGTAGTGGCCGCTCGATTGGTGTGCCGGGTGTGATGCGTTTGCTTGAACAAGCGCAACAGGAACATGGCAAACTCAAGTGGAACCAGCTTTTTGGTGAAGCGATTGGTTTGGCTGACAATGGTTTCCGCATTCCGGGGCGTTTGGCAGATGCGATTGCAAGTAATGCAAACAGCTTAGCGCTTGATGCAAATGCAATGGCGACCTATTTCTACACAGATGGTTCACCTCGTAAAGTCGGTGAAACCATGACCAATAAAGCCTATGCAAAAACCCTAGAAGCACTTGCTTCACAAGGGGCAAATGCGTTGCACACCGGTCCGATTGCTCAAGCGATTGTGGCAAAAGCAGGACAGACGTTAGGGGATGACCCAGCACGAACTCCAATTACCCCAAGTTTGATGACCTTGCAGGATTTATCGAGCTATCAGGTTAAAAAACGCGACCCGATTTGTACGACGTACCGTGACCGTTACTATGTGTGTACCATGCCACCTCCATCTTCGGGAGGAATTGCGGTTGCGCAAACGCTGGGTATTTTAGAAAACTTTGATATGTCGCTCTATCCACCTAAAAACCCTGAAAATGAAGGCGGTGTACCAGATGTGATGGGTGTGCATTTAGTGTCTGAAGCAGAGCGTTTGGCCTACGCCGACCGTGATAAATATGTGGCAGACACTGACTTTGTTGCTTTACCAGCACAGGGCATTGCAAGCTTTATTGATAAAAATTACTTAAAGCAACGTGCAGAACTGATTAACCCGAACCAGAGCATGGGTATTGCGCCAGCGGGTAATTTCAATCCAGCTTCGGGTGTCGACACGACTGTTGAACACGGAACAACTCAGTTCACGATTGTAGATGCCTATGGCAATGTGGTTTCAATGACATCGACGGTTGAATCAAGTATGGGTTCATTCCACATGGTGGATGGTTTCTTGCTTTCAAACCAGTTAACTGACTTTAGCGCCAACCCGCTTGATAGCACTGGGGCACTGGTTGCTAACCGTGTAGAAGGGGGCAAACGCCCACGCAGTACAATGGCGCCAACTTTGGTGTTTAAAGGCACTACGCCAGATGAGTTTTATATGGCAACAGGTTCACCAGGGGGTGGTACCATCATTCAATATGTGGTTAAAACTTTGGTGGGTGCATTGGACTGGAACTTAAACGCTCAGCAGGCTACCTCGCTTGTAAACTTTGGTGCGACCAATAGTAAAAACACCAATGTAGATAGCTCGAATGTTCAGCTTTCTTTGCTTGATTTGATTGAAGGTTTAAAAGCAAAAGGGCATGGCGTTGCCAACACTGCGCAAACCAGCGGTATTTCAACGATTATGAAAGTAAACATTAATAATCAAAGTAAATACGCAGGTGGGGTAGACCCACGCCGTGAAGGTATTGTGTTAGGCAATGGTGCTTTATAGACCCAACTTAAAAAAAGCTGTCATTTTTGGCAGCTTTTTTATGTGGCCCTTGAAAAAAACAAAAGGCTCTCCATTATGTAAATATGTTCATCAGTAGCGGACTGTTGATAAAATGCACAGTATTTTATTTTAGTTATGCTATGATGCTCATACATTCATGGGGATGTTATTGGCTTCGACGCTGGTGATGAAACTCATAGATGCATGCCGAGAGCGCATTTTCTCTCGTAAATCAAATTTGCATATTTTAGTCGCAAACGACGAAACTTACGCTCTAGCTGCCTAAGGGCAGTTTGTCCGCTTCCTAGAATACTTGTGGTTTAGGAACCCGACCGTAGCGCACGCACACAAGTCCGTATAGAGTCAAGCCTCGGGGCTTTATACCAAACTTAGAGGATCGCAACTTGTACCCTGTTCGTCGGGTCACAAGGTGTTAAAACAATAGACGATATCTAAGCATGTAGTATTCTCGAGCGTAATGCTGGCGGACGCGGGTTCAACTCCCGCCATCTCCACCATATACTTAAATTTATATACCGTTATATGATGATATATAAAACTAAAAGCCTTAACTATCAATAGTTAGGGCTTTTTTTATGCCGTTATATGGTGTTGTATGGTGTGATTTATAGCTTGTGTGTATGTATCCTGATGTGTATCCTTTGAGTTTGATTAATTTAGGGATACAAGAGAGATGAAGAGATCGGAAATCAAACGCCGTCCTCTACAGGATGCAACTTTAAGCGGCTTGGAACCTGAGTTAAAAGAATACAGAGAGATTGATAGCAATGGTTTATATTTCCGTGTAAAACCTGATGGTAATAAATCTTGGCAATTAAGATATAAAAAGCCAAATGGTGCTTGGTCTTGGTTTGGTATAGGTGGTTATCCTGAAATCAGTGGAAAATTAGCAAGACAAAAAGCAGCAGAAGCAAGACTATTAATTGCTAATGGTATTGATCCTAAAGCACATCGTGACGAACAAAAACAGGCGTTGTTAAACAGTGATCAATTCAGCTTTAAAAATTTGGCAGAGGAATATTGCAACTCAAAAAATTGGGTGGATGGCACAAGAACAAGAAATATAGGTGCATTAGTCAATCATGTATATCCAATATTGGGCAATCGTGATTATAGAAAAATTACTAAGAAAGAATGGTTAAGCTTAATTCAACAGATTCAACAAAAACTACATCCAAAAACTGGTAAGCCTATCGTTGAAATGGGGAATCGTGTTAGAGGATTGTGCAAAGACATTTACGATTTAGCAGAAGTAACAGAGAGAATTGATCATAATCCTTTATCAGGAATTGAAAAATTTATAGCTAAGCATAAGAAACAAAATATGGAGCATGTAAATATTGATGAATTGCCACAATTACTTGTTGATATTAGGTCTTATCCAAGCCCAACAACGTCAATAGCATTGCAATTATTGAGTCTATTAGCATGTAGACCAAATGAGTTAAGAGAAGCTACGTGGGATGAATTTAATTTTGAAAAATCAATATGGGTTATTCCATCTGAACGGATGAAGAAAAGAATTGAACATACAATACCTTTGCCGAAGCAAGCTTTAGCGTTATTGAGTGAATTAAAATCATATTGTGGTAATAGTCCTTACTTATTCAAAAGCCGTAGTAATTCAAGTAAACCAGTTTCAAACAACACATTTAATAAAGCATTGAAATCTATGGGCTATCAAGGTCGACAAACTTCTCACGGCTTTAGACATATTTTTTCAACACAGCTAAGGGAGTTGGGTTTTGACCGTGATCATGTAGAAGCTGCTTTAGCTCATAAAGTTGGTGGTGTTGAGGGAATTTATAATAAGGCAATTTATATTGAACCTAGAAAAGAAATGATGCAATCATGGGCTGATTATTTGGATAAGTTGGTACAGAGTACAATCAAAATAAGTGCAGCATAAAGTATTTTCAAAAGACTAGAGTAATGATTAGTGCTAATTAATTATTTTACTTTCTTTAATATTTTACGTGGTAGACATAAGACTTAATAAATTCATTGCTACGGATATTTTAAAAATAGATATCAATTTTTTTTAGGGGGGTAGAAAACTTGCTAAGTAGGCTTAGGTATAGCGATGCTAATTTTTCATTTGTATAAGTTGAGTAAATTGGTATATTGAATCAAGTATATTAATATTTTTAAATAGCAACTTATCTTATAAAATTATTTAATTATCTTGTGGTTACACCTATATGTTAAAAGAGTTTTAATAATAAGTTTAAGTTGCATGTCATTGAAGTGAATATTAGTCTTTTTAGGTATTATTTTAATATACTACGGTGATAGGTGTTAATTTTAAAATTGGTATAAAATGCTAATAAAATGTAATTTTGTGCAATAGACATTTTGGAAAGTCATGATATATTTTTAAATATCAAGACATCTTATCTCGAAAAATAAATTTTAACTTTCATTAGTGAACTTCACTTTTGAGAGTTTTTTGTTATTCTTTTAGCTGAAAAAGATATTGATCGAATACCTCGTCATCAGGTGTTTTGGGATAAATTCTAAAAGGACTTAGCAGAAATTTTTTACTGCTTTTCAACTTTATCTTTTGTTCCACTATCCAGCAATCACATCCTTGCCATAACTCAATTTCCAAGATTTAGATTTTTCGAATTTAAGGGCTTATCGTCTTTAAAAATTGGAGCAATCGTATCTGTATCTATGGGTTAGTGGCTAGCGTACGAGTATTTTTTAGTGAGTTTCACAAGCCTTATAACATAGTGGTGACTGTGAAACTCCTTTATAGCATGCTATTGATTCTGTACTTCAAAATAAGCCTATTTAACTTTTCTGCACATATTCACTGAAAGAATTGATGTGCAAAGTACCTAATGGCTAATCTAAATGTGTAGCAGCTACAACAGAAGTATTCTGAATTAATAGTTTTTTAAAGCATATTGCCTATCTAAAGGTAATTCCCAAAAGGAGAAAATTTAAGGAGATTCAAATTATGGTTAACAGAAATATCATTAATGGTATTGAAATTTTTAAGCTAGCTGATAATCAAGATAATGTTAGATCAATGTTTAATGTGCTACATCGTGCTAAGGAAAGCATGATAAATCCTAAAATGATGCATTACGTAGCAGAGATAGATCAAGTAAACCTATTCCCTAAAAGATTTATTCAAGCTTTTAAAGAAATTTTTAAGAGCGAGTGGAAAATAAATGAAAAAAAAAGGAAGAAAAGGAATTGTGGTGCTAGAAAGAGAAGCATTCCTGATCTAGAGATAATTTATAGTGTGGAAAGTAAATTGATAGAACGGGATGACGGCAGTGGAGAATTGGCACCCTATCGATTTAATCATATTCATATCATGCTTATCGTGGACATAGGGTATGGCAGATATGGAAAAAAAGAAATAAATCATATTGTAAATTGCACACTAAATAGAATTCAAGGTTTGGAAATTAAAGAACTTGAGGATGATTTTAGTATTGGATTTTTGAAGTTTAGAAAACATGAATATATGACGGCTGAGTATCAGGATTTATATTGGCATGATTTAAAACTAGAGTTTTCTGATGCAGTGAAAAGGGCAAGTTACTTATGTAAAACGAGTCAAAAGTCTATGCTTCCAAATAGGTTTGTTAGGTGTTCTTTTAATGTAACACGAATGACAAAATCTAAAAATTTTGAATGTGAAGCAGCCGCCTAAGTATTAATTAATAGTAAACATCAATTTCAAGTGTGTTTTAAGCATGTTATAGCCATTTTATAAGTTCGTTGGTGCTTACCTATCTTAATGTCTTAAGGTGGCTGTAATTGCTTATAAATACGTTTAAAAATCGAGGTAAAAGGAGAAAAATTTGATTATAGATTTAAATGAAAATTATCGTGTGGAAACAGATGAACTCAATTTCATTCTACAAGAAAAGAGAAGAGCACGCAACAGGGCGACTGGTGCTAATACTGTAAGTTACAAGAATATTGGCTACTACCCTAATCTAAGCTCTCTTATCAAGGCTTTACTTAATAGAGAAATATTATTGTCTAAAGTAGTAACTTTCCAAGATTTAGAAAATTTTTTGGAAGAAAGAGTTAATTCTATAGTTGATATGCTTGCACATATAACACTTAAAGAAACTCAACATAAGGTGAAAAATTAATTGAATGTAAGGAGGTAATAAATGATTGCTAATGAGAGTTTTGGAGGTATTAGAGTATTAAGGGTTAATATGAAGCAAGTATGTGAAATGTTGGGTTGCAGTCGAGATATGATTAATAGATATAGACGTGATGATCCTACATTTCCCCAACCTTTTAAAGAGGGTGATACTAGGCAAGCAACAGCTTTTTTTGATTATCAGGAAATAATTGATTGGTATGAAAACTGGAAGAAAAGAGCACGAATGGATAATCAAAGTATTTTGGTTGCATGAATCTAATGAAAAAAACACGGCATTCCTTTTATGGGGTGTCGTGTTTTTTTTAATTTAATTATGAGAAAGGACCATTCTTATTAAGACCTAACGCTTCTAGACGTGCTTCTTGTCTTAACTTGTCTGTATGTTTGTCAGCTAAACTTGGAATTAAAAAAAGGTCAATGAAACACCAAATTACAGTAATTGCAATAAGAGGTAAAAACACAAAAGAAAAAATAGTTGCAAGTAAAATAATAATTCCTGATGTTGAAGAGTCTAGATAAAATCTATGTGCTCCAAGACCTCCAAAAAAAATTAATAATAAATATGCAACACCTTTAGATTTTTTCTGATTTGAAACCTTTTGTTCTACAAATATTTCTTGCTGTAGTGACATAGGGTGCTCCTTGATAATGATTAATATCTATTTATTTAAATGTACATTCATTAAGAATTGGGTTTCCAACAACTTCTCCTCCACCAATGCATCTCAAAGTAATAATTTGTCCTTTATTGATATTGGTAGCCTTCTTTTGGAAGTCTAAATCTCCACTTGCTATTACAGAGTTAAACTCATATTCATTTTTAGAAGATAAGTTTATAACAGCCTCATTTGATAAATCACTATCAATTGAACCAACAATTCCTGTTACTTCAATATAAGTGTCTTTATATATGTTATCAGCACGGACTTCATTGCTGTTATAGGTGTTAATCATTTTAGTTGCTGTTGTTTTTAGATAGTTGATCTTAGGTTCAGCATTGGCTGTAGTGTTTTCTAATACTGGTTCAGCCTTAGTTTGCGTTTCTTTGCCTGATTCTGTTGGCGTATTTTCTTTTCCAAAAGGAACAAAGCATATAAATAAGATTACTATAGGTAAAGATCCCCAAAAAATTTTTTGAGAATACTTATTTTGTTTCGTTAACTTACTCATTTGGTCCGAAGATTTTTTAGAGTCTAAATATTCTTTTGGTAGGGGGGGAGGTAAAGGTGGTGGCGTGCTGGAATTTAGTTGATTTCTAGTGTATTCACTCATTGGAAAGCCGCAACTAGGACAACTTTTACTGATGTCACTAATTTCTTTTTTGCACTCAGGACAAGGTACTAAAGCCATGTATTTCCCCCTTAATTTTAAATTGAAGTTTTAAAGAAATTATAAAGTTAATTTTCTTTAGAATTTCATATTGTTGATAACCGTTCATCTGATGAAATGTGAACTTGGCTACCAACTCCATCTTACTAAACATACGTAATAATACTCTAATAAATATTATTGTCCTATATATAGGGGTATTTTTTATGAGGGTGGTCTGTATGGGAGTGAATTTTTACCATGATTCTTTAGCTTTGAGCGTAGGCTTCATGAAAAGACTATCTAAAGACACTAAGGATAAAACTGATGATTGCCGTTTTATTATTTTTGGTAACAATTGCCGTAAATACAGAGAGAAAACAGGATTTTCACAAGAAAACTTTGCTCATGAAAAGAACTTACAACGTACTTTCTATGGTGATGTGGAAAGAGGTAAGCGTAACTTAACTCTAGCAAATATTTTTAAGATAGCTGATGCACTAGGTGTTAACCCTAAAGTACTATTTGATGAAATGCCTGACAGCAATGAGGTTAAAGATTTATAGCTTAATGATGTTGTATCCTCTATATTTACAAGCTCTGTAAATTAAGAAAAATTCTTATTTTTAATTCCAGTTTTCAGATTCAACAATATTTATAAAAATAGATAATAAGCAAGATTTTGTATCCTAGCGTGTATCCCTATGGAATTTTTTATTTATAAAAACAATATTAAACAATAACTTGTTTAGTTAGTTTGGTAGTCGCCATCCCACCAAAATTCTCTATATAAAAAAGCCACTTATCATAAGTGGCTTTTTTATTGACAGGATTTTGACAGGTTAGACTATTAACGTTACCAAGATTTTATTCTCGATTCATTTTTGATCTTCTTTCCTTCACTATCCATAAGAATATAATTTTATCTTTGTTTAATTTGACTGACTCTTTTAGGTTAAATCATAAGAAGTCCATATTGCTTTTGAATTGATGCTTTGATTAAAGTAAAATATTTATAAAAGAGCTTCAATTATTTTGGATCATTTTCCCATTTTTCAGCTAATTTTTGAGTTTCTGCATAAATAGCTTTACGTCCTTCTTTTCTTCTTAGTTCCATTACATAAGGTTCCAAAGTTTTCCAATCACGCACAAGAATTCCTTTTTTCATTCTTTTATATATTTTTTCATCTAATGCTTTTTCAAAGATACCTGAGGCAATAAACTCATAATGGTTTAAAATCGTCATTATTACTTCATTCTCTTCTGGATGATCTGCTAATTCATCACAAGCTAGTTTTGTAAAATTTATTTTCTCTTTTTTATATTGGCCAAATTTTTCCTTTATATCTCTAAAACTCATATCCTGTGTTTCAGATAAAACAAGGTCAACAGTTGCACGTTTTTTTGCTTGAGCTTCATTTCTCCATAAAGTAAAAATAGCAATGATTGCACTGAAAAGAAAAACTAAAGTTTGTATCCAAAAAGCGATATTTCCGCCCCAGAGTGTAAAATCTTGTGGTTGTTGCATAAGTATATTTAATATAAAGAAATTAAATAAGATTATATCCAAAAACAAAAAGCCACTCTATATAAGAGTGGCTTTTTTGTGAGATTAGAACTTTTAGAAGTCCCATCCCTCTTTCATAGTTTTATCGCTAAGTAATATAATAGTTGTATTTTTTTTCATAGGTTTCTCCTATAGTTTCCTTGTGGATAACTGTATGGATTACTATTATATCTAGTATGACAGTGAGGACAATGGGTTTTATAATTATATTTTTATAGGTATTTTGGTATTTTTGTTTTTGTCAATAGTTGTCCCGGTTTTTTTGTGATTTTTTTATTAACATCCGTAAATTTTTGCAGGTAGTATTAAATAGTATGTAGGAACACACTTTGAAATTTGGGGAAGTTTCAAAAAGATGATTACTCTGCTGGGGAGCGGTTTAATAAAACGGTAATCATCTATTTTTAAATAATTTATAAGATTTGGTTAGACAAATGAATGACTTAATAACGAGATTTTTAAGTAATCTGGGGCAGTGGCATGACGTCGCATTGACGATTACCAAAGCGATTATTGCAATAGGGGTATTGTGTTTAGTTGCTTATCTTTTAACAATTAGCTATATCCCTTCGGAAATTAGCTTTGGTGATACGCTTATTTTTTTACTGATTTTTGCAGCATTTTCTATTGTCTATACTGCGTTCTGCATGATGCTATTTTTCTTTGGTATCTCTTTAATGCCCGTAACTTGGTTCATCTTAAGTGTAGTTGATAAATATTTGCCATCTCATGTAAGAATTGGACAAAAACTTCCTTTTCCAAAGATTAGTATTATCACATTGGGAGTATCTATTTACCTTCTATATATTATTCGTGTTTTATTTTTATTAGATTGGAAAATTAATGCCTATATGGGTATTACAGTAAGTCTAATTTCTTTATTTTATTATGCTTTTTATGTTAATCAGAAGAGAGTCAAAGAATATCGTTTAAAGTTTGAAAATTTAAGAGATATTATTGATGATCCTAAAGCAAGTGAAAATCTAAAAACTTTTGCAGAAACAAAGTTAAAGCAATTAGAAATATGGATTAAAAACTCTATACAATCAGCTCTATTTCTTATTCTTACTCCACTAATCTTCATGTTCTTGATTGGAGATGTTGGCAAAATTTTTTTACATTACACAATGCAAAAAACTGGTGTAAGAATAGAAAAAGCGAACTTATACATCAAAGAACCTTATGCCAATCTAATTGAATTACCAAAACTGACCACTAAAAAACTAAGCCAAGACCAAATTTTTATTTTTAGCGGTATGGAAGTTCCTTTTCAAGGAATTGGTAAAAACACTTTAGTTTCTTACAGGGTCAAAGAGATTGAAAAACAGATTGTGATTCCTAATGAATATATTACTGTAGAGCGAACTCAAAAGGCCGATAAGTAAATGTCTAATAAGCAAAGATAATTACTATCTTTGCTTATTAGATTGTGAAAGAAGTGATGCCGCTAATGATTTTGTAGTATCACTATATTTGTCACTTTGTAATACTTTTGATGCTTTTGTCTCCATCTCACTTCCTGTTTGTTTACTTGAATGTGTTTGAGACAAGGCAGAAGCAGCTAATTGTTTTTGTATTGCCGAAGATGAAGAGTCTCGTAATACATTCGATGCCAAAGAGCTTACTGCTTTAGATGTTTGTTTTGTATTTTTAGACATAATAAATTCTCCTATGGTGATTAGTCTTTTTTGTGATTTTTCTTATATCGATAGAAAGCCACTTTCTCTCGATATTCTTTTAGGGCTTCTGGGTGATCTGTTATAAATTTCCCCATTCTTTTTTTTCCACCTTTATATTGATCATTTTCCCTCATCTTTTTAAGATCGGCTTTATAACCCCCTGATTTTGTAGCTCTGATAAAAGATGCACCAGCAGCTATACCTTGATTAACGAAATAAGGGGTAGCGATATTTGTAAAGAAATATGAAGTTCCATACGCTGATTGCTTAGCTAAAGTGTTTATAGGCAATAAAATAATTTGCCCCTTTTCTTTTTCTTCACCGATAAGAGCATGAGGTAAGTCAAAAAAATCTGATTTCCATTCATTATCTAAATGACAAAAGTAATTAACTTTTTTATTTATTCTCTCTAATGGGATATTTAGCTCATTACATTTTTCTTGCGTAAACTCTATAAAATGTTTCATCCCTAGGTTTATCGTTATATCTGAAATAGTATCTAAACCTAATCCTTCAACAACTAATATTAATTCTTCTAAATCTTCAATTGCACCAGACATAACTGCTTCAGAAGAAGTTAATGCTTCCAGCAATTTAGCTGCTTTTATTTCTCCAGCTCCTCTGCCTTTATAACTTTTCTTTGTCCATCCAATCCCTGTGCCTTTAGGTTCCTGAAAGTGGCTACATAATTCCGTCGCCAAAGTGTGATTATCATCTTTTAAGGCGGTTAATAAAGTTTCCATAAATGCCTTAATACATTTATGCGCATTCATGCAATGAACGTTGTTAGTCATTGCCACACTATAGGGGTCTAGAAATACCTTTGTATCTTTTTCCAACTGCAAGTTAAGAAAGTCTAGAGACTCGGGCGGTGGTACCTTAAAAAAATCAAGAAATGTAGTCAAAGTTTAAACTCCAATGATACTGAAACATGATAAAAAGTTCGCTATACCGAACTAAGATCATTATTTATACTAAATTTTACATAGTCAAGCTTTTTTTTACGCTACTCCGAACTTTTTTCTTGTAAAATATACTCAGTATCAATCAAGAGGCATATGAGATGGCAAATACACTTGGTGATAAAATCAGATTTCTTAGAAAAGAAAAAAAACTTACTTTAGAAGCCTTAGCCAATAATGCTGGATTAAGTAAGAGTTACTTATGGGAACTAGAAAATAGAGAATCTCAGAAACCCTCAGCAGAAAAGTTATTATCCATAGCTCAAGCTTTAAAGGTTGATGTTGAGTTTTTTTTAGAGTCAGATGTAAGAACTCCTGAAGAAAAACATATTGATAATGCTTTTTTTCGTGAATATAAAAATTTAAATTCTCAAGAAAAAGAACAAATAAGGAATATAATGGCAGTGATTAAATCATCATCAGGTTAATAATAATGGATGAGAAAATAAATCCACCTAAAGCTGCTAATAGGTTATTAAAGATTGTAGACGTTTTTTTTCAGGTACAAGGTTTAGATAAATTTCCTATTAATGTTGATATGCTTGCATATGAAACTGCTAATATTTTTAAGTGGAATGATCCTATTACTGAAATTAAAGAAGTTTCAATAAAAAGATTTGATGGGGCGTTGTTTAAAAATAATACTAATCAATGGACTATATTATATAATCCTACTGTGGAATCATCGGGAAGAATTTTATTTACAAAAGCTCATGAACTTGGACATTACATACTTCACAGAACATTACAAGATGAGTTTCAGTGCGGTACCGATGATTTTCAAAGTTATGAAATAGCTTCTATTGAAACAGAAGCTAATAAATTTTCATCTTATTTACTTATGCCTATAGATGATTTTAGGATGCAAATTGATCAATCCGATTTGATCCAATCCTTATCTTTATGTGCATTGAGATATGGCGTTTCATTAACTGCTGCAATATTGAAATGGCTAGAATTTACTGATGAAAGTGCAATTCTAATTAATTCAAGAGATGGTTTCATGAATTGGGCAATTTCAAGCAAGGTTGCTCTAAAAAATGGAGCATTTTTCAGAACAAAGAAAAATATTATTGAAATACCTGAAAAATCTTTAGCAGCGAATCTAGAAATTATTGAATCTAAACAAGGAGAAGAAATTAAAGCAACTATCTGGTTCCCATACACCTGTAAGGACAGCTCAATAATAGAATATAAAATATATTCAGAAAAATATGACCATATTTTAAGTTTAGTTGTATTACCACGTACTTTAAAAGTTTGGAAGCCAAAAGATTTAAATTAATCTGGATAAGTAGATTTAAAAAACATAATTGGAGTATTACTGATTAGATGAATAATTAAATTCATTTTACTCAAGGCCCCCATGCTACAACAGAAGTTTAATTTTTTGCGCTGATTTAAAGTAATCTACCGTTGCGACACAGAGATAAGGGAGCTAAGCCAAACGCTTAGCCCATCTCTTCTTTATCGCACCGCCGCATCACGCTAAAAAAAGTAGGGGCAAAGTCCTGTGGGAGAGCAGGACTTTGCAAACTGACATGTTCTAGACGTTGCATGAGTTTATGCGAATACACTTGTTCAAGCCGTTGGTAAATACAGTCGCAACTGGCTTGGGTGTGCCCACCAGACAGGCAAATTTTTTCAAAATCCTGCTGAGTGTGAATGTCGCAACCAGAAACACCGTAATCGCCTATTAAAAGGCTTAAAGCCAAAATAGGTTTATAAAGTTTCATATTATTCTCGTGATAATTTTCACTAAGTTATTAATAAAAAATAAGCCGCTTATATTTAAAGTATTAAAATCATTTAAAAAGGGAATAGTTAACCCGCCTGTAATACAGGAAAATAAAATGATTAAACTTTTTAAATTAAAAGTATTTATAAATTTAAAATATTTTAGGTGAGAGAAAGCCTAAATTTTAAATAAATAAAATCACGAGAGAGGATAGGGGATTAATATAAAAAATGTCATGGTCAACTCCTTAAAATTTATGGAGCTCTACCACCAAAGATCACCGTCAATTGATTATGGTGGTAGAACGGAAGAGGGTTGACAGACCGGACATACAGAACCAGCACACCCGAAGGTGTCCCCCTTCCGCCCTACCGCAACATGAGGGGGACGGTGGTTTTCACACAAATTTCTCCCTCAGAAGGATAAATCTGATGTGCTGTATGTAAAACGGTCTGTCAAAACCGACTGGCAATGTAGGCCAGCGAGACCATAATAATCATAAGTTTTTAACAGGTCAATTCAATTTAAATAAAATATTATAAAAAATTAAAATATAAATTTATATTTTAATTAAACTCAAAAGTTTATCTATTTAAATGGGTAAATTAATAAATATAATAAAGTTAAACTAAACGTTTAACTTGTTCTTAAAATGTATAACGGTAATTAATAAATACACGGTGCTGGTCCCAATCTTTACGGGTCATTCCATTTATTTTTTCACCTAGATTTGAATTTTCAAACTTTGACTCATAATGCAAAAATGAATAACGCACATCTAAGTTTTTTACCCACGGCAAGGCATAACTCACCGTGAAGTCAAAGTAACGCTCTTTACCTTCAATATCACTGCTAATGTTACTTTGGTGAGCGCCAAATCCATAAATATACTTCGCTTCGGTTTTTAAACCTTTCACATAGTCTTTCCAGTTATATTTCAGCCGAAGGGCAACCGCGGTTTCATCGTTATTGGTAAAGTCAGGGCCAATGGTCGCAGAGGTCGGAAACGGATTAGTACCGTGATCTTGCGTCAAAACTGAGTTGCGGTCAGAGTGCACGGCAAAGTTATCTTCTATCCAAAAACCATCAAACTTTGAAACAGCAATGCCGCCTTCGAGGTTATTCTTGGCTACATTTACATCGACAAAATAACCATTACCACGGTTGTTAATGTCTTGGCCTTTGACACAGTCCAGCTCGGTTTCGGCACCACACTTAAACAGCTTGCCATCATCACGTGAGAAAAAAGCACCAGTGTTGAATGTCCATACCAAGCCATGAAAGGGCAATTTATATTGAGCAATCGCCCCGTACTTTTTTAAATAATCTTTGCTATTTAAATATTCGGCATTCACGCTCCAGTTTTTGTACTGATATTTGGCGCCAAGTAAACCGACATAATCAATCCGCTCGTCATTTTCAGTCACCAGTTTTTCAAAACTGTCCATGCTACGCGGTTTCCAGCGGTCATAGTAAGCAATGTAAGTTTGTAGCTGATCATTCAGTTGGAACTGACCACTCGCACCCGAAAAGGTATCAGGCACTGCGCGGTTATTGGTGCTTTTAAGCAACAGCGAATCTTGCAACTGGCGGCCTAATTTAATTTCGCCTTTGTCGCCGAGTTTTGCCTTAATGTAGAGCTGTCCTAAAGTTGCAAAGTTTTGATCGAGCTTGCCATTATTTTCGACTTCTAAAAGCTGAGCGCTAGGTTTGCCGGAGTCAAACAACTTGGTGACTGCATAGAGTGAGCCATCTACCCCAAGCCAGTCCCACAAGTAAGGTGACTGATAATTTAACTCAAGCCCTAAGGCACTTTGTTCATATTCACTCGACGAAGGCGAAGGGTTGGCAAGCGTGGGGTGGGCGGTGCCTTCATCGTTCCAGTAACGGGTGTTAAGTTTTAATTCTAACTTGCCAAATTCTTGAGGAAGCTCTGCATACGCGTTGCTCACACTGCCTAAACCAATACAGCCCCATAGCAAATATTTATTCATTTTAAATTCCTTTTTTAAGCATGAATAAGCCCTTTGCCTAACGCTGAGGTTAGGCAAGCTTTTTATGAAATGGATGAATTAAGGAGAGAGTTTTTCGAGCACTTGGCCCTTGGTTTCAATGGCAAATAAGAAGGTCACTAGGCCACCAATGAGCGCCACAACAGCCAGCACACTAAACACATATTGAATGCCGTAGCCACCGACCACCAGACCGACCATAACAGGTCCAATTGCAGAGCCGGCACGTAACCAAGCGGTACTAAACCCGATGCCCATCGCACGTAGGCGAGTTGGGTAAAGTTCGGCTGCGTAAAGGTATAAAGAGAATGAAATGGTCTGCAAAATGGCATAGCTTAGCGTTGCTAAAATCACCACTTCCATCGCCGATTTTGCACCTAAAATCGAGAGGCTCATGAGAGGAATGATTGCCAAGAAAAACGCTGCACTGTACCAAGGACGACGGCCGACTTTATCAATCATTAACGCACAGATAATAGAGGCAATCACACCCACACCCGAGGTAATCCAGCCATAACCCAAACTGGTTTGAAGCGACAGACCAAAGTGTTGTTTGTAGAGAGATGGCAGCCAAGTCACCATGGCATTGTTAATCATATAGACGCAGAACCACATGCCCCACAGGGTAAAGGTACGTTTGCGGTAAATGCCTTGGAACAGCTCACGCCAGTCGGTTTTTGCCATGCCTTGCGGATTAATGTCTTTAATCACAGGTTCAGGCAAAGTTTTACCGCTTTTAATGGCACCATCTTCAAAACTTTTAACCACTTGATCGGCTTCTTTAAAACGACCTTTTGAGGCAAGCCAACGTGGTGACTCAGGTAAGAAAAACCGTAAAGGAATCACCAGTAAAGATGGAACGAGGCCCACAATAAACATGACTTTCCAGCCATAAATTGGCATCAGGAAAAACGCTGCCATGCCTGCAAACATAAGGCCCATCGGGAATAAAACTTCATAGAGCAAGAAAAACTTACCGCGCTTTTCCGCACCAATAAACTCATTAATATAGGCACTGGCAACAGGCACTTCGCCACCTGTTCCAATACCTTGTAAGAAACGGAAAATTAACAGAGACATTCCGCTCCATGCAAACAGACAAGAAATGTCCATTGCCACAAACAGTAAAATGGTAAAAGACAGTACTTTTAAGCGACCGACTTTTTCGGCAAGAGAACCAAAAAAGATGGCACCGACCAGTTGCCCGACATAGCCTGCGGCAATGATCGCACCGACATAGGCAGGAGTCAGGTGCCATTCGGTAATGAGTTGGGGTAAAGCAAAGGCAATCGCAAGAACAGTATACGCGTCAAAAAAGGTCGCTATACCAATGGTAATTCGCATAAATTGCAAACGTCCGGTGACGGGTAGCCGTTCGAGTCTTGCAATAATTTCCGCATTTTTTTGATGATGACTAATTGGTTCTACATCCGCTAGATTTGTCATCTTCTATCTCCTTATGACTACATTCCTCGTAGTTTTTTTGTTCTATTTCGCACTACCTGTTCACCACAGTTTGCATGCTTTTTATTATTATTTTTAAGTGACATGCCCGATGTTTGGCCTCAGGCAGCGTACAGGAAAAAAAGGCTAGCGTACATGCTAGCCCGAATAGAATTTAAGCAACGGCTTGGGTTAAATCGACCTTGCCAATTCCGGCTTGACGCATCGCATCATGAATTTCTTGCTCAGCACCATCTGCGAGTGGAAGCAGAGGCGAACGCACAGTGGCATGGTCCAAAATTCCGCGAGCAACCAATGCATGTTTAAGTGCTACCGTGCCTTCCATGTGTGAACCACGGTGATAAACATTGCGAGTCACTGGTAAAAGTTGGTCGTGAAGTGCACGAGCTTTAGCGTAATCTTTGGCTTTACCTGCTTTAATCATTTCAATTAAAAGCTCAGGGGCAATGTTGCCATAACCAACCAAAGCACCGTCTACATCAAACATGGTGTGAAGCAAATATTCATCGTGGCATGTCAAAATCTGTAAGTCTGGACGTTCACGGCGAATAATTGGAATTTCAACATCCCAACGGCGCATGTTACGCACACCATTTTTCATGGCAAACACACCCGGCTGTGCAGAAATATCGAGTAGAGTTTCTAGGTCGTAAGTGGCCTTCGTTGCGTCTGGATATTGGAATAAAATAGAGGGCAAACCACTTTCTTCATAAATTGCTTTATAGCGGTCTTGTGGTGCGCCTTTTTGATAGCCAAAACGCAACCAGCCATGTGAAGGGTAAATTAAACCTGCTGAAGCACCCGCACTTACGGCACGTTTTGCTTCTTCTGCTGCAACCGAAGTACCTTCGAGTGTAATCCCTGCAATTACCGGAATTTTGTCATCTACCGATTTAACAAAGCTTTCGATGACCTGCATTTGTTCTTTTTGAGACAAGAATGTTCCTTCACCTGCATGCCCAAGAACAACCAAGCCTTTCACACCATCAATGCTGCCTAACCATGAACCTAAACGTTGAATTGCATCATGGTCTACTTGTCCGTCACGGGTAAAAGGAGTCACAGGTGCTGGGGTTAATCCACGTAAATCTAAACTCATAATCGTACTTCCTATACAGTGTAATTAAATATTCTCTGGTTTTTAATCTGACTTAAATCGTGTTGTAGAGAACATGATTGGAGTATAGAAATAGGTGAGCTATGTAGGAATTACCAATTCTTGAATTTCAGTTATACTGAAAATGTATGGCTCAAAATGCTGCCTATTTACGATTTAGGAAGAATCGATGAATTATGATTTATGGAAAATATTTTTAGACGCGGTGGAACTCGGTAGCTTAAGCAAAGTCGCGATGCTACATAACACCAACCAACCGCAAATAAGTCGGCAAATGAACGAACTTGAAGCCCAATGTGGCGGTCGTTTGTTTAACCGAACTGGGCGCGGTGTTGAGCTGACCGATTTAGGCCAGCATTTACTTCCAAAAATTCGTTCATGGCTAAACGTGACCGACCAACTTAATAATGAAATTTTGCACTCAACCGATACACCGATTGGTACGGTTCGTATTGCCAGTTTGCCATCTACTGCACATCCGTTGTTATCGACCTTATATAAAGTGCTTCAACAAAAATATCCCTTAATTAAACTGTCGGTGCGTGAAGGGCAAGGGGTGCATTTAGAAAAATGGCTTGAAGATGGCAGCGTCGATTTAGCCATACTCTATCGATTTAATCCGACGCCTAAACACGGTGATGTCTATCTTACCGAAGCCGATACTTATTTGGTGGGCTGTGAAGGAGATGTGCTCACTCAGGCAAATGAAGTCGACTTTAAAGTAATAAATCAGTTACCGCTGGTTACGTTTTGCAGACCAAGTAACTGGCGCAATTTTTTAGATCATATGGCTTATGAAAATGGGGTAGAGCTGAATATTGTGTTTGAAGCTGACTCGATTAGTTTACAAACCCATTTGGTTTCCGAATCTGGCATTTACACCATGCTTGGGCCACAGGCTTTAAAAAAGGCCAGCCAATACACCTCAATTCAAGCCGCAAAAATTATGAGTCCCGAGCTAAAGCGCTATATTTCTTTGTCTATTTCTAAGCATGGTTATTTAACGCCTGCTTGTAAGGCAGTGATGGAAGAAATTAGAAATCTTGCTCATTTGCTTTAAGAGAAGTGCAGCAAAACTATGTAGTAATTAATTCAATTTATTAAACAGTGATTTAAGTTTTACTTGAATTATTGCTTGACTTGTTTAAATGATAATTATTATCATTTGTAAGTTCCTTGTTTTGAGTCCAATTGCTGTGAACAAAACTTCTTTGCTTGTAGATCAGTTATATAGAAGTCACCAAAGCTGGCTTCACCAATGGTTGAGACAAAAATTAGGTAATACTGATCAGGCCGCAGATCTGGTTCAGGACACATTTATTAAACTGCTACAAACCCGAGACGAGCTATTCGGCATTAAGGAACCGCGTGCCTATTTAACGTCGATTGCTAAAAACCTGCTCATTGACCAAGTGCGCCGTAAACGCATTGAACAGGCCTATTTAGATGGCTTGAGTCAAATGGAATATATGCTTGAAGCGGTGGCTTCACCCGAAGAGCAAATGCAAATTATTCAAGCGATTAACCAGCTTTGCAAAGCACTCGAAGGGGTCTCTGAAAAAGCACAGCAAGCTTTTATTTTGCATTACCTCGAAGGCTATACCCATAAAGAAATTGCCGAGCGTTTAAATGTGTCGACCAAAATGATTCAAAAATATTTGGCGAGCTGCTTAATTCAGTGCTACCAAAACAGACAAGACATGGACGCTTGCATTTAAATGGCCATGGATAAAAGCAAACATCACCAACTGGTTGAAGAAGCCGCGCATTGGATTGTTCAACTCAGTTCGGATGATGAAAGCTCACGAAAAACCGCCAATCAAAAATTTGAAGAGTGGAAAAAAACCAGTGAGCAACATCGCCAAGTGGCTGCCGATATTGAACAGTGTATTGGCTCAATTCAAAAACTTTCCCAAACCAGTGGACATAAAAAAGTCACTAAAGTTGCCCTTAAAGCTGGCCTAAGCTCAGGCAAAGCCTATAAACATTTACGGGCAGGAACAGCTTTTGCCATCGTGTTTGTTGCCATGAGTGGGGCGTTACTTTATTTAACTGATACCACGGTGGCCTATGTTACTGCCGATATTCAAGGGAAATCGGGGCAGTGGACCACGCAAACCTTGCCAGACGGTTCACGTTTAATTTTACGTGGTAAAAGTGCAGTCAATCTTGATTTTAAAACCAACCAGCGAGTGGTTGAGTTGGTACAAGGTCAAATTTATGTCGACGTTGCCAAAGATAAGACCAGACCGTTTTTGGTCAAAACCAGTCATGGAAAAATTCAGGCACTCGGCACAGCTTTTAGTGTCAGTTATGACTCTTCGGCAACCGAACTCAAAATGGTCCACTCAAAGGTAAAAGTAGAAGCCACACGGGTTAAAACGACCCAATTGCACGCGACTCGTCAGGCCATTGTCGAGGCGGGGCAAGCCATTAAAATGGACCAAAATGGTGTACAAAAACTTCCTGCACTTAATATCTATAACGAACAACAAAAATGGCAAAAGCATCAGCTTATGGTAGAAAACCTGCCATTGAATCAAGTGCTACAAGAGCTAGACCGCAACTACAAAGGCAAAATTATTTTTAATGATGCGGCGCTGCAACATGTGCGTGTCAATGCTGTGTTGCCTTTAGACCAAACCACAGAATCGCTTAAGCTTTTGGCTACGGTTTTTCCTGACCTGAAAATTAAGCAAATCACGCCGTTTGTGGTCATGGTTTCTTTAAAATAATAAAAAATTAAATTTATTTTCAATTTTAGGTTCCACTTTTTTGAAAGTCGTTCGTCATAGTAAGTAGAAGCAATAAATATGGATCATTTTAATCTGTTGTATTGAATGATTCTTATTACGATTTACTGGGGCGGGGCAAATGAAAAAAGCGGGAATGGGGCAAAAGCGGAATCGATCGATTTTTCGATTCTCAACACTGGCGTTTGCCATACATGTTGTGTCGATGGGTGGGCTGGTTGTGCTTCCTATGCAGCAGGCCTATGCACAAACAGCCGGAGTTAAAAGCTATAACATTCCTGCTGGTCGCCTTGCTAACGTATTGAATCAGTTTGCCGAACAATCAGGTACTTCAATTGCAATGGATGCCCAGCAACTTCAAGGGTTACATAGCCTAGGCTTAAAAGGCAATTTTGCTGTCGAGCAAGGTTTTGAGCAGCTTTTAAAAGCAACCGATTTTAATGCTGTAAAGGTTGGGCAGGGCTACACACTCAGCAAAAAATCTACGCCTCGGGTAGCTTCATCTAAGGTTCAGGCCGCTAGCCTACCGCCAAGTAGTGCCGTAATCGAAGAAGATGCATCGGTACGACTCACCCCAATTGTGGTGTACGGCAAAGAAGACCGTGACACAGAAGGCTATAACAAAGTTTATGACGCAAACCGTTCTTCGGTCTATGCGGGCAAAGACTATGTCGAGCGCTTTAAAGGAACCAACCCAGCCGATGTTTTACAAGGCATGGTGGGGGTCTATAGCGGCGATGCCCGTAACAGTGGGGCACTCGACCCAAGTGTACGTGGTGTGCAGGGCGTTGGCCGTGTGCCTTTAACCATTGATGGTACCGAACAGTCAATTGCGGTATGGCGTGGTTACAACGGGGTAAACAACCGCAACTATATCGACCCCAATCTCATTGCGGGCATTGAAGTCATTAAAGGCCCATCTTTAGAGCGCAATACCACGACTTCTGTTGGCGGCGGTGTAGTCGTTAAAACGCTAGAGGCCGATGATATTGTTCGTCCGGGTAAGTCTTTTGGTGCCGAGTTAAAGGTAGAAGGCTCAACCAACTCAATCGATCCGTCTTTGCCAGACATGAGCAAAGTGGGCCAAAACTACGATAACACAACGCCTTGGATCGACATGAACGGGGCGAAATACGACCCCGATATTTATAAAAAGAACCGTACTAGAAGTGACAACTCTAATTTTTCGGGCGATGACTTGGCGGGCCGACTGGCAATTGCGACCAAGCAAGATAAATTCGATTTACTGGCTGTTTATGCAGTACGTGAGCGCGGCAATTATTTTTCGGGGACACATGGCGCGGGCTATTATAAACGAGCGACGCCAGACAGTAGTCTCGATTTTATCCCTTACTTTGCCTATGCCTATCAACCGGGCGATGAAGTTCCCAACACTTCAAGTCATATGGAGTCGTGGTTATTAAAAGGGACCTATCGCCCAACCGATGATCAGACTCTTAAACTGACTTACCGAGATACCAAAAATATTTTTGGTGAAATTATGCCGTCTCGTATTGTTTGGGGCATTACGCCCGACTTAGGTGTTCCGCAGTGGCCTTTAAGCAATATTCACTCTAAAGCCTATAGCCTCGAATATAAATTTAAGCCTGAGAATAATCGTTGGATTGATTTCTATGCCAACATTTGGCAAACCGACACCGCAAGCCAGACATACACACGTGGTGGGTGGCCAACCACAATCGACTTTCGAGATAACACCATTATTAACACGGCGATAAGCCATTCTGACAATACGCGTAAAGGCATTACGGTCAGTAATAAAACCCGTTTGTTAGACCTGCTTGATTTGACGCTCGGTGGAAGTTTCTTAAAAGAAAAACTGACGTCTGACGATGTGTATGGTGGATTTGGCCCAAGTTATTCGCTCTATCAGGCATTACCACGGGCAGGGCGCCGTGAGGAAAAAACCTTCGACTTTAATTTTAATTATCGACCGCTGTCTTGGTTAAGTTTTGATGCGGGCATGCGTTATCGCTCGTATTGGGCTGTTGATGACTTTTTAAATAAATCTTTGCAGAGCGAGATTGACCCGAATTTAAATCCGCTGTTTACCAAAAAAAGTAGGCTTAAAGAATATACCTTTGAATATCAGACCATGCCTGAGAGTTACACCTCGACTCAGCAGCGTTTAATCAATGTTTTAAAACAGCGCTATGCCACAAAAAATCCTGAATGGGATGGGCAGCTCGATACCGTGCCTGCATCAGAGAGCACTTTGTATAACATGATCTGGTCACAGAAAAATACACTGAGCTGGAAAGCAGATGCCAATGGGCAATTGTCGCTTGCCGATAATCCTTTAAACCAGCTCAATGCCTCTGGACAAAAGTACGTCGTAACTGGCGGGAACTTTATGTCGGTGGTAGACCAAGTTCCGGTTGAGTCTGCCGATAAAGTTAAAGATAGCGGCTGGGCACCGCAGTTAGGTGCCTCAATTCACCTCACGCCAAACAGCAGAATCTATGCACGCTATGCAGAGGAATATCGCTTACCAAGTTTGTTTGAAAGCACTGTCGGTTTTTCTGCGATGTTGCCATATCAAGCAATCAAACCTGAACACGCTTTTAACTACGAAGTGGGTTATGTCTATGACATGCGTGACTGGTTCAGCACAGCGCGCAATGCCGACATTAAACTCGCCTATTACTACAACAAAACCAAAAATGTGATTGAGCGTGACCAGAACCTTATTTTTACCAATATGGATGAACAGAAACTGTCAGGTCTAGAGCTACAAAGCCGTTTTGATAATGGTGGTTTTTTCACAGACTTGAGCGTGGCCTATAACTTAAAAAATGAAGTGTGTGACACCAATAGTGCCATTAACAAAATGATTTTAGGCGGCACGGTTCAAACCGAGCAGGGCCTTGAGTTCCGTGAACCCTATCAGCGTTGTGTCGATGATGGTTTCCCAAATGGCTACTTGGTGACCATGGCTACACCTGAACTGAGTTTCCGCGGTTTGCTGGGCGCACGCTTTTTAGATGAAAAGTTAGAGCTCGGCGCGCGTGCAACATTCTACAAAGCTTATGAAAGCCCACTACGCAAAAACAATGATGCTAGCGTCAATAAAGGCTATTACCTCAATGTGCCTTTGGCGTGGGATGACACATGGATTTTTGATGCCTATGCGCGTTATCAGGTCGATGACTACAACACCGTTGAATTTGTCGGCAGCAATCTTTCTAACCAGTTTTATATCGATCCTTTAACCCGTAGTGCCATGGCGGCACCCGGCCGAACGATGAAAATTAGTTGGACCACCAAATTTTAAACAGAATTTGATTCCCTCTACACATACATAAAAGGGGAGTCAGGTAACGGTAAATAATAATATTGAATGATTATTATTTACAAACAAGCCCGAGTAGGTTTGCAGCTGGGCCTACTCAATAAACTAAAAATAGCGAAATCGTTATTTTAAATTAAACAATAACTTAGTTTTAAAAAAAGATGGAGTAACAACAAATGAAAATCTCTCAATTGTTCTTGGGTCTCGTTGCTTGTTCAACTGCATTTGCTTATGCAGGTATTGATGGTATTTCGAGTAATGAAAGTAACATCAAAATCGGTGCTGCTGCCAATGCAAGCCATCCGGGTGGTGTAGCAGCGGTATCGGTTCAAGCTGCGGGCGCACCATATAACGCTTTTACAGGTTTTAGTTCGTTAAAAGGTTTGGCTCAGGCTTTTGCTGCTCAGGGAACGAGTAACACCAATGTAACGGTTGGCAGCAAAACCTTTAATATTTCGCATATTCCAGTGTCTGCAATGCCACCTTCACACAGTGCATTAGGTAATTTTAACTTTGGTCAGGTGGGCACACAGGAAGTCTATTTTGGTGAATGGTGGAAAGCGGGCGACACGCCAGCAAGCGCGAGCCATACCGTTTACTATGCGGGTGATAACACCAATACCACTGTTCCAACTGCGGGTACTGCAACTTATACGGTTGCAGGGATTAATGGTTCTGGAAGCAATTTGTTAAGTGGTACGTTCACGGCAAATTATGGCGCGGGCACACTTGAAGGAACACTTACCGGAACAGGTACGGCTGTTTCATCATTAAGCCTAGATGGCGTGGCATTTAACCCAGGTACTGCTGCCTTTGCAGGTTTGGCAACGGCTAACGGTACGGCTGGGGTGGACAACTCTGGTGTGGTGCAAGGTCAATTCTTCGGTGCAAATGCTTCGGCTTTAGCGGGTATTGCCCAGTTTGATAACGTGTCTTACAACACTGCATTTGGCGGTGCTAAAAATTAATGAATGCAAAAGGAATCTACACACGTAGGTTCCTTTTGTTTTTTGGGCTTTTGCTTGGTTGCTTCAGGTTTATTGTTTTATGAAACGAACGCTTTTGTGCTGTCTGACATTGTTGAGTTGTCCATTTTTATATGCCGACGAAGACACACAGCTTCGTCTCAACCAAAGCTTGGACCAAACGCTTTTGCAAGAACAGCGACAGTTTCACGAGCAGGGAACCATTCGTAGTACCGAGCAATTACCAAAACTTCAAATTAATGGACAAGAATATAGTGTTGAGCAAAACCCAAATGATCTTGCCAAGGCTCTATATCTGGCAGTCATGCAAAAACAGTGGCTCAAAGCCACGGTTTATTTAGAACATTATAAGAAATATGTTGGCTACGATCGGGCTTTAACCGACTTTGCCGAAGGGGCAGTTGCACGTTCTCAGGGTCAATTGAAATTGGCTGAACAAAAATTTCAAAGCAGCCTAAAACAACAACCTCATAATTTAATTTGTGAACTTGAGTTAGCGCGCGTGCTGTTTGAACAACAGAAGAATAAGGAAGCAGCACGCCTTTTTATTTCCATTCAAGACCAACTTAAACAAAGTGACCCTGCGGTAATTCCTTCTGGGGTTTTAACAACAGTGAATACTTTTGTTCAGGCACTAAAAAAACGAGACTCTTGGCAAGGCTCTGTTTCAGCGGGTTATACCTATGTCAGTAATTTAAATAGTTCTTCTGAACAGAGTAAAACATGGATGAGTTATCAGACAGATAAGGACGGTAAGATTATTGGGTCTCAGAAAGTTACTCGTGATAGTCCTAAACCTGTGTCAGCAACGGGATTAGATTACGAAGCCAGTCTTATAAAACGCTATGCGATTGAAGGGCATCATGGCGTGGCTTTACGTGCGCTGGCGTTTGGACAGTCCTATAACGACCACGCGGCATTTAATGAATCTACCATTAATATTAATGCAGGCTACAGCTACTTTGACTTAAAAAATCAAATTGGGGTGAGTCCGCTTTTTGAACATAAACGTTATGGCAATGATGGCCTTTACAATGCATGGGGGACGCGTGCCGAGTGGATGCATTTTATCTCGTCAGATAAAGCCTTTAAGCTTGAAGCTGAAAGAAAAGATTTTAATTATCAGAAATATAAAAGCTTTGATGGTATAGAAAATTCAGCTTTTGCCACTTTCTGGAAGATTTTTCCAGACCAGTGGACTGTTTTTGGTGGTCTAGATGTAGTTGACCATTCTGCACAAGAAAAATATGTAGCTGCCTACGAACAGCAAGGCGTACGATTAGGCTTAAGCAAATCTTGGAGCACAGGATTTAACACCACTTTGCTGAGTTCTTATCGTTGGCGTCAGTTTGATAAATATGCAGAAACTTTCTTGGCACGCCGTCATGATTTTGAGCAGAACTATACCTTTGTTGTGCAAATGCCGCGCTTTGAGTTTTATGGCATGACGCCTAATTTAACCTATCGCTATAACCAAAATAAAAGCAATGTCGATTGGCTGTATTCCTACGATAAACACAACATTAGTCTCAAGCTTGAGCATCGTTTTTAGGGAATAAGTCATGAAATCAAAATCTTTATTCCCGACACATGAGCCAATGGGCAAACTGCCTTTACTACAAGGGCCGAAGCATTTTTATAAGTGCTTAACCGTAGTCGTGGTGATTGGTCTGCATGTGTTTGTTGTCTGGATGCTGAGTCATTTAATTGAACCTTATACTTTTCAAGCATCGCCAAAAGTAGATGCATTAAAAGTAAGTTTTGTGTCATTGGCGCCTGCTAAAAAGCCATCGGCTGAAAAGATCGAAAGCCAACCTAAAAAAGTGTAACACTTAAATCTACCTTAAATAGTTCGGTATCTTCTGCACCTGAAGAATCAAAAAACTCGCCTAAAAATGTTCAAACATTAGCGTCAAAAACTGCTTCTAAAGAGGTGGTACAAAATAATCTAAGTGATAAACAGCAAGTACAACCAAAAACGACTTTAAACAATTCAACTTCACTCCAACCATTGCAGCGTACAGAACGGCGAGCGGTTCATAACGATAAAAAACTGAGTTCGACAGACAGCGAACAAACGCAAACTGAGCATTTGCTGCAAAGCACCAATAGCGAAACCAAAAGTGGCGGCGTTAAAACACCTGCAACGCAGCAAGAATATTCCAAAGCACCGAGCACTCAAGTTGAACACGATGACGTTGTTCAGGTGAGTAGTGTGGATGTGCTGAGTTTTGGTGGGCTTGACTACGATGACCGCGAGTTAAAACAACAAAATCGTTTGGTTGAGCTTCGGATTCGCATTAATGAAAAAGGGCAGCCGATCGACATCCAATTACGTCAAAGTTCGGGCATTGCCAGCCTTGATGAACGGGTCATGCAAGCTACACGTAAATCCAGATTTAAACCCCACAAAATTAATGGTCGCGCCGTGACTATTGTTGTGGATTTTCCAGTCCAACTCAAACTCAATCGGGGCCGTTAACCGATGAGCCATATCCATTTTGCAGGAGAAAGATGATGAACTCATCTACAGAACAAATCATTAACAACAGCTTGTCTTTACGTTTGAAACAAGAAACCGCTGCCGAACATGAACGTATGCATCAATTAATGTCAGAGGCAAAGGTATTTTCAAGTAAAGAAAAATACGCGCAATTTACTTTGTCTCAATATTACTTTCAGCGCGAAATTGAACATCTTTTTGAAAAAGAGGGTGTAGCAGGACTGATTCCGGACCTTGATATCCGCGGTCGCTCAAAACAAGCACTTGCCGATTTAAATGATTTAGGTATTCAACCTAACGGACAGCAATTACACAGTGAAAACGTACAGCTACCCGAAGCTTTAGGCTGGATTTATGTGTCTGAAGGTTCAACCTTAGGGGCTGCATTTTTATTTAAAGAGGCCCAAAAAAATTTAGGGTTTTCTGAAACGTTTGCTGCACGTAATTTGGCTGCCTATCCCGAAGGGCGCGCTAAAGTCTGGAAGCGTTTTGTGCAAGCACTCGACGAAACAGGCTTTGACCAAACCCAACAAGATCGTGTTGTACAAGGGGCGTTAGATGCCTTTGGATATTTTGGTCAAGCGCTTGATCAGCTTGATGAATTGAAATAATAAAAAGTGGATAAAGGGAATACCCGATATGGACAAACTCAATCAAGTAAATGTGATCGTAAAACATGAGCAGTCGTTAGTACCAGCTCAACCAGTCAGTAAGCTTGCTCGTTCTATTTGGGCGCGTTGGGTGTTTATTAGTTTGGCTTGGTCGTGTATTGCACTTGGCATATTGGGTATTTTTATTCCGGGTTTACCCACCGTTGATTTTATAATTTTGGCTGTTTTCTTTGCGGCTCGAGGCTCTGAAAAACTTCATCAATGGTTTCGAAATCATCGTTATATTGGTCCACTCATTCGCGAGTGGCAAGAACATCGGCGTATTCCTAAAAAGGCAAAATACATCTCGACAGTTAGTATGAGTCTGGCGGCTATTTTTATGATTTGGACTATTCCACATCCGTGGTTTGTCTATCCGGCAATTTTATGCATGGCTGGGGTATTAATTTGGATGTGGTTAAAAAATTGAAGATTTATGATTGACACTGTTGCATAGTACGCTTCATGGTTTTCACAAAATCACGTGGTACTTCAGGGCTTTGTAAACTTAAGCTTCCAAGTTTAAGCATTAGTTTAGGGGAATATTGACGTTCTAAGCGGTGATAAATACATGTACAACTTGCACGGCTATGACCTGCTGCCATACATTTTAAATAGAAATCACGTTGAGCATTATTTTTCTGACCTGCAAAGGCAATAGATGCAAATAATAATCCGCCTAGAAAAACTGAATAATTATAAAATGACATATATCTACTCGTGATTGTTTTTTTCATTATCCATATTTTGGCATAACTTTTTCAGGTTCAAAATCAGTTGATATCAACTTGCGGCTTCATCATAGTTAGAACTGTTTTAGAGGTCAAATTGATTTGAAGATGATCACTGTTTTATTGTCCTTAAAATAGACAATTTTGATTGTTGCTATTTTAAAGACAGTGTTACGACATTACACACCCTATTTTTTTACATCTTTTTTTGCTTTCATAAACGTTTAAGCATTATTCATTTTTAAATCATTTAGATACAACTTAATTGCTTTAAAACTTTAATTTAACAGGATATTTTATATGGTAGATACCCCAATTAAAAAAGAAACAGAAAGTACATGGGCAATATGTCGAGATCCTGTTTTACTAACTATGGTTGGTGGGGCGATTGATACCATTGGCTTTATTGCGTTGTTTGGCTTTTTTACCGCTCATGTTACTGGAAACTTAGTGTTGGCAGGGGCGGCATGGGTTAAAGGAGGCGCGGGAATATGGATTAAGCTTGCCGCTATTCCGCTATTTATTTTGACTGTGGTCATTACAAAACTTTTAATTGACCGTAGTCAGATGAAGCATAAAACGCTGTCTTATTTATTTTTATTTGAAGCCATCTTTCTATCTGCTTTTATGATTGCAGGGCTTTATTTCGAACCTTTTAAAAATGCCGATTCAATTACTGTAGCATTGACAGGTGGGTTGGGTTTAATTGCTTTAGCTATTCGTAATACTTCAAGCAAAACACTCATTAAAAATATTAGTCCAAGCACCATGATGACGGGCAACACCACGCAGCTCGGTATTGATATTGCTAACTTGCTTAAAAATAATAATGCAGCCAATCGGGCAAGTTTACTCAAAAGTGCCAGTATTGTAATTGGCTTTGTGATTGGTGCCTTTTTAGGAGCGATTCTCTATGTCTATTTTGATTTTTGGAGTGTAGCGCCATTTATCTTACCCATTTTGTATTTCTCTTATTTAGCCTCACAGCAAAAGTTCAACCAAGCTTGATTAGAAAAAATAACAAAAAAGGAAAATGGAAGCTGAGCCGAAATTGTTCGTTCACTGCTTTACAGGCATAATGACCAGATGGGGAATACATTCGATTAAGGAATGCACAATGACAAAGTCTTATCATTATTCAATCATAACAATAATGGCTTTGCTCAGTGGCTGTCAGGTCATTAATTTAAAAGAAAGTAATTTAAGTAATGCTTTAAAAAGTAAGAATGAAAGTATTCTGACCGATGGCACCTTAAGTCATCAAACTCAAAACTTGCTGTATTTAGTTAAAAAAGATGAAAAGTCTTGTCTGCAAAATTTTGATGATTGTTTAAATAAGATTCAAAGCTTGTCTGAAAATAGCAGCCGAGAAGAACGTTATGCTGCGCTCAGTGAAATTTATTTAGCCAAGGCTTTAGACGTCGGACGTAATAGCCAATGTAATGTTATTAATAAAAGTAATAGTTGTCTTGAGCAAGAGTTAGCACTGTTTGATAAAAGCTTGCGCTATAGTTATGTCTATTTATTTGATTCTGAAGAGTCACCGTTCGATCGGGTATTTGACCATCGCCAAAATCAGGTGCGTATTTTTTATAACGTGGCTTTGTCGAAGCTCATGACCACGTATTTTAATCATTTAAATACGCATCGCTTTCCACCGCTGCTTAAAGCAGATGGTCATGAGTACCACGTCAATTTTGACCATGCTGTAGATGTACAAAAAATTGAAGTCGATACTTTTCGCTCAAGCTATAACATGAACTTTTCTGGCTTTAATACTGTTAACCGTAAGGATGGTTTAGGGGCAGAGTTTATTGTCGGGCGTAAAGAAAATGATGTAAATCACGACTTCATTTTAGACCCCGATGCTTTTTATGCTCACCAGAATAATCCAAACATACATTTACCACGCTTCTTTCCAGTCACTGCGATTGCTTACCCAAAACAAAAAGCCACAGCAGATCAGGTCATTGCTGGAGCAGATTTAGAAATTGCCATGTTTGATCCATATCGACAAGACCGCGTAAAGGTTGAAGGTGTGGACTATCCGCTCACTGCAAACTATTCGGCGCCTTATGGGCTATGGCTGTCGAAATATAATTTAGGGGCAGCAGGTTATTGGTCTTTAATTAATAAAGAAAACAATTTAATCATGCCGCATTTATATATGCTGGAACCCTTTAACCCCAATAAGAAAATCATTGTATTTATTCATGGCTTGGCAAGTAGCCCAGAGGCGTGGGTGAGCCTAACCAATGACATTATGGGTGATGCCGAATTAAGAAATAACTATCAAGTCTGGCAGGTGTTTTATTCAACCAATATGCCGATTTTTGAAAGTCGTTTTCAGATTTATTCCTTGCTGAATCAAGCTTTTCAAAATGTTGCTAAAGATAGCTACGCTGCACACGATGCAGTGCTGGTCGGGCATAGTATGGGCGGAGTGATTAGTCGCCTCTTGGTAAGTGATGCCGATGTTTCAGAGCAAGCCATGCAAAAAATGAATGAAGCCCAGCTAAATCGTTTAAAAGAAAATCCGGTGGTACGAGAGCGTTTTCAATTCAAAGCTTTGCCTTATTTTAAGCGGGTTGTTTTTGTTTCGGCACCGCATCATGGCACAGATTACGCTGACCGATGGTTTACCCAAATTGCGCGCCGTGTTATTCGTTTGCCAGCCGATTTCTTTATTGCTGTCGAAATGAGAGATGAGAAAAACACAAAGCTCAGAAAAGGTTTAATTGAAAATGGTGCGAGTAATTTAAGTCGTTCTTCTAGCTTTATGCAACTTACGCAAGCCATTCAGCCATCGTCCAGCGTGGTCTATCACTCGATTATGGGGAACATAAATGGCACGACTGATAAGTTAAAAAGCAGCGATGGGATTGTGCCGTATCAAAGTTCACATTTAGGTGGTGAACAGTCAGAACTAATTATTAAGGGCGGGCATTCGATTCAAACTACCCCAGAGGCGATTTTAGAATTACGCCGTATTTTACGGTTGCATTTAAAGCAGTCACAGCCTTTAAAATAGAATTTTTTGTTTTTAGAAAACCACTGCTGAAACGACTCAACAGTGGTTGAAATGATCAATTAAGCTGATTTTGTTTGAGCGATTTTTTATGCTCAAAATAGCTGATTGAAAAAATAACCAAGCCGACCAAATACAACACTACAGACAGAAGTAATAAATCTAATCCTGCTGCATAGAGCAACCAAAGTGCATAAATGGAAGCGACACTTGCAATGGCAATATGCGGCGTGCGTTTGTGGCGAATGGATTCTTTAAGATAAAAAGCCGACACCAGAAAGTAAGGCAGCAAAATCATGACCGATGAAATTAATAAAAGCTGGGTGTAATTTTTATTGAAAAAATACACCGCAATTAAGGCACCTTGCACGACAATGGTGGTCAGCCAAAGTGATGAAATGGGTACATTATTTTGATTATTCTTTAAAAATAATTTCGGGAATGCACCATTTTTTGCAGCCAAATATGGAATTTCAGTGGCGAACAAAGTCCAGCTTAAATAAGACGAAGAAACTGAAATAATAAGCCCGATGGTAATAACGATAGTGCCCGGCAAACCGATGAGCTGCTGTAAAATGGTTGCCATTGATGGGTTATGCATGCCTGCAAGCGCTTCACGACTCACTATGCCATAGGCCAAAACTGTGACCATCACATAAAAACTTAACGCCAGTAACACGCCCAGAATGGTGGCTTTACCAATGTCATAACGGTTTTTTGCACGTGATGATAAAACCACAGCACCTTCAATACCGGTAAATACCCAAAGGGTAATGAGCATCAGATCTTTCACTTGCTGCCAAAGTGGAACTTTTAAAGAAAAGTCATTTAAGTTGAGTTTGAACAAATCAAACTTAAAGGCAATGAAGGTAAAGAAGATGAAAACCACCATTGGAATGATTTTGGCAATAGTTGCCAGTAAATTCACAATTGCAGCTTCTTTAATACCTCGACTCACTAACCAGTGTACTAGCCATACAAAAATGCTTGAACCAATCAGAGAGTAGAGCGTATTACCTTCACCAAAAATAATATGGTCTTTGCTATCAGTAAACATGCCGACGCCTGAAAAGGCAATTACGACATAGCCGACAATACCAATGGTGGTACACAACCAATAACCCCACGCCGAGCAAAAACCAATCAGGTCTCCAAAACCTTCCCGCGCATAGTTATAAATACCACCGTCTAGATCTGGCCGTTGACGCGTTAAATGCAATAGCGTGAGGGCCAAGAAAATAATGCCGACCCCAGTAATGAGCCATGCAACAAGAAGGGCAGAGCCGTTAGCGACTTGAGCCATATTTTGGGGGAGGCTAAATACGCCCGACCCCACCATAGAACTAAAGACCAGCGCTGTAAGAGACAATAGTCCAATTTTGGCAGCAGACATGGTATTTATTCTTTAAAAAATTGAGAAAGTTCAGCAATGTGTTCTGGACCAATGCCACAGCAACCGCCGACCAGACTTGCACCTGCTTGCTGCCACTGTTTAGCAAAACCCAGATAAGCTGGAGCGTCTAGGTCTTTACGAATTTCATCCAGACCATCGTTGGCAGTTGCACTGTCATCTTGCGGTGGGAAAGCATTGGCGTAGGCACCAATTTGTACAGACTCTGGAATGAGTCCTTTAATTTGATTAATCGCTTGCAAGATCACTTCAGGCTGACAGCAGTTAAACAACACTGCTTTAGCATTTGATTGTTTTATAAAATCAGCCACTTGTTGCATGTTTTCGCCTGAACGAAGTAGCGCTTGTTCATGTTTGATTTCGTCTTGCAGCGTGAACGATACCCAATAGTCTTTACCATCTTTAGGTAATAACGCATGAACTGTTTCGACTTCTTTTAAGCACGATTGAGTTTCTGCTAACCAAAAATCAACCTCTGGTGCCAATGTGTTAATGATTGGCTCGGCAAGATTTTTAGCCTGTTCAGGTTGGAACAAGTCTGCACGGTAAGAACCAAATAAAGGCGGTAAGCAGCCTGCGATTTTGACATTTTTGCCGCTTTCTTTAACTGCATTTTTTGCTTGTTCAATAGCGACTTGAATTAAACGCACGCCGTCAGTTTCAAAGCGTTCTTGTCCAATGTGAAAAGGCACAACAGCATAGTTGTTAGTGGTAATAACTTCTGAACCCGCGTTAATAAAATCGAGATGTACTTCTTTTACTGTTTCAGGTGCTTCAATCAGTGCAAGTGCAGACCACTCTGGTTGACGAAACGGAGCACCACGACGAGCTAATTCACGGCCTAAACCACCATCTAAAATTTTCATAAATTACGACATAAAGGGAGAAAAAATATTTGTGTAATCTAGCGTGTAGATGAGTCGTGTTCAATCGCTAATATGCTCGATATATTTCTAAATAAATTAGATTGTTATGAATATTTTTGCTTAAAAGGATTTCTGTAGATGATGTTCAGTTTTACTGATGAACTTTATATAGAAAAGATAAGATATTTATATGGAAATGTAGCGTAAAAAATAATCTTACAACGCGCCAAATTGTTGCCAGCTTTCACCTGTATGCTGCGTTTGATAATAGGCTTTAAGTTGTTCAAGCTGCGTAAAATGTATGCCACACCAAATCAATAAACTGATTAATAATAAAAGCTTACATAAGCGATAAGTCTTGTTTTGAGAAATAAAAGCAAGCACAGCAAAAAACAGCGCAGGTAAAAATATCAAGAACTGAACAGGGGAGAAAAATAAATGAGCACTACTGAAATATAATGCGGCTGCACTCATCAGCACATTTAAAACCGAGCATAACTTTTGATATTTGCCGAGCTTAAATGTATAAGCCGTTATAGCAAGTAACACCGCTGAGCTGACATAAATGGCTGTACCGCCAATCATCCACATATAAAACCCGCTTACCAACAGATAAGCCAGTAGCAAAACAAGCACGAGCTTAAAACAAAATGACATGAGGCGAGGTGATGAGTTTAAAGGCGTCATAGCGAATCTATATCTCAACTGAGGTCTTAAAAAACAAAAGGACGAATCGAAATTCATCCTTTTGGAGTTTTAGTTATACATCGTCAAACTTAGTTTGCTTTTGCAACTGGGGCAGCAGCAGTTTCATCGTTTGCAGCTTTGAACGGAGATGTATAGTTCAAGCCAAGCGTAGAACTTGTATATTGACGAACTTTGTCGAGTAACACAGGGTCTTTGCTCAAGTCTTGTTTATAAGACACTACAATTTCATGAAGCTTCTGATTCCACTTACCTTCAGTTTGCTGAGGGAAAGCTTTTTCAAGCAAGTTAAGCATGATGTATGGAGAAGTCGAAGCACCTGGAGACGCACCTAACAATGCAGTTACAGCACCATCTTTAGACGCAAAGATTTCTGTACCGAATTGAAGCGTTGCTGGTTTACCTGGTTCTTTCTTGATGATCTGAACACGTTGACCACCTTGGCTTAAACGCCAGTCTTCAGCTTTCGCATCTGGGTAGTATTTACGAAGTTCATTTAGACGATCTTGGTCTGACATCATTACTTGGCTCACCAAGTATTTAACAAGATCAAGGTTTTCCAAGCCAACAGTGGTCATTGGTAAAACGTTGTTTTTGTTAGTTGATGCAAGTAAATCAAGCTGAGAACCATTTTTCAGGAACTTGTTTGAATACGTTGCAAATGGTCCAAACAATACATATTTTTTACCGTCGATATAACGTGTATCAATATGTGGTACAGACATTGGAGGCGCACCAAGTTCAGCACGGCCATATACTTTCGCTGTATGTTGAGCAGTAATTGCTGGGTTATCAGTAATTAAGAACTCACCACCTACAGGGAAGCCAGCATATTGTTTCGCTTCTGGTAAACCAGTAAGTTGCAATAATTTAACTGCTGCACCACCTGCACCGATAAATACAAAACGTGTTTTAACGTGATCTACTTTACCAGTTTTCAAATTTTTGAAAGACACAGTCCAAGTTTTGTCATCATTTTGGCTGATGCCAGTCACTTCGGTTGAAGTCTGTAATTTGAAGTTCGGGTTTTGGTCTAAACGATTCACTAATTGTTTAGTGATAGAACCATAGTTTACGTCAGAGCCAACATCCATACGGGTTGCTGCAACTTTTTGACTAGGGTCACGATCGTTCATTACTAAAGGTGCCCATTGTTTAATTACAGCTGGGTCTTCAGTAAATTTCATGCCTTTGAACAACGGGCTTTGAATCATGGCAGCATAACGTTTTTCTAAGAACTGAACGTTATCGCCCCAAACGAAAGCAATGTGCGGAACTGGATTAATGAATGATTTAGGTTCAGCTAAAACGCCTTGTTTTACCTGATATGACCAGAACTGTTTCGCTACTTCAAATTGAGAAGCAACTTTTTCAGCTTTGACAATTTCCATCTTACCGTTTTTTTCTTCGGTATAGTTCATTTCCATAAAGCCAGAATGGCCTGTTCCGGCATTGTTAAAGCCGTTTGAACTTTCTTGAGCAACTTGGTCAAGACGTTCATACATACGAATTTGCCAGTTTGGTTCAAGCTCAGTTAAATAAGTACCAAGAGTGGCACTCATGATGCCGCCGCCAACAAGAACAGCATCAACAACTGGCTCATCTTTTGCAGTTTCGACTTGTTTTGACGCAGTTGGTCTAAACAAGAAAACAATACCTGCAATTAAAATAAGAATGATTAATACCAGAAGGTATTTCAAAAACTTTTTCATGTAAGGGGGACCTTAAAATAAGTTATTTGAGTCACTTAAGGAGTGAGGAAACCTAGACAGCGTATCCAGACAAAATGGATATAAATGCGAAACTGAATTCTCAAAATTAGAGAACTTCGAAAAAAATAAAAATGACTTGGGATTATCGCAAACACTCTATATTTTAGACTAATTTTGCATTGACAAGACAATTTTTATAATAAATGGGGTTCATCAAAATCATAAATATGATTTATATTTAATCAAATTGAGTTTTTATAAGATAGTTTAAGTGAATTATTTTAATTTAAGTATTTGAAATTAAATTGATAATATTGATTTGACTAAAGTTAAATCATTTGAAGAATATTTGCCTATAAAGATAGATGATTTTTTGTTTCATGCCATATTGATGTAAAACAGCTTTTTTGAATAGTTTATTTTCTGTCATACATCGTTCTTATTAATGATTGGATTATAAATATTAAATTAAGGGTATATTTCTGCATAAGAAATATACCCTTATGATTTTATGAGGCTACATAAAATGGTGCAGTTGAACGTGGTAATGCTTCACGTCCACGAATTTGGTCTGCAATTTTCTCGGCAATCATAATGGTGGTTGCATTTAAGTTACCGGTAATAATAAGCGGCATGATCGAGGCATCAACCACACGTAAGCTTTGCATACCATGGACTCGGCCTTGACCATCCACGACAGCCATTTCATCTTCACCCATCTTACAGCTACAAGACGGATGATAAGCTGTTTCTGCATGGTTACGAACAAAGTCGTCAAGCTCTGCATCTGTTTGCAAGTGTTTGCCTGGACTAATTTCTTCACCACGATATGGATCAAGAGCAGGTTGCTGCATAATTTCACGGGTGATACGAATCGCGTCACGGAACTCACGCCAGTCTTGTTCACTCGACATATAGTTAAACAAGATGCTTGGATGCTCAAACGGATCTTTTGATTTAAGTCTAATACGGCCACGTGAAGGAGAACGCATTGAACCTACGTGAGCTTGGAAACCATGTTCTTTCACTGCATTACTACCGTTGTAGTTAATGGCAACCGGCAAGAAATGATACTGAATGTTTGGCCATTTAAACTCGTCTGAACTACGAATAAATCCGCCTGCTTCAAATTGGTTACTTGCACCAACTCCTGTACCGTTAAATAACCACTCGGCACCAATGGCCGGTTGGTTATACCATTTTAGGGCGGGGTATAAAGAAACAGGTTGCTTACATTTATATTGCAAGTACATTTCTAAATGGTCTTGCAAGTTTTCACCTACACCTGGTAAATCATGAACGACATCAATGTCCATTGATTTTAAGAAGGTACTTTGACCTACACCTGAGCGCTGTAAAATTTGTGGAGAAGCAATTGCACCCGCGCACAGTAAGACTTCGCGTTTAACCAAGGCGCGTTGTAAGTTGTTTTGATCAGCCCCAATAATGTACTCAACACCAACGGCTTGTTTTTGGTTAAACAAAATTTTATTGGTGGTTGCATGAGTCAAAATGGTGAGGTTAGGACGACCTTTCGCCATATCCAGATAACCACGTGCGGTACTTGAGCGGCGACCTTTAGGCGTTACCGTGCGGTCCATTGGACCAAAGCCTTCTTGTTGGTAACCGTTTAAGTCATCGGTACGCGGGTAACCTGCTTGTACGCCAGCTTCAACCATGGCATGAAACAAGACATTGTTACCATTTTTGGGTGTAGCAACTGACACAGGGCCATTGCCACCATGGTAGTCATTTTCGCCAATGTCACGGGTTTCTGCTTTTCTATAGTACGGCAAACAGTCAGCATAAGACCAGTTTTCTAGGCCTTTATGGGTTGCCCATTGTTCTAAATCCATTGCATTACCGCGGATATAGCACATACCATTAATTAAAGATGAGCCACCTAAACCTTTACCGCGGCCACATTCCATACGGCGGTTATTCATGTGTGGTTCAGGGTCAGTTAAATAAGCCCAGTTATAACGGCGGCCTTGCAGAGGGAAGGCCAAAGCTGCGGGCATTTGGGTACGAAAATCCAAACGATAATCTGGCCCGCCAGCTTCTAACAATAAAACGGTGGTATCTTTGTCTTCAGTAAGACGTGCAGCAAGTACATTTCCGGCAGATCCTGCGCCAATGATAATGTAATCATATTCTTTAATATTCATAACTATCCTTTTTTTACTAACAGTTTGCCTGAGCAATCTATAAAGATTGCTCTGCATATGTGATTTAGGTTGAAGTGTTTAAGGCGATTGATGCATTAAAAAATGCTTTGATAGTCGCCGAGTTCAACTTGAATAGATTTGATACGGGTATAGTGCCCAAGCGTGGTTAGACCATTTTCACGGCCCACACCAGATTGTTTGTAGCCACCCACTGGCATCTCGGCAGGCGATTCGCCCCAAGTGTTAATCCAGCAAATACCAGCTTCAATTTGGTGAATAATGCGATGAGCGCGGCTAATGTCTTGAGTGACAACGCCAGCAGCTAAACCAAAGGTGGTGTCGTTAGCACGACGAATCACTTCTTCTTCAGTCTCGTAGCTTAAGATGCTCATGACTGGTCCAAAAATTTCTTCTTGAACAATGGCCATTTGGTCGTTGCAGTCGCTAAATACCGTTGGTAGCACGTAAGCGCCTTTAGCAAGGTCACCCTCTGTTGCGCGGTCACCACCAATTAAAACTTTAGCGCCTTGTTGTTTGCCTGACTCAATGAAAGACAGCACTTTTTCCATGTGAGGGAAGCTGGTGAGAGGACCGAAGTTGGTGTCTTCAGCCATTGGGTCGCCAATGCGAATACGTTTTACACGCTCTACAATAGCTTTTTCAAAATCGGCTAACAGTGATTTTGGAACAAAAACACGCGTACCATTGGTACACACTTGGCCTGAACTAAAGAAGTTCGCCATGACAGCAATATCTGCTGCGCGATTAAGGTCAGCATCTTCACAAATAATGAGTGGAGACTTACCACCAAGTTCCATCGTTACTTCTTTAAGTGTAGAACCAGCAGCACTTGCCATGACTTTTTTGCCAGTTTCAACACCACCTGTAAATGAGATTTTCTCAATCACTGGATGTTCAGTTAACCATTGACCAATTTCACGGCCGGGCCCTTGAACGACGTTAAATACGCCGTCTGGTAAGCCTGCTTCTGTATAGATTTCTGCAAGTTTAAATGCAGTAAGAGGGGTCGTTTCACTTGGTTTGAAAATCATGGCATTACCGGCAGCAAGGGCAGGAGCAGATTTCCATAAAGCGATTTGAATTGGATAGTTCCAGGCACCAATACCTGCAACCACGCCTAAAGGTTCACGGCGTGTATAAAAGAAACTTGATTCGCGAAGCGGAACTTGTTCACCTTGAATGGCTGTTGCAAGCCCTGCGTAGTATTCGAGTACATCTGCACCAGTCACAATGTCGACGGTAGATGTTTCGCTAAAAGCTTTACCTGTGTCTAGTGTCTCAAGACGGGCAAGCTCATCATTACGTTCACGTAAGATGTCGACTGCACGGCGTAAAATACGTGAGCGTTCCATGGCGGTCATGGCTGCCCAGATTTTTTGACCTTGTTGTGCACTTTGCACAGCAGCTTCAATATCTTGTTCAGATGCTTGTTGAAGAGTCGCGATTGTTTCGCCGTTGGCAGGGTTAATACTATTAAATGTTTTACCACTGGTTGCTTTAACGTAGCGTCCATGGATATACAGTTGATGAACTTGTACATCACTCATTTTGTCTCTCCTGCAAAGGCTTGTTCGCAAATTGCAATTGCGTTTGTACATAATCGTAAGCAATGGAACGGGCAAGTTCGCTGTCAAATTCGTTATGACGGCTTAAACTGCCGCGTAGCCATAATCCATCAATCAATGCTGCCAAACCTCGGGCGGCAACACCGGCCTGTTTTTCATCCATTAACTTGAGAAAATAAAACTTCAAGTTGGAATATAGGCGTTGATCATTAATCTTTTGCAAACGGCTCAAGTCTGGTACATGCATACTCGCTGACCAAAAATCTAACCAGACCCGCATTGCTTTTTCGTTGACCTGACTAATGTCAAAGTTAGAGTCGATAATGGCCTTAATCTGGCTCTCTGGATGCGAATCTGCTTCTGCTCTGTACTGTTCGGTTTTATGACGCAGAACATTCAGCATTTCTTGCATACAGGTGTTTATCAACCCTTGTTTGTCACCAAAATAATGACTGACAATGCCGGTCGACAACTCGGCTTTTTTTGCAATTTGTGCAATGGTGGTATTGGATAACCCCACTTCATAAATTACGTCGAGTGCAGCGTTCATGATTTCTTCACGTCGCACGTGCTCTGGTTTTACTCTGCGTTTTGTCATGATTTTCCACATCAGCACTTTTAGCGGTGCTTTAAATTCAGCATGTTAACTTGCAGAGCATCATAGCACTTTTTTTATCATACTTGTTATTGATTGAACGTTCAATCAATAACAAGTATGATATGTAAAAATCAATGAATTTTTGAAGATTAGCTCTAAGAATAAAGAGGTAAAATCAAAGATTCTTAAGGATAGGATGATGCGCATAAGTACAGTACTTATCACGTTATTTTGAGAAAATACACCGATTGCAAGGAGCAATAAGATGGTGTTGAAAAGTGATAGATATTCTTCAGACCATATTCGGTTAAATCGGTTTGTATTTTGGAGTTCAGCCATTAGTATTGGCATTTTTGGCCTACTTTTTGTGCTGTTTCCTGAAAAGAGCCAGTTCTGGTTAACCTATATACAAGAGCAGGTAAATCACTTTTTTGGGTGGTATTACATGCTGGTTATTGTGCTGTGCCTCGGTTTTGTGGCTTGGCTCGCTTTTTCAAAAGTCGGCCAGATTCCGTTAGGAAAAGACGACGATAAACCTGAGTTTGGTTATCTGGCATGGACTTCAATGCTGTTCTCGGCAGGGATTGGTATTGCGCTACTTTATTATGGTGTTGCCGAACCTGTTGATCATTTCTTACGCCCACCAGAAGGCGAAGCAGGAACTATTCAAGCTGCCCGAAATGCCATGACCTATAGCTTTTTACACTGGGGAATTCATGGTTGGGTGCTCTATGCGTTGCTTGGAGTCACTTTAGGTTATTTTGCTTTTAGAAAAAATTTGCCACTGGCATTACGTTCGGCACTTTACCCAATTTTTGGGGAACGTGTTCATGGCTTGGTGGGGGATTTTGTTGATGGCTTTGGAATTTTAGCAACAGTTATTTCCTTGGTGACCAATTTAGGCATTGGTGCTTTGGTACTCGTATCTGGTATTTGCTATTTACTTCCTCAAATTCCTGATAACTCTGCAACCTTAATTACTGTTGTTCTGGTCATGATGGCTGTTGCCACAATAACGACAGTGGTTGGTATTGAAAAAGGTCTGGCATGGTTATCTCGTATTAATTTACGTCTGCTCTATGCCTTACTTTTATTTGTATTTTTAACGGGCCCTACAAATCATTTATTAAATGGTCTTGTGCAAAATATCGGTGATTATCTAAGCAATTTTATTGGTAAAAGCTTTGATATGTATTTGTATAACCCAAAAGCAAGTGGTTGGTTGGGTTCGTGGACCGTATTTTATTGGGCATGGTGGATTGCTTGGGCACCTTTTGTGGGTATGTTTATTGCCCGTATTTCAAAAGGACGCACAATCCGCGAAGTTGTATTGGGTGTTTGCCTGATTCCATTAGGTTTTACACTGGCTTGGATTTCGGTTTTTGGCAATACTGCAATTTACTTAATCTTGAATCAAAAACAGAAAGTTTTGGGTGATATGGTTTTAAGTGACCCAGCATTATCATTATTTAAATTACTCGAATATCTGCCATTTAATCCATATGTTGCTGGCATTGTTGTTGTAATTTGTTTCGTTTTATTTTTGACACCAGTTGGGTCTGGTACACTTATGATCGCTAATTTGTCCTCAAAAGGGGGCACCAATGATAGTGATTCGCCAATTTGGTTACGCGTCTTTTGGTCTGTGGTAATTACCATTGTAAGTATTGGCTTGTTACTGGCCGGTAGTTTTAACTCCATGCAAAGCGCTGTGGTGTTATGTGGTTTACCATTTTCAGTCATTATTTTGCTTTATATGTTTGGCTTAGCCAAAGCGTTAAAGCAAGATGATTTTGACCCTCAATTAGTGAAAAAGCAGTTAGCTGTTTCAAAAGACATTTCTGTCCCATCGAATTGTGACCAGAATAAAGTGACCGAGGTTTTATAACCTCCATCGATCACATCTATATATTATTTTTGCGTTTAAATATCGTCTTTTCATTATTTTGAATAGTGAAAAGACGAAGTTAAACATTTTGTTTTTATTTTTTATTCCTTGAGGATTGTATGGCAACAGATAATCCAAGAGCAGTTGATGATTTAACATTATCTAAATCTAAAAAAGACCCGCTCAACCGTGTGGTTTTTTATTTTTCAGCTGTACTTATTTTAATTTTTTCTCTCGTCACGTTTTTGTTCAATGATTTTTCAAATCGGGTAATGAATACAGTACTTCAGTGGGTAACTTCGACCTTTGGTTGGTATTACCTGCTTGCCGCAACACTTTATATGGCATTCGTAATTTTCATTGCCTGTTCAAGATATGGCAATATTAAGCTAGGACCTAAGCATTCAAAGCCTGAGTTTAGTTTACTTAGTTGGTCTGCCATGCTGTTTTCGGCTGGTATTGGTATCGATTTAATGTTCTTCTCGGTCGCCGAACCTTTATCTCATTATATGCAACCGCCAGTAGGTGCAGCTCAGACTTATGAAGCCGCACGCCAAAGTATGGTCTGGACATTGTTCCACTACGGTTTAACTGGTTGGTGTATGTATGCCTTACTTGGCATGTCATTGGGATATTTCAGCTATCGTTATAATCTGCCGCTTACCATTCGTTCTGCACTCTACCCAATTTTTGGTCAAAGAATTAATGGTGTGATCGGGCATAGTGTTGATACGGCTGCCGTTATCGGGACAATTTTTGGTATTGCAACAACCTGCGGGATTGGGGTGGTACAGCTGAATTATGGGCTACATGTATTATTAGGGCTACCAGAGAACATCTGGATGCAGTTTGCCCTGATTGCCATTGCAGTTGGAATCAGTATTATTTCGGTGACATCAGGCGTTAATAAAGGCCTGCGGATTTTATCTGAAATTAATATTTATGTTTCGATCGGGCTATTGCTGTTTATTTTGTTCTTGGGAAATACTGAGTTTTTACTCAATGCCCTTGTTCAAAATGTTGGTGATTACTTAAGCCGTTTCCCATCTTTGGCCTTACAAAGTTTTGCGTTTGAACAGCCTAAAGCGTGGATGAGTAGCTGGACCTTATTCTTTTGGGCTTGGTGGATTGCATGGTCGCCGTTCGTAGGGCTTTTCCTAGCTCGTATCTCAAGAGGGCGTACCATTCGTGAGTTTGTATCCGGTACTTTAATTATTCCGCTTCTATTTACAATAACGTGGTTATCTATTTTTGGTAATAGCGCGTTATATAGCGTAATTTTTGAAGGGAACCAGACACTCGCTGCCACAGTATTAGCAAATCCCGCGCATGGTTTTTATGATTTGTTAGCACAATATCCGGGCTTTACGTTTATTGCTTCAATTGCCACCGTAACAGGGCTTTTGTTCTATGTGACTTCTGCTGACTCGGGTGCGCTAGTTTTAGGTAACTTCACCACTAAGTTAACTCATATTGATAATGATGCTCCGCGTTGGCTGAGTGTGTTCTGGGCAATTGCTATTGGTTTACTTACGCTAGCGATGCTGATGACCAACGGAATTACGGCTTTACAAAACGCGACCATTATTATGGGATTGCCGTTTAGTTTCGTGATGTTCCTTGTCATGGCAGGGCTTTACAAGTCCTTAAGACTTGAAGATTACAGACAGGCTAGCCGAAGTATGAATGCAGCTCCTGTGGTCGGTAACGTCGATATTCTGAATTGGAAACAACGTTTAACCCGTGTGATGCATCATCCGGGAACCACTGAAACTCTGCGCATGTTAGATACTGTCTGCCGACCAGCAGTTCAGGCCGTTGCTGATGAACTTATTAAGCAGGGAATGAACGTGGATGTGCAACAAACGCTGCTCGAAGATGAAGACACGCTTTATCATCTAGACTTCACTATTCATTTAGAAGAAGAGCAAAACTTCGTTTACCAGATCTGGCCTGTGCGTTATAGCGCACCGATTTTCAGTCAACGTGTGAAACGAGGTAAACAGTTCTATTATCGATTGGAAACCTATCTTTATGATGGTTCTCAAGATAACGATTTAGTGGGTTACGGTAAAGAGCAAGTCATTAATGATATTTTAGATAAATATGAAAGACATATGACGTTTCTACATATTAATCGTATTAGCCCGGGGAACCGACCGTTGTTCCCAGATCCACAAGCTTAAGGGGAATATGCATGGCGTCTCCATATCTGCATTCTTTTGTTTTATTTTTCTCTTTGCTCAATCCATTTTTGATGAGCATTTATATGATTGGTCTGATCCGCCATTCAGAAACAAGGGTGTTTAATAAAGCACTGATTCAGGGAAGTGTAATTGCTTACATTGTATTTATGCTATTTGCATGGGGCGGTGAAGCAATTTTTAGTAAATATCTGAATGTACGTTTTGAAGCCTTCCAGATTTTTGGTGGGTTGATTTTTCTAGTGATTGGCTATCGCTATGTGTTTCAGGGTGCCGATACCATCGGTGAAATGAGGGGTGCGCCAGAACATCTGGCAGGCACCATTGCCATGCCTTTCATGGTTGGCCCGGGAACGATTAGTGCTGCCGTAGTCACGGGAATGGAAATGTCAATTGGTGAGGCAGCCCTAGTGATTGCCTTCACCTTGTTTTTAACCTGTAGTATTTTGATTTTGATGAAATTTTCACATGATCATTTACGCTATAAACATGCCAAGCATATCGACCGTTATTTCGACATTGTGGGCCGTTTATCTGCTTTATTAATCGGAACGATCGCCATTGATATGATTATTAATGGTGTGACAGGCGTTATTACTAAAGTATAGTGAATGATCTGTAAGACCCTGCTATGCCATTAAGCGTGGAATAAAATGGCATAGCATGTTCTATAAAACTTTAAAATAAATGATGCAGCTATAAAAAATAACTTTAAAAATAATGCTTTAAAAAATTAGATTTTAAAAAACAATCAGAGATATTAAAAAATACAATGCCATGTTGTGGATTTAATCATGTTTTTTTTGTGAATTATCAACCATAATGTTCATTGAGCTTGTTTTAAGACACAGAGTTGAGCTATGCCTACATTAGATGAAATAACCACAGCAACTGATGATCAGTCTGAATTGACGATGTCAGTTTTGATGACGCCTGATATGGCAAATTTTTCAGGTAATGTTCATGGTGGTACGATTCTAAAACTACTAGACCAAGTTGCTTACGCTTGTGCGAGCCGTTATTCGGGTGGCTACGTGGTGACGTTATCTGTAGATAAGGTGAATTTTAAAGAACCTATTTATGTGGGTGAGCTGGTAACCTTCTTGGCAAGTGTTAACCATGTAGGCCGTACTTCAATGGAAGTGGGAATACGTGTTGAAGCCCAAAATATCCAGAAGCGTACAGTGCGCCATACTAATAGTTGTTATTTCACCATGGTTGCTGTTGATGAACAGAGCAAGCCATGTGAAGTGCCTCAATTAAATCTAAATACTGAGTGGAAACGTTGCCGCTTTGAAGCAGCCGAGCACCGTAAGGTTTTACGTCTACAAGAAAATCACAACCCATCTTGTAGTATGTATAAAAAATCTTCTTAAAAAAAGGATCGAACCGCAGCATGGTTCGATCCTTTTCTTCTTTACTGAAATTCAGCATCCATTTTTCATTTCAGTAAAATTATCTCTGAGCTTGGAGGAGAGTGCTGAGAGAATTAACGAGTTGCAGGAGCAGCTTCAGAAGCAGAACCTACAGCATCAGATGCAGCATTTGCTGTGTTTGCTTGTTCTTGAGTTGAAACAACAACTTTCTCTTCACCAGCAGTGCTGTGTGCTTGTTCATGTTTAGAAGCAGCGAAAGTTGAAGCAGCAGTTAAAGCTAAAGTTGTTGCAAGTAGAGTCTTAGCTAATTTCATTTTATGGCATCCTTAAATTCATTAAAAAAGTAAATCAAACCTAATCGTTCATACCTACATGAAACGTGTATGGCTGAATGACTAAGCTAGGACACATGCTAAGCCGAGCTTGGGATTACATCAATTAACTTAACAATCTATTACGCCTATCTTAACAATATGAAATATACGGGCCGTTTATGTGCGGAATCTGTAAAGTTAACCGGCTTAAATACACCTTAAAATGTGTAAAAATATTTCTTCTTGAATGAAAAAAAACCAATTGTGTTACGTAAACCTAACACTCTGGCATGAATTGTGAATGCGTATAAATAGAATATTCCGTTTGAATTGCAATTATCTAAAGTTAATTTAGATTTTAAATGAGATGTAAGTCTCATTATTGGTTCGTTAAGTAAAAATTAAAAAATCATCGGCTAAGTTTAAAAATCATTTACATGACAAAAAAGAGTGATATACCTAAAATGTTTTAGACCGTTCCAATTTGAGTGACTCGTGAAATTTATTGCCCAAAAAACTGTTCCTACCCATATTATTTCCGGTTTTTTAGGGGCGGGGAAAACCACGTTATTGCAGCATTTATTAAGTCAGAAACCTAAAGATGAGGTCTGGGCTGTATTAATGAATGAGTTTGGGCAAATTGGAGTAGATCAACAACTCTTACCTCAAGATGAAGGATATGCAGTCAAAGAATTATTAGGTGGTTGCTTATGTTGTAGCAGTCAATTGCCTATGCATATTGCTTTAGCTCGTCTATTGAGTGAACAAAAGCCAGACCGACTCTTTATTGAACCGACTGGTCTTGGGCATCCTTCGCAGTTATTTGATCAACTGACTGAACCGCATTGGCAAAGTAGTTTAGCCATGCGAGCATTAATCACAGTTCTAGATGGTAGCCGTTTGCATGATACAAACTGGGTAAAGCAAAACCTTTATGAAGATCAGTTAAAAGCTGCCCAGATTGTGGTGGTGTCACATACTGATGTGATGACTTTTGAAGATGATCAGGCACTTGAGTTATTAAAAGAAGAATATCAGCCTTATCAACAAGAATGGATTAAAACTGAAAATGGTCAGTTAGCTCTCAATAAAATTGATGTAGCTGCTCGTTTAACTGAGCGATCTATACAGCCCTTACTTAAACTTCAAAAACAAATGACTGAAACTGAGGTTAAGAAGGAAATTCAGCAATTACCTTATCATTATGTCGAGTCGGCACAAGGCTATATTGTGGCAGGTTGGAAATTACCTAAACGCTGGAAATTCGAGTTTTATGCTTTGCTAGATTTATTATGTGCGCAGCAAGACTGGCTGCGAATTAAGGGAATTTTTAATACAGATCAAGGTTGGAAAGTTTTTAACTTTAATCCTGATCAGTTTAATTATAAGTCTGGTGAAGAGGGTATTGATAACCGTATTGAAATCATTAGCGCACATCATCACGATTGGTTGGCTTTTGAAACGGCGTTACTTGCTTGTCAGCTTAAAGAGTAGAGAACATTAAACCAAAGACGATTTAATGTTCTCTAAAACGGATTTAAGGTTTTGTATTTAACACTGCTTTGGCTTGAGCATGGTCAATATCTTTTTCCCAGTGTGCAATCACTACAGCAGCAACACAGTTACCGATTAAGTTGGTGCAGGCACGAATAATGCCAATGAACCAATCGACTGAAAGTAGAAGTACTAGACCAATCGCAGGGAGGCTTGGAATAACTGAAAGTGTTGCTGCAAGAATAACTAAAGCTGAGCCGGGAATACCGTGGGCACCTTTAGACGTGATGAGTGAAACCAGCAAAATAGCCAGCAAGTCATGCTTAGATAAATCAATATTGCAGGCTTGCGCAATAAAGATCACCCCTAAAGTTAAGTAAATTGAAAACCCATCTAAGTTAAAAGAATAACCCGTAGGAATGACCAGACCGACGGTTGAATCTTTAATTCCCAGATTTCTGAGTTTTTTCATAATTTGAGGTAAGACAGAGTCAGAAGATGCTGTACCCAAAACAATGGCTAATTCATCTTTAAAATAAGCCACAAATTTGAAGATGTTGAGACCGGTAAGTTTTAAAATTGAACCTAAAACCACAACAACAAATAAAATGCAGGTCGCATAAAACAGTAGAACCAAATAGCCCAATTGTAGAAGTGAATCTAAACCAAATTTGGCAGTGGTATAGGCCACTGATCCGAACACACCAATAGGTGCTAAACGAATAATCAGACCCATAATTTTAAAGAAGACTTCAGAAAAAGCTTCAAGCGCCTGACGTACTAACTCTGCCAAATGTTTAGGAATTAAAAGGAGTGATACACCAAATAAAATAGCGATGAGTAAAACTTGTAAAATATCGCCGTTTGCAAAAGCGGCAGTGAATGTTTTTGGAATAATATTGAGTAGAAATTCCGAACCTGTGTGCATTTCATGGGCGCGTTCAGTATAGGTGCTTAAATCTTTTGCATCTAAATGGCTGATATCGATATTCATACCGACGCCCGGTTTAAATACATAAGCCACAATAATGCCTAAAACTAAAGCAATACTGGTAACCACTTCAAAATAGAGAATGGTTTTTGCACCGACTTTGCCCATTTTTTTGATGTCATTTGCACCATAAATGCCGAGCACAACGACACAAAACACAATTGGTGCAATCAGCATCTTAATTAAAGAAATAAAACCATCACCTAAAGGCTTTAAAGATAGGGAGAAATCATGAAAACTAGCCCCAACTGCAACTCCAAGAAAGAGAGCGCAAAGAACCTGTAAAAATAAACTACGTTTAAGCTTCTGCCACATAAGTCATCAATTTTAGCAAGAGGAGAATATTTCTCTTTCAAGCAAAAAGCCGGCCAACTCTCAAGCAAGCAAAGCGTTTTGGAAGAATATGCAAATTTCCAATTACTATGTTGTGGATTGCTCAGTTTTTTTATAAATTTTTACCTAAAATCGAGTATCCTTAGCGCCAAATTTTGGAACATATTAATCATGGCGCTTAAAGCAACAATTTATAAGGCAGACTTGAATATTGCCAATATGGATGACCATATTTATGGTGATTACCAACTGACACTTGCCTTGCATCCTTCAGAAACTTTAGAACGTTTAATGGTTCGTTTGATGGCCTTTGCCCGTTTTGCAAGTGATGAGCTTGAGTTTACTAAAGACCTTTTTGAAACTGACGAACCAGCATTATGGCAAAAAGATTTAACAGGTCAGTTAGAAGCATGGATTGAAGTGGGTTTACCATCTGAAGATAAAGTCAAAAAAGCCAGTTCGCGCTGTAAAACAGTTGCGGTTGTTGTTTATGGCACACAAGTCGAAGAATGGTGGAAGCGAAACAGTAAAATTAAAACGTTAAGTAACGTTCAGGTTTGGCAAATTGCTCCTCAAAGCACAGCTGAGCTCGAACAAATCTGTGAACGCACCATGCAGCTACAATTAAATGTCATGGACACAGAGTGGACGCTTTTAGGTGAAAAGGGTCAGGCAAATGTTGTGTGGACGCAGTTACAGTAAAATAGAAAAGCGCAACAAATTCTACAGATTCAATTGGTACACTAAGTACCAATTGCTATTTAGAAATTCGATTTAAGGGGTAAACCATGTCAAATGAACTAGAAATTATCGATTTAAAAGTAGGTGAAGGCAAAGAAGCTGTTAAAGGTGCTTTAATTACGACTCACTACACTGGTTGGTTAGAAGACGGTACTAAATTCGACTCTTCAATTGACCGTGGTAACTATTTTGAATGCGTAATTGGAACAGGCCGTGTCATTAAAGGCTGGGACCAAGGCATCATGGGAATGAAAGTTGGCGGTAAACGTAAATTAATCGTGCCTTCTCATTTGGCTTATGGTGAACGTAAAATGGGTAAGATTATTCCAGCTAATTCTAATTTAATTTTTGAAATTGAATTATTTGATGTCAAAACTCGTGATTAGTGAAAAATAGAAGCCCTTGAGGGGGCTTTCTTGTTTATATGAGCTTTAAATATAAATACATTCATAATTTATATTTTAGCTTTTTGAATATTTAAGATTATTTTCAGATTATTTGATTATAAATGCTGACTGAAAAACTGTTCATTTGTGGGCAGTGTGATATTAAGACCAAATTTCAGAAAGTTTGCGTCTTAACTTCAAATTTCACATAAATAATCTATATTGTTATTGAGACGCTATTTCATGATTATCCGCTTTGCATCTCCTTTGTTGAATCTTACGCTTGGATTGGCCCTTACAGGCATGTCTGGTATGGCATTGGCTAAACCACAAAAACTCGATGCTTCAACACTTACGGTCATTGGCTATCATGAAGTTACTGATACAAAAAATGCAATGATCCCTCAATATGCAGTCACTACTCAACAATTTACACAGCATGTTGAATGGCTACAAAAAAACGGGTTTCATTTTATTACGGTTGATCAATTAATTCGTGCGCATCAAGGTAAAAATCCACTACCGACCAAGCCAGTATTATTGACCGTAGATGATGGTTATCAGTCTTTTTATCAAAATGTATATCCTGTTATTAAAGCAAAAAAAATTCCGGTTGTTTTGGCTGTAGTAGGTTCATGGTTAGAACCAAAAGCTGGCCAAAAAGTTGACTTCTCTGGTGAGGAAATCTCTCGCGATAAGATCTTGAGTTGGAATGAACTTAAAGAAATGCAAGACAGCGGTTTAGTCGAAATCGCGAATCATAGCTATCATTTGCATCGTGGTATTACGGGCAACCCGCAAGGCAACTCTGAACCTGCTGCGACCACACGTTTTTATGATGTTAAAACACAAACATATGAAAACGATAAACAATATCAGGCACGAATCTATAGCGACCTGAAAAAGAATAATGACTTATTAAAAGCGCATGGCTTACGTTCGCCACGTGTTATGGTTTGGCCATACGGTCGCTATAATATGCAAACTGTCCAAATTGCAAAAAATTTAGGCATGCCTGTGACCATTACACTTGATGATGGGGCAGACCACGCAAAACAATCTCTACAAAATATGAGCCGTATTTTGGTAGAAGGTGGAATGACAACTGATGATTTGGCTCAAGAAATTAAAAACCGTGAATTAAATTTAACGGATAACAATCGTCCGCAAAAAATCATGCATATCGATTTGGACTATATTTATGATCCAGATCCGAAACAACAAGAGCGTAATTTAGGACACTTGTTAGATCGAATTAATGGCATGGGTGTAAATACAGTTTATTTACAGGCATTTTCAGATCCAGATGCGAATGGTTCTGCTGATATGGTTTATTTCCCTAACCGCCATATTCCAATGCGTGCAGACTTGTTTAACCGTGTTGCATGGCAAATTCAAACGCGCACACCTGTAAGCCGTATTTATGCATGGATGCCGTTATTGGCGTGGGAACTACCAAAAACTGATCCTGTTTCTAAGGATTTAGTAGTGACTCAGCAAGAGAAAGCAGGTGAACACCTTAATATGGGTTATATCCGTTTAAGTCCGTTCTCAGCAGATGCACGCCAAACTGTTCGAGAAATTTATCAGGACTTAGCTAAGTCAGCTTCGTTCAATGGAATTTTATTCCACGACGATGTGACCTTATCTGATTATGAAGATGCAAGCCCTGATGCTTTAAAAGCTTATGCAAAACAAGGTTTGCCAACAGATTTGGCAAAAATCCGTGAAAACGATCAAGACTTGCAAAAATGGACTGCATATAAGACAAAATATCTAGATGATTTTGCAATGCAACTCGTTGATGACGTGAGACAATATGAGCCGTTCTTGGTCACTGCACGTAACTTATATGCGCAGGTAGCTTTAAAACCATATGCAGAAAACTGGTATTCACAATCGCTTGAAGAGTCATTAAAGCGTTATGATTTTACAGCTATTATGGCAATGCCTTATATGGAGCAGGTTGATAACTCAGATCAGTTCTATAAAGACATGGTTGATCGCGTGAAACAATATCCTAATGGCATCAAGAAAACCGTTTTTGAATTACAGGCAACCGACTGGCGTAAAAATGAAAAGGTACCTTCAACTGAAATGGCAGCAACAATTCACTCACTTTATCAACAAGGTGTAATGCATGTCGGATATTACCCAGATGACCCAATCAAAGATCATCCGGATGTTGACGTAATGCATAAAGCATTTGCTGAAAAATCATCTCGTCTTGTGCCGTAGTCGAGGCTGAAACATGACAATCTTTGCTGCAATATGGTCGCATGCTTTAAAATTCGTTTTTTATTACCCATTATTCATGTCGTATTTATGGATGATGGGTGCGATCATTTTCTATTGGAAAGAACGTCAGGCTCCGCCTTACGATCAACCAGCTCCTTTAGAAAGTTATCCAAAAGTCGCTGTATTAGTTCCTTGTTTTAATGAAGGGGATAATGCAGAGGAAACCATTAGCCATGCTTTAAAACTGGACTATCCTCATTTTGAAGTCATTGCGATTAATGATGGCAGCTCAGATAATACAGGTGAAGTACTTGACCGCTTAGCAGAACAACATGAAAAATTACGTGTTGTTCATTTGGCACAAAACCAAGGTAAAGCCATGGGATTGCAAGCCGGAAGCTTAATGACCGATGCCGAGTTTTTAATTGGTATTGATGGTGATGCTTTACTTGATCCACATGCGGCAAAGTGGATGATTCGTCATTTCCTTGAAAACCCAACGGTTGCAGCTGTTACTGGAAACCCGCGTATCCGTACTCGCTCAACTTTATTAGGGCGTATTCAGGTCGGTGAGTTTTCTTCAATCGTAGGTATGATTAAACGTGCACAGCGTACCTTTGGTCGCTTGTTTACCGTATCTGGTGTAGTTACTGCTTTTCGTAAAAGCGCTGTTCACCAAGTCGACTATTGGTCACCTAATATGTTGACTGAAGATATCGATATTACTTGGAAGTTACAGCGTGCAGGTTGGGATATTGAGTTTGAACCGAATGCCTTGGTTTGGATTTTAATGCCTGAAACCCTCAATGGGTTGTGGAAACAACGTTTACGTTGGGCAATGGGTGGCGCACAAGTATTAATTAAAAATATTGATGTGTTCACTAAACCAAAATTGAATTTTTTATGGCCTTTAATGTTTGAGCTTTGCTTAACTTTAGTCTGGTCATATTTAATGCTAGCGATGGCTTTGTTGTGGTTGGTACATTTTATTTTACCACTCCCTGCATTAGCTGTTGTGAGCTCCCCATTTTTACCGTATGGTACCGGTATTTTATTGGGGGCAACCTGTCTAATTCAGTTTGCTTTAAGCAAATGGATGGATAGTCGTTATGAACCGCATCTAGGAAAAAACTATTTCTGGATGATCTGGTATCCATTGGTCTTTTGGCTAATCACTATTTCAGCAACCATTGTGGCATTTCCAAAAGTCTTACGACGTGGAGATGAGAAACGAGCACGTTGGGTGAGCCCGGATCGGGGCATTCGCTAGAATGAAATGCAAGAGTCATGAGATTTTAAAGATCGTGCTGTATTGATGTCTGGGGAAAAACCACAGCACTTCGTTAGGTAAAGAGAGAAATGAAGACAGATTCGTTGATTATTGATTTACGCCGTCAATTACCATGGCATAAACGCTATGCTTCTACAACAAGCACAGCCATGATGTGGGCGGTTTGGTTGTTGTTGTGGCGTCCATTTGTGTTTGTATGGCTATTGGTTGAACTACAAAAAACTCATTTGGTACACCGTTTATTTAGTGCCTTTGGTGTAGGACTTGAACATGGCCTTAGCGCATTAATTGCTTGTGCAATTTGCTTATTGTTATGGAGCCATTTGCTACCAGAGCGCCGTGTCGGTGGCAGTGCACTTAAAGCAAAACAGACTGATGATTATGCGCGCTATTTTGATTTACCTGAACATGAAATTGAGCAGGGGCGTAGCCAAAAAATTACAGTCGTTCACCACGATGAATTAGGTAAAATCGTGAGAGTTGAATAACGATTAGCTAAAAAATAAAGCCCACTTTAAGTGGGCTTTATTTTTTTAAGAATTAAGAAGTCCAAGAATACGTTGCTTAACTTGATTGATGTAAAACTCATCATGAGTGACACGGTACATCAAGATCGCTCCTTCATAATCAGCAATACTTTGTTTTGCTAAAATCTCTGCTTGATCTTGAGCAATGCAACAAGCAAAAATAGATTGAATAGCCAGTTGCCAGTCCTGAAAAATACTGCGTATTTTGGCTAAAATTTCAGGTGAGCCATATGCTACTTCCATTGAAATTACCCCAATCAGACAACCATTCACCCCTTGGGTAAAAAACTGCACAGCACGTTTATGCATTTGCTCAAAACGTTCAATGGCTGAGAGTTCTGAATTTTCAGTAGCACCAAATAAAGAATGGATTAAATATTGATGAGTGCCATTTAACACCTCAAGCAAAAGTGCCTCTTTGTTTGGATAATAATAGTAAAAAGAAGCTTTGGTGAGGCCGCAAGCTTTTGCCAGCATGTCCATGCTCGTTCCGGCATATCCATAAGTTTTGAACTGCAAAGCGCAGTGCTTAAGCAGATCTTCTTTGGTCAGTTTTTGCGGTCTCATTTCACATCATCCCAAACATAAAGCAGGTTTATAAAAAACCATCAAAAGTGGTGCGGATTTTACTCCAGATGTGTTCAGCATCTTTTTTAAAATAACCCATGTGGCCAATGGTTTTCATAGCAACATCTTGAGGTTGAAGACTGACGTATGAAACTTGAGCTTGTCGATAATGCTGCATAAATGCCCGACAAGAAGTAAGTAAAGCCCAATCATCATCAAGGGCAGAGACTGCATAAATTGGAATTTTGACAGCGGCATATTGTTCAATTAAGTGTTGCTGTTCTGGGTCAGCAAAAAAATACTTAGGGTTTTTACACCATTTACGCCACTGTTTATACACATTGAGGGGTAAATCAGAACCCATATTAAATTTGCTCCAAGGCAAATAACCTGTCACGGCAACAATGGGTGGAAACACGATATTCCAGACCACTTGAACTTTAAATCGTTCTTTCAGTGGCATGTAGCCGTGCCAGCCAGCACCTGTACCAAAGGTGTAGCAGGCCAATAATTTATCATGATTAGGTAGTAGACCTAGCGCATGGCCACCATAGGAATGACCAACCATGAAAAGAGGTAGGGGGTCTTTTGATAAATATTCAATCGCACCAGCTAAGTCATATTGTCCCCAATCTAAATAAGACATATCAAATCCTTTTAAAGATTTTGGACTCGATTTTCCAACGCCTCGATAGTCAAACGTAAATATCTGATAGCCAAATTGCGTCATATATTCAGCGAAGCGGCGGTAAAACTCATGTGGCACACCCGTTGCTCCCGCAACGACAATATTTGCTTTAGCAGGTATCGTTGTAAAGTAACGTGTGCCCTTGAGTTGATAACCATCTAAAGCTGGGAATTGTACAGTTTGGCTAGGCTGTTCATTGATTTGAGTTTCTGGTTGCATTGCTTTTCTCTTTATTTTTCTAGCGTGATGAATTTTATTTACCTTTAAAAACAGGCGGTCTTTTTTGCACCATGGCAAACACACCTTCTTGAACATCTTCTGTGGTGAGTAAAGGCTGAAGATGGCTCTGTAATTGGCTAAAAGCAGTTTCATAACCTTCATTAATGGCTTCACGGGCAGAGGCGAGAGTGGCTTTTACAGCAAGTGGTGCAGCTTGAGCAATATGTTCAGCCAGTTCTATTGCACGGTTGAGCTCCGTACCTTCTGGGCATATCTCTGTAATCAGGTTCATATCAAAAGCTGCTTTTGCATCGAAGCTGTCACCGGTGAGTAAATAGCGCATGGCTTTGGCCCAACCTGCGGCTTGAGTAAAGCGCGCAGTAGCTCCACCAAAAGGTAAGATGCCGCGCTGAACTTCCATCTGTGCAAACTGAGTATTTTCACTTGCTAAAGCAATGTCTGCATTCAGAAATAGTTCAATACCAGCGGTGTAGCAATAACCCTGTACCGCAACAATCAAAGGTTTACTCAGTTTTCGTCCAACTGTACCCCACGGGTTAACTTCTTCATCACTAAAATCAAAAACACCTGTAGCGAGCTTGGGTTGTAACTCAACTAGATCTAATCCGGCCGTAAAATGGTCGCCATGAGCAAAGATAACAGCACAGCGAAGTGCATCATTATTTTCATATTCAGTAAGTGCTAGTGATAAATCTTTAATCAGGTGGCTATCAAAGGCATTACGTTTTGTTGCCCGATCTAGACCAATTAAAAAAATATGTTCGCGAGTTTCACGGCTGACTTTTCCTTCTTGATTTGACATGTCGTGATGTCCTTTATTTGTCTTTAATAATTTTTTAAACGATCGTTAGAAAACTGTCAAATACAATTTATAGACTACTTCGTAAACAAAAATAGAAGGGGGATTAAAATAAAACTAAACTTTTATTCTTAAGATCAATATAAATATAAGGGGCAGAATAACCTGATGAGTGGCCTCAATCAGGTTATAAAACATTATGTTGGACGACGTGAATACATCAGTAATCCTAAGCATAACAGGGTTAAACCTAAAATAAGATGTGAGCTGAGCTGTTCATGGTTGAACCATGTCCCCCAAAATGTAGCTAAAACTGGGGTAATAATGGTAATGAGTAACACAGTGGTCGGTTGTAGGACTTTGATGAGTTGATAATAGAAAATCATGGCAAGCACAGATGAAAAGACTGCACTGTAGAGCACTGCTATTGAAATTTTAAGGCTCGGAAATTCAGTTGGAAGATGTGACCAAAAGAAAGGCAACAGGCATATATAACCGACCCATGAAACAAGGGTGGCACCTGTCATTTGTGTAATTGGCGGAACATGCGCACCAACAGATTTTACGGCAAAAGTCGACAATACATAAAACAGCATCGCAATCAGCTCTAACATAATACCAATGCGGTTGAGCTGAAAACCTGATGAAGACAGTCCTAAAGTAAAACTCATCCCGACAAGAGCGATACCCAGCCCAAGCCACTGCCATGCTGAAAAACGTTCACGTCCTAATAAAAAAGAGCTGATGAGTCCAGACACTAACGGAGAAGTACCGTAAATAATTGAAATAATGGCAGAGGGGACTTTATCTGCGCCCATATAGCAAAAGGCCATAGAACCAAATAAGCCAATGGCTCCGGCACAATAACTTAAAACAGCTTTTTTACTAAAGATGAGTTTTAAACGAAAAAATTTTAGACACAGCAAAGCGATTGGAATTGCCAAACTGAATCGAATAAATAACCCCCATGCCCAGTGAATTTCTTGTACTGTCCAGACGGCTGCGAGTGGGGTAAGTGACCAAATAATGACGACAGCAATAAATTGGCCGGCTGTAGCAAGGCGAGTAGAAGGTGAAGATAATGCTACAGCCGGCTGAATCTGCGGGGTGGGTATACTCTGTTGTTCAAATAATGGCTTCATATAAAGCTCCAGAAAGTTTGTTTTTGTGTTTTAAAAGGGCATAAAAAAAGCCGCGTTTTATGGCGGCTTGTTATGAAAATCAGGGGGTATATTACAAATGGAATATCTTGATTTTCTCATCCAAAGCGCCAGATTGTCCAAAATAAGGACGTCGCCAATCGACCATAGAGACATTGACCTCTAAGGCATATAATTGGTGAACCAGACATAGATGGGCTTTAGATAAAAACATGATAAGTATATTAAAATACAGGTGATATTTTTATAACACAGAAATAGAAAAGTACAAATTATATTCAAGCATGGACCATAGTTTTTTTGATTTCAAATTAGCAGTTTGCTTAACCTGATATTTTTCTCATAATACCCCGTCGAATTGATCTCTATAAGAAGCTGTTCTTATGTCACCTTTAGAAATTTTTGCAGTCTTGATTAGCCTAATTGGAGTTGGATTAACTGTTATTAGGAACATGTGGTGTTGGCTGTTTAATTTCTTTGCCTTTGTTTTATATGCTTATTTGTTTTACGAATTTAAGCTTTATGGTGAAACGATTTTACAGTTCTTTTTCATGGTCGTAAATTTTTATGGTTTTTACTACTGGTTCAAGGGAAAGCAGCAAGATCATGACATTCGTATTGAACCGATTGCAGTTCAAAAAGCAATTTTTCAAATGATTATTGCGGCGGTAGGTGGTTTGCTCTTTGGTTTGATTCTTAAAAACTTTACTGATGCAGCGGTGCCAATGCTTGATTCGCAACTTGCAGCATTTAGTTTACTCGCAACCTATTGGACCAGTCGTAAGCATATTGCCACATGGGTACTTTGGGTGTTCGTTGATATTATTTATGTAGGCATGTTTATCTATAAAGATTTATTTTTAACAGCCGCTTTATATGCAGCCTTTGTGTTAATGGCGGCTTATGGTTGGTATCAATGGGAAAAGGTTAAAAAGAAACAGAATTTATCTTCTGAGCCGATTTAGTTTGGAGAATGGTCATGTTGTTGAGCTTAGATGGTTATAAACAGCAACAGTTTGATCAAATTGCCGCAAAAATAATGGCCGAATCAAAAGAGTATTGTGAATTTAATTCAGTCTCAGATTTTTATAATGCTGCATGGCTTAAGGATTTTCCACAAGGCAGCCAGATTTCTGCTACTGGTTTAGATGATGGCGCTGAAGAGTTTTATGCCGTTGTAAAATTTAAACAGCAGTATTTAAAGTTTGATATTAAAGAAAACCATTCGATAGTTATTTTTCAAGATATGAATGGGAACGTATTTAAGCGTAATTTTTAATTTCTGAAATAAAATTGCAAAAAAAAGCGACTTAACGTCGCTTTTTTTAATAAATAAATTTTGAAATTTTGTTTGCTGTTTCAACGACTAGGCTTGCAATATCTTCTTTAAACGTTCTTTCATCATAGGTTGTAATTGGGCAACTCACTGAAATAACAGCGACCATTTTGCCATTTGACTGTTTAAATATAGGTGCCGCGCAGGCTGCCATATCATGATTATAATGACCCCAGCTCACCATCGTTTTTTGTGTTTTTACATAAACTAATCTTTGCAATAAGGTTTTTAAATTGGTTGGAGTCAGTTCAGAAAAACTATCCCAATCATCAAAGTTACGGTAACGCTGACGTACTTCAGTTTCAGGTAAATCAGACAATAGCATTTGACCAATTACGGTTGCATGGGCAGGCCAGCGAGTACCTAAGCTAATGTTACTCGTGAAGGTTCCCATCGACTGAATATTATTTACAAAGACAATATGTGTGCCTTCTAAAATAGAAAGATGCACGGCAAGTTTGGTTTGATCACGTAGTTCTTTCATTAAAGGCGTCGATAAATCGAGCAATGAAAGTTTAGATAAACTGTTAAAACCTAATTCCATGACTTTTGAATCAAGTGCATAAGTTTTTTGAGAAGCTTTTCTTAAATAGCCACAAGATTCGAGTGTATAGATTAGACGAAATGCACTAGAACGGTTCACTTCTAAAATTTCAGCGATTTCTGTAATCGTCATTTCTTGTGCTTGTTGGTTAAATGCTTGCAAGATGGCTAAACCCCGTACAAGACCGGGTACTAAATATCGATCATCATTTTTTGTTGTTTCTGATTCTTGCGAATCTTCTTCAATTGTTAGGCTCATTCGTGTCATTTTCCTATAAATAAAACAAGGTTCAATTTGGGGCATGCTGCTTTATTTTAGAACTATTGTAATTGTTAAAAATGCATAAAACAATTTTTATATTTAAAACTTTGTTTCTTGTTTGAAACGTAACAAAATATTTAAAATTTATTAAACCAATGAATTATCTATTTATTTTTACTTTGACAAAAAATGATCAAGGGTATTATGCTTAGCTCATGTTTTGAAAATCAAATTATGTTTTGTATATAAAACAAAATGAGGACGCAAGGTATGAGTTGGATCTCAATTTGTCAGCAGGGTGACGTTAGCGAAGATGAGCCGAAAGCCATCGAAATTGAAGGGAAGAAAATTGGCGTATTTTTCGTCGATGAAAATTACTTTGCGATTGAAAATGTTTGCCCTCATGCATATGCCTTATTAACCGAAGGATTTATCGAAGATCAAACTGTTGAATGTCCATTGCACGAAGCAATTTTTGACATTCAGACAGGTGAGCTAAAAAGTGGACCGGGATGTAGAAACCTATGTACGTACCCAGTTCGTGTTGAAGGACAAGATATTCAAATTCAACTCTAGTCCTCACAGGTACAAGGAAGCAGAACAATGAAGACATTTAATGAAAAGTTGGCTAGCTGGATTCATGCAACGCCGGCAACCGATGCAGGTATCAACAATATTCAAATTCCTGGTCAATCTGAATTGTTGGTTTGGCAAACACGTTATAAAGAACCAACCGTCTACGAACAAGACTTTGTAAAGAACTTGATTCAGGCATTTTCTGCGGGCGCAACAGCTTTAGATGACGTTGTTTCTGCACTTAATCAGCAGGGTTTCCGCTGTGAATCTGGTGATGAATGGACTTCTGCGAGCTTTACAGAAGAAATGCAACGTTTAGGTTATTAATTCAAGGAAGAATAAAATGAACGCAATCGTATCAGCTTCACAAAGCGCTGAAGAATATTTAGAACTCGGTTTACGTGATCAATGGCATCCGGTTTTAGCAAGTTGGGAAGTCGCTGCCAATCCGGTCGGAATTACCCGTTTGGGTGAAAACATTGTGGTTTGGCGTGATGCCGAAGGTCAGGTACACGCACTTGAAGACCGCTGTCCGCACCGTGGTGCCCGTCTTTCGTTAGGCTGGAACTTAGGTGACCGAGTTGCTTGTTGGTATCACGGTGTTGAAGTTCGTGCTGATGGTGTGGTTGCAGATGTACCAGCCGTTCACGAATGCCCAATGACAGGAACCAAATGCTTAAAAAGCTATCCAGTTAGTGAACAGCATGGCGCAATTTTTATTTGGTTTGGTATCGACGCAAATGAACAGCCAAAACCGCTTGAGTTCCCAGAACAACTTGCAAGCGAAGAGTGGAGTGCGTTCCTTTGCCAAGCCGACTGGAAAGTAAACCATCAATACGCGATTGATAACGTGATGGACCCAATGCACGGGACCTATTTACACGCGACATCACATTCGATGGCAGATGGTGAACGTACCGCGGAGATGAAGCACCGTACAACCGATAATGGCTTTGTTTTTGAAAAAGAAGGTCAAACAGGCGTGAACTTTGACTGGGTTGAATACGGTTCAACAGGTGCAAGCTGGTTACGTCTTTCAATTCCGTATCGTAAACAATTTGGTCCGGGTGGCGAGTTCTGGATCGTGGGTTATGCAACGCCAATTGATGCCAACAATACCCGTGTATTTTTCTGGCGCTGCCGTAAGGTGAGTGGCTGGCAACGTAATGTATGGCGTTTCTTATATCGTAATCACTTAGAACAGTTGCATTGGGATGTGTTGGAACAAGACCGCATTATTTTAGAAAACCTTGCACCAAATGCGCGTGAAAGAGAATTCTTATATCAACACGATGTGGGTCTTGCACGTTTACGCCGTTTAATGAAGAAAGAAGCTGAAAAGCAATTAAAGAAAATTGCTGCACTAAATGCATCAAACCGTATCGAGATGCAGGAAGAAGCTCATGGCTAATGTAGCGTTGCTGCAAGGCAAAAAAGTTTTAGTGACTGGTGCTGCACGTGGTTTAGGGCGAGATTTCGCCCAAGCGATTGCTGAAGCTGGTGCTGAGGTTGTAATGGCAGATATTTTGTCTGAGCTCGTTCAACAAGAAGCACAGAACTTGCAGAAACAAGGGCTTCATGTTCATGCGGTCACCGTTGACCTTGCCGATGCGACCTCGATTGAAAATGCGGTAGCAAAAAGTGTTGAGCTGTTAAAAGGGCTAGATGGCCTTGTGAACTGTGCGGCACTTGCAACCAATGTAGGTGGAAAAAATATGATTGACTATGATCCTGAACTTTGGGATCGGGTCATGAATATTAATGTAAAAGGCACATGGCTGATCAGTAAGGCATGCGTTCCACACTTAAAGCAGTCGGCTGCTGGCAAAATTATTAATGTTGCATCAGATACTGCTTTATGGGGTGCACCGAACCTGATGGCTTATGTGGCAAGTAAAGGTGCAATTTTTGCCATGACACGTTCGATGGCAAGAGAGTTGGGGCAGTTCAATATCTGTGTCAACACATTGTCTCCAGGTCTGACTTTGGTTGAAGCAACTGAATATGTACCGCAGGAACGTCACGATTTATATGTCAACGGAAGAGCGATTCAGCGTCAGCAACTTCCACAAGATTTAAATGGAACAGCATTGTATCTACTGTCGGATTTGTCCTCTTTTGTGACAGGTCAAAATATTCCGGTCAATGGCGGTTTTGTCTTTAACTAAGGAGTGGTCAAATGATTACAGGGATCGAGATTTTAAAGTTTGGAGTTGAAGATAGAGCCGCTTCAAACAAGTTTTTAGCAGATTTTGGTTTAAGCCAAAGTACTTCAGATATTGAAGGCACAGATCTTTACCAAACCCAAAATGGCAGCAAGATTTATCTATTTAATTGTGATGATGCACGTTTGCCAGTTGCCATTGAGCAAGGTTCAACTTTACGTGAAGTGACTTGGGGCGTTGATAGTGCTCAAGACATTGAAGACTTGGCAGCTCGTTTGGCTGATGTAGAAGGTTTTAAACGTTCTGAAAATACAGTTCAGTGTCTTGACCCAAATGGCATGACCATTCGTTTTGAACAAAGCTTTGTTAAAGATGTGTCTGAACTTAAAACGCAAGGCATTAACCAATACGGCAACATTCAACGTGTCAATGCAGCAAGTCCCGTCTATGAAAAAGGTCAGCCTGTTGCGATTGGACACGTGGTGTTCTTTACACCAGATTTGGCAGCAACTGAAAATTTCTATATTGAAAAAGTAGGTTTTCATTTATCGGATGCTTACAAAAATCGCGGTGCATTCTTACGTTGCCGCGGTGAAGGTTATCACCATGATTTATTCTTGCTCAGTGTTCCAAATAAACCTGCTGGTCTAAATCACGTTGCATTTGTAGTACGTGATATTCATGAAGTAATTGGGGGCGGTTTAAATATGAATCGTTCGGAATGGTCAACTTTTATTGGACCGGGACGACACCCAATTTCTTCTGCTTATTTCTGGTACGTCAACTCACCATTGGGTGGTGCATTTGAATATTACACTAACGATGACTATTTGACAGAAGAATGGCAGCCACGTGTAGAAGAACATCGTCTAGAGCTTTTCACCGAATGGGCGATTGAAGGTGGTCTTGATGACACAACTCGCCGTCAGGTGAAGCCTGTTTAACAGGTATTGCTGAACAAGGAAGATGGCTATGGAAAAGATCGTAATTGTAGGTGCTGGACAGGCAGCGGGCTGGGCAGTAAGTACCTTACGTCAAAATGGTTATGTTGGTGAAATTCACGTGGTTTCAAATGAGAATCAAGTGTTTTATGAGCGTCCACCACTGTCTAAGCAAGTACTTTCAAAAGAAGCAACTTATGAAAGTTTGAATCTGTTCTCTCCTGAACAGGTTCAAGAGTTCAATGTTCAATGGCACAAACCGGAAATCGCAACAAAAGTCGATCGTGAACAAAAACAGGTTCATCTCGAAAGTGGTCAGGTTTTGCCCTATGACAAATTACTGATTGCAACTGGAAGCCGTGCTCGTGTGCCAGTGAATACATGGCAGTTCATTCCAAATGTTGTGACCTTACGTAATGTACATGACTGTGAACGCTTGGCTAAAATTTTAAAGAATGCAAAGAATGTTGCTGTGATTGGCGGCGGATGGATTGGTCTTGAAATTGCTGCAACTGCACGTAAGCAAGGTAAAGAAGTTCATATTTTTGAATATGGCGACCGTTTATGTGCAAGAAGTGTGAGTCCTGAAGTGTCTGCATTTTTAAAAAATATGCATGAAACTCAAGGTACACAAATTCACTTAGACAGCAAGAGCCTTCATTTAATTGAAGCACCAGATAAAAAAGTTGAAGTAGTAAACCATCCACAAAATAGTCAGTTATTTGACTGCGTTGTGGTAGGTGCAGGCGCTGAAATTGCCAAAGAGTTAGGTGTTCATGCTGGCCTCGATGTGAAAGATGGCATTGTGGTGAATTGTTTTGGGCAAACTTCAGATCAAAACATTTATGCCGCAGGTGATGTCGCAATTCATCCGAGTTTGGGTTATTGCATTCAGTCTTGGGCAAATGCACAAAATCAGGCAATTGCCACAGCGAAGTCGATGCTTGGAATTGAAACTGAATACAGTGATATTCCATGGCTCTGGTCTGATCAATATCACTTCAATATTCAAATTTTAGGAACTTACCAACCTGAAAAAACCAAAGAGTTAGTGATTCGCCAAGGTGGTGAAGATCAGGTGAGTTATTTATATCTGGACCATGAAAATCGTTTGCTGAATATGATTGCCATTAATGATTCTAAACTGGTCAAACTGGCAAAACGTTGGATGCAAGCCAACACTGTTTTAGACCCAAAACTGTTAGAAGATTCTGAATTTAATGTCATGAAGTTAAAACCGTAAACATTAAATCTGGTTCTCATTACCAAATCGAAGGAATGACACATGAGTAATGAAGAAAAAAGTGGATTAAAGCATTGGGTACCTGCTTTTGTCCTTATGGTGTGTGTGGTACTGGCATTTTTCGACAAGATTAGTATTGCGGTTTTATTTTCAGATCCTCATTTCCAAAGTGCAATGGGAATTGCTGAAGATAAGGCCAAGCTGGGATGGCTCATGACAAGTTTCTTACTTGCTTATGGTTTTTCATCAGTCTTTCTAAGCTTTTTGGGCGACATCTTTAACCCGAAGAAAATGCTGTTTTGGAGTGTAACTTCATGGGGTTTACTCATGTTTTGCATGGGGTTCACCACCAGTTATTCAGGCATGTTGATTTTACGCGTGCTGTTAGGTTTGGCAGAAGGTCCGTTGTTTGCCTTGGCTTATACCATTGTAAAACAGACATATACAGACCGTCAGCAAGCACGTGCTTCAACCATGTTCTTACTTGGAACACCAATTGGTGCATTCCTTGGGTTCCCGATCACTGCAAATGTTTTAGCACACCATGACTGGCACACCACTTTTTTTGTGATGGCTGGGTTAACGCTAATCGCTATTTTCAGCATTGTTTTCGGTTTGCGTAATTTGCAACTTAAGAAAACTGTCGAAATTGAAGGCGAGAGCAAACGTACCAATTTCAAAGGCCATATTGCTAATACCAAAATACTTTTGAGCAATAGAGCGTTCTGGCTGGTTTGTCTCTTCAACATTGCATTGATGACTTATTTATGGGGCTTAAACAGCTGGGTTCCTTCTTACTTAATGCAAGACAAAGGCTTCAACCTCAAAGAATTTGGAATGTATTCAAGCTTTCCATTCATTGCCATGTTAATTGGCGAAATCATCGGTGCTTTTTTATCTGACAAGTTGGGTCGCCGTGCAATTCAAGTATTTAGCGGCTTATTACTCGCAGGCATTTTCATGTATGTGATGGTCATCATGACAGAGCCATTATTGATTATTGCAGCGATGTCTTTAAGTGCGATGGCTTGGGGTTTTGGAGTAGCTGCTGTATTTGCTCTGCTTGCAAAAGTAACGACCTCAAATGTAGGGGCGACTGCGGGCGGAATATTTAATGGTTTGGGTAATTTTGCAAGTGCAATTGCACCTGTACTTATCGGTTACATCGTGATGCAAACACATAGTTTTAATTTAGGAATTACCTTCTTGGCTGCTGTCGCTGTCATTGGGTCATTTTTCTTGGTTCCTCTTTTAAAACGATATTAATTCACTGTATAGGAGTTTAAAAAATGACTACACAACAATTCGAATCGTGGGCACAACCAGAAAATTCTTCTTTAGAAGATTGGTTAAACACGCGTATTGCTCGCTTTGAGACACGTAAATATGACTTTGAGGCTTTGAAGTTCCAAGCCGATTACGACCCGAAATATCGCCGTGCGCAAATGCGTTATATGGGTACAGGCGCAACAGGTGTTGCAAATGACGGTAACACTGTACCAGCAGAAAACTTTACGTTTTCGACCATGGTGTTGCCACCTCAGTGTGAAGGTCCTTTGCACATTCACCACGACGTTGAAGAAGTTTTCTTTATGCTTCGCGGCGAAATTGATTTGTTCATTGAACACAACGGCGAGAAATTCGAGACCCGTTTAAAAGAGCGTGACCTGATTTCAATTCCACCGGGAATCTACCGTGGTCTATTTAACCCAGGTCAAGAAGATGCCTTGATGTGTGTGATGTTGGGAACAGGCAAACCGACGATTCCAAACTATCCACCAGAGCACCCATTGTCTCAAATCAAACGTTAAGCGCTTGATGATGTGAGTTAAGGGAAAGGAATAAAAATGATGACACTCATTGAAAAGTTAGCAGAATTTCCGGTTAAAACGGTGACTGTTCAAGGCCAGCAACAAGCATATCGAGAAGCCGGTCAGGGCGAATACCTCGTGCTGTTACATGGCATTAGTTCAGGTTCTGCTTCTTGGGTGAACCAACTTGAAGTGCTGTCTCATCATTTTCATGTCATTGCCTGGGACGCACCGGGCTATGGCTTGTCAGATGAACTTTTAACTGATCAGCCGAATGCTACCGATTATGCAAAGCGTTTGGCAGCGCTGTTTGAAGTTTTAAAAATTGAAAAAGCAATTGTTGTTGGCCACTCATTAGGCGCCTTACAGGCGAGTGCATTTGCTGCACTTTATCCAGAACGAGTAGAGCATTTGGTGATCGCCAATTTGGCTCAAGGCTACCAACGTCAAGATGAACAAACACAAATTCAGGTTTTTGAAAAAAGACCAAAAATGTTGAAAGAGTTAGGCGCTAAAGGTATGGCAGAAAGCCGTGGGCCTCATTTGATTTATAAACAAGAACCACAAGCCTTGGCTTTAGTTTCAGAAGTGATGCAGCAGTTGACCCTACAGGGATTCACCCATGCATCGTACTTACTCGCATATGACGAAATACGTAATTATTTAACAGATTTAAAAGTCCCATGCACAGTGATTGCAGGGCAGCAAGATCAAATCACTCCTGCGTTAGGTATACAAGAGCTTGCTCAGGAATTGCAGTTGGAACAGCACTACATCATCCAAGATGCAGGACATCTAAGTTATGTCGACCAACCGCAAGCATTTAACCAAATTATGTTGACGATTCAGGAACAATCGTAAGAGAGATTAAGGATTATGAGCTTCCAAGTTGAAGGAAAAGTTGCAGTTGTTACGGGTGGCTCCTCTGGGATTGGGCTGGCTGCTGTTGAAATATTGGTTGCAGAGGGTGCAAAAGTAGCTTGGTGTGGTCGCGATGAAGAGCGTTTGAATGTGTCAAAACTCTATATTTTAGAGAAATATCCACATGCCAATATTTTTACCAAAGCATGTAATGTGTTGAAAAAAGAAGAAGTTCAACAATTTGCCAAAGACGTAAAACTCAATTTGGGCAATGTTGATATGCTCATTAATAATGCTGGACAAGGCCGCGTTTCAAACTTTGAAAATACGCAAGATGAAGACTGGATGAAAGAAATTGAGCTGAAGTATTTCAGTGTTTTACATCCGGTACGTGCTTTTCTTGACGACTTAAAACAGTCAGCAAATGCCTCAATTACCAATGTGAACTCGTTACTGGCATTGCAACCAGAACCACACATGATTGCGACTTCATCTGCACGTGCTGCACTGTTGAACTTAACCCATTCTTTGGCACATGAGTTTACTCAATATGGTGTTCGCGTGAACTCGATTTTACTTGGAATGGTTGAATCTGCGCAGTGGAAACGCCGTTATGAAACTCGTTCAGACTTAAACCAGTCGTGGGAAGAGTGGACAGGCAATATCGCAAAAAACCGCGGTATTCCAATGCAGCGTTTAGGCCGTCCAGAAGAGCCTGCCCGTGCTTTAGTTTTCTTGGCATCACCATTGGCATCTTACACCACAGGTTCGGCAATAGATGTCTCGGGTGGTTTTAACAAACATTTATAAATATTAGGTGCTGTCATGAAAAAGTTGATGATGATTGGTTTTGGCGCAATGGCAGCAGAAGTGTATGCCCATTTGCCTCAAGATCTGCAACTCAAATGGATTGTCGTGCCATCTCGCAGCATTGAAAAAGTGCAGTCACAAGTCTCTTCTGAGATTCAGGTGATTTCAGATATTGAGCAATGTGATGGTGCGCCAGACTATGTCATTGAGGTGGCAGGTCAAGCAGCAGTGAAAGAGCATGCTCAAAAAGTTTTAGCGAAAGGCTGGACCATTGGTCTAATTTCGGTGGGTACTTTGGCTGATAACGAGTTTCTGATTCAGCTTAAACAAACTGCCGAAAAAAATGATGCACATCTGCATTTACTTGCAGGGGCAATTGCGGGCATTGACGGTATTTCTGCGGCCAAAGAAGGTGGTTTGCAAAAAGTCACTTACAAAGGCTGTAAAAGCCCAAAAAGCTGGAAGGGCAGTTATGCAGAGCAATTGGTCGATCTAGACCATGTTGCAGAGGCTACAGTCTTTTTCACAGGAACTGCCCGTGAAGCTGCGACCAAATTTCCAGCCAATGCCAATGTTGCAGCAACGATTGCACTTGCAGGGCTTGGAATGGATGAAACCATGGTTGAGTTAACTGTTGATCCAACCATCAACAAAAACAAACATACCATTGTGGCAGAAGGTGGCTTTGGACAAATGACCATTGAACTGGTGGGCGTGCCGTTGCCAAGTAACCCGAAAACATCAACTTTGGCCGCGCTTAGCGTGATTCGTGCTTGTCGCAACAGTGTAGAAGCAATACAGATTTAAGAAGGATTTGATCATGGCGAAGGAAATTTATGTTGCAGGTGAATGGCGATTAGGCCGTGGTGCAGTCATTCAAAGCCTGTTTCCGGCAGATCAGTCGGTTAATGCAGAGCTTTCAACAGCAACGCTTGAAGATGTAAATGAAGCAATTGAAAAAGCAGATCAGGCTTGGCGTCAACCGAGCTGGAGAAACAGCTTACCGCATGAGCGCGCACGTATTCTCTATAAAGTTGCAGACATTATTGAAGCGCGTGTCGATGAATTATCAAAACTACAAACCCGTGATAATGGTAAGCCTTTAACCGAAACTCGCGGTTTAGTGATGAGCGCTGCGGCGACTGCACGTTATGTTGCGGCGGCATGTGAAACGCTGAATGACGAGCTCACCACTCAACGTGCTCCAGACTTTATGACCATGAGTGTACATGAGCCTGTCGGCGTTGTGGCAGCAATTACGCCTTGGAATTCTCCAATCGCGAGTGAGGTTCAAAAGCTTGCTCCAGCTTTGGCAGCAGGAAATGCTGTGGTGTTAAAACCAGCAGAAGCAACATCACTCATTGCCTTAGAGCTTGCCAAAATTTTTGAAGAAGCTGGCTTACCAAAAGGCTTACTCAGTGTGTTGGTTGGTCGTGGTTCAGTCATTGGCGACGCAATTGCTCAGCACCCGTTGGTTCGTAAAATTTCTTTTACAGGTGGAACAACCACGGGTCGTCATCTGGCACATATTGCCGCAGACAAACTGATTAGCACTTCGCTTGAGTTAGGTGGTAAGTCACCAACCATCATTTTACCGGATGCAGATGTCGAACTGGCTGCTAAAGGTGTCGCGTACGGAATTTTTAGCTCGGCAGGCCAAGCGTGTATCGCAGGTTCTCGCTTGTTTATTCATAGCAGTCTTTACGATCAGTTTTTAACGCGTTTGGTTGAAATTACCAAAGGCTTACGTGTGGGTCATCCAGAACAGGCTGGTGTGCATTTAGGACCATTGGTCAATGACAAACATTTGCAGTCAGTTGACCGCTATGTGCAGCTTGCCAAAAGCGAAGGTGGTCAGATTCTGATTGGTGGTGAAGCTATCACGACTGGTGACTATGCCCAAGGAAGCTATTACTTACCGACCATTATTACGGGCTTAAATAACAGTGCTCAAACTTGTCAGGAAGAAATTTTTGGCCCTGTTTTAGTGGTTATGAAATATGACAACGAGCAAGATTTAATTGCCCAAGCCAATGACAGTTGTTTTGGTCTTGCCGCAGGCATCTGGACTGAAAGCTACCGTAAAGCTTGGCGTATTGCACGTGTGTTAGAAGTGGGAACAGTGTGGATTAATACCTACAAAAAGTTCTCGATTAGTGCGCCGTTTGGTGGCTTTAAAGACAGTGGTATCGGGCGCGAAAAAGGCCGTTTGGGCATTTTATCGTACATGCAACAAAAGAGTATTTATATGGGGCTGAATGAACAGCCTAACCCTTGGTGCGATTAATAAATTCAAGGACTGAAACAAATTTTGAGGAACAGACATGACTGAACGTGTAAATGTAGGCGAAGCAATCGCAAGAGTATTAGAAGCGCACCAAGTTGATAGTATTTATGGTGTTATTTCCATCCACAATTTACCTATTGCAGATGCAGTAGGGCGCCGTGAAAAAATGCGCTTTGTTGCAGCACGCGGTGAAGCGGGTGCAGTCACTATGGCAGATGCACACTCGCGTTTTAAAGGCCTAGGTGTAGCGTTAACCAGTACGGGTGCTGGGGCAGGTAATGCGGTAGGTTCACTGATTGAAGCAATGAATGCGGGTAGCCCTGTATTGCATTTAACGGGTCAAGTTGAGCGTGAATATCTTGACCGTGATGCGAGTTTTATTCATGAAACTAAAGACCAACTTACATTCTTGCGTGCATCAAGCAAAGCAGCATTTCGCATTACCAGTCCAGACAATGCTGTTGGTGTGATTCGTGAAGCTATTCGTGTCGCAACTACAGTTCCAATGGGACCGGTAAGTATTGAACTACCAATTGATGTGCAAGCCGCAGAAATTGATTTGCCACTTAATCTTGGGCCAGTGAAAGCACTTGAGTTGCCACAGGCAGAGCAAGCTGAAATTGATTTTCTTGTGAGTGAAATCAAAAAAGCAAAACGCCCAATTTTCTGGATTGGCGGTGGAACTTTAAATAGCGTTGCCGAAGTCAAAGCAATTGCAGATTTAGGTATTCCGGTGGTGTCATCGACCCACGCTCGTGGGGTGTTGGCAGATGATCATCCGCGTAGCTTAGGTGCATTCCATAACTCGGCGGCGGTTGAGCAGTTATTAAAAGATGCTGACTTAATGGTTGTATTGGGTTCTCGTTTACGTAGTAATGAAACTAAAACCTATTCGGTTGAGTTCCCTGAAAATATTGTTCAGGTAGATGCAAACCCAATGGCTCAACAACGTAATTACAAAATCCGTAACTTCATTTGTGGTGATGCCAAAGATGTCTTAACACGTGTGTTAGAACAGCTTCAAGGGACTTCAAAAGTTGATGCCGATTACGATGCCGCTGTAGTGGCTGCTAAACAAGCTGCAATTGATGCACTGCGTAAGCAAATCGACCAATATGCTTTAATTTGTGATCACTTACGTACAGCTTTACCGCAAGATGGCATTTTTGTACGTGACATCACCATGTCGGGTAGCACATGGGGCAGTCGTTTATTCCCTGTACAAGCACCAAACCAAAATATCCACTCACTCGCGGGTGCAATTGGTTTAGGTCTTGCAACAGCAATCGGTGCCTCGGTAGCTAACCCTGACAAGAAAGTAATTGGTTTAGTCGGCGATGGCGGCTTAATGCTGGGCATTGGTGAAATTGCAACTATGGTGCAAGAAAACACCAACATGGTCTTAATGATTATGAATGACGGTGGTTATGGCGTAATGCGTGGCATTCAAAATAACTACTTTGGTGGTCGTCAGTATTTCAATGAATTGCATACACCAGACTACAAACTTCTTGGCGAATCAATGGGTGTGAAGAGCTGGAAAGTCGGTAGTGCAGATGAATTTAAAACGGTTATTCAAGAGGCTGTCGCTTTTGAAGGACCAACTGTAATCGAGCTCGATATGAACTCGATTGGACCATTAAACTTCGCGGGCCCACCGCAAAAAAAACTGTATTAACCAGTTTGGATGGTTTAGTACATATGCGATGGGAGCTGCTAAGCCATCCTTTTTTTAGATAATTTTTTTTGTCTAAAAAGCAATAAAAACTAAGTTTTACAGGTAAAACAAATAAAGTTCCAGCAGGACGCTGGAACTCAATCAAGGATGTAGAGATGAAAAAGACTTCATTGATCATGGCATTCATTGCACCGCTTACGCTGGGGGTAAGCGTCAATGCATTTGCAAAAGATTCATTACTTGAATGGAAAAGTGATGATGGCACCGACTCATTAAAGTTAGGTGGGGTGGTTCGGTTAAATCAGCGCTATGAAGATTGGGAAGGGCCGAACCGTGGTTTTGGTAAGCTCCATTTTGATATTTTCAGGGTAGATCTAAAAGGTAAGTTTGATGATGCCTACATCAATGCCAGTTATATGTTTCAAGACCAACAGAAAACGTCCATTGAAAAAGCATATGTTGGCTATAACTTAGATGCCAATAACAGCATTGAAGCAGGTCTGGTTTATAAACCATTTACGATTTATCCCTATCCGCAAAATGGCTGGACTTACCACATTCCATTCTTTTTAGGCTATGGAAACAATATTGCACCTGGGATTAACTGGAATTATCACGACAAAGACTGGGATTTAAAACTCGGTTATTACCCGCAAATGTTAGAGACAAATTTGCGTTATTCACCAGAGAGTGCAACTTATGATGACTTGGCAGGAAATGCATTTCCATCTCAAAAAGCTTATCAAAATGAAAAGCGCAATCAGGTGAATACCCGCATTGTTCGCAAGTTAGAAACTGATTTCGGTAAGCAAGAGTTTGGTGTATCGGGTGCAATTGCCCAGCTACATAATGATATTACAGATAAAGACGGCAAATATTATGCAGTCGGTTTGCATACCGAAAACAACTACAAACGCTTTAATTTACAAAGCTCGGTCATTCATTATCAATACGATGCTAAAAATCCGGATGGTGTAAATAGTGATATGACTTTAATGGGGGCGAACGGACTTACGCCAGCTTATTTCATTGCTTCAGAAGGAACGATTGCCAGTTTAAACCTTGCCTATACGTTGCCTGTGACCAACATGGGTAAGTTAAAATCCATTAAGTTTTATAATGACTATAGTTATCTGGATAAAAAACGTGATGATTGGTCAGATTCGCAAATGAACACCACAGGTATGATGTTTATTGCTTCACCATTTATGGTTTGGGCAGATTATACGTGGGGTAAAAACTCCAACATTATTGGTGGCTCGACCAACTCAACAGGTTATACCTCGGCCACTTCGCTAAACAGTGATAAATGGCTATACCGCATTAACTTTAATATCGGGTTTACTTTCTAACGTAAGCAGCAATAAAAAACCACGCGATCGGCGTGGTTTTTTATTTAATAATTTAAAGCTTTTAATATCTGTTTTTTTCAAACTTATTCCAAAATACAAATGCGGTCATAAAGGCTAGAATAGTCAGCGCGAAAATATAATACATCGCACCAATATCACTATATTGACTGAGCCAATGTACTAAAGGCAGTGTCAAACCACCCACAATTGCATACGATAAATTATAAGAAAATGAAATGCCTGAGAAGCGAACAGGTGCGGGGAACATCTTGACCATACTGCTCGACACCATGCCGACAGTACCAGAGCATAGACCCAACAACATATATAAACCAAAAATAGTTGAATGTGCGGCGTGACCTAAACTGTTATAAAAAACTGCTGCTGTGAGTGCTACAGCAAGTGCACCGACCATCATGACTTTACCGCAACCAAAACGGTCAGCAAAATAGCCTGCCAAAATACAACCGACCATTTGCATAATAATGGCGGCGCTTTGCATTTCAAAAGTCTGCGCGCGTTCAAAACCAAATGAACCAATCAATAAATTGGGCATGGCTAAAATAACCACCACCACACAGCCTGTTAAAAACCATGTAAATAGCATGCCAATCACAACGGCTGTTTTATGCGTTTTTAACACTTGCTTCACTGGCATTTCTTTTGAAATTTCTTTACGTGACTGCATGGCTTTAAACACAGGTGTTTCTTTTAAATAAGTTCGTAAATAAAGTGCGACTAGACCAAAAATACCACCTGCAATGAAAGGAATACGCCACGCCCAGTCATGGATTTGTCCTTCACTAAAATTCAGTGAAATCCATAGAGACATGAGTGCACCTAATAAAATTCCTAAAGATAGTCCGGCAGTGAGTAAACCATTTGCCAGTCCGATTTTTCTTTCAGGTACGTGTTCAGACACAAAGGTCCACGCGGCTGGAATTTCACCTCCAATCGCAATACCTTGCACCACACGCATGAGCAATAAAAGTAGCGGTGCCAAATACCCAATATTTTCAAAGGTTGGCAATATCCCGATAAATAGGGTAGGCAGTGCCATCAGGAAAATAGAAAGCGAAAACAGTTTTTTACGCCCGACCAGATCACCAAAATGGGCCATTACAACTCCGCCTAAAGGACGAAAAAAGTAACCTGCTGCGAAAATACCGTAAGTGTTCAGCATGGCCCAAAATGGGCTAAGCGTGCTGGGGAAAAAGAGGTCGGAAATGATTTTGGCGTAAAACACATAAATCACGAAATCGTAAAATTCTAAAGCGCCGCCCAGTGAAGAAAGGGCAAGGGTTCGTTTATCTTCTTTATTAAGATAGTTCGCATCCTGCAAAGTTAAGTCCTGATCCATTTTTTTACTTAGTTGTTGTAATTGAAGTTTGGATATTAATGGAAAAGTGAAGTAAAAGTAAATGGAGGAAATTTGTTCTATTAAGAGGTGTAGATTTCATCACTCAAATAAAAATGCTTTAAAACAAAAAACGCATTAGATGATACAAAAACAGATGTAGGAATGACTTTTCTTTTGAACCGTTCAGCGACACAATAAAACTTGTCATAGCCAGTTAAATGAGAGATTCAAAGGATGAGTGTAGTTTTACCTGTCGCAAAGCGTGGTGAAGATATTTTAAAACTCATTGCGGCTTCCGTTTCGACAAATGAGTTAAACAGTAATTGGCTTTATCAGCTTGCTGATGCTATGCATGCGACAATGCTTGAGCGTAATGGCGTAGGAATTGCTGCACCGCAAGTTTATATCTCTAAACGAGTCATTATTGTGGCATCTCGACCGAACCTACGCTATCCGGATGCTCCTGAAATGGAAGCTGTGGTGATGGTGAATCCTGAAATTTTAGAATTTTCGAATGAAACGCTTTTGGGTGAAGAAGGCTGCTTAAGCGTGCCGGATGAACGCGGACAAGTTGAACGTGCAGAAATGGTCAAGGTTAAATATTCAACACTTCAGGGTGAAGTCGTTGAAACGATTTTTCACGGTTTTCCTGCCCGTATTGTTCAACATGAAGTCGATCATTTAAATGGTGTTCTATTTGTAGAAAGATTAATCTAATATTCTATTTAAAGTTTTGAAAAACGTATAATGAGGTTGAAATAAATAAGCCATCGGAATTACAATACTTATATCGTGATTTTTATTTCACTCAAAAATTATAATTTTAATATTATCAGCGGATTGTGCTGAAAAAATGCTCGAAAGTGTAAATCTCCTCATTTAAGGTTACTCACCATGAAAACCCCTCTCCCAGATTATTTGGCAAATGTGATAGAAGCCTGTGAGGTAGATAATAGCGGGCATCTAGCTGACTATATTCCAGAGTTAGCAAATGCAAATCCAGATCGATTAGCTTTAGCCATGTCTACGGTAGATGGCGAAATTTATTCGATTGGAGATGATGATACTGAATTCACCATCCAGTCGATTTCTAAACCATTTGTATATGCCTATGTTTTACAACAGCTTGGCATTGATGCGGTGCTCAATAAGGTAGGAGTGGAACCTTCAGGGGAAGCTTTCAATGAAATTTCATTGGGGAAAGATGGTCGTCCTAAAAACCCGATGATCAACTCTGGCGCAATTACTGTACATTCCTTGATTCAGGTCAAACATGGTTTACATAGCGCAGAAATTTTACGCCGTTTTATGAGCGAACTTGCAGGACGTGAATTAAGTTTTGATGAGTCAGTTTATGATTCGGAAGTCAAAACAGCCTATCGTAATCTTTCGATCGGCTATATGTTGCGAACAGTAGGAATTTTAGAAACCGATCCAGTCGATATTGTGAATGGTTACATTCGCCAATGTGCGATCATGGTTACGGTTAAAGATTTGGTCCGTATGGGTAGTGTGCTTGCCAACGGTGGGGTTGACCCTAAAACTGGAAAGCGTTTGTTAAACCGATCTGTGGTTAGACAAGTGCTCAGTGTCATGATGAGCTGTGGCATGTATGATGCCGCAGGTGACTGGCTTTCAACTGTTGGCATTCCTGCTAAAAGTGGTGTAGCAGGGGGTATTTTAGGTGTGCTGCCGGGTCAGGTCAGTATTGCTGCTTTCTCTCCTCGTTTAGATGAGCATGGTCATAGTATTCGAGGCATCGATATTTTAGAGCGTTTATCTCGTGACATGGGATTACATCTCATGGAAGGTACACCTTCAGCACAAACCATTGTACAAAGCCATTACCGTACAGGAAAAGATGCTTCATTAAGTGTGTATGTGCTTCGCGGCGTATTGAAATTTACCGAAGCTGAAATGTTGTTGCGCATTTTACAAGATGAGACAACTGATCAAAGCACAATTGTCATTGATTTAACCCAGATTTCACTTATCCATGAGGTGGGTAAGCGCATGTTTTTAGAAGGCGTAGATCGTCTAATTGATGATGGTCATACCCTTGTTTTGGTCGATCCTGAACAGCGATTAGATCATGCGAGAACAGGTAAAGATCGTGAGCTTCATGTCTACCACGATTTTGATGATTTGCTCGAAAAGCATGACCTACCTGCAAAAAAAAAGACTTATAACGACATCGCAACACTTCTAAACTGCTGAGGTGTTTTTCCTAGGTGTCGTTTAAACATTGCACTGAATGCGCTGGGGTTGGTATACCCCAGTGATTCAGAAATTTGAGCAATAGATTCACCATTCGCGATTTTACTCAAGGCAAGTGCAATATGCATTTGCTGGACCCATGCCCGATAAGACAGCCCAGTTTCTTTTTGGAACATGCGCATTAAAGTTCTCGAACTCGCACCAATATCATCTGCCCAATCTGTTAAATCTTTTGATTGATTCGGAGCGTGTAATAACGCTTGGCAAATTTTTAATAGTCGTTTGTCTTTTGGCCATGGAATCTGGATAGGCAACAAATTGGCTCGATGAATTTCTTCAAAAATCAGAATTTGCAAAGAACGCGAAAGCTCTTGAGAGGTCGTAATATTGGGTGATTCCTCTCGTTCAATTTCGTTTAAACGAATCAAAAGCTCATGCAAAAGATTGCTCACTCGAATAATAAAGCAATGTTGCCCCATTAAAGCAGCTGCATTTATTTCAACCAAAGCGGTATTTAATTTAACGTGACTGAGAGAAATCACACTGTGCTCGACATGAGCAGGAATCCATAACGCACACATGGGTGGCACAATCCAGACATTATTCGGTGTAAATACCTGAATGTTCCCAGTGGACGCATATAAAAACTGCGCACGTGTATGCGTATGAGTCGGCGTGATTTCTCGGTAAGCATGCTCGGAAGATAGCCCAATCACAAGTTCAGATAAATCAGACTGAATAAGAGAATCGGACATAATCCATCCTAAAAATTGTCACTTATACAATGATTATTGGAAGATAACTTTATAAGCGACAATTTACAATAAGCACCTTACTTAGAATATTGGAGTTTTTCAGGTATGACGTCTTCAATACAATTGAAAGATGGTATTGCCAATACCGTTGCAAATGATCAGCCGCAAGGAATGATTATTAAAATTGTAGGCGCCGTGGCGGTTGCACACTTACTGAATGATTTGATTCAAGCCGTGCTACCAGCTATTTATCCAATGCTAAAAGCAAACTTTTCGCTGAGTTTTGCTCAAGTTGGCCTGATTTCGTTTGTATATCAAATTACAGGTTCGCTGCTTCAGCCTTGGATTGGACTTTATACCGATAAACATCCAAAACCATATCTTCTCCCACTCGGAATGATGGTCACATTCTGCGGCATCATCTTGTTGGCATTTTCACCAAGCTTTACAGTGTTGTTATGTGCATCTGCGCTTATTGGAGTAGGCTCTGCAACTTTCCATCCTGAAGCTTCGCGGGTGGCGCGAATGGCATCGGGTGGGCGCTTTGGTACGGCGCAGTCGACTTTTCAGGTGGGCGGAAACACAGGTACTGCCATTGGTCCATTGTTAGCAGCGTTGTTGATTGTTCCATTTGGGCAGCATGCAGTTGCAGGCTTAGTCATATTTGCACTTTTAGCCATTTGGGTTTTATTTGGTGTAAGCCGCTGGACGGTGAGTCATGCTAAAAATCAGGTAGCTACACGTGCAAACCAAGTACAGAGTAAATTACATGGCCGTAAGCTGATTATTGCTTTGAGCACGATTAGTGTGTTGATGTTTGCTAAATTTACCTACATTGCCAGCATTAGTAACTACTTTACTTTTTACTTAATTCAAAAGTTCCATATCAGTATCCAGACTGCTCAATTGCATTTGTTTGCTTTCTTGGCTGCTGTCGCTTTAGGAACATTTGCGGGTGGCCCAATTGGTGACAAAATTGGTCGTAAAGCTGTTATTTGGGTTTCATTTGTAGGCATGGCGCCGTTTGCATTAATGATGCCGTATGCAAACTTATTTTGGACAACTGTCTTGTCAATTATCACGGGTTTAGTACTGTCGTCTGCTTTTGCTGCCATGGTGGTTTACGCACAAGAAGCTGTTCCGGGCCGTGTCGGTATGATTGCAGGTTTAATGTTTGGTCTTATGTTCGGGGTAAGTGGTATTGCCGCAGCAGGCTTAGGGCATTTGGCCGATGTTAACGGCATTGAATGGGTATTTGGATTGTGTTCATTGTTACCATTATTAGGTTTCGCAACCGCATTTTTACCAAATACAAAAGTTAAATAAATGAAAAGACTCTCAGTCATATTAAACTGAGAGTCTTTTTTAAGATGAATATAATTCCAATTCAAAAGACTATTTTTGAATACCAAATTTAAATACGGTGACACTGTTATACGTTTGATTTGGGTTCAAACGAGTAGATGGGAAAGTTGGTTGATTGGGGCTGTCTGGAAAATGCTGTGTCTCTAATGCTAGAGCATCTGCTTGTCGATAAAGTACGCCGTTTGCACCAGCAATATTTCCTAATAAATGATTCGCCGTATACATTTGAACGCTTGGTTCAGTGGTTAGGACTTGCATAGTCCGTTTAGATTTTGGGTCAACAACATTAGCTGCAAGATTTAATTTCCCTTGAGACTTTTGATTAATTACCCAAGTTTGATCATAGCCATATCCATACGCCAATTGCTGATGATTCGCTCGAATATCTTTTACAATTGCTTTAGGAGTCCGAAAATCAAAAGGTGTACCTGCAACTGAAGCAATTTCACCTGTTGGTAAAGAGTTTTGATCGGTTACCAATATACGGTCTGCATTGAGTTGTACCACATGATCTAGTACGCCATACGGGTTGTTCCCAGCTCCTGACAAGTTGAAATAACTGTGATTTGTAAGATTGACGACTGTCGGTTGATCAGTTTTGGCTTTATATTCAATCTGGAATTCATTTTGATCTGAAAGACTGTAGATTACTTCCACATCTAACTTTCCGGGAAAACCTTGATCACCATTTGGACTGGTTAACTTAAGAGAAGCTTTAACGGTTTCACCTTTAGAAACGAGGGGCTTAACTTGCCAAACACGTTTATCAAAACCGGGATTACCACTATGTAATGAATTCGGTCCATTATTTTTTTCAAGATTATACGTTTTTCCATCTAAGCTAAATTTAGCATTACCAATACGGTTCGCATAACGACCAATTAACCCACCAAAATGAATGCCTTCTTTGGTATCAGTGACTTCATAGCCTTTTAGATCATCGAAACCCAAAACAATATTATTTTGTTTACCTTGTGCATCGGGAGTCAAAATCTGTGTAATTACCCCACCAAAGCTAATAAAAGAAACAGAGACTCCTTTGTTATTGCTCATGGTGTATAGATCAACTTTTTGACCATCTTGAGTTGTGCCATATGGCTTTACATTTAATGTTGCTGCATTTGCAAGTTGTGCAAAGCTATAAATCGCAACACCTAAAATTACTAATTTTTTCATGTTTATACTCTATTTTTTAATCATGGAATTGGATGAATATAAGGTTGAATTTTCGTCTTTTTAAAGAGTTTTTTATTATATATAGTGTTAATGATGATTAGCCCGTTAATTCTAAGTATTGAACAAACTAGCTCAATTTAAAGTTATAAAGAAATTAATCTTATTATCAAAATTCAACAGTAAGCAATTTTTATGACTCATCCTGACTCGGTTTTAAAGTTTTCTCTTGGTCTTAATGGCTTGTCATTTGACATAGATAATCAAAATATTCAACTCGAACAGGGCTTGAGTTTTGTTGATTCAAAAAGTATTAGCTATGGTGTTATTGATGAGCTTGCTATTGAAAAGATGATTTATTTCATTGAAGAAATCATCGAGTCAAAGCCCCTCAGAAATTTAAATATAAGTGGTGTAGCTGTTACGTCTGATGCAGCCATGACACAACTCAGTGAGTTATTTTTTAGTGCTAAAAAGCAAATCAGCCGTATTGAGCTTGAGCATGGATTTAATGATTTTATTGAGCGTTTGAGCTACTACACAAGCCAAGTAGCCCCTGATCAGCTTTATGTTTTTACCTACTTTGTATTTGTTCGAGAGATGATGCATCACTTAAAAGTTGAGCAAATACAAATCATTTAAGAAATCACTTTCTCAATCTGCTAACTCATCATAAATCCAGTTTAAAAATAGCTCAATTTTAGGAATAAATTGATGTGTTCGTGGATACACCAAATGATGAGCAGAAATAGGAATTGATAGTTCATCGGCAAAAACTCTCACTAACTTTCCAGATTCCAAATAATTTTGAGTGAGTAAATTACTTTCTAAAACAAAACCTAGTCCGTGTGTGGCTGCCTCAAGTGACATATAAGAGCGGTCAAAACTCAAAGTGTAGGGAAACTCAGGAATGCTTAAACCCTGATGGGCAAACCACTGCGGCCAAGTGACCAACGTTGAGCGCGATAAAATCAGTTCTTTTTTTAATAAATCTTGAGGTTTATTTACTGGACTGCGTTCAAGTAGTTTGGGGGACGCAAGTACTTCTAGCTTTTCATTACGAATCGTTCTGATTTCTACGCCTGTCCAGTTGGGCAAACCATGACGAATATCAATGTCGATCTTGTCGCGGGTAAAGTGCAAATTTTCATAAGAGCAGGACAAATTGACCTGAATCATGGGGAACTTTTCTTTAAATGATTCGAGGCGAGGAAGCAACCAAAGCAAACCAAAACTTGGGGATGAGTGAATATATAAACTGTCTTTCGGGCTTTTATCAGCAGCTTTTTCAGTCGCTAACATTAGGTTATGCAAAATGGTCGTAACGTCTTGAAAATAGCGTTCACCAGAAGGGGTAAGCGTCACACCACGGGCACCACGAATAAATAAACTCTGCCCAATCATTTCTTCAAGCTTAGCAATTTGGTGACTCACTGCCGAAGGCGTGAGATTTAAATTTTCTGCTGCCTTGGCAACATTGCCAAAACGGGCAGTTTGTTCAAAAGCCTGTAATGTTTTAATTGAGGGCATCTGGTTGAAATTGTTTTCACTGCTATCCATGAAATGATCCGTTTTTATCCCTAAAACTTATTTAAAAATAGTATAGGCATGAATTTTTTTCATGTCTTGTTGAATTCGAGCTGATTGCTGGGCTTTGTGAAAAAAGAGATTCTAAGTCAGAACTCAGGAAATAAAGCGTAAAAGAGGATTGAACATGTTACTACAAGGAAAAGTGGCATTAATTACCGGTGCAGCATCAGAACGTGGAATTGGGCGAGCAACCGCAGAAATCTTTGCACAACAAGGTGCCAAAGTCATTATTGTTGATTTAGATCTTGCTCAAAGCCAAAACGCTGCAAAGGCACTTGGTGAAGGACATTTAGGTCTTGCTGCAAACGTTGCAAATGAAGAACAGGTCAAAGCAGCTGTTGAACAAGCACTACAGCACTACGGCAAGATTGATATTTTAATTAACAATGCAGGCATTACTCAGCCAGTTAAAACACTCGATATTCAGCGCAATGACTATGACCGTATTTTAGATGTCAGCCTGCGCGGAACACTCATTATGTCGCAAGCCGTTATTCCATCGATGAAAGCAAACGGCGGTGGAAGCATTGTGTGCTTATCTTCAGTTTCGGCACAGCGCGGTGGTGGTATTTTTGGCGGGCCGCATTATAGCGCTGCAAAAGCTGGTGTTTTAGGTTTGGCAAAAGCGATGGCTCGTGAGTTTGGTCCCGACCAAATTCGTGTAAATTCACTTACTCCAGGTCTAATCCATACTGATATTACAGGCGGTTTAATGAATGATGACCGTCGCCATGACATTCTTGCTGGTATTCCACTCGGACGTTTAGGCAAAGCACAAGACGTTGCAAATGCAGCATTATTTTTGGCAAGTGATCTATCAACTTATTTAACTGGCGTAACACTTGATGTAAATGGTGGCATGCTGATTCATTAATCGCGCGCCATTTAAAAACTAAAAATAGAATGATGGTCACAAGAGGATACTGTGGCCAAATGTAAAGGGATTCGCATGATGGATACAGTACTTTCATCTGAAGTAGATACGGCACTTCGTAAGTCAGCCTATCGAAAAATTGCATTTCGGCTCATGCCATTTTTAATGCTTTGTTATTTTTGTGCCTATTTAGATCGAGTGAATGTTGGTTTTGCCAAACTCCAGATGATGAACGATTTACAGTTTAGTGAAGCTGTATATGGGTTAGGTGCAGGGATTTTCTTTATTGGTTATTTCCTTTGTGAAGTGCCAAGTAACATCGTACTTCACAAGGTAGGTGCAAGACGTTGGATTGCTCGTATTATGATTACATGGGGCATTTTGTCTGGCTGTTTTGCCTTTGTTGAAACTGAATGGCAATTTTACACCTTGCGTTTTTTACTTGGTGTTGCAGAAGCTGGTTTGGCACCGGGCTTGTTGCTCTACCTCACTTATTGGTTCCCATCTTACCGCCGTGCACGCATGACCGTACTTTGGTTTATCGCGATTCCAATTTCAGGAATGATTGGTGGGCCGCTTTCAGGCTTAATCATGGACCGAATGAGCGGTGTACATGGTTGGTTCGGCTGGCAGTGGATGTTCCTCATTGAAGCCATTCCTACTGTGTTTGTTGGCCTATTGGTACTCGCTGTTTTAAAAGATTCAGTTCAAGACGCCAACTGGTTAACTCAAGACGAAAAAAACTTGGTGAAGCAAGAGCTTGCTCAAGATAACCAGCACAAAGAAGGTCATGCTAGCGTTAAAGAGTTCATCGCAGATAAGCGCTTATGGTTACTTGCAGGCATCTATTTTTGTGTAGTGATGGGCCAATACGCCATTACCTTTTGGTTGCCAACTCTCATTCGTAACTCAGGCATTAGTGATAACTGGCATATCGGTTTGCTTACAAGCCTGCCTTATATGTGCGCCATTGTGGTTATGCTTTTGGCCGGGCGTAGTGGTGACCATTTCCAAGAACGCCGTTGGCACTTAATTATTCCGATGTGTGCAGGCGCTATAGCACTCACACTTGCGACTTTATTCGCTTCAAATCTAACGCTCTCTTTAATTTGCCTTTGCATCGCAGCCTCAGGTGTGCTGACTGCATCCTCTTTATTTTGGATGTTACCGACCAACTTCTTGGGTGGTGTTTCTGCAGCGGCAGGTATTGCAGCCGTCAATAGCTTCGCCAATCTCGCAGGCTTCTGCTCACCTTATTTAATTGGTTGGGTCACCACCAACACAGGTTCAAATGCAATCGGCATGTTCTTAATCACAGCAGTATTAATTTTCGGTGCCAGTCTGGTTCTGCGTGTTCCGGCGAAACTGGTCAATCGTTGATAAGGAATAGTAAATGACAATGTTAAATATTGATAAATCAGGCCAAATTGCCGAGTTGCAACAACGTGCCTACCACATTCGCCAACATGCTTTACGTATGGGACAAGTACAAGGTCAAGGCTATGTCGGACAAGCTTTGGGTGCAGCAGATCTACTGGCAGTATCTTATTTTCATGCCATGAAATATCAGCCAGAAAACCCTGAATGGGAAGGCCGTGACCGTTTTTATCTCTCTATTGGGCACTATGCAATTGCACTTTATGCGGCCTTAATTGAAGCGAAAATTATCCCGCTTGAAGAACTTGAAACCTATGGAGCAGATGACAGTCGTCTACCAATGTCGGGTATGGCTTCATATACACCGGGCATGGAAATTACAGGTGGTTCATTGGGGCACGGTCTTGGAATTGCAGTCGGTGCATGTCTAGGGTTGAAACAGAAAAAGTCGGATGCTTTTGTCTATAACTTACTGTCCGATGGTGAGTTAAATGAAGGCTCAACATGGGAAGCCGTGATGTCTGCGTCTCATTGGAAACTAGATAACCTAATTGCCATTATTGATGTGAATAATCAGCAGGCAGATGGACACTCAAGCGAAATTTTAGCGTTTGAACCGATTGTAGACCGTTGGCAGTCATTCGGTTGGTACACCCAACGCGTAGATGGCAATGACATGGAAGCTTTACTTAAGGCATTCAATCAAGCACGAAACCATGAGGGGGCATGCCCACGCGTCATTATTTGTGACACCAAAATGGGTAAGGGTGTGTCGTTCTTGGAAAGCCGCGAAAAAACACACTTCATTCGTGTTGATGAACATGAATGGGATGACGCTTTAAATATTTTGACCCACTACGGACAGTAAGGAATACACCATGAGCCAGTTAGCCAATCCTCCTAAGAAAAAACTAACCACTTCGGCAATGATTGCTTCTATTGCTGCCGAGGGCCAACCGACCAAACCAGCTCCATTTGGACATGCACTGAATGCTTTGGCAAAAGAGCGTGACGATATCGTAGGTTTGTCAGCAGATTTATCAAAATATACTGACCTGCATATTTTTGCTAAAGAAAACCCAGACAAGTTTTTCCAAATGGGCATGGCAGAACAACTTTTAATGAGCGCAGCAGCGGGGCTTGCCCGTGAAGGGTTTGTTCCCTTTGCGACTACCTATGCAGTGTTTGCATCACGCCGTGCCTATGACTTTATTTGTATGGCGATTGCTGAAGATAATCTGAATGTCAAAATTGTGGCTGCACTTCCAGGGTTAACCACGGGCTATGGCCCCAGCCATCAGGCAACCGATGATATTGCGATTTTCCGTGCAATGCCGAACTTGATGGTCATTGACCCATGTGATGCCTTGGAAATCGAACAAGCGATTCCTCAAATTGCCGCTCATAATGGCCCTGTATATATGCGTCTATTGCGTGGGCAGGTTCCATTAGTGCTCGATAAATACAATTACCAGTTTAAATTGGGTAAAGCACAGGTGATTAAACCGGGTAAAGACTTACTCATTATTTCGACTGGCTTATTGACCATGCGTGCGCTTGAGGCAGCCGAAGAGCTTGAAAAAGAGGGCATTGAGGTTTCAGTGTTGCATGTGCCTACAATTAAACCTTTAGATGAACAAACTATTTTGGATGAAGTCGCAAAAGGTGGTCGACCTGTTTTAACAGCCGAAAATCATTCAGTCATTGGTGGGTTAGGGGAAGCTGTCGGCTCACTACTTCTAAGAAATGGACAACATCCTCGTTTTGACATGATTGGTTTGCCAGATGCATTTTTAGATGCAGGGGCATTACCCACTTTGCATGATCGCTATGGTATTTCAACTGAAGCAGTTAAAGAGAAGATTAAGTCACATTTGAAGTAAAGTTCATGTGTGTTTGATATAAATAGTATCGAAAGGAAATCTCTTAATCTTAAAGATTGGGGGATTTTTATTCACTGATTGTTTAATCTAAAAGTGCTAGGTAAATGGATTTTATTGAGCATTTGAGCTACTACACAAGCCAAGTGTCCCCAAATCAGCTTTATGTTTTTACCTACTTTGTATTTGTTCGAGAGATGATGCATCACTTAAGAGTTGAGGAAATTCAAACCATTTAAGAAATGACTCTAAAAACGTAAAAAATAGGGAATAACGGATAGTAGAGTACCAATGCCACTAAGCAAGACATTACTTTCAATAAAATAAGGAAAAATCATTAAAACTAAACCCACAGAAAAAGGCACAGTCATTTTTTGCTTTTTTCCATAGAGAAAATAGCCGAGTCCAATTGAGCTAAAGATTACGCCGAGAAAAAGTTGAGTTGTGTTCATAATGATGTTTCGTGCATTGTTATTCTCTGGCAGATATTATGCCAAGACTCTTAAAAGAATATTTAAAAAATAAGAGAGTTGTGATGCAGAACAATAGCTTAAAACTTCCATCGCGTGATTTACGTAACAATATGGCCGATACAGAACAGTAGCTATGGCAAACATTATGCCTTAAGCAAATTTTAGGATTACAGTTTTGTCGACAAAGGCTAACTCCTAACTTTATTATAATTTCTATTGTTCAGTAATAAGCTTAGTTATTGAGTGTGAGATTGGGCAGCATTATCATTTTCCTTCGTACATTTTTTTAGGCTCCAGTGCTTTATCTAGTTTTCTATGAATTAATGAAATAGTTGATAAAATGTCCAAAGCATCTTGTTCATTAATATTCCATGTAATCTTAGGAGCATGGGCAGTAGTATTCCTAAAAGTACCAAAAACTCCTTTTAGTAGATTCATAAAACCTTTTTGCTCACTTTCATCATTTTCAGTTTTTAAATAACTTAACGCTAAATGAGGAATTTTACCTTTGAAGGAAAATGCTTGATCTATTAACTCGGCTCCATCAGATGTCAAATTTGTTTTCATTCTAATTTTCTCTGCAATACTTTTTGTAGCTTCAAAAACGGCATGGAAATAATTATCAACTAATAATTCAGCCTTACAAAAATGAAGAACATCATTATGAATTTTTCTATCCATAAGAGCTTTTCTTAATTGCTGTGCTCGCGCTTCTGCTTCAGATAGGGTGGTTGTAGCTTTTATTTGTCTTATTAATCCTGTTTCTTCTAATTCTAAACCTTCAAATGAAAGTACAAAATTTAACTTTTTACGCATATCTAGAAACCATTCTTGGTTATCAAAGTGTCTTGATGGTTTCATTACATGTTGAATAAAGCTGATTATATTATTTGAACATCTATCATTATTTTGTTTCTGTTCTAGAGCATCATACAATTTTTTCCGTTTGGTGGAATTAAGTTGGGGGTCAGAGATATCGCATTCGGATAAATATTTAGATATCTGACTACCTGTTAATCCATTTTCTGTATTACCTAAAATATTACAAATAGATTCTAAGCTTGCTAACTCAAATTTTTTAATTATTGCCATTTGAAAGTTTTCTAAAAATATTTAATAGATAAATTATATATTTTTTATTTGAATATCAATTTAATCCTTCTCAACCTCCCTTTTTCAAAGAGAGGAGATGTCATGTATTTCATTTACTCACATGACATCTCTCTATTTTCTATTTTTAAAGAGGGGGTAGAGAAGATTAAAAGGACTCTAAATCAGACAATCGAATCATCTAAATTCGGCCCTAACCAGCGTTTTGCCTCATCAAGTGTCCAACCTTTACGTTTTGCATAATCTTCAAGTTGGTCTTGAGAGATTTTACCCACGTTAAAGTATTCACTTTGTGGATGAGAGTAATAGAAACCACTTACCGAAGATGGCGGCATCATTGCAAAGTGTTCAGTGAGTTTGGTGCCGATTTTATCTGTAGAACCTAACCAGTCAAACAACACAGCTTTTTCAGAGTGTTCTGGGCAAGCAGGGTAGCCTGGTGCAGGGCGAATACCGACATATTTCTCTTTAATTAGTTCTTCATTGCTGAGCTGTTCATCAGCTTTATAACCCCAGAACTCTTTACGAATGCGTTCATGCAAATGTTCTGCAAAGGCTTCAGCAAAACGGTCGGCTAGTGACTGAACTAAAATTGCAGAGTAGTCATCACCTTTAGCTTTGTATTCATTTGCCAATTCTTCTGCACCAAAAATCGATACAGTGAATCCGCCTAAGTAATCCTGTTGCTCACGGTCAGTACGAATGTAATCTGCCAAAGACAAGTTCGGTTTACCTGTTACTTTGTCAGATTGTTGACGTAAGTGCTCAAAAGTATGCGTAACATTTTGGCCAGCTTGATCAAATACGCTGACCGTGTCAGCATCAGTGCGCTGAGCAGGGAACATACCAAATACAGCACGTGCATCAAAAAGGTTGTTGTCGATAATATCTTTCAACATTGCTTGAGCTTGGTTGTACAAATCTGTTGCGGCTTCACCAACCACTTCATCTTCTAAAATTTTTGGGAACTTACCTGCCAAACTCCAAGAAATGAAGAATGGTGTCCAGTCAAAATATTCTACAAGTGTTGCAAGTGGATAATTGGTTAAGACCTGTGTTCCCAAAAGATTTGGTTTTGCAGGAACATAACTCTCATCAATTTTAAAGCCGTTTTTAACAGATTCCGCATAAGTCAGTTTGGCAGCTTTAGGCTGTTTGTTGGCTAAGCGCTCACGAATTTTGACATATTCTGCGCGGTGCTCTTCAATGAATTTTCCGCGCATTTCTTTTGAAAGCAGGGTAGTTGCAACACCTACAGCACGTGAAGCATCGGCAACATAAATCACAGCATCGTTTTGATATTGAGGGTCAATTTTTACTGCTGTGTGTGCTTTTGATGTTGTTGCACCACCAATCAATAAAGGAATGTTAAAACCTTTACGTTGCATTTCTTTCGCAACAAATACCATTTCATCTAAAGATGGGGTAATCAGACCTGATAACCCAATGATGTCACATTTTTCATCAATCGCAGTTTGCAAGATTTTCTCGCAAGGTACCATCACGCCAAGGTCAACAATATCGTAACCATTACAACCCAGCACAACACCTACAATATTTTTACCAATATCGTGTACGTCGCCTTTAACAGTTGCCATCAGGACTTTACCTTTAGATTGGCTACCTGTTTTTTCAGCTTCAATGTACGGGTTGAGCCAAGCTACAGATTGCTTCATGACACGTGCAGATTTCACAACCTGAGGTAAGAACATTTTGCCTGAACCGAACAAGTCACCAACAACGTTCATGCCGTCCATCAAAGCGCCTTCAATTACATCTAAAGGACGTTTAGCTTTTAGGCGAGCTTCTTCTGTATCTTCGTCAATGTAGGTGGTAATACCTTTGACCAACGCATATTCAAGACGTTTTTCTACAGGTTCGTTACGCCATTCAAGGTTTTCAGCTTCACGTTGAGCACCACTATGGCCACGGAACTTTTCAGCGACTTCAAGTAGTTTTTCGGTCGCAAGCTGACCAGATTCACCTTGGTTCTGGTTTAAAACAACATCTTCAACTGTATCTTTGAGTTCTTTAGGAATATCGTCATAAATTGCCATTTGACCAGCATTTACAATCCCCATGGTCATGCCTTGTTTAATGGCATGGTACAAGAACACAGAGTGAATCGCTTCACGAACAGGCTCATTTCCACGGAACGAGAACGAAACGTTCGATACACCACCAGAAATCATGGCGTGAGGTAGGTTTTGTTTAATCCAACCAGTGGCTTCAATAAAATCGACACCATAGTTATTGTGTTCTTCAATACCTGTTGCTACTGCAAACACGTTCGGGTCAAAAATAATATCTTCAGCAGGGAAGCCAACATCGTTAACTAAAACGTCATAAGAACGTTTACAGATTTCACGCTTACGTGTAGCGGTGTCGGCCTGACCTGTTTCATCAAAGGCCATCACAATAATCGCAGCACCATATTGGCGACACAGGCGAGCTTTTTCGACAAACTCGTCATAACCTTCTTTTAAGGAAATCGAGTTAACAACGGGTTTACCTTGTACGCATTTTAAGCCTGCTTCAATGATTTCCCATTTCGATGAGTCAATCATGATTGGCACACGTGAAATATCTGGTTCAGAGGCCACAAGGTTTAAGAAATGTACCATCGCATTTTGCGAATCGAGCATCCCTTCATCCATGTTAATGTCGATAATCTGTGCGCCAGCTTCGACTTGTTGCTGGGCAACTTCTAAAGCTTCGGCAAAATTTTCTTCACGAATTAAGCGTAAGAATTTTTTTGAACCAGTAACGTTGGTACGTTCACCTACGTTAACGAACAATGAGTCATCATAAATATTAAATGGTTCTAAACCACTTAAGCGACAAGCTGGTTTAGTTTCAGGAATTTGACGTGGTGCAATGTCTTTTACAGCATTGGCAATCGCACGAATATGATCTGGTGTCGTACCACAGCAACCGCCGGTAATATTGATCAAACCACTTTCTGCAAATTCTTTTAAGAAAGCAGCAGTTTGCTCTGGTGTTTCATCATATTCACCAAAAGCATTTGGTAAGCCTGCATTTGGATGGGCAGAAATGAATGTATCCGCCACATCAGACACGGTTTTAACGTGAGGACGCATTGCATCTGCACCAAGGGCACAGTTGAAACCAATTGAAAGTAAGTCACCATGACGTACAGAGTTCCAGAACGCTTCAGCAGTTTGACCTGTTAAGGTACGGCCTGAGGCATCGGTAATGGTCCCCGAAATCATGAGTGGTAATTCATAACCAAGTTGTTTAAAGACTTCTTTCACCGCAAAAATTGCAGCTTTACAGTTTAATGTATCAAAAACGGTTTCAATCAGAAGGATATCTGCACCGCCTTCAATGAGCGCATGAGTTGCCTCAATATAGTTTTCTTTTAGCTCATCAAAGGTAATATTACGAAATGCGGGGTCATTTACATTAGGTGAAATTGAACAAGTACGCGATGTTGGACCGAGTACACCCGCTACAAAACGTGGTTTATCTGGAGTTGAATACTTTTCACAAGCTGCTTTGGCTAAACGTGCTGCTTCACGGTTAATCTCTGGAACAAGATCTTCCATGTGGTAATCAGACATTGAAACACGCGTGCCGTTAAAGCTGTTGGTTTCAATAATGTCTGCGCCCGCATCAAGATAAGCTTCATGAATACTTTGGATGATTTCGGGTTGAGTTAGCACAAGAAGGTCATTGTTACCTTTTAAGTCATGTGCCCAATCGGCAAAACGCTCACCACGGTAGTCGGCTTCTTCTAGTTTATGGCGTTGAATCATGGTACCCATCGCACCATCAATAATCAGAATGCGTTTGGCAAGAAGCGCTTTTAGGGTGGCAAGCGTAGACATAGAAAACCCCGATATTGTACAAATTTAAAAATGCGGCGCTATTGTAACAGAATAGTTGCACAATTGATGAGCTATAACGACCCGTCATTCACTTGTAATAGATTCATTAGGAAAACGGCTTTTATGACAAATAGAGATTGTTTTTTCATCAAATATTCATGAAATGATCATGATATTGAAATATTTCATCTGCAATATTCCGTTTTATGACAATTAAGCTGTTTAAAAAATAATCATACGGCTAATTTTTTATATATTTTTGCTTTAAAAATAGTCACAAATAAGGAATCTATAAATTGATTTAAATTATTGTATTTTAATAAAAAAATAAATTGGATAGAGGAAAGGTGCATCAAATGAGGTCAAAATATGAAAAATTGACTTCATCAGGCGCCGCTTTGTCATATAATTGTCATAATTTAATTTAAGAATACAGAGGATTTTTCTATCCTCTTACCGTCTGCATGAATTCTAATCTACCCCCTGTTTCGGATTCAAAACTTGCGGCAAACCTGCAAGTCAAATCGACGAATGTACATGTCCCAACACCTAAGTTTTTTATGCCGGTGTTTTTGACGATTATTGTTGCGACACTTATTTATATTGGATTTCAGGTGAGTGCTGATTTAGCACATGTTCCACCTTTGAGTCTCTATTCGGTTATTCTTTTATCTACTGCACTCTTGATTGCTTTAGGCTTTGAGTTTGTAAATGGCTTCCACGATACTGCAAATGCAGTAGCAACAGTGATTTACACCAATGCTTTACCTGCACCAGTTGCAGTCATGTGGGCAGGTTTTTGTAATTTTCTTGGGGTAATGGTTGCAAGCGGCGCAGTCGCTTACGGCATTATTGCATTGTTGCCTGTTGAACTGATTATGAACATGGGTAGCGGTGCAGGTTTCGCAATGGTTTTTGCGCTGCTTATTGCTGCGATTCTCTGGAACTTGGGTACTTGGTTCTTGGGTATTCCTGCTTCTAGCTCTCATACCTTGATTGGTTCAATCTTGGGTGTGGGCATTATGAACCATCTGTTGAGTGCATCGACTGGCGTAACAACCAGCGGTGTTGATATGGATCAGGTGATTAAAGTCGGTAAGGCTTTATTATTTTCGCCTTTAATTGGTTTTGCTTTTGCAGCGATTGTATTCTTGTTGGTTAAAACTGTTTTTAAACGCCAATTAGAATTATTTCAGCCACCAGAAGGTAACAAACCACCACCAGCAATCATTCGTGCAATTTTAATCTTTACCTGCACAGGTGTAAGTTTTGCACATGGTTCTAATGACGGTCAAAAAGGTATGGGTCTCATCATGCTGATTTTGGTTGGTCTGGTGCCGTTGGCTTATTCATTAAATAAAAATCTTGATACACAACAAGTTCAATCATTCCATCAGCTTTCTTCTCAAACTGCCGTATTTTTAAATCAAAATAAGCCAGAATTAACCGATGAAAAAGCTCGTGTTATTTTGACTAAATATATTCAAACTAAACAGCAAACCCCAGAAGTAGTGCCTGCATTGGCAAGCATGACTGATCATTTGGGTGAGCGCGTTTCTAGCTATAACAACTTAAAAGACATTCCAGAAGCTGCGATTAGTGAAATTCGTAATGACATGTATTTAAGCACCACTTCGTTTAAACGTTTGGACAAAGCGAATGCATTACCAAAAATGGATCAGTCACAACAAAAACTTGTGAAAGAATACCGTAGTAGCTTAGATTCATTCTTACAATACATTCCAACTTGGGTGAAAGTAGCAGTTGCTTTGGCACTTGGCTTAGGCACCATGGTGGGCTGGAAACGTATTGTTGTGACTGTAGGTGAGCGTATTGGTAAGCATCATATGACTTATGGTCAGGGGATGTCTGCTGAGCTTGTAGCAATGAGTACAATTGCAGCTGCTGACGGTTTAGGTATGCCTGTTTCAACAACACACGTTTTAAATAGTGCTGTTGCAGGTACCATGGTCGCGAATAGATCAGGCTTAAACTTCAATACAGTTAAAACAATTTTATCTGCATGGGTATTTACACTTCCTGCAACAATCTGTTTGTCAGGCGGTTTGTACTGGTTATTCTTACAGTTTGTATAAAAGCATTTAAAAAATTAAAGCCACTGTAAACAGTGGCTTTTTTATTTGTTTCTTTTTAAAGTTCAGTCTATTTTCATGTACATTCAATTATAAATTAACAAGTCGTTATAGAGCATCAAGCAGCTTCAAAAGCTGGGCTTAAAACTTTGATATCAGGATAGATTATGGATGCGGTTCAACTAGATCAGTTAAAACAACAATTTCCACTTATTGAGACATTGCAAGCCTATCAAGAGACATTTTGGTTTACACCTCATCGCTATCCTTTAACAGAAGCTTTAGAAAAAGTTGGACTCACAGCAGAGGATGTAAGTGACGCGGAAGCAAGGCTAGCGCGTTTCGCACCTTATTTAGCAAAAGTGTTTCCTGAGACTCAAGCTCAACATGGAAAAATTGAATCAGATATCGTTGAAATTACGAAAATGCAGCAAGCACTTTCTGCAACAGAACAAGTGCAACTGAGTGGAGCATTCTGGCTAAAAAAAGATAGTCATCTCCCTATTTCTGGTTCAATTAAAGCACGTGGTGGTATTTATGAAGTCTTAGCTCACGCCGAAAAATTGGCAATTGAGGCAGGGCTCCTCAAGTTGGAAGACGATTACAGTAAGTTAGATCAAGATTCATTTCGAACGTTTTTTTCTAAGTATCAAATTGCAGTAGGTTCTACAGGCAACCTAGGGCTTTCGATTGGCATTATGAGCGCCAAACTGGGTTTTAGAGTCACAGTCCATATGTCTGCCGATGCGAGACAGTGGAAGAAAGACAAACTACGTTCACTGGGCGTCAATGTTGTGGAATATGCCAGTGATTATGGCGTAGCGGTTGAAGAGGGAAGAAAAGCAGCAGAGCAAGATCCACACTGTTTTTTTATTGATGATGAAAACTCGAAAACATTATTTTTAGGCTATGCCGTTGCAGGAATACGCTTAAAACAGCAATTTGAGCAAAAACAGATTAAAGTTGATGCTGAACACCCATTATTTGTTTATTTGCCGTGTGGCGTGGGTGGTGGCCCTGGTGGAGTGAGTTTTGGGTTAAAACTGGCTTTTGGTGAGCATGTACATTGTATTTTTGCTGAACCAACCCATTCGCCTTGCATGTTACTTGGTGTACACACTGGTTTGCATGATCAGATTTCAGTAAATGACATTGGCATCGATAACGTTACAGCCGCAGATGGGCTTGCAGTAGGTCGTGCTTCAGGTTTTGTGGGGCGTGCTATGCAACAGCTAATTGATGGTTATTACACTATTCATGATGAACGTTTGTATGAACTCATTGCGCTTTTAAATCAAACTGAAAATATTCAGCTTGAGCCTTCAGCGGTGGCAGGCATGATGGGTCCATATTATGTTCAGACGAGTCCTGATTATCTGGCTTTACATCAACTATCAGCTGAGAAATTAAAACAGGCAACCCATGTAGTATGGGCGACAGGAGGTGGTATGGTGCCGTCTGACGAAATGCAAAAATATCTATCACACTTTCAAAATAAATAAACACAGAAAAAAGCCCAATTCTAGAATTGGGCTTCAATCAAATTATTTTTTAGATGATTTTCCAAAAGGTAGCTTTTCGGTTGCAAAGCCATAGATTGCAGCAAAAGGCAGGGCAGTTCTTGCTAAATAAGCAACACGCCACAATCCACCGTGGTTGGCACCTTCCATCATAAGTTCAAGCGGATGGTCTAGCTCAGTTTCAGGATTTGCCACAGAAGACTCATTTCTTAAGTCATGAATCCAGATTGCTGCCATAATGGCATTGGTGGTTTCAGGGCTAAATGCTTCTACATCAAAAAGCTCTGCACCATTAAAAGCTGCTTTCAATAATGGGTTTTTAGTCACAGAGTAGGTGGTTGTAGATGGAGCAATATTAATACTTACATGTTGCCCCTGATGACGGGCCAAAATAGCACGCCATTGTTGAATGCGTTTTGCCAACGCATAATTTGGACCTTGCTCAACGACTAGACAGTCGGCAATACCATAAGTTTTTCCATTTTCACAATCAATCAAGTCTTGATATGGCGCTTGAAAAAAACGGTTTAAGGAAAGTGTAGAAACGCCTTTCACTGCCATTTTTTGTATTTTTGTGCGTGATTTAAATTTTTGTTGAGCAGCTTTGGCTACGTCTTTAGGAACCGCGTAAACATCGGTTGGCGTGCACATAAACATAAGGCTTGTCTCAGGTTTATGCTCGCTCACATATTGCATAATGCTGTCCATTGCCATGGAAACACGAACGTGCTTTTCACCATCTAAATAAGCAATTGCGGCCAAATCTAACTTTTGCGGAAACTGAACTAGCCACTGTGCAATTTCTGGTAATTGAGTCAATAAATTTGCACCCAATTTATCTCTTAATTCAGAAACTTTTGCTGATGAATCAATTTGTTCAACACTTGGTGCAATCAGAGTTGCGTTTCCTTGCTGAATCGTATTTAAAATTTTGCCCCAGACACGTGGGTTTGGTAAGTCGACTGCAATAATATTCGCTTTCCATTTGGCTAACCAAGGCAGGGGGCCTGCTTCTGAAGCTGCACCAAACAACACCATGGTACGGTCAGATAAATCAAACCATTCTGGGTGTGCAGTAGCTTCACGCAAAGCTTTTGCATGGCTTGGTTCAATAATACCAGCCTCTTCCCAACGTTGAATTTGATCTAGCAAGCTTTGTCCACTGAGTTTTTGTCCTTTGTAAGGTACATACCACTCTGGAGCTGCTTCACTTTCACCTTTAATTTTTACTGTATGAAGGGGTGTTGATGAAGCAATATGAACTGCATCTTTTAAAAGGTAATGTTTACTATCACGATAATAGTCAAAAATATGGTGAGCTTTATGCAAACCTTGCTTAGCAATAGTAATTGGGTTGCTACTATTTGAGATCCCTTGCTTAACAAGTGCTTTAAAATAGATAGGGTAGTTTTTTCGCCAGTTTTTTTCATTCAACACTTGTTGCGCGGTTTTATTATCTACAACAGATAAAGCCTCTGACAAAATCTCTTGGCCTGTAAGAGATGTGCTTTGTTTTTTTGTTGAGGCGTGTACTGGAAATTGTAGACCTTCGACTTGACTTGTGCTGGACATAAAATATCTCGTTATAAGACTGGGTTAATATACAGATGTATACATTATCTATGCCAATGAAAGGAAACGAGTGGCAATAACTGACAAAATAATATTGATTATTTATGTGATGAAACATGGAAGAGCGATTTATTATGATAAATTCATCTCATTTTGGTCTTAATTTTTTTCACAATTTTAGAACATTTTTATAGACTTACGTTACATAAATGATTATTTTGTATTAAGCAAATACATCAGTTTTAACCTGAAGGTAAAATGTTCAAAATGTATCAATAATACAGATGCAGAAATGATTAAAAACTAGACTTTTTTATTAAAAGATAAGAAAAGTCAGACGGAATAAGAAAGAATTGGGGTGAAACTAGATAGAAGACAACATAAGATTGTCTTTTAAAAATCTTGGGGATATGGTGATTTTTTGCACCATAATTTTCTAGTTTCATCCCATCTATTTTTGGGTTGGAACCCGCCATTTTCAAACTCACTTATCATTCAATTAAACTCTATTTCTTTAACGTAACTTCAAAATTACTTTAAGAATGAGTGTTTCTAACAACGTCCTTTTTTCGCTTGTCCTGGTGGGCAAAAGTCTCCGGGATGGTTGTGATAAGGTGAATCTGGATCAATCACAATACTACCTTCCCGTGTATGAACTGCACAGGCGGATAATGACATTGTGAAAATTGCTGCTACACAAAGAAATAATGCTTTCATCATGTTCTCACTTTTTTATCATTCTCCTTTGTACTATAGAAATATATTGATTATTTTTCGATCTGCTTTTCGTTAAAAATATATTTAATAATTTTGATTAAAAGAAACTAATCAGATCGTAAAATTGTTCGAAAGCCAACGTGTGTTGCTGCTAAATCAAAGTCTTGCGGATAGCGACTACTGTTTCGATAACGTGAACAATAATTTTGAGCGCAAAGAAAAGATCCGCCTTTAATTACATATTGTGTACTGGTTGTTTTTTGTTGCCTTAAATCAGAATAATTTCCCATATGTTGGTCATGGGCGCCTTGATAAGGAGAGGATGTCCATTCCCATACATTTCCAATTGTATCAAACAGTTTGAAATTATTTGCCGCAAAACATCCAACGGGCGCTACATCTTTAAAGTGATCTTGATTTAGGTTTTGAAAAGGGAATTCACCTTGCCAATAATTTGCTTGTGGATGTTGGTGTTCATCGGTAGGCCCTTGATGTAAGGGCGTATCAGTTTTTGAGTTGGCTTTAGCTGCATATTCCCATTCTAGTTCTGTTGGTAAATCATGCCCAAGCCAGACTGCATAATGTTCAGCATCATTTTTACTCACATATCGCACAGGTTCATTTGGATTAGCTACCGCACCATTACTGCCATTTGGAGTTTTCCATGTATATCCCGATTTTAGCTGCCACCATTGCTGTGGGTGATGAGGATCTGGTGAAAAAACAGCAGCCTGCTTTTGTTTTTCGGCATCGGTAATATAGCCCGTTGCTTTCACGAAGCTTGCAAATTGAGCAACCGTAACTTCAGTCTGATCAATCCAGAATCCTTTGACTTCCCGTTGTTTTTTTCCAAAATTAAGTTCATCGGGATAGGCTTTCTCAGAACCAAAATTAACATGCCCATCGGCAATTAAAACCATTCCAGCTGTGGGTTGTTTTAGCCAACCTTGAGGTAGTCCTGTGTAGTTTTTACATTTCTCAATAGACCCCAAGTCAGCTAAAGAAATTTGCTGCTGAGACGATGGTGTGGATTCAGAAACTTGTGAAGATTGACTACAGCCTGCCATAAAAGACAGGCTGATGGTCGTCACTAAAAATGGTTTCAATCTCATTTGGCGTTATATTCCTGCACACCATTTTTTTCAGTATATTTTTGATAGACTGATAACAATTCTTGGACTTTTGTTGGGTAAAGCTGAGCAACGTTCTGTCTTTCCCCTCGATCCGCTTTAATGTTGTATAGCTCCCAAGTTCCTGTACCTAGCTCAGGACGGCCTTGAAGTGCAATTTTCCACTCGCCTTGTTTTGCATATTTACTGCCATGTAACTCATCAGCAAAACTAAAATTTTCGGGGCGAATCGTAGTGGTTTTATTTTCAAGCAAAGGTTTCCATGAAATCCCTGATGGCGTGTTAATGGTACGGCCATTGTATTGGCCTTGCGGTACTGGAATATGAGCATATTCTAGTAAAGTTGGGAAAACATCGAGTACTGATGCAAAGCTATGATTCGTTTCTTCTGCTTTTTTCTGATTTGGTAATTTTACGATAGCAGGGGCAGTAGTTGCACCTTCACCAGCTGTATCCTTCCACAAATGGAAGGGTGCAGCACTAACCTCGGCCCAACGTGGTCCAATATAGTGATATGAAGTTGGTGTACCTACATTTGCTACAGAGTTATCAAAGCCAGATTCACTGCCATATCCTCCACGAACGAAACCTTCCGCACCATTGTCGGAAACAAAGAAAATTAAGGTGTTGTCATAAAGATTATTTTGTTTGAGGTATTGAATAATGCGGCCCACATTGGCATCGAGATTTTCTACCATACCTGCATAGATTTCCATTTTACGGGCTTCTAGTGCTTTTTGTTCAGCAGTTAATTCATTCCATTTTCCATATTTTTGTGGAGCATTTTGAGTTGCAATTGGTTCGGCTGCATCAAAGTTTGCAGGGATAATACCAAGCTGTTTTTGGCGTGCAATACGCGCATTACGAATTGCATCGTAACCAACATCGTAAACTCCACGGTATTTTTCACGGTATTCCGCAGGTGCCTGAATTGGCCAATGAGGCGCTGTATAGGCAGCATAAGCAAAGAACGGTTTGCCACTATTTTTGCCTGAGTCTAAATAGCTCAGTAATTTATCGGTAAAATAATTTGTCGAGAAAAAGTCATCAGGCAATGCTGAAACAGGAATAATTTGCCCATCTTCCGTATAGGTCGAATTTCGCTTAAATGCACTTGGCGCTTGTTTAAAGTGATGATCTAGACCTTGTAATAAGGTAAATGAATGATCAAAACCTTTTGCGTGTGCATTGGTTTCAGGGGTTAACCCTAAATGCCATTTACCGCTGATGTACGTGCGGTAACCATTATCTTTAAGTACTTGAGCGATGGATAGAGAACGGTCATTTAAATATCCCTCGTAGCCTGGTTGTCCTTTCAAATGTTCTGGTGTGAGTTCAGCCATTGCCCCAATGCCCGCTAAATGGTGATCAGTCCCTGAAATGAGTTGAGAGCGTGTTGGAGAACAGGTTGGGGCAGTATGATAATCTGTTAAAAGGCGACCTTCTTGAGCCAAACTATCAATATTAGGGGTGTGAATTTCACCACCAAAAGCCCCTAAGTCTGAATAGCCTAAGTCATCAGCCATAATAAATAAGATATTCGGTTGCTTAGGCGTGCTTACGACATTTTCTTGATTATCGTTGTCATTACATCCAGCCAAAGATAAGCTAAATAAAGCAATGGAAAGGCTAGATAAAATTGCTTTGTACGTCATTGTATCATCTGATTTATTAAAAGAATTGGCACGAGTTTAATCAGATGGTTTTTGCAATCAAAACAAAGAAAAGATCAAAGATAATCAGAAAAAAGACTGAGAATTTATGGTGATAAACAAATGAGAAAAAAAGAAAAGCCCACAAGGGGCCATTCTTTAATTTATTTTGTTTAGAAAGGAAGGCGAGTAAGTTGGTCTAAGAAATGGGGAATAACTTTTGGTTCAAGTAAAATTGTTACGATGACACCATAAGCTGCACCCCATAAATGAGCACTATGGTTGATATGACTATTACCGCGTTTACCAGCCCAAATACTGTACGCTATATATAAAATTGCAAAAATAATAGCGGGTACAGGAATGAAAAATACAAAAATTAGCTTCCATGGCTGAAACAGAATATAAGCAAATAAAACAGCCGAAACAGCACCCGAAGCGCCTAGACTGGCCCAATTCGCATCATTTTTATGTTGTAGGTAGCTTGGTAAAATTGCAAAAATTAAACCGCCTAAATAGAACAACACAAAACCCATGTCGTAAAAATATTGGCGATAAAAACTTTCAATAATACTGCCAAAGAAGAACAGGGTAATCATGTTGAAAAGTAGATGTGTTCCATCAGCATGGATAAAGCCATGAGTAATGAAGCGATCAATCTGTCCACGTTGCATTGCAGGTGGCCAAAAAATTAGCCGGTTCATCACGTTTTGGTTGCTAAAAGCAATTAAAGAGATAATGACCGTAATAATAATAAGAGTAACTGTATGGTTAAATGGCAAATGCAACATAAGAAATATTTAAAAAATGATCAATACTGGCTCAATAATGCCATTAAAAACTTAAGTTGAAACCCTGTTGTGTATAAATCCGACAAATTTAGTTGATTTTTTTTAAATCCCCCTCATCTTCGGTTAATATAAAGGCATCAGCTTGAGGAATATTGTTATGTCGACTGAGAACACCAACACTGCTGTTGCAGAAGAAATTCCAAACCTTTTGATTACACCATCTGCACAAGAGTATTTGCACGATTTATTAACGAAGCAAAATACTCCGGGAATTGGCGTTCGAGTTTTTGTTGAACATCCGGGTACGCCACGTGCAGAATGTTGCATGGCATATAGTGCGCCAGAAGAAGTGATCCCAACGGATTATAAACAGGACTATCCTGATTTTCCTGCCTATATTGATGCACCATCTATTCCTTATCTTTTAGATGCTGTAATTGATTACAACAAAGACCGTTTTGGTGGTCAGCTTACTTTCCGTGCACCAAATTCTAAGGTTCCACGTGTTGGTCCAGATGCATCGATTGAAGAGCGTATTACTTACATTCTTCAAGCAGAAATTAACCCAGGTCTTGCAGGGCATGGCGGAAATTGTAGCTTAGTAGAAGTACAAGATGATGCAGAACATGGTTTAACAGCTGTATTGAAATTTGGTGGTGGTTGCCAAGGCTGTTCTGCAATTGACGTGACCTTGAAACAGGGCGTTGAAACGACTTTAAGAGAGCAGATTCCTGAGCTTCAACGTGTGGTTGACCAAACTGACCATACGCAAGCTGAAGGTGCTTATTTCAAATAATCAAATTATTTGAAAAGTGACATAAAAAAGCCTCGCAATGAGGTTTTTTTATTATTCAATACAAATAATGATAATTATTATCAATATCATTTGTAATTTTATTTAGATTTGTTACAATGCCGAACTTAAAATGAGAGATGTTTAATAAATCAATATATTGGGAATACTTATGTCGAAGCGTATTATCCAGTCAGTGCTTTCTGTTTCAGTACTGGCAAGTATGATGTCTATGGCTTATGCTGCACAAAATGAGCAAGAACAAGCTGAACAAGCATTAGAAAAGCCTGCTGAACCTGTGAAATTGGAAACAATTTTCGTAACAGCTGAAGAGCAAGTGAAGCAATCGCTCGGTGTATCGGTTATTACCAAAGAAGATTTAGAAAAACTACCAGTCCGTAATGATATTTCTGATTATGTGCGTCGTATGCCGGGTGTCAATTTAACAGGCAATAGTGCAACGGGGCAGCGTGGTAATAATCGACAAATTGATATTCGTGGAATGGGTCCAGAAAATACGCTTATTTTAGTGGATGGAAAACCGATTAACTCTCGTAATTCAGTTCGTTATGGCTGGAAAGGAGAGCGTGATACACGAGGTGACTCAAATTGGGTCCCAGCAGAAGCAATCGAATCAATTGAAGTTTTACGTGGACCAGCCGCAGCTCGATATGGTTCGGGTGCAGCAGGTGGTGTAGTCAACATCATTACTAAAAAAGTGACGAATGAAACCCATGGCTCAGTAGAGTTTTATACTTCACAACCTGAAGACTCAAAAGAAGGTTCATCAAATCGTGTTGGTTTTAACGTAAGTGGACCACTGATCAAAGATGTTTTGTCATATCGTTTATATGGTAATTACAATAAAACAGAAGCTGACGATGTCGATATTAATAAATCAATAGGCAGTAATGCAGCTGGCCGTGAAGGCGTTAAAAATAAAGATATTTCAGGCCGTTTAGCTTGGCAAGCAACAGACCAACAAACGGTCTTGCTCGATGTCTCTTCTAGCAAACAAGGTAATATTTATTCGGGTGACTCTCAGTTAAATGCAAATGCTGAAGCCGATGCGATTCTTTCGGAACTTATTGGTAAAGAAACCAATACCATGTACCGCGATAGCTATGCGTTAACGCACGAAGGGGATTGGTCTTGGGGTAAGAGTAAGTTAGTTGCCCAATATGATAAAACCCACAACAAACGCCTTCCTGAAGGTCTTGGCGGCAGCACAGAAGGAAAAATTAATAATCTGGATGACAAAGCCACTTCACGCTTAGAGACTGTTCGTTTAAATGGTGAAGCCAATATTCCTTTTGAATATTATGTACCACACGTATTAACACTCGGTACTGAATGGGTTGAAGATAGATTTAAAGATAATATTTCGACAAATGAGGGCACAGACAGCAGCGGTTCAGGTTATGGCGATCAATTAGCCAAAGGCAATCGCAGTAAAATGGAATCACGTATTGCTTCTGCATATATCGAAGATAACTTAAAACTTACAGATAGCACCGATGCCGTGTTAGGTTTACGTTTCGACGACCATAGCAAATCTGGTTCTAATTGGAGCCCAAGCTTAAACGTTACTCAACGGCTCAATGATTATTTCACTTTAAAAGGTGGGGTAGCAAAAGCTTATAAAGCGCCAAACATGTATCAAAATGCCGAAGGATACTTACTCAGTACGAACGGCAATGGTTGCCCGGCCAATATTGAGTCACGTTGCTTATTGCAAGGTAATGGTGATTTAAAACCAGAAACTTCGGTAAACAAAGAGCTTGGTATCCAGTTCCAAAAAGATATCATAAATGCGAGCTTAACTTGGTTCCGCAATGACTATAAAGATAAGATTGTGGCGGGTACAAATGTTGTCGGAACAGTTGATGGTTCAAGCACCAATGCTAATACAGGAGCTGTGACCAATACCAAGTGGAATATCTTACGCTGGGAAAATACGCCTAAAGCATTAATTCAAGGTTTTGAAGGAAGTTTGGGGTTAGACTTTGGCGATATTCGTTGGACCAATAACTTTACTTACATGATGGACTCGAAAGATAAGCAAACAGGTAACCCATTATCTTTAGTTCCAAACTATACGATTAACTCAATTTTTGATTACGACATTACAGATCAGTTAGATGTGAATTTTGTATTTACTCAATATGGCCGTCAAAAGTCGCGTCAATTTGCTGAAAATAGAATCGAATCTGGCATTGGTTCAGGTGGAACAAATTCTGCAATTAAGCCAAGTACTGTAAAAAGCTATAGCACCGCTGGAATTAATATGGGTTATAAAATTTCAGACAATATTAGTACGCGTGTTGGCGTAAGTAACTTGTTTGATAAACAAATTTTAAGAGACAGTAATTCGATCAGTCAAACCTACAATGAGCCAGGTCGAGCTTATTACGCTTCTTTAAAATATTCTTTCTAATCAAGACAAATAACAAAGGCGCTTTAAGCGCCTTTGTTATTTATAATATTTAATGCTTTTTCAGAATAATAAAATTTCTCTAGGTAAACACGGGCGCGGCGTCTTAAATGTCCCGTTGTAACTAATTGCTGTAATACAGGCACAAGCAACTGAGTCAGTTCATGTTGAATTAAACTTTCATTAATATTGAGATCGCGCAGTAGCAAATCAAAACTACGTTCCTGATTGCGAACATACCAGGTGTAAATACCATCATGGACTTGTTGTTTCAGGTAATCAGTTTGACGAATGTGATCCCAAATCTCGTGTCCTAAACCTACAGTTTTTGATAAATCTTGAACTTCTACATAGTTTTTTAAGACAGAAAGTGGCATAGATTTAACTTTATGCCAAACATTTGCCTGAAAATGGTAGAGCTTATCATTGTCAAAATGTTGGTTTAAAACGCGCTCACTCATTTGACTCAGTTTTAAAATATTCTTTTGCAAATAATGATTAATCGTGTCGTCTAGATTTGAATCAGTCACTGTTTCTAGAACAGATTTCCCCATTTTCATAAAACGGCCTACACCCGGCACACGTTTTGACATAGATTCATCTAAGTAATCATGCATTGTTTGTTGAATCAGTTGAGTCAAGAGTGCTGAAAATGCAGGATTATTCACAATCGTTTTAATGATTTTTTTACGATGCTCTTCTTTACTTGCAACGTATTGCGCTATCCCATCAATTGTTAAAACAGGAATAACATCTTCAATTGTTGTATTTTCATTAGCTGGATGAATCAGTGCAAAGCGAATATGTTCTGCAATTTGTTCAAGCAGAAAATCAGAAGCAGGAGTTTCTAAAATCTGCTTTTGAATGAGCTGCTGGATTTGTTCAAAGGTCCAGAGGTGTTGTAGTTGCCGACTACCCAACCAATGATAAAATTGCTCAAATTCTTGTTTGATAACATGAGGCTGAGCAAATTCCTCATCTAAAAAATCAAGATGAGCTTCAATGAGTTTTTCTATAAGCGGTTGGGTAGACATAAGGTCTCACAAGTCCGAAGTTTTATTTAAGGTGTAGTCGTTTTTGCAGACTGATTTGTTTCTACTTTAAGTAAAAACGGTACATATTGTTGAATAACCAGCTGCTCGGCTTCCAATATTGGCATATGGCCGACATTCTCTAAAATCACTGGAGGCTGGGCATTCTTTAAAAGTCGTTTTAGTTCACTTGCTACTTCGACATTAATAATCTTATCTTGCTTGCCCCATAAAATCAGTGTCGGTGCATCGATTGTCTTGGTGAGAACTGCAAATGAATCTGGCGTGTAGACTTTATTGAGTGCAATCAGTTGATCAACCAGTTTTTGTGTTTGAGGCGCCTGATTAATCATGAGCTTCTCTTGAGCTTGAAGGAACTCTTTAGGAATAAATGGAGGATTAAACATGGTTTGCTTTAACAAATAGTTAAAGTCACCTTTTTTAGATACTAAAAGTTGTTTTAAGTAGGCTGGATCTTTTAAATAAATTGTATTTGCAGAACGGAAAATACCACCGCTATCAACCAAGAATAGGCTTTTGGTTTCAAATGGATATTGTCCAGCATAGAGTAGGGCAATCGAACCACCAAGTGAGTGGCCAGCAATGTGAATTGGGCCTTTTAAATTTGCAGCTTCAACAAATCGACGTAATTTTTCAGCAAGATTTGGGACAGAATAATCAAAGTCTTGAGAAACGATTGTTTCACCACTACCTGGTAAGTCTGGAATAATGACGTGGTAATTTGCTGTGAGATAACGCGCAACTCGGTTCCAGTTATCACGACTCCCGCCTAATCCATGAATAAGGAGCAACGTCGGTTTAGTCGTAGAACCACCTTCACTATATGACCATGTTACCTCGCCGACTTTTAAATTTTTACTTTGTAAACCTGCCCAACTGCGCTCTTGCTGTAAAATATTCTGAAAGTTTATATCTATCGTATCAGCTGCTTGCGTCTGAAAAACACCTGTTATTGTTGTAAGGCTACAGGCCAAGGCAAGTGCCATAGCTGTTTTCTTTAGGGTCGTTTTGGTTGATACAAACAGCGTCGTCATAAGATTTCATCCTTGAGGCATAAGCGAGTTTGAAAATTATTGAAAAACTTTGCCAATGAGTCATTTGCCAAATGATCAAAAGGAGAAAAATTATAGTCAATCCGAGAACCAAAGTATGTCTATTTTTTCACTAAACAGTACGAAATGTGCAGTAAATTCCCCATTCAAATAGAGTAAGTATTTTTTAAATTTTTCATGGAAAAGGATTTAATTTTTTGTCAGTGACATTCAAATTTTGACACATTAAAATGATTTCCAACCTTGAAAGAACAATGGAAATATAAAATGCCTACTGCGCAAGAAGTTTTAGATCGTCTGAAAGCTGGTAATCAACGATTTGTAAATGGAAATACTTCCCTTGCAAAAACCTTATCTCATCATGAACGCGCTGAAATGGCAAAGGATCAAAATCCGTTTGCGATTGTATTAGGTTGTTCAGATTCACGTGTTCCAGCAGAAATGGTATTTGACCAAGGTCTTGGTGACTTATTCGTAATTCGTGTTGCTGGTAACGTTGTTGCCCCTTCACAAGTAGGTAGTGTTGAATTCGCGGCAGAGCGTTATGACTGCCCAGTTGTTGTTGTATTAGGACATAGTCATTGTGGCGCGATTCAGGCGACCATTGATACATTAATGAACCCTGATCAGCCACCATCATCTAACTTAATGTCGATTGTGAACCGTGTTCGTCCATCAGTTGAAATTTTAATGCAAACTGATTTAAAAAATGATTTGAAGAAACTTTCATGTCATGCGGTACGTTCAAACGTTTTTGCTTCGGTAAATCAATTACGTCACGGTTCAAGTGTGCTTGAAAGCTTGATTGCACAAGGTAAATTAATTGTTGTTGGCGCTGAATATTCGCTAGAAACTGGTGAAGTTACTTTTTTTGATTTCTAATCATATTAGCAATAATACTTAAAACTAAAAGGTGCCTACAGGGCACCTTTTATATATGGATAAGCCAAATTAAGTAATTTTGACTGTGCTTGAGCATTGGGGTGAATCAAGTCATTTTGCATAAGCTGTTTTTGACCTGCGACTCCATCAAGAAAAAATGGTAGTAATTTCACCTGATATTTTTGGCTGACAACTTTATAGTTATTTTCAAAAGCTTTGCTATATGCAGCCCCATAATTTGGCGGAATTTTCATGCCAAAAAGAATAACTTTGGCTCTTTGTTTCTGGCTTAATTGAATGAGCTGGTCCAGATTTTTTTGAATCATTTGAGGTGGTTGCCCACGTAAGCCATCATTTCCGCCTAATTCAATCACGACCACATTTGGTTTATAAGTCTGTAATAACTTAGGTAATCGGGCTAAAGCGCCGCTGGTTGTTTCTCCACTAACACTTGCATTGACCACTTTATGTTGTTTGGGATACTGTTGGTCTAAGCGTTTTTGCAGTAATTGTACCCAACCTTGTTTGGGATCAATTCCGTAACCGGCACTGATACTATCTCCTAAAATTAAAATAGTTTTTGCCGATACAAGCATAGGCAGCATACTTAATGAGATGAGCATGATGCTTTTAGAACCAATCAAAAAAGATTTAGACATTTGTACTTCGACCCTGATTCTGAATAAATAGGACTTTTTACATCATGCCACAACCCATCATTGCTGCCCATCAAGTTACACAAACTATTCAGATTAACCAAAATCAGTTTACGATTTTAAAAGATATCGATTTAGAGATTTTTGAAGGGGAGCAGGTGGCGATTACTGGGCGTTCTGGCTCAGGTAAATCAACATTATTGGGAATTTTGGCGACTTTAGATCAACCATCTGAAGGTGAAGTTTGGTTGTGTGGTCAAGCTGTTCATCAGTTAACAGAGGAACAACGTGCCCAAATTAGAATGCAGCATATTGGTTTCGTATTTCAGTCGTTCCAACTTTTACCTCAGTTGAGTGCGCTTGAAAATGTGATGTTGCCTTTACGGTTACGTAAAGATTTTGATTATAAAACCGCAGAGAAAAAAGCTTTAGATTAGTTGCATCGAGTAGGTCTTAGTCGTCAGGTTGAACAAACGCCTAAAGTCTTATCTGGAGGGGAGCAACAACGTGTGGCGATTGCACGAGCTCTTATTGCAGAACCACAAATTATTTTTGCGGATGAGCCTACTGGAAACTTAGATGGTCAGACAGCACAAGAAATTGAAAGTTTACTCTTTGATTTAAACCGAGAGTTAGGTACGACTCTGATTTTAGTGACCCATGATCGTAATTTAGCAACCCTTTGTCAGCGTCATGTTGAGTTAGACGACGGCCGACTAAAGACAGTACAGGGTGGTTAAATTATGCGTAATCTTCTAAAGCCGCTCTTCCTACAAAGTTTTCGTACGGGTGGATTATATCTGCTGATTATTGCTCTATCGCTTGCGATTAGTGCAACCACAGCCCTGAAATTTAGTAATGACCAAGTGAAAAATGCTGTCAGTTTACAAGCTTCGCAAATGTTGGGTGCTGATTTAGTTCTATCGAATAACGAACCTATCGAACAGTCGTGGAAAAAAAGGGCAGAGCAGTTGGGTCTGAAACAAACTAATGTGACCATGTTTAGTTCGATGGCGCATACCCAAGATCAGTTTGTCATGGTCAATGTAAAAGCGATAGAACCTGCATTTCCACTAAGAGGACAGCTTGAAATTGCGCCAAAAACTCAAGCGATTCAATCTGGTGAAGTTTGGCTAAGTCAAAGAGCAGCGGACTTACTAAAAGTAAAAAGAGGAGATACTGTTTCTATTGCCGATGGTTCATTCCGATTTAGCGGTGTGATTGTGCGTGATTCAAATCAGGAACTGGGTTTTTCAGGTTTTTCTCCAACGGTTATTATTCATCAAGCTGATATTGCTAAAACTCATGCGATTCAGACAGGCAGCAGAATCGATTATCGACTGTTAATGTCTGGTCAACCTGAACAGCTTCAAGCTTTCTCGAAGCAATTTAAGCAACAACATCAACCTTCTAAAGAAGCAGATGAAACGGCGGGCCTACGTTTGCGTGATGCAAGTGAGTCAAATAGTCGGTTATTACGCCCGCTTGAAAACCTAGATACCTTTTTGCAATTGGCTAATATTTTAACGATTTTGTTGTGTGGGATCGCCATCGCTTTAACGAGTCAAAGATATGTTCAGCAAAACCAAGATCACATTGCGCTTCTCAGATGTTTAGGAGCAAGTAAGTTCCAAATTTTATGGGCCTATATTGGACTACTTTGTATTGTCAGTGCGATTTCAATTGTGATGGGCAGTCTATTAGGTTTAGTCATGGGATATGGCCTGCTACAACTTATGCTGCAATTGATTCCTCAATTAGAGTTAAGTTTTTCGCTAATACCACTTTTACTTGGACCTTTACCAATTGCTATTTTTACGAGTGTGATTGTGCTGCTTGGTTTTATTTTGCCAAGTATTTGGGAGCTTTTAAATACACCTCCAATTCGGGTGATTCGGGAAGAAGCCAAATCTCGAAAATCATTATTCTTTATGTTTTTTGCTGGCATTAGCAGCCTGATTGTTTTTAGTTTGGTGTTGAGTGAAAACTTGATGCTCAGCATTATGGTTTTGGCTGCAATTATCGTTCTTTGTATTTTGCTGTATACCGTTGTTTGGCTCTTGCTTCGTAGTTTAAAAAAGATGAAAAATCGTTTGTCTTTTTATATTCGGTCGCCCTCGCAAAGTGCCTTACAAATTACTGCACTGGCTTTAGGCTTAAGCCTCATTACGGTACTCAGTGTATTAAGAACAGATTTATTACAGCGTTGGCAGCAACAGCTTCCTGAAGGAACCCCGAATCAATTTGTATATGGTTTACCTCCATTCGATTTAAAACCTTTTGAGCAACAATTAAAGTTACATGGTTGGCAAAGTACGCCACTCTATCCAAACATCCGAGGCCGACTGGTAGCAAAGAATGATGTGCCTTTTTCAGAAGAAGCCATAAAACAAAATAACTCTTTGCGCCGTGAGTTAAATCTGACGCAATCGAATCAATTGCCGAATGACAATGCCATTACAAAAGGACAAACCCAGTTTAATGGCGTGGGGCAAGTTTCAGTCGAAAGTAAAACTGCCGAAAGTTTGGGAATCCAAATTGGAGACACACTTACCTTTAGCCTGCCCGAAGGCACATTCCAAGCCAAAGTTATGAATTTTCGGAGCGTGAAGTGGGAAAGTTTTAGCCCTAACTTTTTCTTTATTTTTTCCCCTAAAACCTTAGACGAAAATGCTGGAAGTTACTTGGGTAGTTTTTATGTACCTAAGCAAGATCAACCTAAAATGATCAATATTATTCAGCAATTTTCAAATACAGTTTTTATTGATGTTGATCGAATCTTGGATGAAGTAAAACGCTTAATGAATGTCTTGGTCAAAATTGTGACTGTATTAGCTGCCTTAGTCGGATTTTCTGGCGTATTAGTGCTGATTGCTTGTTTAAATCTATTAATGGATGAGCGACGCCGTGAAGTTGCTTTACTACGCTCATTTGGTTTATCTAAAAATAAAATGAAGCAGATGCTCAGTTTTGAAATTGGTTTTTTAGGATTGTTAGCAGGCATAGTAGCCTGCTGTTTTGCGGAAGTGATTAGTGCGATTGCTAGTTATAAAATGAATATGGCAATACAGTGGCATTTTGAAATATGGCTGATTTTACCCCTTGGCATGATGCTGGTTTGCGCGCTGATTGGTCGTTATCGACTTGGTTATCTTTGTAACTTACCGCCTTTACAAAGCTTAAGGGAATTAAACCAGCTGTAGCTTAAGGAATAATTCCGGGGTTTTGGATGATGATTTCATGCCATAGCGGAAGTAAAGGTGAATTGAGTTGTACACAGTACATATAAAAACCACCTGTAATTACAACTGCTCCGAATAAGCCTAAAATTCTGAGCATATTTTTAAACTTACTGACGTAGCTTAAGTACCACATCAGTGCAAGGAATGCTCCAATAACCATGCCGCCAATATGTGCGGCATTATTAATACCAGTTGCGACAAAACCAAAAATAAGGTTGATTGCCATAATCATTAATAATGCTTTTTTATCGAGTATGTAGGCTTGATGAGGCAGAGGGGGAAATAAAGAAAGTACAGTTAACGCAGCACCTAATCCCATCACAGCACCAGAGGCGCCTGCACTGACATGGGGAAGTAAGCTCTGGTCAAAATGTTGCAGCAATTCATGTCCATTTTGAATAGTCATATAGCTACTGAGCAGACTACCGAATAAGCCAGCAAGTAAATACATCCCAATAAAATAGAAGCGACCAAATAGTGACTCGGCAACATTACCGAAAATATATAAGGCCCACATGTTGAGCATGAGATGAACTAAACCAAAATGAAAAAACATACTGGTAAATAGACGTTCAGGCTGCCCAGAAAAAGTAAGTGGTGTAAAATCAGCTCCCCAATGAATAGCATCTTTCATGGCTGGGTCACTAATATCGACGCCAGATAGAATTTGCCAGACAAACAAACCTACGTTAATTGCGATGAGCAGAGCGGTCAGCCACCAAGTTTGTACATTGAGTTTACGATTAATGTGCGGAGGCTGATATTGAGTCATGCTATGCTTTTGTTATATATGAACATGCTTTACAGCTTAACATGAAAAAAGTTGAATACAGGAGATCAGGACGAACATGAAAGCTTTTATTGTTCGCGTGTTGTTAATTTTTATTGGGGCGATTCTCCTTATTCAACTTTGGATTTTTTCGAGTTTGGTTTGGTGGCGGACACATGAGGTGGATACGACCATGTTCATGCGAATTGATTATTGGTCTGATACATCAGAGCCAATTGTCCATCAGTGGCTTGACTATGATGATATTAGCGACAATTTCAAACATGCGATTTTAGCTGGCGAAGACGCAAAGTTTATCCATCATCATGGTTTTGACTGGCAAGGTATCCGTTTTGCCCTTGAGCGAAATAATGAAGAGGGTGAAGTGGTTGCTGGTGGTTCTACTGTGTCTCAACAGCTTGCAAAGAACTTGTTTTTATACAATAAACGTTCATTCATTCGTAAAGGCCAAGAAACAGTCGCGACTTGGATGATGGAGCGGATGTGGTCAAAACGGCGAATTCTTGAGGTATATATGAACTCGGTTGAATTCGGCAAAAATCTGTATGGTGTTGAAGCAGCCGCTCATCATTATTATGGTAAAAGTGCTAAAAGCTTAACGCGTGAACAAGCTGCTTTCTTAGCCGCATTATTGCCTGATCCGAAATATTATCAAGATCACCGCAACGATCATAAACTACAATATAGAAAACGCATTATTTTACGTTATATGAATAGCACCCAGATTCCTGAATAATGCTGTTTTAAAGATGTGTTAATTTTTTAGTTTTTACCAAATTGTCATATTTTTGCAGCATACTGGTTTATAGAGATTTTGGCTGGATAGAGAATAGAGTTAGACATGAATACAGCGATTACAGCAACGACCCCAATAGAATATAGTTATAATGACCGTTATATAAATCGTGAATTGTCTATTCTTGACTTCCATTTGCGTGTATTGGAACAAGCGGTAGACCCTTTACATCCATTGCTTGAGCGAATGAATTTCTTGCTCATTTTTTCACGTAATCTCGACGAGTTCTTTGAAATTCGTGTTGCGGGAGTGATGGAGCAATTCTCTCTAGGCAATGAAAGCCGTAGCCCTGATGGTCTTACACCAAGACAAGTTTTACAAAAAATATCTGAAACAGCTCATGCTGCGATTGAACGTCAATATCGTATTTTAAATGAGCAAATCTTACCTAAACTACGTGAAGAAGATATTTGCTTCTTACGTCGTGGTGAGTTAACGCCAGCTCAGTCTGCTTGGGTAAAAAAATATTTTCAGGAACAAGTTGCACCTGTATTAACTCCAATTAGCTTAGATCCAGCACACCCGTTTCCTCGACTTGTTAATAAAAGCTTGAACTTCATTATTACCCTTGAAGGTAAAGATGCTTTTGGTCGTCAAATTGATTTGGCTGTTGTGCCTGCACCACGTTCATTGCCTCGTGTTGTACGACTACCAGACGAATTAACAGGTGGTAAAGAACATCACGTGATGTTATCGGCAATTATTCATGAACATGTGTCTGATTTATTCCCTGGAATGACAGCAACTGGATGTTACCAATTCCGTGTGACACGTAATGCAGACTTGGCATTGAACGAAGATGTTGAAGACTTAGCTAAAGCATTAAAAGGTGAATTAAGTTCTCGACGTTTTGGTCGTGCAGTTCGTTTGGAAGTAACTCATAACTGCCCACAGCATATTTATGAGTACTTACTCGAAGAGTTCGATTTAACTGATGAGCAATTATATAAAGTTGATGGCCCAGTAAATTTAGCTCGTCTAGTTTCAAATTTTAAACGTCCTCATTTACGTTATGACTCGCATACACCTGTTGTGCCTAAAGTGTTTAAAAAGACCGAGAGCATTTTCTCGGCAATGCAGAAACAAGATATTTTACTGCATCATCCGTTTGAATCTTTTGCACCAGTTATTCAATTGCTACGTGAATCTGCGCGTGATCCACAAGTATTAGCAATTAAGCAGACGCTATATCGTAGTGGCGCTGATTCTGAAATTGTGCAAATTTTGGCAGAAGCGGCGCGTAACGGAAAAGAAGTTATTGCTGTTATTGAATTACGTGCTCGCTTTGATGAAGAATCAAATATTGAGGTAGCAAACGTTTTACAAGAGGCTGGTGCGGTCGTTGTTTACGGTATCGTAGGTTATAAAACCCATGCCAAAATGATTATGGTTGTGCGCCGTGAAAATAATAAATTGGTACGTTACGTTCATTTAGGAACGGGTAACTACCATGCGACGAATGCCCGAATTTATACGGATTATGGTCTCATGACCACAGATAAAGATCTGTGTGAAGATGTACATCGTATATTCCAAGAATTGACCGGTATGGGCAAAATGGCGAAATTGAAAAAGCTATTACATGCACCATTTACCTTACATGCTCAGCTCATTAACTTTATTGATGAAGAAATTGCCAATGCTAAAGCAGGGCGCAAAGCTCAGATCATTGTTAAAGTAAATGCGTTAACCGAAGTCCAGTTAATCAATAAATTGTATGAAGCTTCTCAGGCAGGTGTTCAGATTGACCTGATTATTCGTTCGATTTGCTGTTTACGTCCGGGTTTACCGAACCTGTCGGAGAATATTCGGGTGCGTTCAATTGTAGGGCGTTTTCTTGAGCATACTCGCGTTTATTACTTCAGTAATAATGGTGATGCACGTATTTACTGTTCAAGTGCAGATTGGATGGACCGTAACTTATTTAATCGTGTTGAAGCGTGTTTCCCTGTCGAAGACCCTGCGTTGAAAAAACGTATTTATCAACAAGGTTTGGTGAACTACTTACAAGATAATCAACAGGCATGGTTGCTACAAGGTGATGGTACTTGGATTCGTGCTGAGCCAGCAGAGGGTGAAAAATTGCATAATGCTCAAAGAGCGTTATTGGAAATTATTAAATAATGAACTTTCAAGAATAAATAAAAGCCGACATTTTGTCGGCTTTTTTAATTGACTGAAATTCAAAGTAATTTAGTTAGTTTTTCTAAATGGTTGCTGGATAAACGACAATAATTTGAAGCACTGCAATATGTTTTGAAAATATGTGATTTTTTACATAAAACATTGAATTTTAAAAATATACAAATCATGAGAAATCTACTTTAATACGCCGCATTAAATATACTTAACTTTGGTAAATGAATAAGATGCAATGCTTTATTAGAAGTTTACTTATTAAAATACTTTTGGGGATAATACCAGTGACCGCTTATGCTGATCAGAAGTGTTATGGAGATATCATCGTATTTCAAAGGTTTGATGACCAAGCGATATATCCTTATTTTGTAAACTCATCTAATGAAAAAGCTAACAAAAGTGGAGAGAAAAATAAAAAAATAATCATCCAAAAAAGAAAACCAAAACAAGATGAGTTTGTAGCCCAAAAGAAAATTGAAGATACCCACACCAAGAAAGTAGAAGAAAAGAAAAATTTTGATAGTAAAAAGCAACTTGATGCAGCTGTCGCTAAAGAAATTTTAGAAAATGGTGAAAAGAAATGGATGGTACAAGTGGCGCTAGCTGCTAATCAAAATAAGGCAAGTACGGTTCAGTCGCAGTTAGAAGCAAAAGGGTACAAGGTTGTAACGAGTACAACGACTAAAGGCATACGAGTCATGGTAGACCCTGCCAATGACTATGCCATTGCACAAATTATTAGAGAAAAAATTATTGCTGATAATAGTTTGAATATGCCATCTGCTTGGGTGTTTAAGTGGGCATCTTTAACGCCGCAATAAAATAAAAAGGAGTCCGAAGACTCCTTTTTTTATTCATGTATTCTTGTGGTGATCTTCTGCATAATTTGCAGTAATACATCGAACTCACTTTGCAATGGTGTACTTTTACGAGTCACTAGCGCTAAGGTACGGCTCGGTGCATCTTCAATTGGTTTTGCAGTAATCTGATCATTAAACTTGATCATACTATTTTCAATTGCAATTTCTGGTAAAAGTGTAAAGCCTAAATCAGAAGAAACCATTTCAACTAACGTTGGTAAAGAACTTGCTTTTAAACGGTTGTCGTTTTTACGTTCACCGATAGGGCATGCACTTAAAACGTGGTCACGTAAACAGTGGCCTTCTTCAAGCAAAATTAATCTTGATAAATCAAGATCATCTAGAGAGTTTGCTTGAAGAGCATTTGCATCTTGCTTACTACATACAAGGTACAAATTTTCTTTCGAAATTTCAGCGACTTTTAGACCTCGAGTGTCAAACGGTAGAGCAAGAACAATCATGTCTAGATTTCCGTGTTCCAAACGCTCTACAATTTTTTCACTTTGTGCTTCATGTAAATGCAGCTGAATTTTAGGTAGCTGTTGATGCACTTCATTAAGTAAGCGTGTCAGGATAAAAGGTGCAATGGTTGGAATAACACCCAAATGCAAATCACCCGTTAACGGCTCACTCATTTCACGGCTCAAACGCATTAAATCTTGAGCATCTGCTAGTAATACACGGGCACGAGCAACGACTTGTTCACCTAAAGGTGTTAAACGCACATTCTGACGATCACGTTCTACCAGAACGCCACCTAATAAACGTTCAAGCTCCATGATGCCGCCTGATAACGTCGATTGAGTGACAAAAGAGCGGCGTGCTGCTTCAGTAAAATGCAAAGTTTCCGACAACGTAACTAAATATGATAGCTGTCTTAGTGAGGGTAATGCAGCCATAGTGTCCTAGTCTGATGATTTAAAATGATGCGCAAATAAACCGCTAAGCTGTGGAATAAAATGTGCAGGGATATCATGCCCCATTCCATCAATTAATTCAAACTTAGCACCGGAAATTGCTTTTGCTACAGCCTTACCGTGGCTAGGTGGAAGTAAGCGATCGCGAGAGCCATGTAAGACTAATGCGGGTTGCTTAATTTCACGGTCCAGTTGAAGTAAGGAGCCTGTACATAATATTGCTAAAAACTGCTGAAGTACACCAGCAGGATAGTAGCTACGTTGATAAAGCTTACGCGCAGTTTGTATTGCTTCAATCTGGTTGATATAACCAGGTGAACCAATCAATTGAAATAGTTTTAAACTGTGGTTAATAATACCTTCTTCGTCACGTGTCTCGGGTTTGCCAATTAAACTCAAAAGTTGTTTCGGAAAAGGCGGTGGTAAAAATGGCTGGTTGTTGCTTGTAAACATAAGCCCTAACTTCTCAACCTTTTCTGGATATTTTGCTGCAAGAATTTGAGCAATCATCCCACCCATTGATGCACCAATCACATGTGCTTTGCTTACGCCTAAACGATCAATAAGCATAGACACATCGTCTGCCATATCATGCAGAGTATAAGGTGCACCCTGATTAGTTAGCCCTAGTGCAAAGCGGCCCATCAATTTGACAGTATTTAAGCGTTTACCTTCATGACGTACTTTTGAAGAAAGGCCAATATCACGGTTATCAAAACGAATAACACGAAATCCTTGATCAATCAGCGATTTACAGAAGAAATCTGGCCAAAAAAGCATTTGGGCACCAAGGCCCATAATCAGCAAAATGGTTGGATGTTCTGGTTTTCCACCAACTTCTACATGTAATTCAATTCCATTGCCTAAGTTGACTTTGGTTTCTTGCATGAAAGATGTGTACGGTGAAATGTTAAACTGTAAGGCGCTATTCATGTTATTCATTCCTTAAAGGAATACTCTCTAACTGAGTATTCCTGATACAAACCTTATGCTTGGGCTGGAATAAGATCTGGAACAAGCTTTGTTAAAGTTAAGCGTTGTTTACCTGCGGTTGCACCTAACAATACAAAACCACGCAATGTTCCTTCATTGTCAATTGCTTTGGCAAGCATCCCATCGTCGAATTCTTCCGTTTCCCAGTTCACTTCTACATCAATTGGAGCAGGCAAAACTGTGAGTGGAGCTGCTGGCGTTTTTACTGCAACTGGCATAGCAGGGTAGTGCACAGCAGTTTGTTGTCCACTAAGTGTTTTTGCGAGGGCGCGAGCCTGCTGCATAATCGGCATTACATATGGAAGTAAAGTACCGTTTACCTCTGCGCAATCCCCAATTGCATAGATGTCTGCTTGGTTGGTTTCAAGTAAACCATTGGTAATAATTCCACGGCTTGTTTGAATATCTGCACTTTTAGCAAGTGAAATATTTGGCTGTAAACCAATTGCAGAAAGAACAAGGTCCGCAACCAATGTTTGTCCATTTGCGAGTGTTATCGCATAGTCTTCGCCATTATTAATTTTGCTTACTTTTTCAACCGTGGTTCCAAGTGCAAATTTTACTCCAGCTTCTTCAAGATTTTGCTGGAAAGCAGAAGCAATATGTTCTGGAAGTAAACGACCTAATGGTTGCGGAGCTAAATCAATCACAGTGATGTCATATTCACTATGAAGTAAGTCATTGGCAAATTCACAACCAATTAAACCAGCACCCAAAATAACAACACGTTTGTCTTTACGCTGAGCTAGATTTTCACGGAAAGCGCGGTAGTCAATCAATGAGTTAACGACATGAATGTCATCGCTACCATCACCTGCAATTGCAAGGCGAATTGGATTAGCACCCACGGCTAAAATCAGTTTTGAGTAGGGTTGCTTCGACGTTACACCATCTTTTTCTAAAACAAGCTCATGGTGTTCAGCTAAAATCTCTTTTACAAAAGTAAAAGGCTCAATACGCATATTGAGTTGGGTACCCATTTTAGCAGCATCACCTAATGGAATCTGCTCTGGGGCTTTTTTACCTGCAAATGCATTTGATAATGTTGGCTTTGCATAGTTCACTGCATCATCCGCACAAATCATCATAAGTTCTTGCTCTGGGCTAAGCTTACGGAACTCACGTGCTAAGGTATAACCCGCCATGCCTGATCCGATAATGACGATAGGATGCATTTTTTTCTCCAGAGTTAGAATTATTTATTTAATACGGTGATGGGTAATATTCGTAAAAAAGACCATGTCGATCATGGCCTTTTACTTTACGTTCTTAGATTTCGATCATTTCGAAGTCAGCTTTTGAAACGCCGCAATCAGGGCAAGTCCAGTCATCTGGAATATCTTCCCATTTTGTTCCAGCTGCAATGCCGTCTTGTGGCCAACCTTCCGCTTCGTCATAAATCCATCCACAAACGATACATTGATATTTTTTCATGAGACTCTCCGCACTGATAAGTTTGCTCAAAGCTGCCTTTCAGTAAAACTATTCCATCTATTAATAATGTAACTACGATCCGGTCAATAATAACCAATGTGCCTTTGATCGGATATCAAATTTTTACGCAGTTCTACATTCAAAGTAAAGTAAATAACGGAGTTTAATCATTCGTAAGTAAAGATGAATGGCAGGTTAGGACAAATAACTGGTTATTTAGGCAAAACTTCGCCATAAACGAATAATAACTAATGCATTCTTATAATTAATTTTATTTGTCAAAGTATCTTGAAATAAAGATCATCTCATACGAAAGCTAAATAACAACAAACTATGATGTGACAGAATGTCATTATTAAAACCGAAAATTAAAATTTTCTGTCATTAAGACGGTATAAATCAGGGAAGTGAAATATGGAAAATTTAGTATATGAAGTGGAAATTGAGGCGCCTATAGAAAGAGTATGGGACATACTTTGGAATAGCGAGACTTATAACGCTTGGACGAAATTCTTTGCGCCGGATTCCTCCATGCGTACCGACTGGCAAATAGGCGGTAGAACTTATTTTCTTGACGGTGAAGGAAATGGAATGGTTTCTACGATTGAACAAATGCAAAAACCGGAAATATTGATTTTTAAACATTTAGGAATGATTAAGGAGGGTAAGGAAGATTTAGAGAGTGAAGAGGTTAAAGGGTGGAGTGGTTCCTTAGAAAAATATTTTCTAACCCAAAAAGATAATATAACCACTCTAAAAGTTGAAGTGGCCACCTTGCCTGAATATATGGGCATGTTGAAAAGTGGCTTTGTTCAAGGTTTTGATGTGGTTAAAAAAATGGCTGAAGCAAAATAGTGCTTCTTTTACTCACATATACACCAGTTTTTCTATAATCAAACTATCTAAGTCTAAGCCAAATATTTTTTATAAATTTTTATAATCAGATCATTAATTCGCGAAGGATAGGCCAAGCGATGGTGCCCACCTTCAAAAGTTTCAATATTCATATAAGGAGCAAGTTTTTCTTGAACCTGATACATATCAAGTTGCTCATCTCCTAATTCTAAATAGGCCATTTTAGGATTAGAGAGAGTGAGTTCTTCTTCAGAAAGTTGAGGATAGTCCTCCCGAAAATTAGGTGTAAGACTTGGGTTCGCCACAATAACAGCTAATTTATGTTGAGCAGCAGTTTTTAGCGCCCAATAGCCTCCAATGCTATGGCCCACCAACAAATCTGGTTTGATCGTCTGAATAGCCTGATGGTAAAAGTACTCAACAGATGCATAACTTAAGTTACGATAATCGACGTCAATACAAAATTTTTCAGGATGTAAAATGGCATGGAACTTTGTTGATTCACGGGAAGAATCCAAGCCATGTAAAAATAGAATTTTCATTATTTACGACACAATCTCATTGATAAAATAAAAGGCAAATCGGGCCTTTCGAATATCGAGGTTATTTGGATTTTTTTATATTTTACTAAATGCTTTAAAAAATGATCTTAGCGATTGGTCTAAGTCACTTTGCCTTTAAAAAGTGGTGTTTTGTTCTATAAAATTGTCTTTTTTCATTTTTGTTTGATTGAAATCATTCGAAAAACTCCCGCAATCTGTTAGGATATAGCACTTAATTTTTACTTAATCGAGGCAGAGATGACGCAACAAAACGCTCAATCGACTTCTGAACCAACTATTTCCGAAAACGATTTAATTGCACAGCGTCATGCCAAATTAAAGCAAATCCAAGATGTTGCGAAGGAAACTGGAAAGAGTCCTTGGCCGAATACTTTTAAGCGTGAACATTACGCTGCTGATCTACAAGAACAATTTAAAGATCAGTCGAAAGAACAAATTGAAAGCGCTGAGCATGTTTATGTAAAAATTGCTGGTCGTGTCATGTTAAACCGTGGATCTTTCATGGTTATTCAAGATATGACAGGTCGTATTCAGTTATATGTTGACCGTAAAGGTTTACCAAAAGATATTCTTGAGACTATTAAAGGTTTAGATCTTGGTGACATTATTGCTGCTGAAGGTTATATCGGACGCTCAGGAAAAGGTGACTTATATGTTCACCTTGAAGGTTTTGAGCTTTTAACGAAATCGCTTCGCCCGTTACCAGATAAATTTCACGGTTTAAATGACACAGAAGTTAAGTATCGCAAACGTTATCTTGACTTAATTGTGAATGAAGAAACACGTAAAACTTTTGAAATCCGTGCCAAAGTCGTTGCTGGAATTCGAGCATTTTTAAACAATGAACGTTTCATGGAAGTTGAAACGCCAATGATGCATGTGATTCCGGGTGGCGCATCTGCACGTCCGTTTGAAACACATCACAATGCTTTGGATATGCCATTATTCTTGCGTATTGCACCTGAGCTTTATTTAAAACGTTTGGTTGTTGGTGGTTTTGAGCGTGTGTTTGAAATTAACCGTAACTTCCGTAACGAAGGTGTTTCAACACGTCATAACCCTGAATTTACGATGATCGAGTTTTATCAAGCTTACGCTGACTATAAAGACTTGATGGCATTAACTGAAAATATGATTGAAAAATTGGCCTTGGATATTTTAGGTACAACTGATGTGCCTTACCAAGGTGAAGTGTTTAGCTTCAAAGGGCCATACAAAAAAATCTCTATGTTTGATGCGATTTTAGAGAATAACCCACAGTTTACGCCAGAAAATGTTGGCGACCGTGAGTTTCTTGCTCAATTCATTCGTGAAGAATTAAAAGAACAAGTTAAGCCAGGTTTTGGTTTAGGTAAGCTTCAAACTATCGTATTTGAAGAAACAGTTGAAACTAAACTACGTCAGCCAACATTTATTACTGAATATCCAGCTGAAACATCTCCACTCGCTCGCCGTAATGATGACAATCCGCATGTTACCGATCGTTTTGAGTTTTTCATCGGTGGTCGTGAATTGGCAAATGGTTTCAGCGAGTTAAACGATCCAATTGATCAGGCTGAGCGTTTCCAAGCCCAAGTTGCAGAGAAAGATGCTGGTGATGATGAAGCTATGCATTACGATGCAGAGTTCGTTGAAGCGCTTGAGTATGGTTTACCACCTACAGCGGGTGAGGGTATCGGTATTGACCGTTTGGTCATGTTATTTGCCGATGCACCAAGTATTCGTGATGTAATTTTATTCCCACATATGCGCCGTAAAGAAGGTTAATCTTCTAAAGGCAAAAAAAGGCAGTATTTATACTGCCTTTTTTTATTACTTTTATATCTCAAAAACTTACCTATCTACACTAATCTTAAGATAGCGTTAAAAAATGTAATTGCACAGTTTAACAATTGCAAAGTTGTGATAAAAAATTTAAGGTGTTGCTCATAAATAACTTTGAGAATTGGCTGGCATGTTTCTAAGAAAAACACTTTCGATTGCAATATTGGCAACTGCTTCATCCGCTATTTTTGCACAAGGTTTAGTGCTAAATAATGAGGACTTACGTACAGACTTAAATTGGTTGAATCAACAAGGTGTTATCAAGATTAGCACCTCAACTTGGCCGTTAAGTGGTGATGAAATCCAGAGAGCACTTTCTCAAGCACAAGTGACGCATCCAGCTCAACAAAAAGTTATTAATTCAGTTCTTGATGCATTAAAAGCAGATAACAATACGGTTAAAGTGGGCGCTTTTGCTGAAACTGATAGCAAAAATATTCCGCAAGCATTTGGTGATAACCAAAAAGCTCAATATCAAGGTTCTTTAGAGTTTAATGCAGGTGGCGAAAACTGGGATGCAAAAATCCGAGTAAATGCAGAAAAAGACCCACAAATTGATAATGGTCAAGATGTGAATGTTGAAGGCTCATATGTCGCTGGTAAACTTTGGAATCAGTGGGTCGTTGCGGGTCAAATTCCAACATGGTGGGGGCCTGGCCATGATGGTAGCTTAATTCGTGGCGATGCTAGTCGTCCGGTTTATGGTGTAACTGCACAACGTGCTGTACAAAATGCTTTTGATACAAAATGGTTATCTTGGATTGGGCCTTGGCAATATCAAGCTTTTGCTGGTCAATTAGATGACTATAAATCAGTTCCAGATGCTAAGTTAATTGGCTTACGTGTGACTGCACAACCATTACCATATATTGAGTTGGGCGCATCGCGTGCTATTCAATGGGGTGGTGATGGACGTCCTGAAAGTTTTAGTTCTTTATGGGATGCATTTGTTGGTAATAAAGATAATGGCGGAACGGGTGAACCAGATCCATCAAACCAAATTGCTGGCTTTGATGGTCGCTTGTTATTACAACCACTATTCCAAGTTCCAGTTAGCATCTATGGACAATATGTAGGTGAAGATGAAGCGGGTGGTTTACCTTCTAAGAAAATGTACTTAGCAGGTGTGGACTATTCATCTAGCTACAATAACTTGCCTTATCAACTTTATGCAGAATGGGCGGATACACGTACTAATGGTGATGTAAGAGGCATCTCTTATGCTCATTCAACTTATAAAGATGGTTATTACCAACATGGTTACCCATTAGGGCACGCGATGGGTGGTGATGGGCAAATGTATTCAGTGGGTGGTGATATCCGCTTTGATGTCATGAACCGTTTAAGTGGTCGAGCAATGGTGGTTAAGGTTAACCAATCTAACCGCGCAATCAATAAAGCATTCCCTAAAGATGATGAAATTAAAGCCCTTGATTTAACTTGGACGCATTACATCAAGCCAGATCTTCCATTAAAAATTAATGGCTGGGTAAGTGATTCTGATCTAGAAGGTAATGATGCAGGCGCATCTATTGGGATTGAAATTCCATTAGAACGTAAAATGTTCGGTTTCTAAGAATAGATCACGTTTTAGAAAAGAGAAGCTATAAATGCTTCTCTTTTTTTTATGGTTTTTAGAGAAATCTAAAGAGCAGATCATGATTTGCTTAAGTTGGCTACACAAGCTACGATTGCCAAGTTGTGCAAGTGCATCAGCATATTACATGTATATGATGAAATCGAATATCAATATGAAAAAACAAGCAAAAGGAATCGGTTTTAAATCACTATAATGCATAACTAATGCTATAAGCCATATAAAGGCTTGTGGTTGGATTATCTATCACGAAAAATTGGAGTTGTTATGGCACTCGTTCCTCCACATGGTCTTCTACGTGGTGGTTTAATACCACTTCTAGATTTTATGGGCAAAATGGATAGAGAAGGACGTGTTCATGACTGAATCAAGACTTACACATCTCAAGCAACTTGAAGCTGAAAGTATTCATATTATCCGTGAAGTTGCTGCTGAATTTGAAAATCCGGTCATGCTTTACTCAATTGGTAAAGACTCTGCGGTAATGCTCCATCTTGCGTTAAAAGCATTTTATCCAGCTAAACTTCCATTCCCATTATTACATGTAGATACTGGGTGGAAATTTAAAGAGATGATTTCATTTCGCGATAACATGGCAAAAACGCATGGCTTCGATTTAATTGTTCATCAGAACAAAGAAGGTCGCGAAGCTGGAATTAATCCATTCGATCATGGTAGTTCAAAATACACAGATATTATGAAAACCCAAGCTTTGAAACAGGCTTTGGATAAATATCAATTTGATGCTGCTTTTGGTGGTGCACGCCGTGATGAAGAAAAATCACGTGCGAAAGAGCGTGTTTATTCATTCCGTGATAGTAAGCATCGTTGGGATCCGAAAAACCAGCGTCCTGAACTTTGGAATCTTTACAATGGTAAAGTGAACAAAGGTGAAAGTATTCGTGTATTCCCTTTATCTAACTGGACTGAGTTGGATATCTGGCAATATATATATTTAGAAAATATTCAAATCGTTCCTCTTTATTTCTCTGCTGTTCGTCCAGTAGTTGAGCGTAGCGGTACGTTAATCATGGTTGATGATGAACGTATGCGTTTAAAAGAGGGTGAAGTTCCACAGATGAAGTCTGTACGTTTCCGTACGCTTGGCTGTTACCCATTAACTGGTGCAGTTGAGTCTGAAGCAGATACGTTACCTGAAATTATCCAAGAGATGCTTTTAGCCACTAGTTCTGAGCGTCAAGGTCGTATGATTGATCATGATGAAGCGGGCTCAATGGAAAAGAAAAAGCAAGAAGGCTATTTCTAAGACAATTTCTAAATTTGTGGAGTTTGAGCAATGTCTCATCAATCAGAATTAATCAGTCAAGATATCTTGGCCTATTTGAAGCAACATGAACAAAAAGACCTTCTGCGCTTTTTGACTTGCGGTAACGTAGATGATGGTAAAAGTACTTTAATTGGACGTTTACTCTACGACTCAAAATTGATTTACGAAGATCAATTGCAAGCTGTAACACGTGATAGTAAAAAAGTAGGAACCACAGGTGATGCACCAGACTTGGCATTACTTGTAGATGGTTTACAAGCTGAGCGTGAGCAGGGTATTACCATTGATGTGGCTTACCGCTATTTTTCAACGGAAAAGCGTAAGTTTATTATTGCTGACACACCTGGGCATGAACAATATACGCGTAACATGGCAACTGGTGCGTCAACAGCTGATCTTGCAATTATCTTGATTGATGCGCGTTATGGTGTGCAAACACAAACACGTCGTCATACTTTTATTGCAAGTTTGCTTGGTATTAAGAATATTGTTGTTGCCATTAATAAAATGGACTTGGTTGAATATTCACCTGAACGCTTTACTGAAATTCAGATTGAATATGATGCTTTTGTAAGCCAATTGGGCGATCGTCGTCCAGCCAATATTCAATTTGTACCGATTTCTGCTTTAAATGGCGATAACGTGGTAAATGTTTCTGAGCATACAGCTTGGTACAAGGGTCAAACCTTGATGAACATTCTTGAGTCAGTTGAAATTAGTCGTGAATCAAACAAACACGAATTCCGTTTCCCTGTTCAATACGTGAACCGTCCAAATCTAGATTTCCGTGGCTTCGCTGGTACTGTGGCTTTAGGTGAAATCAATGTTGGTGATGAAATTGTTGCATTACCATCAGGTAAACGTTCAACAGTTAAAGAAATCGTAACATTCGACGGAAATCTAGACCAAGCTGTTGCGGGTCAAGCAGTTACATTAACGTTGAATGATGAGATTGATATTAGCCGTGGCAACGTTCTAGTACGTGCAGGTGAACAGCCATTAATTTCACGCAGTGTTCGTGCTTCAGTAGTATGGATGAATGAACATCCTCTAGTGAAGGGTAAGTTGTACAACGTTAAGATTGGTACACAGACTGTTCCTGCCAAAGTGACTAACATTCACTATCGCGTGAATGTGAATACGCTTGAGCATACTCAGGTTGAAGAGCTTGAGTTAAATGCAATTGCAGACGTTGTTGTTGAATTCGATGCGCCAGTCGTATTTGATCAATATCAAGATTCACGATACACAGGTTCATTTATTTTCATTGATCGTTTAAGCAATGTAACGGTTGGTGCGGGTATGGTTGAGTCTGCGGTAGAGTGGAGTGCGCATAGCAATCCTGTTACTGCTGAAGATCGTGCTGCACGTTTAGGTCAAAAACCTGCGGTGATTGGGATTTCTGCACAATTAATCGAAAAAGCTCAGGTTTTAGAAAGTTTATTGATCCAACAAGGTGTAGTTGCGATTGCAAAAGCCAACTTAACTGCTGAGCAAATTACTTTATTGCGTGAGACAGGTGTTGTGGTTATCACTACGGCTGTGGATGGCACAGATACAGAAGTTACTGCTGAAACCATTGAAGAGGCAGCTGAAAAAGTTGTGGAATTAGTCCGTCTTTAATAGGTTGAATTGATTTTGAAAAAACCCGCGTAAGCGGGTTTTTTTATTGGGTTTAGAAAATACTTTGAGATTTTAAAGTTAAATATTCTCTTAAATCTTTAGGATAACTCTGAATCATCTTTAAAAATATATCTCGATCACCTTGATATAAGGCGCGTGTTGCTTCCTCGTAATTTGGCATATTACCCAGCATGGCAGACATAAAACGGTCGATGGCTTGTTTAGCGACCATAATATTACCTTCAGAATTTGGGTTATTTAACTCTTGATCAATTAACTTACGAATTACTGCTGATGCACTCGCACTTTGTTGATCTAACCAATCCCAATGTTTTTTCTGTAAAGTGATTTCACGAGAAATTACTCCGAGTTTAGGTCGTCCAACTTTTTTAATTTCTTCCGGTTCAGCATAACGTTGTTGAAATTCTTGTTCCGAACCAGAAAGATCAAGATCAATTTGTTGACCGGTTTGATCATTAAAAATCAGAATATTTTCAGTTGTTTTTGGAAGATCTTTGAGTTTTTTTGCAAGGTCAACTAGGGAGTCACTCGCAATAAGCGTGCTTCCAGTGAAAGCAGTATAGGTGATTTTAGTATTCATTTTAGCTGTATATTTTATCTGGGTAAAACTATATTATCTGGGTAAAATTAATTTTGCAAATAATTAAAATTATAACCAAAGAATTATCTGATTTTATGAGTGTAGTCTCTGAAGTTAGGACTATAAAAATAGTCAACTTAATAGGCTATTTAAAATTTTACTCTGCTTTAGTGGCGCTTTTATGAGAGAATATGCCTTTAGTTTTATGTATAAGGACTCCTATGTTTGAGCAATCTCCTGAATCTCTAAGCGATATCGAAATTTTAGACATTTTACAGTCTATGAAAAAAGATAAGCTTGATACGGAAGCAAATGAGATTATCCGTAATGGGGGGAAAGCTGGGCGTCAAGAAGCACATAAACAGGCTTTAGTTGCATTGAGCGCAAATTTTGAAGACAAGTTTGTAGAAGCTGCTACGTTGGCATTAGGCTTGAATTCAGGTCAGGCGAAAAAGATTCGTTATAAAAAAGACCGTATCCGTATTTTTAAAGCACGTGGTCTTGATTATTTAGCTATGGATGGGGCAGAAACCGCTCAGGTTTTAGCTCAAGTTGCTCAAGCGATTAGTCGTGAAGACGCGATTGTGACTGAGGGTCTACACAATATTTTTCCATTTTGGAAAGAAGGTTGGCCAATGGTGCAATTCGATAATGCCTATAAAATTTTAGAAGAAGACATTACATTGCATTTTCACATTGTGTTAGATCACTTAATTGAATATGTACAGAAATAAAAAAAGCCCCGTTTGGGGCTTTTTTTATTGTAAAAGAATAATTAAAGCGTGCTAAAGAGTGGGAAAACACCAATCACTAAAGCAGTACCCATTAATACCATACAAGTTATGAATGCCCACTTTAAAGTGAACTTTTGATGGTCAGCAAAATCGACTTTAGCAAGACCACATAACAAATAGGTTGATGGAACAAGTGGTGAAAGTAAGTGGACAGGTTGGCCTACAATCGAAGCACGAGCAATCGCTTCTGCACTAATACCATAATGTGAAGCAGCTTCAGCAAGAATAGGTAAAACGCCATAGAAGAAAGCATCATTTGACATGAAGAATGTCAAAGGCATGCTTACTAAAGCAGTAATCGGTGCAAGGTATGGGCCCATGCTCGGAGGAATCATTGCGACGAACTCTTTAGACATCGCTTCAACCATACCTGTACCAGATAAAATACCTGTGAAAATACCTGCTGCGAAAATCAAACCTACGACAGCTAAGACACTGTCAGCATGCATTGCAATACGTTTTTTCTGCATATCAACATCTGGGTAGTTAATGAGCATTGCGATACAGAACGCTATCATGAACAACACAGACATAGGCAAAATGCCTTTGATCAACGCAATCATAAGAAGGATTGTGAGCACCATATTTACTTTGCGTAAATGTGGACGAGTCGCTTCAGGATCTTTCGATACGGTAATATTGTCGCCATGGTGAGTTTCAAGCTCAATAACGCCTAAACGTTTTTGCTCGTAACGACCATATAGGTACGCCAAAAAGAATAACCAACCAATACTAATGACCATAGGAAGAATCATTGGTACGAAAATGTGGCTTGGGTCAATTTGCAGGGCGCTTGCAGCACGAGCTGTAGGACCACCCCATGGTGTTAGGTTCATTACACCACTACATAACAGCATAAGTGCAGTCATGATGAGTGTATTCATTCCTAAGCGTTGATAAAGTGGCAGCATTGCAGCTACACAAATCATATAAGTTGTTGAGCCATCACCATCTAAAGAAACCATTGTGGTTAAGAACACGGTTCCCATTGTGATTTTTAGAGGATCGCCTTTAACCTTTTTTAAAATCCATTTAACCGGTGGATCGAAGAGACCTGCATCGATCATTAAGGCAAAATATAAAATTGCGAATAAAAGCATTACGCCAGTTGGCGCTAATTTTTTGATGCCTTCTAGCATCATCTCACTGAGACCTTTGAGTTCAATGTGACTCAAACTTTCAAAGTAGTGACCAAGGCCCCAAGCAATAAGAGAAAAAATAAATGGGATGAGAATTAAAGCAATAATAGGGCTTAAACGTTTGGACATGATTAAGTACATGAAGCACAAAATCATGCCAACACCAAGTAATGTCAGCATACAATCAATCCTTTGCCTATAGTTTTACTGAACAAGTTTATTCAAAACTCTGACCTTGGTTATTCTTATTAATTTTTAATAAAAAGACAAATAATATATTTAGTTTATTTGGTTAATATATATTCAGTTGAAGAGGTATATTTAGGCGAAATACTGAACATATATATTAGGATTATAGTAAGCATATAATAAATGTAACTCATTATAATGGATTATAAAGGTTTTATAAAAATAAAAATTATATGATATTTTTTTTCATTATATGTGTTTTGATGGTTGAGATGAGAAGGAGAACCATTTAAAGACTGGCTTTGAGCTAAGTTACATAAGTTTGGTGGTAATGTAAATTGGGGCTTAGTCGCTTCGTGCTAATTGGGATATATGGATTATTCTATTATTTTTCAGTATTTAAGATTTAATATAAGTGATGATTTAAATAATATTACTTTTAGATTAAAAGAACAACTTGAATTTATGAATCTAAAATAATTATTACATATATTTGAAAAATTTATTTAGATTAAAAAAATACCCCGCATAATTGTGAGGTATTTAAATTAATATAAATCAGTTTTCATCAATTGATGAATGTACTTCGGTTTGTTCTAAAATTCGAGTTACAAGGAGTTGGTCAATTTTAAAATGATCAACATCGACTACTTCAAACTTGTATCCACCAAATTCTACAAAATCTGCCGGGCGTGGAATTTTACGTAGGCGGTACATCATGAAGCCTGCTAATGTTTCATAATTTTCTTCATCAGGCATTTCGTCAATTTCAAGTGCGTGTCTTAAGTCATCGATTGGTGTGCTGCCATCAATTAACCATGAGTTATTATCACGTTTAAAGATTTGCTGGTCTTCCTCAATTGGGGTTACCCAGTCGCCCATAACCGTAATCATAATATCGCTTAAAGTAATAACACCTACGACAAGCGCATATTCGTTTATTACAACCGCAAACTTTTCTTTTGTAGAGCGGAAACGATCAAGTAATTCCGAGAGGGTTAGGGTATCGGGAATCATCAAGACAGTACGAATGGTTGTTTCATTCAATTGCGTTGGAGATTGATTGTTTAAAATGCGAACAAGAAAGTCTTTGGCATCGACGTAACCAATGACTTGATCAATATTTTCATTACATACCAAAAATTTTGAATAAGGATATTCTGCTAGTTTTTGGCGAATGCTATCTTCGTGTTCATTTAAAGTGAAATAAACAACATTTTCACGTGTTGTCATGCTGGAAGGTACGTTACGTTCTTCTAATTCAAAAACATTCTCGATAAAGTGATGTTCTTGTTTTTGAAGTACACCTGCTTGAGCACCTGCGTCCATTACTGCTGAAATATCATCAAAAGTAATGTTGTCTTCTCGAGTTGTATTTACTTTAAATAAACGAAATAGCAGGTTGGCAATTGCATTAATTCCCCAAGCTAAAGGTTTGCAAACCTTAATAAAAACCTGAATTGGATTAATAACACTAATTGCAATTTTTTCAGGTGCAATCATAGCCAAACGTTTTGGCATAAGATCGGCAAATAAAATAAACAGTGATGTCACTAAAGTAAAGGATAGGGCAAAACCGATTGTCTGTGTCCAAGGGCCTACATAGAAACGGTCCACTAAAGTGACGAAATAAGGACGAAAAGCAGCTTCACCCAAAATACCGCCTAAAATCGCGACTGCATTTAGACCAATTTGAGAGGCTGCAAAAAAGTCAGCAGATTGTTCTTGTAAATCTAGTACTTGTTGGGCGCGTTCTTCACCCGCTTCGGCTAGAATTTTTAGCTTAACTTTTCTGGCACCAGCTAGTGCAATTTCAGTTAAAGATAAAAAGCCTGCTCCGATGATAAGCAGTACGATGATAATGATATTTTGAAAGAGACTCACAAATCACCTGAGATTCATCATTATTATGACTATGTTTTAACATAAAAAAGCGCTGAGGTAATCAGATTGATTGCTCAGCGCCTGAAATCGACAATTAAATTAAAATTTATTTAATAGTGAGAAAATTGTGAATTATTGGTTAGAAATTCACGGTTTTCCTCTTCAATCATTTGACGAGCAACAAATAAGATAAGTTGGCGCAACCAGCGATGAGCAGGGTGATGATGTAACAACGGGCACCAAGCCATTTTAAGTTCGAACTCTGGAATATAAAAAGGAGGATCCTTTATAACCAGTTTAGGGTTCTGTGTTTGTAGACGTGCCATCCGTGTTGGGAGAGTGGCAATAAGATCTACGTTTTGAGCAAGTAAAGCTGGCATTTGGTAGTGACGAGTAAATACAGAAATTTTACGACGTTGACCAATACGTTCTAATGCCTGATCAATCCAGCCTAAACCACCTTGTTTATCAGGGTTTACGCCAAAACCGACACCCATACCTGTTTTAGAAACCCAGATATGTTGAGCATCTAAATAGCTTTTTAAATTTAAATGAGTTACAGCAGGGTGTTTGTCGTTAAGAATACAACTGAAACTATCACGCCAAACTAAAACCTGATGGAAACTTTGCGGTATTTCATTAAATCTATTAATTGCGAGATCAACTTTACCTTGCTCCATGTCTCTATAGGACACATCACTTGGTGTAAGAAAATCAAGAACAACGTTTGGAGCTTCAGAGCGGAGCGCTTTAACAAGACGAGGAACTAAAGTTGCCTCGGCATAGTCCGATGTCATAATGCGGAAAACACGATTACTTGTATAAGGGCGGAATTCGGTACGGGGTTCCAAAATCATGGAGAGATCAGCAAGTGCATCACGAATACGAGGTTGTAATTCAAGAGCACGTTCTGTTGGAGTCATCCCTTCAGAAGAACGGATAAGAAGAGGGTCATTAAATAAATTACGTAAACGACGTAAAATATTACTCATGGCAGGCTGAGTTACCCCAAGTTGTTCGGCTGCGCGTGTAACATTTTTTTCACGAAGAAGTACATCAAGATATATTAATAGATTAAGATCTACTCGCTCCAGATTCATAAAAAAAATACCGAAAATAAAACCCTGAAATTGTTTCAAATTATGCCATATCTAATAACTATTGTGTGAAAAAATGATGAGAAAAACGACATTTTTTGTAGGAATTAAGTAGGTGTAAAAAGTACTTCAAACGCTCGATTTTATTGTCTTTGCTATGTTTTTAAGTATGAAGGTGACAAATAGAATATATTTATATATAACTTATTACTTTCTAGCATGAAAGTTGACTTTTAACATTGGCAAAATAGCCTAATTTACAATTGACTTTTAAAGTTAAAAATGGGTGGAAAAAACTTCAGAAATTGTATAAAAATAAGACTTACTAAGTTTTTAGAATAAAATTCTATACTCCTTTAGAATAATTTTATTTTTATAAACAAAGTGTTAAAGTTTTTGGTTTTATCTATAATATCGATTTATCGGTACATTTTTTAAATAAATACTGAAGATTAATAAAGGATATTGGATTAATTGATTGGCTAAGTCTAAGCTGTGTTCATGAAGAAGCAGCTGGTGTCATAAGAAATTTAAGTACATGACTCTAGGCTTTAATCGATGAAATCCTAAAATGAATACAGGACAATATCATGACTACATATCAAACAGCGATTGATGCAATCCGCGAACTAAAAGCAAAATTCGGTAGCACTTGGCGCGATATTAGCCCAGAAGATGCTGCACGTATGCAAATGCAAAACCAATTCAAAACTGGTTTAGACATTGCTAAATATACAGCTGCGATTATGCGTCGTGATATGGCTGCTTATGATGCTGACTCTAGCAAATACACTCAATCATTAGGTTGCTGGCACGGTTTTATCGCACAACAAAAAATGATTGCAAACAAAAAATACTTCGGTACTACTGAACGTCGCTATATCTACCTTTCTGGCTGGATGGTTGCTGCTCTTCGTTCTGAGTTTGGTCCACTTCCTGACCAATCTATGCACGAAAAAACTTCAGTACCTGCATTGATCGAAGAAATCTACACTTTCTTACGTCAAGCTGATGCAAAAGAATTAAACGATTTATTCCGTGCGCTTAAAAAAGCAAACGAAGCTGGTGATACTGCTAAAGCTGCTGAAATCACTGCTCAAATCGATGGTTTCCAAACTCACATCGTACCAATTATTGCGGACATCGATGCTGGTTTCGGTAACGAAGAAGCGACTTACTTACTTGCTCGTAAAATGATTGAAGCTGGTGCTTGTGCGCTTCAAATCGAAAACCAAGTATCTGATGCGAAACAATGTGGTCACCAAGCTGGTAAAGTAACTGTTCCACATGAAGATTTCATCTCTAAAATCCATGCATTACGTTATGCATTCTTAGAAATGGGTCTTGATGACGGTATCATCGTTGCACGTACTGACTCTGAAGGCGCTGACTTGACTCAAAAAATCCCAGTGGTTAAAGAGCCAGGTGACATTGCTTCTCAATACATCGGTTTCTTAGACACTGTTGAAATTGACATTGCTGATGCTCAAGAGGATGAAATCTTGATCAAACGTAATGGTAAATTACACCGTCCTAAGCGTTTAGCTTCTGGTTTATACCAGTTCCGTGCTGACACTCAAATTGATCGTGTTGTACTTGACTGTGTATCTAGCCTTCAAAACGGTGCTGACCTTCTTTGGATCGAAACTGCGACTCCAAACGTAGAAGAAATCGCTCACATGGTTAACCGTGTTAAAGAAGTTGTTCCAAATGCTAAGCTTGTTTATAACAACAGCCCATCATTCAACTGGACTTTAAACTTCCGTCAACAAGCTTACGATCGTTGGGTTGCTGAAGGTAAAGATGTTTCTGCTTACGACCGTGCTAAATTAATGAGCGCTGAGTACGATGCTACTGAATTAGCTGCTGATGCAGACGCTAAGATCCGTACATTCCAAGCAGATGCTTCTCGTGAAGCGGGTGTGTTCCATCACTTGATCACACTTCCTACTTACCATACTGCTGCTCTTTCTACACATGAGCTTGCACAAGGTTACTTCGGTTCTGAAGGTATGTTGGCTTATGTTGCTGGCGTACAACGTAAAGAAATCCGCGGTGGTATCGCTTGTGTGAAACACCAAGCAATGGCGGGTTCTGACATCGGTGATGATCATAAAGAAATCTTCTCTGGTGACAACGCACTTAAAGCACATGATGATGCTAAAAATACAATGAACCAATTCGCAGCTCACTAAGAATTGATTTCAAAAGAAAACCCGCTCACATGAGCGGGTTTTTTATTATGAAAAAATAATTATTTTTTCAATACATAATGCTCGGCTAAAGAGCCTTCAATTTTCTTACCTTCTGTATCTAAAGCAGTTGCCGTGTTTTCACCAATAAAGAATTTACGGTTTTGAGATTTATCATCTAAGGTAATGACTGAAGTATTATCTTTGTCAAAAGTAAATGTACCATGGGTTTCAAATGGTTTCTTATCACCTTTGCCAAGATAAGTTTCAGTCAATTCATAAGTTTTATCATCTTTTAACTCTAACTCAGTTTTGATGCCTTCACAGTCCGCACATGGAAGAGTGCCTTTATATGTGCCATCCCAATCTAGTGAGTTTTCAGCCGTATGAGCAGTATCTACTGCATTGTTATTCGCTTCAGTAGTTTGTGCTGGAGCAGAGGCTTGTGTTGTTGTATCGGCTTTATTTTCGTTTTTGCTACAAGCAACAAGAAGGGCACTTACAAGTGCAACTGATAATAATGTTTTTTTCATGATGATCTAAACCTCGGAAAATAAATAAAAAAGCAAATAACAGGCTATGAAATATGAGAGCTTAATAAAAGTTTAAGTATGTAATTTAATTTTAACAAAAGGTAAAGTGAGTAAATTTTGGAATAATTATTAAAACAAAAATAAAAAGGAGGTATCCACTAAAACGATTTAATGAATACCTTATAAATTACGGTTGCGCTGAAACTCCACCTAGAGAGTCACATGCTGATTTATAGAGTTGGTATTGTTGCTTTAAAACTTCATCTAGCGGCATGTCGAATAATTCTTCACCATTTTTGTAGCTCTCTACATATGAAGTTGCTTTTTCTTTGCTTACCGCTAAAGATTGCTGGTAGTAAGAATTAATCGAGCTTGTTGCAAGTTGGCTTGTCTCAACATTTTTACATTCGAAATTGTGCAGGATCTTTTCTGCACGTTTGACCTCACTAGATTGGCCAAAAATACACCCAGTTAAAAAGACAAGTGGGGTTAACACGAAAAAAAGTTTCATGGAGAGCAAGTATGGAAGCAACGGTGGGCGCTATTGTATAAACAATTCCATAAGTTACTGTGGTTTTATGTTAGACATTGATGATTTTTTAACTCATTAAAATCGAAAAATTGTATCTAATTTTATCAGTGGGCTTATTTTCATATTTGGTGCGTATTTTGCTTATAAGTTTAAGCACTTATTTTGAACATATGAACCAGAATGAATCAGGTACAAACGTTTTCAAAAAACTCTTTAGCACCATTTTGGTATGCGCGATTAGAACTCGGATTTTGTTTTGAAAATTCACGCACCATAATGAGTCATAGAAAGCATTATGGCCCTGTTAGGGTGCAAAAAATGCTCTGGCCTGAAAGAACCGGTGTATGTCATGCCATTATCGTTCATCCACCAGCAGGAATTGCAGGAGGTGATCATCTGACGTTTGAAATTGAAACCAAAGATCAAGCTCATGCGGTAGTCACTACTCCGGGCGCGGGGAAATGGTACAAAACCAATGGTAAGCAAGCTTTTCAGCATATTCATTTACATGTGAAAGATCAGTCCATTTTAGAGTGGGTCCCACAAGAAACGATGCTGTTTGATGGGGCTTTAGCACATTCAGAAACTCATATTCATCTTGATAATGCTGCAAGTTTTATTGGGTGGGATATGTTGGTGCTTGGGCGGCAGGCGCGTGCGGAACGCTTTGTTCAAGGGAGTTATCACAACCAGTTTAAATTGTGGCGAGAACATAAGTTATTGGTTGCAGATACATTGTATTTTGAAGGAGAGGATCGTTGGCTGAGTTCATGTTTGGGTATGAATAATCAAGCTGTAATGGGAAGTTTTTGGGCCGTCGCTCCTGAAAAATATCGTTCATCATTTTATTTAGAACAACAGTTAGAACTCATTCGTGAATTGATGATGCGTATGCAAGTACCTGTCACATTAACTCTATTGGATGATGTTGTTTCGGCCCGTTTTTTGGGAAATGATGTCCGACATTGTCATGATGCTTTCGCAGCAATACGAGCAAAATTAAGACGTTATTGGTTTGATTTAGAAGAAGAATTTCCAAGAATTTGGAAAACCTAAGTTACGTTAAATTGCGTATTTAAAAAACAGTTAAAACAAGTATGCTGTTTTTGAGCACGTATTTTGCTTAAAGAATATAAATGAAATTTAGGAAAGAGAAATGGAACTCAATCCAACAGAAAAAGATAAGTTACTCATTTTTACTGCAGGTTTAGTGGCTGAGCGTCGTAAAGCGCGTGGTTTGAAACTGAATTATCCAGAAGCTATTGCTTTTATTTCAGCAGCTTTACTTGAAGGTGCACGAGACGGTATGACGGTCAGTGACTTGATGCATTACGGTACCACCTTATTAAAGCGCGAAGATGTGATGGATGGTGTGCCAGAAATGATTGCTGAGGTTCAAGTCGAGGCAACTTTTCCAGATGGCTCGAAATTAGTCACAGTCCATCAGCCAATCGTATAAAAGGAACGCTTATGATCCCCGGTGAAATCATTACTCCAGATGCTGATATTGAACTGAATGTTGGACGACAAACTTTAAAAGTTGTAGTTGCCAATATTGGTGATCGACCTATTCAGGTGGGTTCTCATTTTCATTTTTATGAAGCAAATGATGCATTACAGTTTGATCGCGAAATGGCGAAGGGTTTTCGACTGAATATTGCAGCTGGTACAGCAATTCGTTTTGAACCGGGACAAACTCGAGAAGTGGAGCTTGTTGCTTTGGTCGGTAAACGAGAGGTTTATGGTTTCGCAGGCCGTGTTATGGGCAAGTTGGATTAAACATAACAACGATAATGAAAGAGATGAGTAATAAGTTATGAAAATGTCACGTCGTGCATATGCTGAGATGTTTGGTCCAACGGTTGGTGATCGTATTCGTTTGGCGGATACAGAGCTTTTTATTGAAGTTGAGCAAGACTTAACGACTTATGGTGAAGAAGTTAAATTTGGTGGCGGAAAAGTTATTCGTGACGGGATGGGGCAATCACAACTTTTAGCTGATGAAGTTGCTGATACAGTCATTACCAATGCTTTAATCGTGGATTGGTGGGGAATTGTTAAAGCTGACGTGGGCTTAAAAAATGGCCGAATCTGGAAAATAGGAAAAGCTGGAAACCCCGATATTCAACCAGACATTACGATTCCTTTAGGGGCTGCAACAGAAGTGATCGCAGGTGAAGGACAAATTTTAACAGCAGGTGGTATTGATACCCACATTCACTGGATTTGCCCTCAACAAGTTGAAACTGCGCTAATGTCAGGTACAACAACAATGGTCGGTGGTGGTACAGGACCAGCAGCTGGAACCTCTGCAACGACAGTGACTCCAGGGCCTTGGCACATTGCTACCATGTTACAGGCAATTGATGATTTGCCTATGAATATTGGTCTATTGGGCAAAGGTAATTTGAGTTTACCTGACCCCATTCGAGAGCAAATTAAAGCAGGAGTAATTGGCTTAAAGCTGCATGAAGACTGGGGTTCAACACCAGCAGCTATTGATAACTGTTTGAGTGTGGCTGATGAATTTGATGTGCAGGTGGCAATTCATACAGATACTTTAAATGAAAGCGGTTTTTTAGAAGAAACTCTAGCTGCATTTAAAAATCGTACGATTCATACATACCATACCGAAGGCGCGGGTGGTGGGCATGCACCTGATATTTTAAAAGCGATTGGGCAAAGTAACGTATTGCCATCTTCAACTAATCCAACGCGACCTTATACGATTAATACCATTGATGAGCATTTAGATATGCTCATGGTTTGCCATCATTTAGACCCAGCAATTGCTGAAGATATTGCTTTTGCAGAAAGTCGTATTCGCCGTGAAACGATTGCAGCTGAAGATATTCTGCAAGACTTAGGCGCGATTGCCATGATGTCATCTGACTCTCAGGCAATGGGCCGTGTGGGGGAAGTCATTTTACGTACTTGGCAAACTGCCCACAAAATGAAAATTCAACGCGGCCTTTTAGAGGGTGATAACGAGTTTCATGATAATAATCGGGTTAAACGTTACATTGCCAAATATACGATTAACCCAGCAATTACACATGGTTTAAGTCATGAAGTTGGTTCGGTTGAAGTTGGAAAACTTGCTGATTTGGTGTTGTGGAAACCTGCCTTTTTTGGGGTGAAGCCATCTATGATTATTAAAGGCGGCATGATTGCAGCAGCACCAATGGGTGATATTAATGCTTCAATTCCGACACCTCAACCAGTGCATTACCGTCCAATGTTTGGCGCCTATCCACGTGGTGTGCACAACACCTGCATTACCTTTTTATCTCAAGCAGCGATTGATGAAAAAGTTGCTGAAAAATTAAACCTTAAAAAGTTAATTAGTCCATGTAAAAACACGCGTGCGATTAGCAAAACCGACATGAAACACAATACATATTGTCCTGTTATGCATGTACATCCCGAGACTTACGAAGTGCGTGCAGATGGTGAATTATTAACATGTGAACCTGCTGAAGTATTGCCAATGGCTCAGCGTTATTTCTTGTTTTAATGAGTTTTACAGAGGTGATTTGCCTCATTAATTTATACACATGAATGAAATAAATAAGGAGAGAAGAGCTAAATGAAAATCTATACACAACGCCTTGAACATATTTCTCCTGATCAGACATTTGAAACGGTTGAACTGACTTTTGATACCCGCCAAAAATCACGGTTTCGAGCAGCTTTAGCGAGTGGCGTAGATATTGGTGCCGATTTACCACGTACTGGTATTTTGCGTAGTGGTTCATATATTGCAACTCAACAAGGTGATGTACTACGTGTTGATGCTAAACCTGAACGTTTAATGCAAGTCAGCGCAGCAAGCGATTTTGATTTGCTTAAAGCAGCCTATCACTTAGGTAATAGACATGTACCATTAATGTTGACCCCTACAGCTTTGTATTTTGAGCCTGATCATGTGCTTGCAGAAATGGTGGAAGGTTTAGGGCTTACAGTTTCAGAAACTGATCATCCGTTTGAACCTGAAAGTGGTGCTTATGCGCAGCATAGCCATGATCATCGCTTAAGCCCAATCAAAGCTTTGCACCATGTCCATTCATAACACGGCGCAATTACTTCAATTACTGACATTGTCTTCTACGGCATTGCCAGTCGGAGCATATTGTTATTCACAAGGTGTAGAAACAGCCATTGATATTGGCTTAATACACGATGAAACGTCGGCAATTGCTTATTTCGAAGAAGTGCTTGAAATGCTGTTACTACGGTTTGAGCTACCAGTGCTGAAACGTCTCATGCAACATCATGATGACCAAGATCAGTTTCTGGTTTGGGCACATTTATATAGAGCAAGCCGAGAAAGTAAAGAGCTTTTAGCAGAATCTCAGCAGCTGGCATTTTCTTTAAATGCGTGGATTAGAGATGTTTTAAAAAAAACTGTTGAGGTTAAAAAGCAGTTTGGTTTTGTGCCTGTCTATGCACAGCTCTGTGGTCGGCTTGAGCTTAAAGATGTTGATGTGCTCACAGCTTATACCTTTACCGTTTTAGAAAATCAGGTTCTGGCTGCGGTAAAAACCGTACCGTTAGGGCAAATGGCTGGACAAAGAATTTTATGGCATTTACATGGTTTAGTACCACAGGCGATAGAAAAAGCCTTAAAACTTAATGATGAGCAATTGAGTAGTGCTTTACCTCGTTATGCCATGCTGAGCATGAAACACGAAACACAATATTCACGGTTATTCAGATCTTAAGCTTAGGAAAGAAGGATAAAAATCATGACAGAACGTAGTCCATTACGAGTTGGAATTGGCGGACCGGTGGGTTCGGGCAAAACTGCGCTTACTCTTAATTTATGTTTAGCCTTGCGTAATAAATACAACATGGCTGTAGTAACGAATGATATTTATACCAAAGAAGATTCAAACTTTTTAACCCGTAACGAAGCGATGTCGCCAGAGCGTATTGTAGGTGTAGAAACAGGGGGATGCCCACACACAGCCATTCGCGAAGATGCTTCAATTAACTTGGCTGCCATTGATGATTTATGTGAAAAATTCGAAGGCTTAGAGCTCATTATTATTGAAAGTGGTGGTGATAATTTAGCAGCAACATTTAGCCCCGAACTTTCTGATTTAACGTTATATGTAATTGATGTAGCCGGTGGCGAAAAAATTCCACGTAAAGGTGGGCCGGGCATTACCAAATCAGACTTACTCATTATTAATAAAACTGACCTTGCGCCAATGGTCGGTGCAAATCTTGATGTTATGGATCAAGATGCGAAACGCATGCGCGGTGAAAAACCATTCTTATTTTCAAATATGAAAACACAAGACGGTCTTGAAGAAATTATTCAATTTATCGAGAAACAAGGGCTGTTTAAAGCTTAAGGGGAGATTATGGACTTCATAAAAAAATGGGGCATAGGGCTCCTTGCATTGCTACCTACACTTGTAATGGCACACCCTGGACATGACCATGAACATTCGGGTTTTATGGCAGGTTTTATTCATCCATTTACTGGTCTAGATCATTTAGTGATGGCCTTAGCTTTTGGTGTTTTACTCTGGTCAGCAGCTAAACAATGGAAAATTGCGGGTGTAATGACTTTGAGTGTTACTCTGGTTGTGGGTTTTTTGATCGGTGCTCAAGGTTTAGTACCTGCAAATGTTGCTGAATATGGGATTGTTGCTTCTTTGATTGTTACAGCAATTGCACTGTGGACAAAATCAAATCGTGTTTTACCAATTGCTGCGGCATTACTTGCAAGCTTTCATGGCATAGCGCATGGGGTTGAATTAGCACATGCAGGACATGTCGTTGCATTAGTGACAGGTATGGTTGCGGCTATGGCTTTAATTTATTGTGGTGGATTGGTATTAGGTGCTGCACTTACACGATATGTGCCTTATGGCAAAAAAATTGTAGGTACTTGTGCGGCAATTGTTGCAGTGATTGGATTAAGTTAGTTATAACTTAGAAATTAAAAGGTAGCGTTAGGCTACCTTTTTTATTCAGCTACTTTTTGATAAAGCCCTGCGTGTACTGTACCAGCTTTCGTTGTTTTAACTTGTTGCCATGTGGCTGGAAGATGAAGCTGGGATAAATCTCGGTCAGCTTCAACGTAAATATATCCATTCTTTTTAATATGCGGCTCTGCCAAGTTCGAGAGTTCTTGCCATAAATCTAGACTATAAGGTGGATCTAAAAACACCACATCGAACTGTTCTTTTAAACGGGGTAAAGCTTGTTGGGCAGTTGCATTGATTAAATGACAGTTTTGGGCTTTTAATAGCTCAACATTATCTTTTAAAAAACGTGCCTGAGTCTTGTCTGGTTCAATCATATAAACAGACGCAGCTCCACGTGACAATGCTTCAAAACCTAATGCACCAGAGCCTGTGCACACATCAAGGACATGTGCATTTTGAATATCCCACATTAACCAGTTAAACAAAGTTTCACGTACTCTGTCTGGAGTGGGGCGTAAGCCATCAATGCTAGCAAAAGGTAGTACTCGTCTTTTCCATTTGCCGCCAATAATACGTAATTGATTTTTCATTATTCGTCGACCTCATTAGTTGCAGGACGAGTTGGTGTAGCTTGTGGTGTTGATGCTGCAGGTGCAGGTGCAGTTGAAGTAGCTGGTGCTGGACTAGAGCTTTCACCACCGCTAGAGAGTTCACCTGGCTTAATCCCAGCTGTCATCAGTCCACCATTTACTTGATGGTTTGCTGGTCGGATTGGATTTTTCTTACGAGTTAATAACCAATAATCAAAAATAGGTCTTGCAAGTTGGGCAGCAGAACCACCATGACGACCATTTTCCCAAATCACGGCAATCGCAATTTCTGGTTTGTCAGCAGGTGCAAATCCAACGAATAAGCCATGGTCAAGTTGGCGTTCGCTCAGGGCTGATTCATTGTAACGTTTACCCTGTGCAATACTTTTAACCTGCGCAGTTCCTGTCTTTCCTGCAATTTGGTACAAAGGAGTACGAATGCCTCGGCCAGTACCTGATTGAATTACATCAATCATGGCATCGCGCATTTGAACCCAGTCTTCATCCGTTCCGTTGAAGTTGATTTTGCCATCAGGCGCATTACGTACAGTAAATGGTTTTGCACCATGAGTTGCCCGTAAAACGTGAGGGGTGACATGAGAACCATGATTGGCTGTAATTGCAGTTGCCATAGCAAGTTGTAAAGGGGTGGCTGTAAAAGCACCTTGGCCAATACTCACAGAAATAGTTTCACCTTTCATCCATTTGGCTTTGCGAGTACGCATTTTCCATTCAGGATTTGGATAAAGACCTTCACTTTCACTTGGTAAGTCGACACCTGTTTTTTGACCGAATCCAAATTGACGCATCCATTGGTTCATTTGATCAATACCCATTTGATGGGCAAGAATATAAAAATAGGTGTCACATGACATAATAATGGCTTTATGCATGTTCACGATGCCATGACCAGATTTTTTCCAGTCGCGGAATTTATGAGAATCACCAGGTAAATGGAAGTAACCTGGGTCAGAAATTGCTGTTGACCAGTTTACAATCCCGTAGTGTAAACCGCCCATGGCTTCCATTGGTTTAATGGTAGAGCCAGGTGGATATGCACCTTGTACAGCACGGTTATAAAGGGGTTGATCTAAACTATCACGTAAAGAACTATAATCTTTATGGTTAATACCAGTCACAAATAAATTAGGGTTGAAACTTGGGCTAGATACCAAGGCCAGAATTTCGCCAGTACGAGGGTCGATGGCGACAATGGCACCACGACGGCCTGCGAGCTGTTGAGATGCAACCGCCTGTAAACCATAATCTAAAGATAAATAGAGGTCATTCCCGCGAGTGGGGTCTTTACGGCCTAAATGGCGCAATATATTACTATGGGCATCTGCTTCAACAGATTCATAACCCGGTGTTCCGTGTAGCAAATCTTCATAGCTTTTTTCAACGCCAATCTTTCCAATCAGGTTGGTTCCCGCATATAAATCTTTATCAATACTTTTTAATTCTTTATCGTTAATACGCCCTACATAACCAATCACATGAGCAAATAACTCACCATGTGGGTAATAACGGGTCATTTGCGTTTCGATTCTTACGCCGGGAAACTTATATTTAGCTTCACTGAACTTGGCAATATTGGCTTCTGTTAGATTAAGTTTAATCGCGACACGTTCAGTTTTTCGAGCAGTTTTTATACGACTTTTGAAACGGTCAATATCTTCTTGTGTTAGATCTAAAATAGGCTGTAGCTGCTCAACAACATGGTCTGCATCTTCTACATCTGTTTTACTTAAAGTTGCTGTAAAAACAGGATAATTATCTGCTAATAAAACACCATTTCGGTCATAGATATAACCACGAGCAGGTGGAAGTGGCTGCAAGCGAATTCGGTTTTTGTCAGATGCAGTAGAGAATTCGTCGTAGTGAAAAATTTGTAGATAAGCGTATCGGCTAATTAATACTAATAAGCAAATGATAACCAGACCTACGGCAAAAAAGATTCGTCCTCGATAAATGCGCTTTTCTTGCTGGATATCTTTTAAAGGAAAGTGCTGCTTCATAAGGATCGACTTAATGACATAGGGTAGAAAAATAGCTGCTTATTCTAACGCAAGAGAGCTTAAAATATTGCATAATTTTCAAAGTTTCATTGCATTTCCATAAGATACTTTTTGACTTTGCAGACAACAAAATTGTAGATACTTGTATATAAGAAGCAAAATAATTCTGTTAAAGTCTCTCATTCAATAGAATAGGGTTGTTCTCACCATACGATTAGGGAAAATGGAGAAAATAATGAGAAAAATTTATCCCTTACTTGCAGTTTTGACGGTAAGTAGTTGGGCTCATGCTCAAGACTATTCGTTTCTTCCAGAAGCAAAATTAGCAGGACATACCGCATCTACGTGGAATGTGGGTGCAGGTTTTACACAAAAATTATTACATCTAAACGGCGAATGGGTAAACCCTTATGGTATTGCCTATGCAAAAGTTGGTGCATTTTTGAATGGTGACAAAACTGCTGGTGGCCAAGTCGGGTTTCGCTATCCTTATTATCTTACCGGCACAGATAAAAATGGTTACTATATCGGTTTTTATGCTGGGCATCTCGATAGTAAAGAGGTCGATGGTGATTATAAATCCCGTTTAGGCGCTGGTGTCGATTTGGCTTATGTATTGTTGAATTCAGAAAGAATTAGTACTTTTAGTGTGGGTATTGGTGCGGCGGAAAAATTAACTGACCAAAATGGAAATGTTGCCGCGGATACTAAACCACAAATTCAATTTTCTTATTCTCTAAGTTTTGGTTTATAAAAAAGCAGTTTATTGTTAACTCGCCATAAGCAGAGCACAAATAAATACGAGAGTCTTACATGTTAGAGTACGTCAGCGGATTGTGGCAGACCTTTTTACACAGACCTGATTTTTGGGCCGTTTTGAGTATTATTCCAGTCACTGCCTTTGTTACATGGGCACACGTGTGGATGGCTTTAAAAATGGTGTTTTACCCAATTAAATTTTGGGGTTTCCACTTAGGTCCATTACCAGTAGGTTGGCAAGGTATTGTGCCACGTAAGGCTGGACGTATCTCAGGTATTATTACTGACAATACTTTATCTAAATTAGGTTCATTGCGTGAATTTTTAGAAGCAATGGATCCTGAAGACATGGCACGCATTATTGGTGAGCAGGTTGGGTTTGAACTTGAACACCTGATTGATGAAGTCATGATCGATCGTAATGCTGTACTTTGGGAAAACTTACCTTATTCAATTAAACGCCGTATTTATGCTCAGGCGCATAAGCAATTACCAGGCGTGTTAAGAGAATTAGTGACTGAGCTGACCATGAACGTCGAGTCACTGGTTAATATGCGTGAAATGGTGGTGAGCCAGATGGAAGGTGATCGCCGTTTGATGGTACGTATGTTTTTAAAAGTTGGACAAAAAGAAATCAACTTTATTTGGCATATTAGCGCTTTAATTGGAATGTTCTTTGGTATTTTCCAAATGATTGTTTGGTTTGTCGTACCTTGGCACTGGACAGTCCCGTTTTGGGCTTCAATTTGGGGGTTTTTAACGAACTGGATTGCAATCTGGATGGTGTTTAACCCTCTTGAACCACATTATATTCGTTACCCACAGATTTTTAGGTTAACAAAAGATCGTAAGTTTCCTTGGATTGTACCGGTTCTTCGAATTGGGACCTATAATTTCCAAGGTGCTTTCATGAAGCGTCAAGAGGAAGTCTCTGATGTGTTTTCAAGCGTAGTAACAGAAGATTTGATTACGTTAAAATCGATTATGACCGAAATGATGTACGGGCCGCGTAAAGATAAAACCCGCCGCATTGTGAAGCGTCATATTAACGAAATTATGGAAACACCGTTAGTTCGTACATCTTTACAGCTTTCTTTAGGGCCAAGAGAGTACGCAAGGTTAAAGACGGACTTGATTGATCGTTCAATTGAAATTACGATGGGACCCGTATGTGACCCAGCGCTGAACGCAAGCCGGGCACAGAAGATTTTTCAAATGTTTAAAGAGCGTATTCGCGAACTGACACCAAAAGAGTTTCAGAATTTATTGCGTCCTGCATTTCAGGAGGATGAGTGGATTCTTATTGTACTAGGTGGGGTAACCGGATTTATTGCTGGTACAATACATTTGTTTGTGGCTTTCTTATAATTCGACGTCGGGCAGGATCTATTGAAGATTAATGAGACTTTTTCTGCCAGACTTCACATTCATTGTTTTAAATGAGGATGTTTTTTATGCGCATTATCTTACTCGGACCACCTGGGGCAGGCAAAGGGACTCAGGCTCAGTTGATCTGTAAGCGCTACAATGTCCCACAAATTTCAACCGGTGATATGCTCCGTGCTGCAATTCGTGAAGGTACTGAATTAGGTCTAAAAGCTAAAAGTGTAATGGAATCTGGTGGTTTGGTTTCAGATGAACTTATTATCGGTTTAGTAAAAGAACGTATTGCTCAACCTGACTGTGCAAATGGCTGCATTTTCGATGGTTTCCCACGTACTATTCCACAAGCTGAAGCTTTGGAAAAAGAAGGGATTAGCATTGATCACGTGATTGAAATTGATGTTCCTGATGAAGAAATCGTACAACGTCTTTCTGGTCGTCGTCAGCATCCAGCTTCTGGCCGTGTTTATCATACAGTTTACAACCCACCTAAAGTGGAAGGTAAAGATGATGAAACTGGTGAAGATCTTGTTCAACGTCCAGATGACCAAGAAGAAACGATCCGTAAACGTTTAGCTTCTTATCATACAGAAACTGAGCAATTGGTTGGCTTCTATCAAAGCCGTGCTGCATCTGGTGAGAATGCGCCGACTTATGACAAGCTTAATGGTTTACGTACAATTGAAGATGTACAAACAGACTTGTTTAATATTTTAGATAAATAATTTAATATTGTTTGTGATAATGAGCCCTCTTTGTGAGGGCTCTTTTCTTTTATTCGGTGCAGGAGAACAATATGAAAATCATATTGATTTTGGTGGTATTGCTAAGTCTGGCACTCGTCATCTTTTTGAGTTATCAGAGCTATAAAATGCTTAGGCAGGTACAAAAACAAGCAAAAGAAGAGCGTAACCAGAACAAACGTCTAAAGTAAGATTGACTGGGTATATTATCTATACCCAACCATATTTTTAAGCTTCAATATTTTTAATAGCAATTTGCTTTTGTGCACCAAATTCAAAGCGATCAGGCCAGTTGCAAACATCTGCAACTACACATTCAGCACATTTGGGTTTACGGGCAATACAACAATAACGGCCATGTAATATGAGCCAGTGATGTGAATCTAAAATAAATTCTTTAGGAATGACCTTAATTAAGCGGTGCTCAACTTCAAGTACATTTTTACCTACGGCTAAGCCAGTTCGATTTCCCACTCGGAAAATATGGGTATCGACAGCCATAGTCGGTTGCCCAAATGCTGTATTTAAAACAACATTTGCGGTTTTACGTCCGACGCCTGGTAAAGCTTCCAAGTCTTTTCTGTTGCTTGGAACTTCGCCGTTAAATTGTTCCATTAAAATTTTACAGGTCTTAATGACATTTTCGGCTTTAGCATTGTAGAGGCCAATTGTTTTAATATATTCCTTTAACCCATCTACGCCCAAGTTATAGATTTTCTCGGCTGTATTAGCTACCGGGTAAAGTTTATCAGTTGCTTTATTTACACTCACATCGGTCGCTTGAGCTGACAGCATAACTGCAATCAGTAACTCAAAAGAAGATGAATATTTTAACTCGGTTTGAGGAGAGGGCCGTTGTTCACGAAGGCGTTCAAAGAAAATTTGAATCTGCTTTTTCGTCATATTTTTGACAGCCATTCAGACCTCCTGTAGTTGCATGAGTTGCTGTTGTAATTCTTCGAGTTGAAGACGTTTTTTAGCATCTTCACGTACACTTAACTGTTTTTCCAGTTTCTTAATTTGTGTACGAATTTTAGCTAACTCAATTGTAGTTTTAGCATCAGTTAGCACAGTCTCTTTAGGTTTCTCAATGAGTTCAATTGAAGGTAATTCATCAAGTGCCTGAGAAAACTGCGCAAACAGTTGAGTATCAATTTCAGCACGTACTACAGGCCCTTTACGGTGACTGCGACGCTTTTCTTCACGTTGAATATGTGCGTAATAGCGTTGTCTTAAATCATCTTGCTCTGCGTTACGCTGTTGTTCATTTGGTAAGGCTTGTGTGTCCTCAACCAAATCAATGCAATCTACGGGACACGGTGGAATGCATAGCTCACAACCCGTACATAAGTCGGTCAAGATGGTATGCATGAGCTTACCACTGCCAATAATAGCATCTACAGGACAAGCACTAATACATTTGGTACAGCCAATACATTCATCTTCACGAATAATTGCTTTCATTCGCTGTGGGCGACCATCTGTTTGTACAGGCCATACGCTACTTTCAGCAATTAATGGAGAGCGATTTAATAAATTTGCGAGTGCATCAGCAACAGGTTGTCCACCTGGAACACATTTATTTGCTTCTTCACCTTCAGCAACCGACTTTGCGTAGGGTAGACATCCATCACGATGTCCACATAGACCACATTGTGTTTGTGGTAATAACGCATCAATCTCGCGTATGAGAGAAATAGATGAATTCATAGGGGGCAAATAGCTTGGTTAAAACGATGCGATAATGAAGAAAAACCTAAGTAAGGTCAATGGATTTTAACGAATTTATCGGGTTTTTAATTGACCTAAAATGTCGCCAATATTGCACAATAATAGATCAATAAAAGTGAAAAGTTAAATGACTATTTCTTATTTTTAAGTAGTTTTTCTAAAAATAAGTTTTTGATAATTAAGGTGAATAAAATAATTTAAAATAACTATTGTTAAAATTGATGGAAAGGGATTTAATATTTTGCTGCTAAATGATGCATTTAATAATGTATTGCACCAATTTAATTCATTACTATGCTGAGGACCGTGCATTGAAATATAACAACCTGAATGAATTCCTGAATTACGTGCAAGCGCGTGATCCGCATCAACCTGAATTTTTACAAGCTGTCGAAGAAGTAATGACGAGTTTGTGGCCTTTTATTGAAAAAAATCCGGAATATGCAGAGCAGGGTTTGTTAGAACGTTTAGTTGAACCAGAGCGTGTGATTCAATTTCGTGTTTCATGGATGAATGATCAAGGTCAGACTCAAGTTAACCGAGCTTTCCGTGTTCAATACAATTCAGCAATTGGTCCATTCAAAGGGGGAATGCGTTTCCATCCATCGGTCAATCTATCAATTTTAAAATTTTTAGGTTTTGAGCAGACTTTTAAAAACTCACTTACTACTTTACCCATGGGTGGCGGGAAAGGTGGTTCAGATTTCGATCCTAAAGGTAAATCTGATGCTGAAATTATGCGATTCTGTCAGGCACTCATGATTGAGCTATATCGTCATTTGGGACCGAATACTGATATTCCTGCGGGTGATATTGGCGTGGGTGCGCGTGAAGTCGGTTATATGGCAGGTATGATGAAAAAGCTGAGTAATGACACCGCTTGTGTCTTTACCGGTAAGGGAATTTCATTTGGTGGTAGCTTAATGCGCCCTGAAGCTACTGGTTATGGTACGGTTTATTTTGCAGAAGAAATGCTTAAAGCACGTGGGCAATCTTTTGCTGGTAAAACTGTTTCAGTATCTGGCTCTGGTAACGTTGCACAATATGCAGCAGAGAAGGCCATGTTCCTAGGGGCAAAAGTTGTTACTTTATCTGACTCTAACGGCACAGTTTATGTAAAAAATGGTTTTACAGATGAGTTGCTTGTTGAAGTCATGAATCTTAAAAACGTTAAGCGTGGTCGTATTTCCGAGTTTGCTTCTAAACATGGTTTTGAATATTTTGAAGGAAAAACGCCTTGGCATATTCCTGTCGATATTGCTTTACCATGTGCTACGCAAAATGAATTAACAGGTGAAGATGCTAAAACGCTTATTGCAAATGGTGTAATTTGTGTGGCTGAAGGCGCTAATATGCCATCTACACTTGAGGCAGTTGAACACTTCATCGAAGCTAAAATTTTGTATGCGCCAGGAAAAGCATCTAATGCTGGTGGTGTTGCAACGTCTGGTTTAGAAATGTCTCAAAATGCAATTCGTTTAAGCTGGACACATGCTGAGGTTGATGAACGCTTACATGCAATCATGAAAGACATTCATGCCAATTGTGTAAGATACGGTACTAAAGAAGATGGTACTGTTAACTATGTTGATGGTGCCAATATTGCAGGTTTTGTAAAAGTAGCTGATGCAATGCTTGCTCAAGGTATTTTCTAAAAATAGAAATAAAAAATCCGATGCAAAAGCATCGGATTTTTTTTAGTCTAAAAACTTATTTTTTAGGTTTTTTAACTAGTTCTTGTTCAACAACCATATCTAATACATCAGCTTGACTAGATTGGTCTGCTGCTGGGTTTTTCACTTCAAAACGTTTTACACGTAAAATTACGCGTTGATCTGGATTGTGTTCAAAACCTTCAATTTGGCCATAATATAATGACCAGTTTTTGTCAGCGTAAGTTTTAACGCCTTTGTCATCATATTTAATTTCACGAACTTGCATACAAGTTTGTGGTGCTACACCAGTACATGATTTAGTTTGTGGAGCAACTTCTAGGAAAACAGTTTTTCCTTCAGATTGATATTTTGCTTCAGGTGTCATTTTACCAGTAAAGGTATATTTTTGACCTTGAGCATCAGATACCGTTAGAGTTGGTTGATCAACGTTTGTGGTATTGAGTTCAAATGGAATCGCACGTTTTTGGAAAAGGCTGCTAGAAAACTGTTCCTGTTTCATTAAAGCAGGTTCACACGCCATCATTGTTGACATTACATCAGCAGTTACGATGGTGTTGTTTTCAACTTTCCAAGTTGTTCCTTGGCGATTACAACCCGTTGCGATCGATAAACGGTCATTGGTAAAGTTAAGAACGATAGGTTTTTTTGTATTTTCAGGCTGATAAGACCAAGAGTAGTCTGTTAAAGCTTGAGTATTAACTGCTTTTTGACCTTGGAAAATATGTTTTTGACCAGTTTTATCTGTCACGCTTAAAATCACCTGACCATTATTGTTACTAATTTCGATTGGTAATTTCGCGTCATTAAAGATGCTATTAGAAAGTTGTTCTTGTTTCATTAGGTCATCTTGGCAAGCCATCATGGTTGAAACAAGGTTAGAAGTAACAAGTTGGTTGCCTTCAACTTTCCAAGTACCGCCTTGACTATTACAACCTGTATTGATTGCTAATTTGCTATCTGCATTAAAGTTAAGGATAAGTGGTTTAGAAGCTTTTACATTTTGATAAGTCCAAGCATATTCACCTAAAGTGGCCGCAAGGTTTTGTTGTTGCTCAGATACAATTGGAGCTGGAGTATTCGTAACTGTTTGACATGCCATCAAAGAAAAAGGTAATAACGCAAGAATTAAATATTTAATTTTCATTTAAAAAACTTCAAGTAAAAAAACAACAGCAATAAGCTTAAAACATTCTTAAAAAAAGAAAATGTAAACATTTGATTGTTTCGGTTTTTAAAATGTATAAGTTTGTAAGTTATTCTAATTTTCAACAAAAATAATGGTATACCCCGAAAAACGGGGTATTTGTTAATAATTAATCAAAACGATAGATATCCATGCCTAGTGAGCCCATTGTGAAGCTACTGTGAACAATCGTAAAGCGATTGCCTGTGCCCATAGCAAAAAACAAAGGGGCAAAATGTTCAAGGGTAGGATGATTACGTTTTACATAGGGCAATGATTGCCAGTCCAGTACGCCATCATAATCTTGATGTGTAAGTTTATTCACAACAGCATTTCTAAAAGTCGAAGCCCATTCAGGAACTTTGGAATTGTCTCCTTGCCAAGATAACTCTGCAAGATTATGGGTAATACTGCCTGAACCAATCAATAAAATTTGTTTGTCCCGTAAAGGTGCGAGCGTCTGTCCTATACGGTAAATTTCTTGTGCGCTTAAATTGGTTGGCAAAGAAATCTCGACCACAGGAATGTCAGCATCAGGATACATATGCAATAGAGGCATCCATACGCCATGGTCACGAGGGCGCGTACTATTCGCATGTGCCACAAGATGGGCATCTGCCAGTAATTTTAAAATTTCTTCAGCGAGTTCTGGTTGTCCAGGTGCGCTGTAGCGAATTTCATATAACTCTTTAGGAAAGCCGCGGAAGTCATGCCATGTTTCTGGACGTGTCGAAATACACACTTCAAGTGCTTTACTTTCCCAATGGGCAGACATCACAATGATTGCCTTTGGTGTGGGAAGATTTGCACCTAAACGATGTAGAGCAGGTCCTACTTGTTCTGGATCAAGTGCAAGCATGGGTGAACCATGTGAAATAAACAGTCCAGGAAGGGTTTGTAGTTCCATTGCATTGCACCTGAGTTGAAAAGCAGAATAATAGTCATTATGCCAAAATCAGGGCATGTTAAAAGTATCCTGATTTCAACGGATTGTTCCTAAAATGAAACGGTTGTTGTTTTTATGCACGGTGATAGGGATGATTATGATTAATAGTCATTGCCCGATATAGTTGCTCAATTAATAACACGCGTACCAAAGGATGGGGCATTGTGAGTTTTGAGAGTGACCAATGCCATGCAGCAGCTTTACGTACTTGATCCGACAGGCCATCTGGGCCACCAATCGCAAGTACTACATCATTGCCTTCAAGCATCCATTGTTTCATGGTGTCAGCCAGCTTTTCTGTGCTGAGTTCTCGCCCACCGACTTCTAGGGCAATTAAAGTTTCATTCGGCTTTAAAGCATTTAAAATACTTTCGCCTTCAATTTGGCAATATTTTAAAATATCTGCTTCTGAATCATTCTTACCACGTTTGGCCATAGGCAGTTCAATGACTTGAGTTTGCACGAAAGGTTGGATGCGTTTGAAATAATCTTCAAAACCAGTGAGAACCCAAGCAGGCATTTTTTGACCAATGGTCAGAATACGAATTTTCATATTATCTATTCATTCAAAACAGCTGGCGCATTATACCTGAGGAAGAGATAAGTTCGTGGTAGTAAAATAGGCATAAAAAACGCAGTCCAAAAAACTGTGTTGGACTGCGATCAAATGATCACCTGTCTGGAGTTCAGATGATCATAGAGAATAAAAACAAGGCTATCTATAAAATAATAGATAACGAAGAATACTTAATTTAATTAAATACTCTTAATACCTATTATGAGGATGGTTGGATATTTTTCAATCAAATTGTGTAACAAAAAAAAGAGAGCCGAAGCTCTCTTTTTTCGTATTTTAATTAGTGACGTGCTGCTTTTGAACCTTCCACCGGTTTTACAATCGGCGTTTTAGGTAAAGGCTTTGGCATAGAAACTAATGCTAGAGGCAAGATGTCATCAATACTTTTCACAGCTTTGATTTCTAAACCTTCTTTAACATTGGCTGGAATTTCTGCCAAATCACGTACGTTATCTTGTGGAATAAATACAAGTTTAATTCCACCACGGTGTGCCGCAAGAAGTTTTTCTTTTAAGCCACCAATACGCATTGCACGACCACCTAAACTTGTTTCACCAGTCATTGCAATATCCGGACGAATCGCAATACCTGTAAATGCTGATACAAGGGCAGTTGTTAATGCTAAACCAGCAGATGGGCCATCTTTTGGTGTTGCACCTTCTGGTAAGTGAACGTGTACATCAGTTTCTTCAAAACGAGAAGCTTCAATACCTAGCTCATCGGCACGTGTACGTACTAAAGTCATTGCTGTAGTAATAGATTCTTTCATTACATCACCAAGTGAACCGGTCGTAATGAATTTGCCTTTACCTTTTACCGCTGCAACTTCAATGGTAAGTAACTCACCACCTACAGATGTCCAAGCTAGACCGTTTACGCGACCTACTTGCGCTTCTTCTTCTGCAATACCGAAGTCAAACTTATGTGGACCTAAGTATTCTGGAAGATTGGCAGAAGTCACATCAAGTTGTAAGTTTTTAGACTTTTTACTTACTGCTTCTTTTACCACTTTACGCGCAATTTTAGACACTTCACGTTCTAAACTACGTACACCAGCTTCACGTGTATAGCGCTGAACAATATCACGAATCGCTTCTTCATGAATTGTTAACTCTTTAGCACGTAGACCGTTGTTCTTAATCGCTTTTGGAACAAGGTAACGTTCAGCAATATTAACTTTTTCATCTTCGGTATAACCCGGTAGACGAATAACTTCCATACGGTCAAGTAATGCCTCAGGAATATTCATGCTGTTTGCAGTACAGATAAACATCACTTCAGAGAGGTCAAGATCAAGATCTAAATAGTGATCGTTGAACTTACTGTTTTGTGATGGATCTAATACTTCAAGCAATGCAGAAGCAGGATCGCCACGGTAGTCTTGTGCCATCTTGTCAATTTCGTCGAGTAAGAACAGAGGGTTCTTCACGCCAACTTTTGTTAAAGACTGCACGATTTTACCTGGCATCGCACCAATATAAGTACGACGGTGACCACGAATCTCAGCTTCGTCACGTACGCCACCAAGTGCCATACGAACAAACTCACGACCTGTTGCTTTCGCAACTGACTCACCAAGTGAAGTTTTACCTACACCAGGAGGACCTACTAAACATAGAATCGGACCTTTGAGTTTTTTAACACGTGACTGAACAGCTAAATATTCAACAATACGATCTTTAACGTCATCTAAGCCGTAGTGATCTGTATCAAGAATCTCTTGAGCTTTCGCAAGGTTAATGCTGACTTTGCTCGCCTTATTCCACGGCGTATCTAAAATTACTTCTAGATAGTTACGTACAACAGCTGCTTCACTAGACGCTGGTTGCATTGCTTTAAGCTTACGGAACTCAGCTTCTGCTTTTTTACGTACGTGTTCAGGTAAATCAGCTTCAGCAAGACGTTTTTCTATTTCAGCAACGTCATCTTCAGCGCCGCCATTCATGTCAGAAAGTTCACGTTGAATGACTTTCATTTTTTCATTTAGAAAGTATTCACGTTGGTTTTTTTCCATTTGGCGTTTTACGCTGTCATGCAAAGTTTGTTCAATTTGCTGTTCAGCAGATTGATTTACCAAGTAGCTCATAAGTTCTTGCAAATGTGCTTCAAACTCATCGTGCTCTAAAAACTTCTGTTTAATTTCAATATTTAGAGGCACACGTGTTGCCACGAAGAACATAAGCTGTAGTAAGTCTTCAATTTTATTAGCAGCTGCAACCAGTTCACGTGCATTACGTAATTTTGCTTCAGCGTATTGAGCAAATAAAGTACGTAACTCTTGTAAACGAGTTTCTTGAGTAGCTTTATCTACGTTAATTGTCATTGGACTTAAGCTATGTTCAGCCGTCAAATAGCTATCTTCATCGATAATTTTTTCAAGTTTAGAGCGCTGTAACCCTTCAATAAGTACTTTGATACAGTTTTCATCATTCTCATGATTTACGACCTGAACAATCTTAGCAACCGTTCCGTACTGATAAAGGTTATCGTGATCAATATCTTCTGTAAGCGAATCTTTTTGCGCAACTACAAATACTAAATTGTCACTGTTACGAGCCACATCAACTGCATTGATCGATTGTTCACGACCCACGAATAACGCAATTTGCATGTGTGGGTAGACCACTACATCACGTAACGCTAAAAGTGGTAATACACTTGGAACCTGAGGCTCTAAGTCAGTTTTTTCATTCATAATAAGTTCAGACATGGGCACTCCTAATGAGTGACAACGAGGTTGCCATGTTTTTTATAGTGATGTGTATTTCAAAAATTACAAGGGCCTATTTATAGAAAATGCGGAAAAAATGACTAATTTAGTCAACTTTTTTATTAAAATATTATGAATCAACGAATTAATTCTTAAGAAGAATAAAATTTTGTAGAAAGGGTAAGTAATTTAGCTTAATAATTATGAAATATTCATATGATAAAAAAATCGTTTGGATAGTAAATAACCATTTTCTTATGCCATTTATACACAATGTATTGTTAACAATAATGCAAAGCTTATTCGATATTGAACATTAAATAGGCATGTTAATATAAGTTGGTAAAACGGTCTGTCACGGCAAAGTAATCATCCCTAGGGTGGTTACTTTTTCGTTTTAAGGGACTAAAAAGTAAAAGTATATATTTTAAGTTTTATAAATTTTTATATAAAAATCATCTTTTAAAATAATAAACATGTTGAGGGGTGAGTAAAGCATCTAATGGTTGATCCCAACTTTGACGTTTTAAAGTATGCTCAATAAATTGAAATTGATGAGCCATTCCCAAACGATAAGGCTTATGTTTTGCACTTGCTAGTGTTCGGTCATAATAGCCGCCTCCCATACCAATACGTGTTCCGTAGTGATCACAAGCTAAAAGTGGCATCAACAGTAAATCAAGTTTTGATACATGTTTTCCTCTTGTTGCCATGGGTTCTTTCATACCCAACGGATGATGTGAAAAACGTCGATTTAAATATTGGTTTCTAGATATTTTTACCCAAACTAAACGTTGATTCATAGAACAAATCATAGGTAAATAAACCTGTTTATTTTTTTGAAAACATAATTTTATGATCAGATCTGTATGAACTTCTCCGAAGGCATGTAAATATAAACCAATTTTTTTTGATGAATGAAAAATAGCAAGACTGTTTAAATGATGGAGAACATTAAGCTGAGCTTGTTTTTGCTCCAATGGGCTTAAAGAGCGTCTTTTAGATCTTAAATTTTTTCTAATAAAACTAAGTTCAGTCATGTGTAAATCTAACAAAGATTTGAGATCAGTCGAGCAAAATTATACCTATTTTTCTTAAGATTTATGGAAATAGAGGAGTAATTAAGAAATAACTTTAAATTTACTTGATGTGAGGTATCTTCTTTAGCGATAAAAAATTCTATTTCTTTACGTATTACCAGTATTTATTTACATTTAATCAGATAAGAATATTTAAAAAGATGAATGTGAAATTGTTAAGCCTATGAAGTTAAAAATTTTAACCATTACAATAAGCACCGTGTTGATACTTGGTGGGTGCACAAAACAAACGGAACCTGAAGCAGCTGAAGTTGACTATAAAGCTCAATTTGAAGAGTCTGACCGTAAAATTGGAGAGTTTTTAGATCAATTAGATAATCCGAAGATATCACAAGAGGTTAAAGTAAAAATCTTGTGTCATGATTATCCTGAGGTCTATAAGACCCAATATATGCCTGCATTAATCAAAATTTCACCTAAACCTTATACCGAAGAAAAAATGTTGTCAGATTTGAAGAGTGCCACTGACTACTACAAGGATGCTTTAGCGATTAGCTGTAACCAATAAGTCAATTTATGTTTTAACTCTCAAAAAATCCGATAAGTGTGAATTGATTGGCATTATTGAATTGTGATAAATTTCATTCTGTCTTTATAGTTGCTAATTTAGGGGGTTCTAGATATGGAAATCTTGAAATTCTTACAGAGTTTTAATACTGTCGGTACATATTTAACGATTGCTTCAACCATTTTGGCTGGCCTTATTCTATATTTTTATGTAATTAATCCAGCGTGATCTTTAAAAAAGAAATAGTAAGAAATTTTCTATTTCTTTTTTAATAATTAAATTCTGTCATTAGTTTTAAACTATAAAAATAAGGTAGGGTCATGAAGTTTAGATTATTTCTGCTTAGTTTTTTTGCTTTAAGTTGTTATGCAGACGAAAACGTAAGTGATCCTGAGATTTGTAATGTGGTAAAAAAAGTTGCTTATACTGTCATGGAGGCACGTCAACAAAAAGTTCCATCTGAAGACTTGCAACAGATAGCGAATGGCCTCGAAGACCAAAAAGCCAAACAACTTTATCAAGATTTAATTAATTCGGCTTACTCTGCCAAAGTATTTAGAACCAGTTTCTTTAAAAGAAAGGCAATAGAAGATTTTCAAACAGGCTGGTATGAAGAGTGTCTTAATAAAAATAAAAAATAATATTAAAGAGGGCTGATTAGATTAATCAGCTAAGCTGCAATTTAATGTTTTCAAAAGAAAATTTTAGACTGAAAGGTCTGTATAAAAAGCTAAATTAAAATAAATGTTTTGAATTTTTCTTATAAGTTAAAACTAAATGCTCCGAAGATGCCGCTGCATGTGTCGTTACCCTGAACCCGATGAGTTCAAGGTGGACGCGACGTATACTTGCTGGGTTTCCTACACGAAGGTAGGCATACACTCTAAATATACAGAACACATCCATAAGTTTAAGTATCGGCAGGGGAATAGACCCGCTGGCGAACACCCCAGAGACAATTTAAGTATAACCGATCTGACCATGTTGGCAATCCTCAAATCCTCAGGAACTGTAAACTTAGTTTGCGTTTGATGAAGCTTTGTACACTAATATGCATAAAATCATTTTCAATTGCGCTTAATAGCCTCAATAAAAAATGCCTTGCATCTATTCTTCATAGAGCAAGGCGTTTTTGTATGGATGATTTATTAAACAATTTGTTCAACATCATCCAATATCGTTTGCAGTAAACGTTCACAGTGAGTGTATTCTTGCAAAGATTTATTAAGGCTCAGTACTTCTTGAGTCAATTGTAGAGCAACCATAATGACCAGTTTATTGTGCTCAACACGTGGAGCACTACGACGCATCTCATTAAATTTCTCATTGAGAAGTTCTGCTGCACGTTCAAGTTCGTCTTTTTTATCTAACGTAGTCGCGAGTCTAAAGGTCTGCTCAATCAGCCTAAGCTCTACCATGACTTGTTCACTCATGATTGGGTCTCCTCACCAGTTTCAGCATTAGGATGGGCAAGCTGCTGAATTTCTTGAGCATGCTGATCTTGGGCAGTGCCTAAAATTCCTAAACGCTGAATAATGGCTTCAACTTTTGATTTAGCAAGCTCATTTTTTTGTAACAAACGATCACGATCTTGTTGTAAATCATGAAGCTCTTGCTGAGTTTGACGCTGGTGGGCTTGTAACTTTTCTTTTGCAACACGTAATTCATTGCGTTCGGCAAGAATTTCTTGAAAACGATTTTTTAAATCAGTTGTACTTTTTTCTAATCGACTATAACGTTCAGCAAGTGTGTTAGCATCCTGATTCAATTGTTGAAATTGACCTTTTAACTGAGATAGTTGCTCAGTTACCGACTCAATTTCCTCTTGTTTTTTAGTGATAATACTATTTTTTTGCACAACTTGTGCGTGATGCTCTGTTTCAGCCAGTTCATTAGCTTCTGAGAGTGCCGCATGTTCACTCTCTAAATGATGTAAGCGTGTTTTTAATACGCTAATATGCGCTTGTAGCCGCTGTAATTGTTCTAACATAACGAGGTCGCACAGAATTGCAATCAAAGGTAATATATACAAAGTATAGAGATTGGATAAACGAATGCAAGACGATATTTCAGGCTGGACAGATTGGAACGCTCATTTTGAAGGAATTGAAGAAATTTCAAGCCCTAGTGAGTTACATGGTCTGTTAACAGGTATTGTTTGTGTGACAGAAGCGCCAACGCGTGAAGAATGGTCACAAATTTTAACAACCCTTAATGTGCCAGAGTTAAGTGAAGATGCTTTAGCACTTTTAACTGATGAAGCAGAAGATGTCGTTCACGCTATATCTGATGATGAATTAGATTATTTACCAATGCTTCCTGATGATGAACATACGCTTCAAGAGCGTGTACAAGCATTATCAGATTGGTGTGCGGGCGTTGTATTAGGTTTTGGGTTGGCATCGGGTCATATTCGTGATGATGAACGTGAGTTGATTGAGAACCTTCAAGATATTGCAGCGGTCGAATTTGAAGACTCTGACAATGATGAGGAAGGTGAAAGCAGTTACGAAGAATTGTATGAATTTGTACGCTTAATCCCTGTAAGCTTGTCTATTGGTAGAAAAAAAATCACTGTAGCTGACAGTTCTTTATTGAAAAACTTTCATGCAAAAATTAAATCTGCTGCTGTAGACACAGAACAAACTATTGTAGAAATGTTTACTCCACATCGCCCAAGCTAATTGAGGCGATGTGTTATTGGTTGTATTTTATTTTTTGACTTTAAAATTCTAAATCAAGTAGATCATTATGAAATTGCCTCAAGCTGATTTTCGACATCGTAGAGACCGTCTGGCAGAAAAAATGGGTCCAAACAGTATTGCAATTATTGCAACGCGTGAGGAAATGTACCGTAATCGTGATGCGGATTATAAATTCCGTGCCGATAGTAGTTTTTTCTATTTGACTGGCTTTGCTGAGCCTGAGGCAGTTGCTGTCATTGAAACCTTCGAGGACGATGACTATAGCTATAGTCTTTTTTGCCGTGAACGTAATCGTGAGATGGAAATCTGGAATGGTTACCGTGCAGGCATTGATGGTGCAATTGAAGATTATGACGCAGATGAAGCATATGCAATTGATTTGCTTGATGAAGAGATTATTGAAAAGTTATTAAATAAAGAGCGTCTTTATTATCGGATTGGGCACAATGCTGCGTTTGATGCGCGAGTTAGCCAGTGGATTAAACAAGCAGATGCCGAGCACCGACATGAGAGCGCTCCAGCTCAATTGGTACAGCTCGACCGTATTGTCGATGAAATGCGTTTAGTCAAGTCACCACAAGAACTTGAGCTGATGCAAATTGCTGCAAATATTAGTGCTGAAGCGCATACGCGTGCGATGCAAATGGTACGTCCGGGCATGATGGAATATGCTCTTGAAGCTGAGCTGAATTATATATTTGGGCAAAACGGTTGTGTGCCTTCTTATAACAGTATTGTTGGTGGTGGTGCTAATGCTTGTATTTTGCACTATGTTGAAAATAACCAACCACTTAAAGATGGCGATTTAGTCTTGATTGATGCAGCTTGTGAATATGAGTTTTATGCATCGGATATTACCCGTACTTTCCCAGTAAATGGCAAATTTAGTGCTGAACAAAAAGCCTTATATGAAGTTGTACTGGCTTCTCAATATGCAGCCATTGACGCAGTTCGTATTGGCAATTCTTACCGTGAACCTCATGAAGTTGCAGTCAAAATTTTAACTGAAGGCTTAGTTAATTTAGGTTTGCTCAAAGGTGATGTTAACGAACTCATCAAAACCGAAGCATACCGTCAGTTTTATATGCATGGCACAGGTCATTGGCTAGGTATGGATGTACATGATGTTGGATCTTATAAAAAAGGTGAAGACTGGCGTCAATATGAAGAGGGTATGGTTGTTACAGTTGAACCTGGTTTATACATTGCGCCAGATGATGAAACTGTAGATGAAAAATGGCGTGGTATTGGTATTCGTATTGAAGATGATGTGGTCGCAACGTCGAAAGGGCCACGAGTTTTAACTGCTAATGTGGTTAAAGATATTGCAGATATTGAACATTTAATGGCGCAAGCTAAAGCATAATTAAACGTATTCGCCAAAGGAGCAAAACTCGATGCAACAACAAGTGATTATTGTAGGTGGGGGTATGGTTGGTTTGAGCCTTTCACTCATGCTCGCGAAGGCTAATATTGCAGTAAAGCTATTAGAAGCTGTGAAATACCCAAACTATGATGATCAAAATGTTGCCCCTTATCATTCGAGTTTTGATGCACGTAATACGGCTTTATCACGTCGTAGTGTGCAAATTTATCAAAAGCTAGGGTTGTGGGATGCATTACAGCAACATGCTACTCCAATTTTACAAGTCCACATTACTGAGCAAGGCAGTTTTGGTAAAGCACGTTTAATCGCAGAACAAGAAAAAGTCGAAAGCTTTGGGCAAGTGATTGAAAATGCTTGGCTTGGTCGTGTTCTGTTAACTCAAGTGCGTCAACAACCTTTGATTGAGTTGATTGATGGCGTACAGGTTACGGCTTTAACTCAAGATGCTGAACAAGTACATATTGAAGCTCAGCGTGGTGAGGAAACTTTAAAACTTGAGTCAAAACTATTAATTGCGGCTGATGGACGCGATTCTTTTTGTCGTCAGGCAATTGGCGTGGGTGTGGATGTTCATGATTATGATCAGGTTGCGATTGTGACTACGGTTCAGACATCCAAGCCACATGAGCATGTAGGTTTTGAGCGTTTCAGTGCATTGGGTCCTTTAGCTTTATTACCTTTACCGGGTGAGTACCGCCGCTCAGTGGTATGGCCTGTTAAAAAAGGCACCGAAAATGAATGGCTAGGCGATGAAAATGACCAGCACTTTTTAAGTGCCTTGCAACAAACTTATGGTGACCGAGCAGGTAAATTTGAGAAAACGGGTAAACGTTTTAGCTATCCGCTTTCGCAAGTGCTTGCGCATAAACAAGCTGTTGGTCGCGTTATTCTAATGGGTAATGCCGCACATACAATTCATCCTGTTGCAGGACAGGGCTTTAATTTATGTCTACGTGATGCCGATGTTTTAGTGCGTTATTTAGTGAACCAGTTAAGCACTTCTGATGATTTGGGTAACCCAGATAACTTACTTGCCTATGAACAAGCTCGTTTATCAGATCAGCAGCGCGTGATTAAGTTCTGTGACACTGTAGTTCGTGGTTTTAGTAACCAAAACCCATTATTAAAATTAATTCGTAATACAGGATTAATTGCATTTGATGTCATTCCGGGTATAAAACCATTGGTGGCTAACTATGCAATGGGGTTAAAAGCATGAGTGAAGTGTTGGATGTCGTCATTGTTGGTGGTGGATTGGTTGGTGGTTTAACTGCTTTATTACTTGCGCAAGGTGGGGTGCAACCCACAGTGCTTGATGCGGCTCCTGTGCTTGATGTTGAGAAAACATTAAGCGTGATGAATCCACGTGTTTTAGCCCTTAGCCAAGCGACCATTCATTTGCTTAAAACGGTAAATGTTTGGGATGATCTTGCCCGTCAAATGCCTTATACAGGCATGCAGGTCTGGAACCTGAATGGCTATGGTGAAATTAATTTTGGCCAAGACTCTGCACGTCAGCCTTTAGCTGAGCAAGCCCTGGGTTCTATGGTGGAGCCAAGTGTACTGAACGTTGCTATTCAGCAAAAAATGTTGCAGCAGCTTACAGATTACCGTACTCAAGTTCGTGTTACGCGTATTGAGCAGGGTATTGGATGTTGGCATATTCAATTAGCAGATGGCACGACACTTAAAACTAAACTACTTATCGGTGCAGATGGTGCAAATTCATTTGTACGTGAACAGGCTTTTATTGACCTCGATGTACTAGATTACAAACAAGCAGCCATTAGCTGTGCAATTAGAACAGCAAAGCCCCATCATTATGTTGCCCGTCAAACTTTTTTACCTACAGGACCTTTGGCATTTTTACCAATGGCAAGTCTTGAAGAAACTGAAAACGGATACTGGCAATCCATTGTCTGGACACTACCAGATGATTATGCCGATGAATATTCAGCTTTAAACGATACTGCATTTATGCAGCTTTTAACTCAAGAAAGCCAACACATGTTGGGTGAGGTGTTAGAGGTTCGTTCAAGAGCACAATTTCCGCTCAAAGCTCGCGCTGCAAAACAATATGTAAAAGCAGGATTGGCTTTGATTGGTGATGCAGCACATGTGATTCATCCACTTGCTGGACAAGGGGTGAATATTGGCTGTCTTGATGCGGCAGTGCTGTGTGATGTGTTGCTTCATGATTTAAAACGTGGTGTATGGGCACATGAGCAAACTTTAATGCGCTATGAACATCGCCGTAAAGGTCAGAATGATGCAATGATGCATAGCATGTCGGCAATTGGTTGGCTTGAAAGTAGTGAGCTATTTCCAGTCGTATGGGCTCGCAATATGGGGCTTAAGCAAGTTGAGCTGACTCCGGTTTTAAAAGACCGATTTATGCAACAAGCAAATGGTTTTGGGGCTTTACAAAGTACCCGCTATAAGCATTAAAATATTCACTGGGCCTATACTCTACTAAGCGAATTCAATGCCAGTAGATATTTTTTGAACAATCATTTATATATCATTACCAATTTGGTCATAAAAGATACGGAATTGACCAAATTGGCTCTTTGCTAAACGCAAAGAGATTGCTAAATTTCTGAGGTCTTGGGACCATAGCGATGATGCAATAAAAATCATTGTGGGGAGTGTGAAATGTCAGATATCAATGATTATGAAGATGCAGAAGATTCTGCTGTAGATGAAGATGAAGCGAAAGCAGCCGAAAGCGGTGCAGCTGATGAAGAAGTAGGCGGTATGAGTGATACTGATCTTGCTGAGGCAGAAACGCTGACTGTAACTGCTAAACAGAAACAGCGCCAAGCGCTGGAAGATGAAATCGCCGCATTTTTAGCTCGAGGTGGGAGAATTACCGAAGTTCCTCCTGATGAACATAGCGACCATTAATCTAAAAAAGCATCACATGAGTGGTGCTTTTTTTTGTATGAATTTACTAAAATAGGTTTAAGGAGAGCTTTGTAATTCTTTTAAAATCCCACATTCATCTACTGTTCGATTGGTAGAGCAGTGCTGTTTTAAATCAATTAAAGATTCTTTTAAAAGTAATAATCGTTCAATTTTTTCAGATACTTCAATTAAATATTTATCTACTAGGTTATCAATTTTTGTACATGCCTGTTTGGGCTGAGATTTCATTTCTTTTAGCGTTTTAATATCACTGAGTGAAATATCTAATTCTCGGCAATGTTTAATAAACAATAGATCGTTGAGTGTCTGCTCAGTATAAACACGATAATTATTTTCTGAACGTTGAATACGGTCCAACACACCTACTTTTTCGTAATAACGGATCGTATCAATTGGAACATCCGCTTTTTTTGACAATTGACCAATAGAAAGATTCATAAGACTTGACTCTGGAGCTACTCAAGGGTTTTTAATCACTATAAAAGAGTTCTTGAGGAAATAAAATGGCTGGATGTGGTTGTGCTTCAACATGTTCTCCTTCAAAAAAGGTGAGTCCACGGTTTAGAAAAGCGTTATGGATTGCACTTGTGATCAATGCTTTGATGTTTGTGGTAGAAATTTTGGGTGGTTATAAAGCCCAATCTGTTTCACTATGGGCCGATGCATTAGATTTTGCCGGAGATGCAGCAAATTATGCATTATCTTTAGTTGTGCTTTCGATGAGTTTGTATTGGCGGGCAACAGCTGCATTACTTAAAGGAATAACGATGACAGCTTTCGGTGTTTTTGTTATTGCGAAAGTGGTCTGGTCGTATTTTCATGGTGTTCCGCCCGAGCCTATGGTGATGGGAGCAATTGGCGTGATGGCTTTAATTGCTAACGTTTCAGTTGCGCTTATGCTTTATGCATACCGTGATGGAGATGCCAATATGCGTTCTGTCTGGTTATGCAGCAGAAATGATTCTATTGCTAATATTGCTGTGATTTTAGCGGCGGTTGGCGTATTTGGAACAGGTAGTGTATTTCCAGATTTATTTGTTGCCTTTATCATTGCTTACTTAGGTGTGTCCTCTGGTTATGCTGTTATAAAACAGTCACAGCAAGAAAGAAAACAGTCAAAGCTGGTGTTGGGTTCTCAAGCATAATTTTGAGCGCATAAAAGTACCATTCAGACATGGTACTTTTTAGTGTTTGAATGATTAGATGAGAAGCGATATTGCAATACTCCACATAACGCAACCAATAATGAAATCTAAGACTTTCCATGCTTTAGGATTGATAAACAATGGTTTTAATAACCTTGCGCCATAACCTAAGCTGAAAAAGAAAATCCAAGAGGCAACAATGCTGCCCAAAGCAAAACTAATTTTATCTTCTAGCTGAGTTGCAACTGAACCAATCAGAACAATAGTATCTAAATAGACATGTGGGTTAAGCCAAGTAAAGGCAAGACAGGTCACTAGTGCTTGGGTTAAAGTCTGTTTCTGGCTGCTATCAAGCTCCATGCTTTGGGTGGTTTTTAAGGCAGCATAGAATGCTTTCGCACCGTAGACGAATAAGAATGTTGCACCTAAATATTTAGCGACACTAATTAAGATGGGTGATGCTGTCATGATTTCGGCAAAACCTAATACACCAAAAGCGATTAGAATTGAGTCGGACAGCGCACAAATTAAACATAGCCAAAATACATATTGCTGTTTAAGCCCCTGTTTTAGAACAAAAGCATTTTGCGCTCCAATTGCTACAATAAGCCCGCTACCAATACCGAAGCCTTTAAAAAATATACTAAGAGAGAACATAACAATAAGGTGGAAAAATCAGATGTGGGAATTATCTGACTTTTTCTTAAAAAATAAGTAAAATTAAGAATATTTAGGTTTGGCTAAAAAAAATTTAGGTTTGATATGTTAGATAGCAAACAGTGTGAAGCCTTTCTTGCAGTCGCAGAAGTGGGAAGTTTTGATGCGGCAGGTGAGCATTTATATATTACGCCGTCGGCAGTGTCCTTACGTGTGCAAGCTTTAGAAAAGTATTTAGGCCAAATTTTAATTATCCGTGGGCGCCCATGTGTACTCACACAAGCTGGGCAAACGTTATTACAACATTTACGTCATACGAGAATAATGGAGCAAAACTTATTACAAGGTTTGATGGGCAAGTCATCTGAATCGGAATTCTACAAAATTGCTCTAGCTTCCAATGCAGATTCGCTAGCGACTTGGCTTTTACCGAGCATTCAGCAAACGCTTTTTAATGAAAAAATAGTCTTAGAACTAAAAATTGATGACCAATCGCATACGCATACTTTATTAGAAACAGGGCAAGTCAATGCATGTATCTCGGCAGAAGAGCAAGTCATGTCAGGCTGTTTAGCTCAACCACTTGGGAAAATGCGTTATAAAATGTTGGCTTCTGCTGAATTTGCAGCTGACTGGTTTAAACATGGCGTAAACCGAGAAACTTTAAGAAATGCACCTGCTGTAATTTTTAACCATAAAGACCTGATGCATTCAGAGGTTTTGCTTAAATATTATGGTTTACCTTTGCAGAGCTATCCTTATAGTTTTATTCCTGCCACAGATGCCTTTGTGAAAGCAATCCAATTAGGTTTGGGATATGGCATGGTGCCCGAGCTTCAGGTTCAATCTTTACTAAATAATGGAACTTTAGTGGATGTTATACCTGAGGCTGAGCTCGACATTCCGTTATATTGGCACCATTGGAAAAGGCAGTCTAAACAGTTAGATGCCCTGACAGAGACTATTGTGAAGTCAGCAAAACACATATTGAGATAGTTTTAGAGGTTTCTTTTTAAATGGCGATTGGAAATATGCTGAATATAAAACTCTATATCTTGTGCTGAGTAACCTAAAAGTTGTCCAACTCTTCGTTCAAGCCCTATGCATTTTTCAAAATTAGTTTCTTTGAATAAAGTTTCAATACACATCATGAGTTCATTTAAATCTGCTAAAGCTGCATCTTTATAAATCAGCATAATTGAAAAGGGTAAAGGTAGAGAGGTTTCAATATCTTTACTCAGCATTGATAAAGTACCTCGTTCGAGATGCTTTAAAAAACTGACAGGTAATAGATCGTAAAATAGAGCGATAGGTTTTTTGCCTGAAATTAATAATTCTAGTTCTTGTCCTTCATGAGGGCCAAGTTTGCCCATTTGTTCAGTCATATTAGTACTCTTATTCTTATATTTTATTATTCAAAATTAACAGAGGGTGATGTCAAATAGTCTGTGTCATCACCCATATCTAATTAAAAATTAAGATTGAGTTAACTCGAGCGCACGTTGATAAGCGACTTTCTTCTTAATTCCTGTCAAATCGGCAGCAAGTTGAGATGCTGCTTTAACAGATAAATCTTGAAGTAAACGCTTTAAAAGTTCATCTAGTTTTTCTTGTTCCAGATCTGTTTTTGCAGCTGCACCACCCACAACCACTACAATTTCACCTTTTTCTTGGTTGTGGTCATTTTCAATGAAGCTGACCAAATCTTTTAAGGTCATTTTTTTGATGGTTTCAAATGTTTTAGTAATTTCACGTGCAAACCCTACAGGACGGTCTTCACCAAATACTTGAGCCATATCTTTAATAGACTCTAAAATACGATGAGGGGCTTCATAGAAAATTAAGGTTTGAGTTTCGTTTTTAAGTTTTTCTAATTGAGAAATACGTTGTGACGCTCTCGATGGCAGAAAGCCTTCAAAGCTAAAACGGTCACTCGGCAAACCTACCGCACTTAAGGCAGCAATAGCAGCACACGCACCTGGCACAGGAACGACTCTAATACCATGTTCTTGAGCAGCACGGACTAATTTAAAGCCTGGGTCACTGATGAGCGGTGTACCTGCGTCACTAATTAAAGCAACACTATCGCCAGCAAGTAATTTTTGAACTAACTGCTCAATTTTATTGCTTTCATTGTGGTCATGACATGCAGTAAGTTGAGTCGATATATTATAGTGCTTAAATAATTGTGCTGATTGACGTGTATCTTCGGCAGCAACAATAGAAACTGATTTTAAAATATCAATTGCACGGAAAGTCATATCATCTAAGTGCCCGATTGGGGTGGCTACAACAAATAACTGAGCACTCATTTGGTTTTACTCCGTACAGATAAACAATTTTAATCGGGTAGTTTACCCGAAATTATGATTTGGGCGTGAACAATGTCTGCTAGCTTGAGCTTTTCGAAAATGATCTGATTTTCATTTGTTCGATTTAGAGTTGATGCGACAGATGAATTTAAGAAAATAACTTACGCATAAAAACATCTACAGATGCTTTTAATTGGGGAAAATAAAAATGTTATTAGCGCAGCAGTTGGGAAAATGGGCAGAGCAAACTGCGTTAAATCTTTTACAAGCACAAAACTATGTATGGGTCACAAGTAATTACCATTCACGCCGTGGCGAAGTGGATTTAATTGTCAAAAGAGGGCAAGAGTTAGTTTTTGTTGAAGTAAAAGCACGCACTATAGGAAATTATGGGCAGGCTTGTGAAATGGTAACGTGGACAAAACAGAAGAAAATTATCAAAACTGCGATGCGTTTTTTACAGCGCTATCCATCTTATCAGGATTTTTATTGTCGTTTTGATGTGATTTGTTTTGATTTTCCACAGAAAATTGCAAAAACAGTACAGCATGACTTTTCAAAATTCCATTATGATCTGCAATGGATCGAAAATGCATTTACTTTGGATTAAGAGTTCATTACTCTTTTGAGCAAATTTAAGTCTGATGCTTTATGATCAAGCCAAGAAATTGATAGGAGTCTGGTGGAGTGTTAAAACGTATTGCTGTAACAATGCTTTGTGTCGCAAGTTTATCAGGTTGCGCAAGTTTTATTTCTGGTGGAACAGGCACAGCTCCAGTGGGCACAGATAGTGGTGTCCGCAGTCTAGGCCAAGTATTCATTGACTCTTCAATTAAACGTACAGCAAATATCAACATTTACAAACTTGATCAACGTTTCAAGCAGTCACGTATTAATATCGAAAGCTTCCACAGTACAGTTTTATTAACTGGCCAAGTACCAGACCCGTACTTGAAACAATTGGCAGAAGACAATCTTAAAGCCATGAGTGATGTGAAAGCCGTACATAACTATATTACGGTGGGTAACAAAGTTAGCTATAACACCATCATGCAAGATGCGGGTGTAACAGCAAATACACGTGCTCTTTTAATGAAAGCACCTGTGGTTTCTGATAGTAAGGTTCTTGTACATACCGAAGATGGTGTGCTTTATGTAATGGGGCGTTTAAATACTGCTGAAATTAATGATTTAAACAGTGTTTTACAAAACGTCGGTAACGTCACCAAAATTGTCACTTTAATTGATAATATTGATTTGGTGCCTGCTCCAGCAGCAAGTTCTGGTAGTACAACGACTACGCCAATTATTAATAACGTCATTGCTCAGCCAACAGTTCAAACCCCTGTTGCAATTGATCCTGACCAAACAGATCCTGCTTCGACTGCACAGTAATATATGAATCTGATTGAACAACTACAAAGCAAAATTGAACAGGCGCGAACTCTCTATAAAGATTTCCGCCTGTATGATTTGGGGAGTTTTGCTTTAAATCGTTTTACGCCAAAAGATGGTTTTGAGCAGGTTCCAAATGTCCGTTATGGCCTAAAGCCTCGCCACCGTTTGGATGTTTACCGATCTGTTAAAAAGCTAACTCATCAGCCCCTTATTGTTTTTGTGCATGGTGGGGCTTGGCAACATGGTAATAAACGAGATTATCTTTTTATTGGTGAGACATTTGCCAAAGAAGGCTATGACGTTGCTGTTATTAATTACCAGTTAGCACCTAAAAATATTTTCCCAAGTTTTGTTGATGACCTGACTCAGGCATTGAATTATTTGCATCAAAACCAGGGGAAACTAGAAATCTCTACAGAAAATATTGTGCTGATGGGGCATTCGGCAGGTGCCTTTAATGTCATGTCTGCTGTTTATCACCCTGACTCAACTAAAATTGAGTGTCTAGGGAAAATTAAGGCAATAATCGGTTTAGCTGGACCCTATCATTTTGACTATCAAGGTGACCCACTGGCCGAAGATGCTTTTGATCAAAGCACCTCTTATAAAGAAGTCATGCCATATTATTTTGTAAATCAAAATAATATTAAACATTATCTTTTGATGGCTGAAAATGATCAGATTGTAAAAAAACACAATACTTTAGATATGGATCAAGCACTTAGGGAGAAGGGGAATCACAGCCATATCGCCGTGATTCCTAAAACTGGACATATTACAATTTTGGCCAGTCTCTCTAGTTTTATTAGTCATTATTTCAGGACTAAAAGAACTATTTTGCATTTTCTTGAAGAAGTGTTTTAAACGAGAGTATCGCTTAAAACACAACAGATTACCCAGCTTGGGTAATCTGCATAATCATTGAATGAGCAATACTACCTTTAAATGGAATTTCAGGTAATTGATCAATTTTGAAGAATTGTGCATCTGCAATTTCTTCTTCTTGTAGCTTAATTTCACCAGACTCATATTCTGCTCTAAACGCAACCATAAGGTTACTTGGGAAAGGCCAAGGTTGACTTGACATATATTGAACATTTTTGAGTCTTAGACCTACTTCTTCAAAAGCTTCGCGTTGTACTGCTTCTTCAAGAGTTTCACCAACCTCAACAAAACCTGCAATTAAACCATACATATTGGTTTTATTGTGGGCTGACTTCGCCAGCAAGATTTCATCATCACCTCGAGTAATGACGGTAATAATGCACGGGTTTACACGAGGATATTGGTGATAGCGACAAGATGGGCACACCATTGCATATTCAGTTGGGTGAACTTCTGTCGGGTGTCCGCAGTGACTACAAAACTTATGATTGCGTCGCCATTCAAGTAACTGTACAGCACGGCTCGCTTGCAAAAACTGTTCTTTCGACCAACTTGTAATCAGTTGGCGAATTGGAACAAGTTGTAAGCCTTCCGGGATAGTTTCCTCAGCAAGCAAGTCACGTGCAATGACCTGCTCATCATGAGTGAAAAGTAAATCACTTGCTAACTTTTCGACTTTTGGTAGTTGAAGGTTTTGGTCAACCAGTAATTGTTGATGATGGAAAATATAAGCAAGTGATAATTCAGACATTAAGCTGCCTTTTTTTGAAGTTGTTGACTACTCGACAATGCTACATTAAACATGGATTGTAGAACAGGTTGTTTATTTTTTAAATTGTCAACCAACATGTCAAGGCCCGCTAATACGTCAAAAATACAGTGAATTTGGTCTGTATTAAAAGGCTGGTTTTGTTCAAGTTGCTGTTGAACAAATTGAGCAGTTTGAAGTAAAGCCTCTTGTTGAATCGTACTTCCTAGAAATTCGGCTGCACCCGCTAGCTCTTTTAATGAACCAGCAATTGCTTCAATATTTTGCGTTTGATCATTTGCATACAAGGTAAGACTCTGACAAATGAAATCAATTAAATTTTTTGTCTCGATGAGTAAGGCTTGATGTGCTTCATCAAGGCGATCTAAAGAAATATTCGTATTATTCACATTCAGTTGTAAGCGACTAGACGTATATTGGCGTACCAAAATACCAATTGAGTTCATGGCAGACAAAATGCTATCCATAAGCTGCTGAGCATAGTTTTCATTACTTAATATATTGAGCTGACTTAAACTGCTAGCTTGTTGAGAAAGCTGAGATGATGCTTCATCAAGATTAAGTAGCTTAAATGTATATGCCAGTTGTAAAAGGCTCGTTTGTAATTGTTGTGCTTTTTCAGTCGACATATTTTGATAATTATATTCAATATCGTTACGCACTTTGTTCATTTCGCTCAAGATTAATTGGCTGACTGCATGCATGGTGTCGAAGTCAGGACCAAAAAGATGGCGGCTTAAAACAAGAAGTTGCATGTCTGTTGGTGTTTCATCGCCTATATGGAGTTGGTTGCGAATATGGTGAGCAACCTCATCTTCTTGAGCGATAACTATACTTAAAATATCTGCAAGTGCTGCTAAATCGGGCTTAAAAGTTTCCGGGGTTGCTAAGAACTGACCAATATAACTTTCAATATTAATGAGTACACGTAGGCGTGAATCATTTAAAAGCAGATTGTCTATATGGTCGAAAGCATAATTTACGAGTTGCCAATATTGTTGGCTTGGCTGATGGTTTGCCATGCTGACCAAATAGGTACCAATCAGTTTAAAAGCTTGAAAATTATGAGCAGCTTCCGTCTTGTTTAAAAATTGATGCAGAGATAGTTTATAGAGTTGATGGATAAACTGAGTTTTTTCATTAATGAATACTTCTGGGGATGGGAGTTCTAGCGAAGTATTTGCAAGTAAAGGAGCAATCGCTTGTCCAGAAGATGTCAGTGGTCTATTTAAAGCTAATTCTAAATTGTTTAAGGTATTAAGAAGAAACTGAGGTACTTGTAATTCACGTAAACAGATAAACTCAATATACCGTTTTACCATTGTCGTGCCTTCACTCAGTGCAACGACATCGTTCGTGTTAATTTGAGTTGGCTTTGCAATAATTTTTTGCATCAGCTCAGTTGAATATTGAGTGATTTTTGCAAGATAGGGGATATCAATTAAACGTAGGACTTGAGTGCATTGCTTAAATTGTTCTAATGCATCATCAATACCAAAAGGGAGTGTTTGTTCTTCAATTAAAGTACTTACTGCGCCTTCAACCAGTTTTATTGAGCGATCAATTTCATGTTTAATGATGAGTAAAGCTGTTGGATCGAAATGAATCGAAGTATGCTCAGACATAAACGTTCCCCTTTGCAAAAAAATCAATTGTTATATTCGTAGTGCTCGGTAATTTGAGCTAAAAATCTATGTGACTAATATAACTTAACTTACAAAGGGGAAAAGCTAAAAACGCTAAAGAATCAAAAATTTATTTTGCAAAAAGGCAAGGTTCTCCGTGTTTTTTCTCAAATTCTTTGACCCAAGTCTCATGTGTATTGAGCTCTTCTTCGGAAGGACGAATAACGGGTAGATCAATTTGAACCCTAGTTTTATTTGCTGTGTTCAGGCTGTTTTCACTTTGAGATAAGGCATCTATATCAAAAGAAACCTGTCCACCTGTCATTGCTAGGTAAACATCTGAAAGAATTTCAGCATCGAGTAATGCACCGTGGAAAGTACGGTCACGTGCTGGAATTTCATAACGTCTTACAAGGGCGTCAAGCGAGTTTTTTTGTCCGGGATGTTTGCTTTTCGCTAAAGCTAAAGTATCTGTTACCTCACATACTTCGGAAAGCGGGGGAAGGCCTGCGCGTCTAAACTCCATATCAAGGAAGTTCATATCGAAGGTTGCGTTGTGGGCAATAATCTCTGCGCCTTTTAAATAATCAAAGAGCGTATCGGCAATGTCTGCATAGAGCGGTTTATCTTTTAAGAAATTATCACTGATACCATGGATATTTTCTGAGTCACCCACTGGTTTTTGCGGGTTAATATAAATATGAATTGAGCTACCGGTGAGTTTCCGGTTAATCATTTCAATGGCACCCACTTCAATAATTCGGTCACCATCTTGGAAATAGAAACCAGTGGTTTCTGTATCAAGAATCAATTGTCGAGGCCCTTGTAATTGTAGTTTGGCTTCGGTCACAACAACTTGAGGGTGAATGTTATTAACGGGTTGCTTACTTTCTGGCTCAACAACTTCAATAACTTCTTCGTCCACAATAATCATCTCAACTTCTTCAGGCTGTTCAAGATCAATATTATCTTCTTCGGTTACTTCTGCCATATCAAACCCAAAAGGGTCATCAAGTAACCAATCCTGTTCAGGCTTTTTTATATCTTGCAGTGCAGTCGCTTGAACTGTTTTTTTTTGCAGTGCAGTTTGATCGGCCCCAATATTTGCAAGCTCATCGGCCATTTCGTTACCTGCATGTCCAGCATGGCCCTTAATCCAATGCCACTCAATATTTCGACCTGCACAGACCGCATCTAATTTTTGCCAAAGGTCAGGATTTTTTACATCCTTCCAGTTTTTCTTTTTCCAGCCATGAATCCATTCAGTAATCCCTTGCTTCACATAATTTGAATCTGTCCAGATAATTAAGTGCGCATCGGTTGGGCAAAATGAAACGCCTTCAATCGCAGCAGTGAGCTCCATGCGGTTATTGGTTGTATCCGGTTCACCGCCAAATAATTTATGTTCACCCTGCTCGGTAATGACATATGCGCCCCAACCACCTAAACCTGGATTGCCGCGACATGCACCATCAACATACAGTGTGATTGTTTGAGACATAAATCGAAACCTAAACTAAAAGAAAAAGAACTGAATATGGTGTATTGTATACGCAAAAAGTTCGGTTCCATCGTAACAAAGCAAGGTTTTTTTAATTTCTTGTAACATTTCCATGCAAATGACATCAAATTATTGCCTTGTCTATCTTGCACGCTTTACTACAATGGCATCGAAGACCTAGGGTTTGTGAGCAGACCTCAAAAAATATTACGCGAGTTGTTTGGAAGTTTTTATGTATAAACCAACCACATTTGTGTGGCAGCCATCTGCGGCATCATTGTTCAAAATTACCGTACTTAGCTCTGCTTTAGCTGCGTTGGGTATTACAACAGGCTGTTCATCGACTCCGCAAACTGCAAAAACCTCAAAATCGAAACAGGTCAGTGGTGCAGGTTATTTGGATGCAAGTAGTCTTGACTCTTTGGAAGACTTACTTTCAGCAACCGATATGCGTGCTGTAGAAGGTGATCGTCTGCTTATTTTAAAGCATGGTGATGTCTGGAAGCGTATGTCCGTTGGTTTCAAAATGGATTTGAATCATTGGGATTCCCGTATTGAAGCTCAGCGTAGTTGGTTTATTTCTCGTCAGCCTTACCTTGATCGCTTAAGTGCTCGTGCCAGTCGTTATTTGTATCATACAGTTAAAGAGGCTGAACGCCGTGGACTGCCGACAGAACTTGCGTTATTACCTGTAATTGAAAGTTCTTATGACCCAGCTGCAACAAGTAGCGCAGCAGCAGCAGGGCTATGGCAGTTTATTCCAAGCACGGGTCGTATTTATGGCTTAAAGCAAACTGGTATGTATGATGGGCGCCGAGATGTTGTTGAGTCGACTCGCGCAGCGTATGAATTTTTAGGAAGTCTTTATAATCAATTCGGTTCTTGGGAACTTGCTTTGGCGGCCTATAATGCTGGTCCGGGACGTATTCAACAGGCGATTAACCGTAACCAAGCTGCTGGTTTACCAACTGACTATTGGTCATTAAAATTACCTCAAGAAACAATGAACTATGTTCCACGTTTCTTAGCTGTTGCTCAAATTATTAAAAATCCAAAGGCTTATGGCGTAGAACTACCGCCTATTGCAAATAGACCCCATTTCCGTGAAATAACTTTATCTGCACCTTTAACTTTAAATGAAATTGCTTCTACAGCAGGATTAAGCCGTGCAGAACTTTATGCATTGAACCCGGGATATCGTGGTGAAGCAGTAGACCCTGCGAGTCCAATGCGTATTTTGATTCCAGCAGATTTAAGTCCTTCAATTGATAATAAATTAAAAGGGAAAAAGTCGGGTGGTAGCTCAGGTTGGTGGGCAAATGTAACTTCACCGTCTACACCGACAACTGTTAGTCCTTCTACTACAGTGACAACAAGAACAACGCCTACAACGCAAGTTCAGCCAGTTAAACCATCTTCACCAGTGAAGGCAAGTTCAGCTTCTTCAAAATCTACACCACGTGGTTCTGATGCGTTAGCTGCCTTTGCAGCATCAGCGGATGTACCAAGTGCGCCGCGTATTCCTGTAGCTGTGACCAATGCAGCTAACATTACGAAGCCTGTTAAGATGGAGCCACCAATTTCGGCTTCTGAACGTGAAAAGATTTTAGCGGCAGTTCGCGCTGAAGGTGAAAAAGAGACAGTAGATCAAGCTTTACAACCGCAAGCAACTCAAGCTGAAAAAGATCAAGTCGTTGCTGAATTAAAAGCAATCGCGCCTAAAGGAACTGAAATTGTCGATCCGTATGATGGCAAAATTAGGTTAACTGCAATTCAGACGAGCCAGTCAGTTGCAGAACAACAAGGTAAAGAGGTCAGTAGAGGTTTTGCTTATCCAAAAACTTTAGCCGAAGATGTAAGTGTAGCTAACTCTGAAGATGGACAGCGCAATAAAGATAAACCTTACATCAAGACTGATACCGATGTAGTGGTTGTACAGCCTAAAGGCAAGCGTAGTACCTATACTGTTTTACCGGGTGATACGTTAGCCGTTATTGCAATGAAAAACGGCGTGAACTGGCGCGATGTTGCTAAGTGGAACCAGATTGACCCTGAAAAGACGTTATATGTAGGGTCAACGCTTTATCTTTATGATGCTAAACCACAAGAAACTCAAACTACTTCGAAAAGTACAGCTAAACCAGATGTATATGTCGTTGAAGCTAACGACAGTTTAAGCGGTGTTGCTAATCAGTTTAATTTGTCAGTAAAACAATTGGCTGAATATAACGATTTATCAGTGACCGATGGCTTGTTTGTTGGGCAAAAGCTACAGTTAAAAGAGCCGAAGAATAGTCGCTTAAGTGCTAAAGCTGAGCCGAAAGCAGTTCAAGCAAATGCAAAACGTATAGCAACTAAAAGTTATACTGTGAAGCGCGGTGAATACCTTAAATTGATTGCAGATCGTTATGCGCTCTCTAATCAAGAACTTGCTGAATTAACGCCAGGTTTATCTGCGGGCAGTAACTTGATGGCTGGCCAGAAAATTAATGTGCCTACACAAGATATTTCTGTAGATGAAGTCGCTGAAACTAAAACTTCTAGTAAATCTGAGAAGGCTGCTGCTAGTATTTCTTATAAAACAGAAGGCTATAAAGTACAGCGCGGTGATACTTTATCGAGTATTGCAACGAAATCAAAAATTAGCCTAGCTGAGTTAGCCGAGTTAAATAACTTAAAAGTAAATAGTCATGTGCAGCTTGGTCAAACTATAAAAGTACCAGCTGGCTTAAGTGTTCCTGAACAATACGTTGTAAAGTCAGGTGATAGCTTAAATGCGATTGCGAGTAAATATAACTTGCAAACAGGTTATTTGGCTGACTTAAATGGTCTGTCTCGTAGTGCAGGGTTGCGTGCTGGCCAACGTTTAAAACTCACAGGTACAGTTGAAGAAGAAGCACCAACTAAGCCTTCTAAAAATACTAAAGAAGAAACACCAGAAACTTATACAGTCAAATCTGGTGATAGCTTAGGTAATATTGCTAACCGTTACCACTTACAATTGGACTACCTTGCTTCATTAAATGGTCTTTCACGTACTAGTAGCGTTCGTGTAGGGCAACGTTTAAAGCTTACAGGTGATGTACCTACAGTAGAAACAGCTAAAGTAGATACCAAGTCTTCAACTAAAACAGTTGCAGCGGGTAAAAACACTGAAAGATATACTGTGAAATCTGGTGAGTCTTTAAATAGTATTGCAAGCCGTGCAGGCATTTCAGTGCGTGAACTTGCTGAAATGAATGCATTAAAAGCGAGTGCTAACTTACAGCGTGGCCAAAATATTGTAATTCCAAAAACTGTTGTGGAATACAAAGTGAAGCGTGGTGATACATTAATTGGCCTTGCCAGCAAATATGGTTTAGAAACCAATTTCTTGGCTGAGCTGAATAATTTGACACCTTCTACTCAGCTTCGCATTGGTGATGTTATTAAAGTGCCTAATTTATAAAATAATTAGCAACTTATGCATAAATTATATTTTCAACTGAGCCTGCTAGTCGGGCTCAGTGTCGTTTCTCATGTTGTTTTTTCAGCGCAGCAAACCACCTCATATATAGCGATTCATTCCAAGCCTAAATATTTAGGAATGATGGCTATGCCTTATGCAAACCCGAATGCCCCTAAAGGTGGCCTGTTAAGTCAGGCAGCTCAAGGAACTTTTGATAACCTCAATAGTATGAATGGTAAGGGGAATGCGACAGAAGGCGTTAATTATCTTTTTGATACCTTAATGACCCAATCGCTAGATGAGGTCGGGGTTTTGTATCCTCTTTTAGCCGAGAAAGTTACTTATGACCCAGAAAAAACGCAGTCTGTTACTTTCTATTTAAACCCTAAAGCTCGTTTTAGTAATGGACAGCCAGTCACTGCGGCAGATGTTAAATTTAGTTTTGATGGCTATCAGACGAAGTCCAATTTAGGTTTACAGATGTACCTTGCTGATTTGGCAAAAACAGAAGTAATCAATGCCTATCAAGTAAAGTTTAGTTTTAAGTCTACCCATAATCCTAAAATGCCATTCATTTTGGCAACCTTACCGATTTATTCAAAAGCAGATTGGCAAAAAAGAGATTTTAGCCGAATTACCCTACAGCCGATTATTGGTTCGGGGCCTTATGTAGTTGAACGAGTTGATGCAGGTAGAAGTATTAGTTATAAAAGAAACCCAAATTATTGGGCAAAAGATTTGCCTATTAATAAGGGGCGTTACAATTTTGACCGATTAAAATATGTCTATTATCGAAATTGGGATATTGCTTTTGAAGGATTTAAATCTGGGCAATACACTTTGCATGAAGAAACTAATCCTAAAAAATGGGTAACAGATTATCGTTTTCCAGCCGTAAAAGCGGGACTTGTTACTCAATATAAATTTCGTCACCACAATCCTATCGCCACTGAAAGTTATGTTTTTAACACCAGACGAAAACCTTTAAATGATATTCGTTTTAGACAAGCCTTAACCTATGCCTATGACTTTGAATGGCAAAATAAAGCTTTGTTTTATGGACAATATCAACGTCTTCAAAGTTATTTTGAAAATAGTGAATTAGCAGCAAAGGGACAACCTTCAAAAACTGAATTAGAGTTGTTAAAACCGTTATTGCCTAAGTTATCTCCACTCATGCAGCAAGGTGTTTTAGCCGACTGGAAATATCCAGTGTCGGATGCGAGTGGGTTCAACCGTCAGAATTTATTAACTGCACGGCAATTACTTATACAGGCTGGTTATAAAGTTAAATATGGGCAATTATTTACGCCAGAAGGAAATAAAGTTCAGCTTGAATTTTTAATTCAGCAAGATGGGAAACAGCGAACACTCTTACCTTTTATTCGTAACCTAAAAAAGTTAGGCATTGCAGTTAATTTGCGTCAGGTCGATGCTCCGCAATATTTAGAAAGGACTCGTCGTTACGATTTTGATATGACCACAATGAATCTGCCGCAATCTCTAAACCCGGGCAATGAACAAACACAGTTTTGGGGAAGTATCGCCGCAACGCAGGATGGGAATTACAACTATGCAGGGATTCGCAACCCAATAATTGATCAAGTGATTTTAAAACTCGTTGCAAGTAAAAGCCGTGAACAACAGATTATTTATACTCGCATTCTCGATCGATTGCTGAGAGCTGGTTATTATCAAATTCCGACCTATGGTAAAGGTGAAAACTGGTATGCTTATTGGAATATGTATCAACAACCTAAAGTTAAACCAGCACTTTCTTCTGGGATAGAATATTGGTGGAGTGATGCAAACAAAGCCAAAACAGTTGCTAAATATTTACATCAACAATAAAAAGCACCTGCCATAAAGGAAATCCTGTTATATGGGTTCATATATTCTCAAGCGGCTTCTTTTAATGATTCCCACATTGTTTGTCATTTTATTGATTAACTTTGTGGTTGTGCAAATTGCACCGGGTGGACCAGTTGAGCAAGCAATACATCAGGCACAAAGCGATTTGGGAATTGGTCGTGCATTAAGTGCAGAAACATATTATCAAGGTGCTCAAGGTTTAAGCCCCGAAATGGTTGAACAAATTAAGGCTCAGTACGGCTTTGATCGTTCTGCCCCTGAACGGTTTTTTCTAATGTTAAAAGGCTATTTAACTTTAGATTTTGGACAAAGTTTTTTTAAAGATAAGCCAGTCGTGCAATTGTTATGGGAAAAAATACCTGTTTCGATTTCACTTGGATTGGTAAGCACTTTTCTAATTTATTTAATTTCTATTCCGCTGGGAATTAAAAAGGCAAGACAACAAGGTTCGTGGTTTGATCGGTCCACCTCGTTAGTTCTTGTGGTGGGATATGCTGTACCAAGTTTTGTATTTGCCATTTTACTGGTTGTTTTTTTTGCAGGTGGCTCTTATTTTCAATGGTTTCCCTTACAAAACCTAGTATCAGATAACTTTCATCAATTTAGTCTTTGGGGCAAAGTTACCGATTATGTATGGCATATGACTTTGCCACTGATTACCATGGTATTAGGCGGTTTTGCCAGTTTAACCTATTTAACTAAATACTCATTTTTAGAAGAACTCAATAAACCCTATGTTTTAGCTGCTTATGCAAAAGGTTTGAATAGCCAACAGGTCTTATATAAGCATGTATTTCGTAATGCCATTTTAGTTGTGCTTGCAGGCTTGCCAGAAGTGTTAGCGGGTATTTTCTTTGTGGGTAACCTGTTTGTAGAAATTATATTTCATTTAGATGGGGTGGGGTTGCTGGGCTTTGAAGCCCTTGTCCAGCGTGATTATCCTGTTATTTTTGGGGTTTTATTTTTCTTTACTTTATTTAGTCTAATTTTACGTCTCATTTGTGATGTCTTGTACCAATGGATTGATCCTCGGGTTCACTTTGACGCACAAGGAGGCAAATAATGTCTTTGATTGTGCGGACACGGTTACAACGTTTTAGACAACATAAATTAGGTTGGACCAGCTTTATTTTATTTAGTCTAATTTTGATTTTGTCATTAGCTGCGGAGTTGATTGCTAACGATAAACCCTTACTGGTGAAATATGAAGATTCTTACTATTTGCCTGTGTTTAAGACATATCCAGAAACGACGTTTGGTGGCGTGTTTGAAACAGAAGCAGATTATAAAGATCCGGCTGTGCAAGAACTTATTCATGCTCAAGGATGGGCAGTTTGGCCCCTCATTCAATTTTCATATCAAACGCCCAATTTAGATTTGGCAGTTCCTGTGCCGTCACCGCCTTCCAAGCAAAACTGGTTGGGAACAGATGATCAGGGAAGGGATGTTTTCGCCCGCATTCTTTATGGTTTAAGAGTATCGTTACTTTTCGGTTTAGCCTTAACCTTTTGTTCCGCTTTATTTGGAATTACCGTGGGTGCTATTCAAGGTTACTATGGCGGTTGGGTAGATTTATTAGGACAACGTTTAGTTGAGGTCTGGAATGGCTTACCTATGCTTTTTATGGTCATGATTTTAGTCAGTATGTTTGTTCCAAATGTATATTGGCTATTTTTCATTATGCTATTTTTCGGCTGGACCGTTTTGGTGGGTATTGTCAGAGCAGAATTTTTGAAAGCTCGCCATTTGGATTATGTTCGTGCAGCCCAAGTTTTGGGAGTGACTGATCGCGCTATTATTTTTAAGCATATTTTGCCCAATGCGATCAGTTCGAGTTTGTCTCAGTTACCTTTTATTTTAACGACTAATATTAGCGCTTTAACCGCTCTTGATTTTTTAGGGTATGGACTGCCGCCCGATGCAGCTTCATTAGGCGAGTTATTGCTACAAGGGAAAAATAATTTAGATGCGCCATGGCTGGCAGTTTCAGGCTTTTTTAGTCTGGCTATTGTTCTTTCACTTTTAATTTATATTGGGGAGGCGGCCCGTGATGCGTTTGACCCAAGAAAATAGTTTAAATACCGCCTCAATATTATTGAAGGTAGAACATCTTTCAGTTCAAACCAAAGACCAAAAGATTTTATTAGAAGATCTAAATTTTTACTTAAGCGAAGGGGAAACACTCGCTATTGTGGGTGAAAGTGGTTCAGGTAAATCGATGAGCTGCTTAGCAATAATGGGGTTGCTACAAGAAAAATTAGAAGTAACGGGTCAGGTCTGGATTGGTTCACAAAACATGCTTGAGTTAAATGAGAAAGCTCAAGTATGTTTACGTGGTCGTCAAATCGCTATGATTTTTCAGGAACCTGCTACTGCGTTAAATCCGCTACATCGGGTTGAAAAAGTTATAGGGGAAAATCTTCTTTTATCAGGTTTTTCAAAACTTGAAGTTCGACAACAAATAGTTGAGCTACTAAAAGATGTGGGAATTGTTGAACCAGAACAAATTTTAAAACGCTATCCACATGAGCTCTCTGGTGGACAAAAACAACGTGTCATGATTGCGATGACTTTGGCACTTCAGCCTAAAGTTTTAATTGCTGATGAGCCTACTACTGCGTTGGATATGGTTTTACAGATTCAGATTTTAGAGCTACTAAAATCTTTACAAGCAAAATATGGAATGGCACTTATTTTAATTAGTCATGATCTAAATTTAGTACATCGCTATGCTGAGAAACTGATTGTATTGCAAAGTGGGCGTGTAGAAGAGCAAGGTGAACTGAGCCAAATCTTTGCAAACCCTAAAACAGCTTATACAGCACAGTTACTAGATCATGATTTTGGACGTATAGAGTCTAGACCTGCTCAGCAGAACGTTTTATCAGTTCGACAGCTCAGCGTGCAATTTCCTATAAGAAAAGGAATTTTAAATCGCATTCAAGGATATTTCACCGCAATAGAAGATTTGAGTTTCGATCTTGCTCAAGGTGAATCGCTTGGGGTAGTTGGTGAAAGTGGTGCAGGTAAGTCATCTTTAGCCCTGGCTTTGGTTCAGCTTATTCAGAGTAACGGGCAAATTGTTTTTTTAGGGCAAGATTTGAATCAGTTACAGTCAAAAGTGCTACGGTTGATGAGATCAGATTTTCAACTTGTATTCCAAGACCCATTTGGCAGTTTAAACCCACGTATGACGGTAGGGCAGATTATTGCTGAAGGATTAAAGCTAAAAGCTGTGAATGAAAAAGAGGTAACTCAGCAAGTTAAATCTGCCTTGATAAAAGTTGAATTGGCTGAAGATTTTCAACATCGTTATCCTCATGAACTTTCGGGTGGCCAACGTCAACGTGTGGCCTTAGCTAGAGCTTTGGTGGTTCAGCCGAAACTTTTAATTTTGGATGAACCTACATCGGCCTTAGATCGGACCACGCAAAAAGCTATAATCAAGTTGTTGCGACAATTACAGCAAACTGAGCAGTTAAGTTATATTTTTATTAGTCATGATCTAAATATCGTGAAATCACTGTGCCATAAAGTGATGGTATTACGTCATGCCAAAGTTGTTGAATATCAGGAAACTGAACTCCTATTTTCTAAGCCTCAAACTGAATATACCAGACAGTTAATTAGAGCATCTTTTTAAGATTTTATTTTAATTATTTGTTTTTAATAGAATAAATTTAATTTTTTACTTATGCAAAAAGTTGCATATTTTTATATTCTTTAAAATTGACATGTGCTATTGTCAGTTATCGATTATGACTTGACACGCTCAATAACTCATTTAAATTAGAGTAATTGCTCTAAAAATCAAAAAAAGAGGTTAACCATGAACCAGATTGCTCAACCCATCACAATTCGTAATACCACCTTTAAAAACCGAATTATTAAAGGTGCGATGAGTGAGGCGCTTGCAAATTATGAAGGCCAACCAAATGATTTACATTTGGGCTTATATGGTGCTTGGGCAAAAGGTGAACTTGGCTGTGCCATTACGGGCAATGTCATGGTAAATGCCGGAGCAAAAAATGAACCAGGCGTTGTGATTATTGAAACTGAACGTGACCTAGATCGCTTAAAAGAGTGGGCGGCCTTAGGTAAAAAATATGGCATGGTGCAGTTAATTCAATTGTCGCACCCAGGTCGTCAGTGTCCAAAAGGTTTAAATAAAGAAACTGTTGCACCATCGGCAGTACCTTTTAGCCCCGCTTTAGCAACCATGTTTGGAACGCCACGTGAATTAACTCATGATGAAATTCTAGATATCGTTAATCGATTTGCAACCGCTGCTCGTATTTGTGAAAAAGCAGGTTTTGAAGGAGTGCAATTACACGGTGCGCATGGGTATTTGATTAGCCAGTTCTTATCACCTTTAACGAATAAGCGTACCGACCAATGGGGTGGTTCAGTTGAAAACCGTACCCGCTTTTTATTAGAAGTTTATAAGGCTGTTCGCGAAGCAACCTCAGAGAATTTTATTATTTCAGTCAAACTGAATTCTGCCGATTTCCAACGTGGTGGAATTACTGAAGAAGATGTAATTTCAGTGTTTAAAGCAGTTGATGATGCTGGTATTGATTTAATTGAGATTTCAGGCGGCACCTATGAAGCACCTGCCATGGCTGGGGCTAAAGCTGACAAGCGCAAGACAAGTACAATTGCGCGTGAAGCTTATTTCTTAGATTTTGCTGAAAAGATCCGCCAACATGTTAAATGTAAACTCATGGTGACAGGTGGATTCCGTACTGTAGAAGGAATGAATGCAGCACTCGCAAGTGGGGCTTGTGATTTTATTGGTATTGCGCGTCCGCTTGCAGTTGAGACTGATTTAACAGACCGTTTAATTGCAGGGCAGGACGTACGCTATGCAGTAAAACCAATTAAAACAGGCCTACCTTTTGTCGACAAAATGGCAATCATGGAAATTATTTGGTATGCCGCTCAATTTAAAACCATTGGTAAAGGCAAAAAGCCAAATCCGAAACTTTCACCACTAGTCGTCTTTTTAAATTATGCCAAAGGCAATATTACAGCTGTGGTAAAAGGTCGCGTGAATTCACGTAAATCTGCATAAATCCGATGCGCCATTTCAAAAGCTGAAATGGCGCATTTATTTTAGAACGTATAGCTCATACCAAACTGAACAGTACGCGGTTCGCCTGGGTATGCATATAAATTAAAGGCACTTTCATCATAAACTTTATCAAAAATATTCTTCAAATCTAAGTTAAGACGAAGTTTTGGTGTTGCTTGATAGTAAGAAACTAAGTCGGTAACTGCATAACCTTTCATGGTGTAGGTACTATTTGCTGTTTGGCCTGCACGCTTATCAATATATTTTTGATTAACCCCTAGACCTAAACCTTGTAAAGCTCCACCCTGAAACTCATAAATATTTAAAAGGTTAAAACTATTCTTTGGAATATTGGCTAAAGACGTTCCTTTTTGCAAAGTATTGTCTTTAGTCACTTCAGCATCTGTATATGCATATCCACCAATAATTTTCCAAGCAGGTGTAATCTGACCTGCAATATTTAGCTCAATACCACGACTACGGACTTCACCAGCAGCAACTTTTTTATTTTGATTTGGATATAAAGGATCGTCCGTTAAGACATTTTCTTTTTCAGCATAAAAAATAGCAGAGTCAACCGATAGCATATTGTCTAACGCTTGCCATTTAAAACCTAACTCGTAAGCCATACCTTCTTCAGGGTCAAAGCCTTCGCCGCTATAATTTGCACCAGCATTTGGTTTAAACGATTTTGCGGCATTACTATAGATTGAAAGATCATCACGGGCTTTAAAAACCAACCCTAAACGGGGAATAAAGGCATCATGACTAGTATTCCAGTTTGCAGTATTTGGTAATAGGTTTTTATAGTCATGCTCATAGTGCTCAAAGCGTAAACCCAATAAAGCACTTAAACGTTCATTTAAATCGATTTGGTCTTGTACAAAAAGGGCAGTTGTTTTTAAATTTTCACGATCATGGGTAGTAACATTTTTAAGCTCAGGTAGAGGTTGGCCTAAAACAGGATTATAAATATTAATTGGGTATTTATTTGACTTTAGATCTGAACGAATAATGTATGACTTGTAATCATAGTTTTCGTATTCGAGTCCAGTCACCAAGGTATGTGCTAAACCTAAAAGTTGGAAATTACCTGTTAGGTTAATTTGTGCATCAGTGTCTTGCCATTTTAATTCGCGATAGTTGTAATTTCTTTCGAGTGTTTCTCCATCAGACTGAATTCCATTTGCTTCTACGGCATAGCCATGTAATTTGCCATTTAAATATTGCACACCCGCATTAAGCTTCCAGTCATTTCCAAGGTCATGTTCAACTCGTAATTGAGTCATATTATTATCATTGTAGATTCGGTTGTTATATTTACCTGTTTCCCACAAATAGGTTTCTGGTGAACTATTAAAAGACTTCTGTGCAGGATAACGCGTATGCCCACGATCAAGCGGATGCTGATTGCGTAAAATATCGGCTTCAAAGGTTACTTTAGTTGCATCAGTCGCTTGCCATTGAATAACAGGTGCAATTCCATAACGTTTAGATTCGACATTGTCTCGATAACTATCACCACCTTCTGCAATCACATTTAGGCGATAACCGATATTTTCTGCATTTGGAATGGTGCCTGTAGTGTCTACAGTGGTGCGGTATAAACCTTCACTGTTAAGCTGAGCGCCTAATGTTGTTTGTTGCTCAGACGTTGGTGTTTTTGAAATTAAATTAAAAGTACCGCCTGGATCACCACGACCATATAAGCTAGAAGAGGGGCCACGTAAAACGTCTATACGTTCAATCGTGTTGCTGTCTGGCGCATTTGGATAGCCACGGTTAATGGGGAAGCCGTTACGGTAAAACTCACCACTGGTGAAACCACGAAGGTTAAAACCAGTTAAGCCTTGACCACCAAAGTTATTCGCTCGTCCAACACCACCCGCCAAATCAAGAGCTTCAATTAAGCGTGTCGCACCAATATCTTCAATTACTTTTTGAGTCACCACACTAACTGATTGTGGAGTGTCTTTTAATGCGACTTCACTACGTGTTGCGCTACTCGAGCTATCGACTTTGTAAGTTTGGTCAGAAGCCTGTTGAGCTTTAATTTTAATCGTCGCAAGAGTAGTTGAAGAATGATCTGTTTCTGCAAAAGCAGGTGATAAACAGCAGAATTGAGCAATGCTCAGGGAGAGGAGGCGAAGCTTAAGATCCATTTAAAACCTGTTTGATAATAAATATCAGTATAAAAATAAGAATTATTATAATGTAACTGCGTGTAAAAGGAATACAAAAGTAGGGATAAATCTAGACAAGTGTATTTTATTTGGAAATATGAGAATAAAAAGTATACTCAGGTGAGCTTAAATAATTATAAATTACAGTTTAAAATAGAGCATCAAATATATAAACAATAGCTTTAAAATCAATTGAATATTTCATAGCTAATCGTTTTAAATTAGATTTTTTGAAAATTAAGATGTTTTTTACTTTTATCAAGGGGAAGTTTAATGTCTATGCTTATTGGCATGTTTTTGTTGGTCATAATTATATTGGCAATTTTAAGTACTTTAAAGAAAGGGGAAAGTAAAGGTGGAAATGGAAAGCGTAATCCAATCAAAGGAAAACGTATCATTACCATGAATGAACAACCGACATTTATGAAGCTAAAAGAAGCTTTACCTGAACATATTATTTTGGCACAAGTTGCTTTTAGCGCTTTTATGACTGCACAAGGATACGCAACACGTAATCTATTTAATCGGAAAGTAGCTGATTTTGCCGTATTAGATAAATCATTCAATATTGTTGCTATTGTTGAATTAGATGATTCTAGCCATAAAGGAAAAGAAGACTTAGATGCAGAACGAGATGCTTTAATTCGTGAAGCTGGTTTTAAAGTTATACGTTATAAAAGAACACCAGAGCTTACACAGATACATGCTGATTTTAAAATTTCGTCCGTTTCATTACCACAAGTTTCAATAGAACCAAACTCAAGTGAAACAAGAACAAAGTTTGTCGCTGATGCAATAATTGTTGAAAGAGATGAGCCAACAATACAACCTTCACAACATATTGATGAAGTAAATTTGAAATCTTAAATTTTGAAAAATACTAAGTTATCTCATGGATAAAATTTGAAGTGAGATAATGTAATTTAAATGATCTGATTATGAAATGAATTTCTTATAAAAGAAATTGGCGTCCCTACGGGGATTCGAACCCCGGTTACCGCCGTGAAAGGGCGATGTCCTAGGCCTCTAGACGATAGGGACGTTGAGGATGGCGGTATCTTAAGAAGCCGCCATCAAACTGTCAAGTAGGTAAGGAGATAGTTTGTTCAAAATATAGCAAAACAGTTCAGCAGTCTTCTGAGTATCGTATAAAGCAGAGTGTGCTTCTTTACCATCGAACTCAATTCCAGCTTGAATACAGGCTTTGGCAAGGACAGTTTGTCCAAACATAACAGCACTTAAAGTAACTGTATCCATCACTGAAAAACTATGAAATGGGTTCTGATTTTTTGTGCTTGTACGTGCAATCGCTGCTTGAACAAAACCAAGATCAAAATGGGCGTTATGACCAACCAACACTGCATGGGTACAATGTTGTTGTTTACGAACTTCATTTACTGATTTAAAAATACGGCGTAATGCAGTCCGTTCATCTTCAGCCATTGCCATACGCATTGGGTTGAATGGGTCAATACCAATAAAGTCTAGCGAACGGCGGTCGAGGTTAGCCCCTTCAAATGGGTTAATATGTGCATGGAATGCTGGACCAGGGACAAATTGTCCCTGAGCATCATACACAATTGGAATGCACGCAATTTCTAGCAATGCATCTGTCTGGGCATTAAAACCTGCCGTTTCAACGTCAACAACAACAGGTAAGAAGCCACGAAAACGTTGGCCAATGACCGGGACAGAGGTTTCTTGTGTCACACTTTTCTCCATTGCAGCGTTTTCCCGGCATGCAGCGGGATAATTTTTTGATCATCTAAATAATCAAAAGATTCTGGTACAAGGTTATCTTCTTTTACCAAGGTAATGGTAGAAGTATTACGTGGTAGACCGTAGAAGTCCGCACCAAAATGGCTAGCGAAACCTTCTAGGCGTTCTAATTTACCTACTTGGTCAAATGCTTGAGCATAAAGTTCAATTGCATTAGGTGCACTATAACAGCCTGCACAGCCACACGCATTTTCTTTTGCATCTTGCGAGTGCGGCGCACTGTCTGTACCCAAGAAAAATTTAGGGTTACCACTCGTTGCAACTTCAAGCAAAGTTGTCTGGTGTGTTTGGCGCTTTAAAATTGGTAAACAATAAAAATGCGGTTTAATACCACCGACCAGCATGTCATTACGGTTAAACAATAAATGCTGAGGCGTGATTGTTGCAGCAACATTACGGTCATGTTCTAAAACAAAATGAGCAGCATCGCTTGTCGTAATGTGCTCAAGTACCACTTTAAGTTTTGGAAACTGTTTTAAAAGCGGGTTGAGTACTTCGTCAAGGAAACGTTTTTCACGGTCAAAAATATCGACGTGGTTATGAGTCACTTCACCATGAAGTAATAACGGCACTTGATGCTCTTCTAATTGCTCAATAACCGCATAAACTTTACGGATATCACTCACACCATTATCAGAATTGGTGGTTGCGCCAGCTGGATAAAGTTTAATTGCATTTACATGTCCAGATTCTTTAATTTTACGAACTTCGTCTGGTGAGGTGAAGTCAGTAAAATAAAGCACCATACGCGGGTCAAAATTGAGACCCTCTGGAACGTGAGCAAGAATACGTTCACGGTAAGCTAATGCTTCTTCCACAGTTTTTACTGGCGGAACAAGGTTTGGCATACAGATTGCGCGAGCAAATTGTTTAGCCAAATCGGGTACGGTACGTTTTAATGCTAAACCATCACGTAAATGTGCATGCCAGTCATCTGGCTGGAGCAGGGTAATAGAGTTCAAGGCAGTTCAAACTTCGAAATAAAACAAATGATAATCGATAAAGTGTGAAAATGGTAACGAGAATTACGGACAAATGGCAAAATAAAGCGCAAGAGGCCTTAAAAAATAATGTTATATTTTGTTAATGTGTAAGAGCTAGGAATTGAGTAGTGGTAAATAGGGGGAATGTACATGAATTACTCAAAGCAAAAGAAGAAATAGAATATCTGGTAACTCTACATACTCATCGTTATGCCAATACACCTTTGCCTCATCAATTAGAAAAAAAGTTCTGGCATTTAAATCTTGAAAGAACCAAACAAAATATCTCTAAGTTTTTAGCAAGTGGTGTTTTAACCTATCTCATTTTTATTTTGCTAGCGCTACCTACTGACTATTTGGTGATAGGTGTACCTTACATCACTTGGGATTTTATTTACTGCATATTAAGTGCAATTAATATTGCAGGTGCGCTACTGCTATTTTGGGTTTTTGCAAAGTTTAAGAAACTCACCGATTATTTTTATATTGCCGCATGCGTTATTATTTTTTTTACCATAATTATCAATGCAATGTTGCTTCTTAGTGTCGGAAATGCCGCCCTTAAAAATCAGTCGATGTTACTGCTTTCTTTTCTATATATGCTTGGTTTTATTTTGAGCGGTATAAAGCCTTTGCATATGCTTTATGTAGGTTTGATCGCAGCGATTTCTGTTTTTTCTCTATTGTTATTATTGCAAGCGAATTGTGATTATATTGCTTTGGGAAGGGCGTTGTTTGGTAGCTGTATTTTAGGTTTTTCAATTAGCACGATGCTCACATCTAGAGAAAGAAGCCTTTTTTTAAATAATCAGCTTGCTGAACTTAACGAGCAGATTCTACGTATTGAGGCATCTGAATTGCTTCATTTAAGTCAGCAAGATGCGCTTACTAAAATTCCTAATCGACGTACTTTTGATGAAATGTTCGACTTCTTTTACTATCGGGCAAAGCAAGAACAGCGCCCATTGGCCGTTTTATTTATTGATATCGATTTTTTTAAAAATTATAACGACTTTTATGGACATCAGATGGGGGACAAAGTCATCTCATCTATTGCTTCTGCAATTAAAAATTCGATTCGACATGTTGATTTTGTTGCCCGTTATGGCGGAGAAGAGTTTGTCGTTCTTTTACCGAAAACACCCGCTCAAGGTGCCTATGCTGTGGCTGCCAATATTTATAAGGCCATTGAGCGTCAAGCGATTCCTCACGCTGCATCTTTGGTTTCTAAGCAGGTCACCATTAGTTTAGGCTTTACTGTTTACACAGAAGGCTTAAAAGTCACTCAGGAAAATTTAATTCATGCTGCCGATCAAGCTTTATATCGAGCTAAGCAGCTTGGACGTAATCAGATTTATTATCAACCTTTGCAGTTACCAGAAATTGCTTAAGTAAAAGCATTCAAATAAAAAAGCCACCTACAAAGGTGGCTTTTTTATGAGCTAAGAAAATTATTTTTTCTTGCTATCTAATTGTGGTATAGCAGAACCTTGACCGATTGAAAGCAAGCCAGCATCTGTATAGATACCAAGTTTTGCACGTGTATCGGTAATGTCGAGGTTACGCATAGTCAACTGACCAATACGGTCCATAGGCGAGAACATTGAATCGCCTTTTTCCATTGTTAAACGTTCAGCTTCGTACGTTAAGTTCGGAGATTCAGTGTTCATGATGGTGTAGTCATTACCACGACGAAGTTCAAGAGTAACTTCACCAGTAACTGCTTTAGCAACCCAACGCTGTGCAGTTTCACGCAACATAAGCGCTTGAGAGTCGAACCAACGACCTTGGTAAAGTAAACGACCTAAACGTAAACCGTTAATGCGGTATTGTTCGATGGTATCTTCGTTGTGAATACCAGTAACCAAACGCTCATAAGCAATATGAAGAAGGGCCATACCTGGTGCTTCATAAATACCACGAGATTTTGCTTCGATAATACGGTTTTCGATTTGGTCAGACATACCTAGACCATGACGGCCACCAATACGGTTTGCTTCAAGAATAAGCTCAACCGGATTGTCAAAAGTTTGACCGTTCAATGCAACAGGCACACCTTCTTCAAAGCGTACAGTCACTTCTTCTGGTTTGATTTCAACTTCATCTTTCCAGAAAGCAACGCCCATAATTGGGTCAACGATTTTGATACCAGCATTTAAGTATTCAAGATCTTTTGCTTCGTGAGTTGCACCCAACATGTTTGAGTCAGTTGAATACGCTTTTTCTTTTGACATTTTATAGTCAAAACCGTTGTCGATCAGGAACTGTGACATTTCAGCACGGCCACCGAGTTCATCGATGAAGTTTTGATCTAACCAAGGTTTGTAAATTTTAAGATTCGGGTTGGTCAACAAACCATAACGATAGAAACGTTCAATATCGTTACCTTTATAAGTTGAACCGTCACCCCAGATGTTTACGTCATCTTCTTTCATTGCAGTAACTAACATTGTGCCTGTTACTGCACGACCCAATGGAGTCGTATTGAAATAAGGAACACCACCTGTACTGATATGGAATGCACCACACTGAATTGCAGCAATACCTTCGAGCGCAAGTTGTAAGCGGCAGTCAATTAAGCGAGCTTTTACAGCGCCGTATTGTTCTGCTTTCTTTGGAATTGCATCGTAGTCATCTTCATCAGGCTGGCCTAAGTTTGCAGTGTATGCATAAGGCTCTGCGCCTTTTTGTTTCATCCACAATAGAGCAGCTGAAGTGTCTAGGCCTCCGGAGAAGGCAATCCCAACTTTTTTGCCTACTGGTACATGCTGCAAGATAGTTGCATTATCAGTCATTGCTAATCCTAACATTTATAAAAAAGACCCCGTGTAGGTGGTCTCGAGAATTCTGAATGGCGGCTATTGTAGCACTATTCATGGTGCTTTTTTTGGCAAAAAAAGCATTAATTCACTTGTTCTGATTTGAAGTTTTAATTTCATAAAAAATCTAAGCGTATTTATAGAATGGGAAGGGGGAATGAAGTATTGTTATTCCAAATAAGAAAAGACTTTTAATGACTTAAAAAGAAAATAGGATAAATATGAAGAAAAATTTTGGCTTATCGCGTGCACACTATGTTGTGGCTGCGATCACCGCGCTCGACGTGATTTATATGATTTACCATTATATGGCAATCAGTGGCTCAACCTCTACTTATTTATTCGGTGGAGTTACTGGAAAAGCGGTTGTGATTGGGCTTCATCTATATGCTGCTAAAAGAGTTTTAGATGGCTCAAAAAATTCTAGATATATTTCACTTTTCTTAACGGTATTTTTACTTTTTGCATTCCCAATTGGAACTATTCTTGGTGTGATTATGCTGTGCTTATTATATAAATGGGAAAAAGAGCCTGATTTCCTTAGTGTCATTAAATAAAAGTAATAGGAGTGGTTTTGATGGATTGACCATAAGCTCCGATAAATTTCTTTACTGGGTCATCCAAAATTACTAAAAAAGTATTAAAGTACTATGCAACAAGTTGCAAAAAACTATTGGGACGCAGCATGACAAGTTACGCCAATCTATTAAAACCATTACATTTAGGCTTTACCACTATTAAAAACCGTGTGGTGATGGGATCCATGCATACGGGCTTAGAAGACCGTTTCTATAATTACCCTAAACTGGCTGCTTATTTTGAAGAGCGTGCCAAAGGTGGGGTTGGCCTGATTGTGACTGGCGGTATTTCACCGAACCGTCAAGGGTGGTTAGCACCTGCTGGCGGAACCATGAACAGTCTATTTGATGTTCCTCAGCACCGTTTAGTAACCCATGCTGTCCATAAACATGGCTCTAAAATCTTAATGCAGATTTTGCATGCGGGCAGATATGGTTACCAACCGTTTGTTGTGTCTTCAACAGCCATTAAATCTCCAATTTCGCCATTTAAACCACGTCAGCTTTCTGAAAAAAATATTCTCAGTACAATTGAAGATTACGCTCAGTGTGCTGACATTGCCAAAAAAGCAGGCTATGACGGTGTCGAAATTATGGGCTCGGAAGGTTATTTAATTAACCAGTTTTTAAGTAGCCACGTGAACCAACGTTCTGACCGTTGGGGCGGTGAAATTGAAAACCGTATGCGTTTTCCAGTTGAGATTGTTAAAGCGATTCGCGCCAAAGTTGGTGAGAAATTTATTATTTGTTTCCGCTTGTCTTTACTCGACCTTGTGCATGATGGTAACACCATGCAAGAAGTGGTGACTGTTGCGAAAGCTTTAGAAAAAGCGGGTGTAACTTTATTAAATACCGGCATTGGCTGGCATGAAGCGCGTGTACCGACCATTGTAACGTCTGTGCCTCGTGCAGCTTTTGTCGATTACACGGCGCATGTAAAACAGCATATTTCTATTCCGATTATTGCTTCAAACCGTATTAACATGCCTGAAACTGCCGAAGAGATTTTGGCAACTGGCAAAGCAGATATGGTTCAAATGGCACGTCCATTATTGGCCGATGCTTTTTGGGTAAACAAAACAGCGACTAACCGCGTTGATGAAATTAATACCTGTATTGCTTGTAACCAAGCGTGTTTAGACCATGCTTTTAAAAATAAGCGCGTGTCTTGTTTAGTTAACCCGCGTGCAGGTCATGAAACAGAACTGGTTTATTTAAAAACCAAACAGCCTAAACGTATTGCTGTTGTAGGTGGCGGTGTAGCGGGAATGTCCGCGGCAACTGTTGCGGCAAGCCGTGGCCATGCAGTGACACTATTTGAAGCAACTTCAGATGTAGGTGGTCAATTTAACTTTGCCAAAGTTGTGCCGGGTAAAGAAGAATTCCACGAAACGATTCGCTACTTCAAAGTACAACTCGAAAAAACAGGGGTGGATGTACGTTTAAATACTCGCGTGAATCGTGAGCAGCTTGAACGCGAAGGTTTTGATGAAGTGATTGTTGCAACTGGTGTAATCCCTCGCGCATTAAAAATTGAAGGAAGCAATGCACCACAAGTTCTTTCTTATGCTCAAGTTTTAAAAGGTGCAGAAGTTGGACAAAAAGTTGCAGTGAATGGGGCAGGTGGTATTGGTTTTGATGTATCTGAGTTTTTACTTAAACCTCCACATCAACCACAGCCTCAACCTTTAGCTGAATGGCAACGTGAATGGGGTGTAGACCCAGATCCGAATTATGTTTCTGAAGGTGGTATGCAGCCACCAGTAGTTGAACTTCCTGTTCGCCAGATTTATTTACTGCAACGTAAGACTACGCCATTAGGAATTGGCCTTGGCAAGACTTCAGGTTGGGTACACCGTGCACAGCTTAAAAAGCATGGCGTGCGTATGTTACGTGGTGTGCAATATAAAGCAGTCACTGATGAAGGGCTTTGGATTGAGCACAATGGTCAAGATCAGCTTTTACGTGTAGACACAGTTGTGGTGTGTGCAGGTCAAGAGTCTGTAAAAGACTTGATGCCAAAAGAAGGTGAGTCGACTATAGCGAACTACCATATTATTGGTGGAGCAAAGCTCGCAGCAGAGCTAGATGCGAAGCGTGCGATCAAAGAAGGAGCAGAATTAGCTGCTCGATTGTAAAATTGATGAAACAATATGCACTTGAACACAAAGCGATGATATTTTTCTTGAATAAAATGAATAAGCTTTGTATTCTTACGCACATGGAAGCGTGGCAGAGCGGTTTAATGCACCGGTCTTGAAAACCGACGAGGGTGTGAGTCCTCCGTGAGTTCGAATCTCACCGCTTCCGCCAAAATTCTTAATAAGCCCTTGTTTTTACAAGGGCTTATTTTTTACCTGTCATTTTACCCCACATTAAAACTTGGATTGGATAAGTTAAAATAAGAATAATTTAGATGACTTTGGATAATCAATAAAATAAATTGAGTTTAAGTTGTCTCTTACAGAACAAACTTATATGTAAATGTATTGTATGCCTACTTTTTGTCTCTGGTTTAATTGCTCATAGTTATGATGATCCTCTTTATTGAGCTCATCTTGATCTGTCATTAGTTGATTGGTCAAGGACTCTGCTTTTTACTTATTTTGGGTGGTATTTAAGATAAATAGGTTTTGCTGACTTAGTTTTTTGCTATTGGGGTTGTAGGTTTACTGTGTCTTTTTAGAATTAGAGATTGTTTCGAATATAAGATTTGATCTTTATAAATTTACTCTAGATCTAAATTAAATAATAGAAAAATTATCCTATTTTTAGAATGTTATATTAGGAAAGTTTATGGTAAAAAATACTAAATGAAAATTCTTATTAAGAACAGATATTAGGATGAATTACCTATAAGTACAAAATAATGCTTGGTATTTGAAACTTTAAGTAGGATCAAATATTTCATATGGCATTCCGGTATCATCTTTTTTAGCTATAAAAGGAGCGAATATTGTCGATTGTCTTAAACGCATTTCCGCTGAAAGTTTCTGAGTTAGAAGTTGATGTATGCGAGATACCTTATAGCAAGGAAATTTTAGATGAGTTTCGTATTAGTCATAGAAAAACTCATACATTTCACCGTAAAGGCAATAACATCCTGATCTTCTCAATAGATGGTACGTTTCCTAATTTTGGTATACCACAGACAATTTCGCTTAAGGATAATGTAGGTATTTTCGGTTCATTGGTTAAGGCTGGGCTTATTCGACATCTCAATGGGTTGGGACGTAATCCTTCTGGTTTTAATCCAATCGAATTGGTGAGTATTAAGCCAAAAGATAATCTGCTGGCTCCGATTCTTGGTGAAACTTACCCATTTAAAATCTGCATAAAATATTCAATCGACACACGTATTATTCAAGGTCACCCATGTCTTGTTATTGACTGTACAACACGTAAAGTCATTAAAGAAAACTGCTTGTACTTTCTAAATAGTGGTTTCAGTTTGATTGGGCGATATGTCGTTTCGGAACAGAAAGATGGATACAAGAAATTTCTAGGAATGATTAGTGGTGTAACTGGAGAGATAATTTCTGTTACTCGGCCAGACGGACAGGTTGTGCAGACCAATGCTAGGAATATTTTCCTAGAGGCAAGTCTGACGAATTTCGATGATTTTATTTTGCACACGCATGGTACACAAAAAGATGCCATCGTAGAGCGTATTCGGCAATCCATTTCTCTTTTTAATAGAGGCGACAATAAGAAGAAGTACATCGATAGGCTAAAGGGATACATTCAGTCAAACACCATCTCAATGATTAATGGAGTAGACATAGAAATCGAGGATTCATATGATATTCAGAAATATTGTGGACAAATGCAGAAACCAGTATTTGTCTTTAATGACAATAGCCAGGCCGACTGGGTTGAAAAGGGGTTGACGAAGTACGGTCCTTACACGAAACGTACTTTCGATAGGAACGATCCTGCCATTTGCGTGATCTGTGCCCAGCATGACAAGGGGCGTGTAGAACAATTTGTTCGTAAGTTTCTGAAAGGGATTCAGAACAGTAAGTATTTCAATAACGGACTTGAGGGTAAATTTACGCTTGGTACGAGCCGCATTGAAGTTTTCACGACAGCCTCAGAGAATATCGAGGGGTTCAAAAGTGCAATTGAAGCTGCGATCCGAAAAAAAGCGGAGGATGGTGGTCGTTGGGATCTTGCTCTTGTTCAAGTTCGGCAGTCTTTTAAGAAGCTAAAGGTAGAAGATAATCCGTACTATTTAGGCAAAAGCCTTTTTTTCCTGCATCAAGTACCGGTACAGGATTTCACAATAGAGCTTCTGTCACAGTCTGATTATAACCTCAGTTTTTCGCTCAATAATATGGCTCTAGCCTGCTACGCAAAAATGGGTGGTGTTCCATGGTTACTGAAGTCCTCGCCAACACTTTCTCATGAGCTAGTAATTGGCATCGGTAGTGCAAATCTTAGACAAGAGCGCGGCTCTAATGGACAAAGAGTTATGGGGATTACCACCGTTTTTTCTGGAGATGGTAGTTACATTGTTTCCAACACGTCAAAAGCTGTTGTACCAGAAGCCTATTGCGAAGCATTAACTTCAGTTCTCAGTGAAACTATTGAGAAAATTCAAAAGCGCATGAATTGGCTGAAAGGTGATACGATTCGCTTGATTTTTCATGCTCAGGTGAAGAAGTTCAACAAAGCAGAGATTGAAGCTGTTCGCGCTGTTATTGACAAGTATCGTGATTATCAGATCGAGTATGCATTCCTTAAAATCTCTGAAGACTACGGTCTTCACATGTTCGATTCTACTACAGCTGATGCTCAGAAAGGGCGATTAGCTCCATTTCGTGGAAAAACATTCCAACTTTCCAAGCATGAAATGCTTATTTATTTGATAGGTCAGCGTGAGTTGCGACAAGAAACTGACGGGCATCCACGAGGAGTGATCCTTGATGTTCATAAAGACTCAACATTTAAGGACATTAAATATCTGAGTGCACAAATCCACTGCTTTGCCTCTCACTCTTGGCGAAGTTACTTTCCAAATCCAATGCCAGTAACAATAAGCTATTCAGATATAATCGCTCGAAATCTAGGATGGCTTAATCAGCTTCCAGGTTGGAGTGACTCAGTCATGATCGGAAAGATAGGGCAGTCTCAATGGTTTCTGTAGAAAAAGACAATGCGTATCAATTACGCGAGTATCTATATTTGAAAGTATGTGAGGATGCGTGCGAGGATCCGTTTAAGAATTGCTTCCTATACTTTCTAAAATTATCTGAGAATCCTCCAATTTTCGAATTCACTAATTTATCTTTATACCAGCGTTGTGCAATCTCTGGCCTTCAAATTTTATCTGAAACAATTACAAGCCAAGATATCTCTCGTTTGCTTGGACAAGCTGCGAAAATCGACTCTACTCCACGACCTTGGGTCTCAGATGTTTTTGGCGTTTTAGCTATAAAATGGTTAGTTGAAAAATTGGGCGAAGCGAGCATTGATTATGAGTTTAATAATTGGATCTCAGGATTTCTAGAGCAACAAATAGGTGGTGATCACCTTGATATCATTGAGAAAGATATCGCTATGTTTGTTAGCAGAGGTGATTCTGTTGTTTTTTCTAGTGCATGTGTGCCACTATTTTTTCATTATCTGAAGATATTGCGTATTGAAGATCACCAACGCCGCCTTTCCCTTATTAGTCGTTTTCTGAATGAATTCCGGGCGCGAGCAAAAGGAGAGGCTTCAACTGCACTTCTGAGCTTGATAATTTATGTATTCGATCAAATTAATCAGGATATAGCTGTAGTGGCGCCCAATGGATGGAGCTTCGATGATTTAGTTAAGTTTCTAGAAAATATTCCAATTGGTCTCAAGCGCTGGACATGGGAGGAGGCAGGACGAACTAGAGGGGCGATGCCAGTTAAGTGGCTGATAGAAAATGAATATCACGTTCAGAATCTACTTTATATTTTACTCGCACCGATCTTTAAAGATATCGCTGACGAAGTGAACCTTCAGCCAGTTGGACAAAAGAATCCACGTATTGATCTTTATTTGCCTGCACTACATACGATTATTGAAGTAAAGTATCGTAAAGACACCAAAAAATCATTTCCTGCACTTATTGGTGAGATTGCCGAAGATGCATCGCTCTACCGTGTAGATACTAAATACAAAGATGCACGTATAATTAGTTTCTTGTGGGACAGGACACGTGCAACTCAAGAACATGGCAAATTTAGGGAAGGTATTTTAAAAATTGAAGGAATTGATGGCTGCGTAGTAATTAGTGCACCCTCATCAATGGATTAGAATTTGTGAGAAAAAATTTGATTGATAAGTAATGGACTAAACTATAATACAATCTATTAAAAGAGTATTATTTTTTTGAGTTAAAATTTGGATCCGTTAATAATCTTAAAAAGTAACTAATACGGAAGATGATTGTTTTTTACAGGTATTTTTTTACATACTAATCCTCTCAAAAATTTGCGTTGAATTGAGCAAAATTATAAGAAGCGATTAAAACTTATCCTCTACTTGAATTTTCTATTTTCTTAATTAGCTCCTTGGATCTAAATCATTAACTTCTATCAATACAGTTGCTTCATTTACTTGTATTTTAATTTCTTCAGATAGTTTGTCTAATAGGGATGAGACAGCTTCACTTTCAATGACTTTTGTATAGGCATCTTCATTTAATATTTTTTTTAAATTTTGAATCAGTTGTTGTTTGAAATTTTGGCTGGCATATTTGGGTAAAGAGTCACTTAACTTTTCAATTTTCTTATTATGCTGAATTATAAGAGCGCGGTTTTGCTTTCTTTGTAGGTCTTGCCTCTGCTGAAGAAAATTAATTTGTTCGTTTTGAAATTGCATCTTTATTGAATTCTGACGATTTAGTTCTTTTAATTCCTTAATTTTAAAAGATAAATCATCCATTAAAAAGCTAAGTCCATTTTGTATTGTTTCTAAATTATTGTCCTTAATAATTTGCTCAAATCTAGTCATTGTTTTTTGATCTATAAAAAGCTGCTTTTTAACTCTGTTTTCTTTTTTATTTTTTATATTGAATTTGAAAATACGGAAATCTTTTTTGAGTTGCTCAAAGGTGTTATTTGAAATTCCTATAACTACTTTTGATAAGTTTTGAATGTTTTCTATTACAGCTTGTTGTTCTGGTTGGGCGTTAAAGTTAGAAACTTCATAAATAGCACATATCTGTTTTTCTTCGTTAATGTAGAAATTAATGTCTTCACGAGCTTCTATTTTTTTTAATAAAAATTGCTTTTTTAATCCTTCATCTTTTTTTAGCCATATTTGAAGACTCATAAATTTATTTGCCATTTTTGCTCATCATTTTTATTTCATACGGTTAATAAAATAACATTAAATAATCATTAAATAAATGTTAATTAACTTAATTAATTTATATAAGTATGCTTTCGTGCCTACCTTTATTTATAGTGTTATCTTTAGGTGAGCATGTGTGTATGGAAAAGATATGAATAAAGCGGACCTGACCATTTATACGTTACATCTTTTGAGATTAAGCCAGAAAAATAAAGGTAACTTGTCTCCATATGGGCATTGGGTGTTTATACGTTTCGTTCAGGCATTTGGAGTAGAAGTTTGTTCCTTACCTTTACAGCAACTGTCGTCCAAAATAGGTGTACAACATAAAAAATTGCGCAAAGTAATTGACGAACTTCAACAGGCGAATTTACTCACAGTGAGTTATCCAGAGCCGGGGAAGCGTGCAAAAGTACGCCATATAAAACTTAGCAATGAGTACTTTGAAAATTTACTAGTTAATGAGAATAAGACTGCTGAACATCATAAAAGGGACATACATAAAATAAAGCAACGTTTAACTTTATCTCCAATGATTGAAAAATTATTAGGAGTTATTGAGACAATATCGATTAATGCACTGGAACGAGAGGACGATCTGGATTTTCATTCTGCTCTACTGTTATTGACACTATTAAGGTATAGCAATCGATTTGGCATTGTAATGGGTTGTGGGAATACAGAAATATATGAAGCGACAGGCTTAAAAAAACAATCGATGTATAAATATTTGTACAAATTAATGAATTTAAGATTCATACGCAATCGAGCTGAAGGGAGTATCCGTAATGCTTTTATCTCGTTAGAAGATCCAATTTATAGTTTGAACCTATCTCATTCTTTCTGGGGGGAGACTGCTTTTCATGGAAGATTTTATATTATTGAGTATCCAGAAAAGCACCAGTTTGAAGTGAAAAGATTGGCTCATGCTAAACATAGAATTACTGGAAAAATTAAAAAAGAAGATCCGGATGTAGAGAGTCAAAATTTTCTATGTGATCCGATCAGTTATTTATTCCAATCCAAGGTAAGGAATCGAGAATCCTTTATTCAATATCAACAAGCGGAATATGAGCATCTTTTAAAGGTAGTTGAAGAGTTCTATACGTACCTTTTTAATGCAGATGGAGAATTAAGTGAACAAAGTAAAAAATATCTCAAATTGATTAGATTTGATCAGTTAGGTGCTAGCGAACTTAAGGCAAAAGTCTACAGTTATTATCAGGGAGATGGTTTACTACAATGTTATCTCGAGCAACATTGCAGCGAACTCTATAGTAATGATACTTTACTTTATAGGCAGATTTCTCAAGATATTGATGTAAGACTTCAGCACTTTGGAAAAGAGGATTTATTTTCAGGAAAAAAATATTATAGTGAAGAACCTATTGATACTAAATTTAATGAGGAACTTACGGAAGAGGACTATGAAGAGTATTTATCAGAAAGAGGTGAGATGGAGAAAAGACAAGCTTTGTTCAATACTGTGTTGATGTCAGCATTGGATTTAATTGCATTTAATCAAATTCATCTCTTTTTGAAAATATTCAAAGAATTTGAAGAGCAAGAACGAGCAAGTAATAAGAATCATAAAGTCCTTTTCAGGAGGCCAGCATTTCGAATTTTACCGCGAAGCATGGAACAGACCCGATATAGTTGTACCTTTGTTCCGGATACAGAATTAAAAGAAGATCAGTTTTTTTATGGAGAGGTTAAAGTACGGACTGAACTATCCTCAATTGCTGATGAACCAGGGTTCATAACAATGATTTCTCAGCAAATAAGTCCTTCAGATGAGCAACTAGAGCAGTATGGTATTTTAAGTAGGAAAGAGAATAAAAAAACATCAGCTATTACTAGCTCAATTGAGTAAGTAAAAAAATGGATTTTCGCCTTAACTATCGTAAATGTAATTTATATAAATCGATCGGGAATACGAGAGGATCAAAACCTACATGTTATGGAGAGCTTCAATTTCTCACTTCAGGTAAAGTCGGTAAATATTATTATTAAGTTAATTAGTAACTAGTACTCATATGTACTTACTACTGATATCTACATTCTATCTCTCAATAGCCCACAGCTACTGATATCTACATTCTATCTCTCAATAGCCCACAGCTACTGAGAATGTCTTATTTCTATTCATATGATAGTACTACTCTCCAATACAATCATAAATTACTGATTACACCTTAGATATGTCTAATTCATATCTAAGGAAACGCTTCATGTTGTCATTTGATTTATCGCATCAAGCAGCAGCCTTCTCCGCTATTAATCAATTTATAGAACTCAGTCTGAATTTTGAGATAAGTGATCAACAGTTCGTTTCTTATCTTGAGCATCTGATTCCGGCCTTTAAGGCATTTGATCAGGATGGGGTTCAGTACAGCGCCTCAATTCAAGCCTTTATAGAAATTGTTCATTGGATAGATTACAAACGAGGTGAGTGCGGTTTAGGGGATTATCTAATTCAGCTTTCCTTAGAACAAATTAAAGAGGTTCGCCGAACTTTAAGAAAATATCGTTTCGCCATTCTTGCGGAAATACGGCAGTTTAGAGATCAGGAGGGAGACAATCAGAAAGCATTCCTAAAACAAGTAAAAACCATTATCTATGACCACAATCAGCTCTTGTTCGTTCGGGTTGACCTTGGATATTTAAAAGACTCCATGCCAACCATTACTATCAAAGATTTCTATGCTCATATTTCTTCTTTAATCAAACTCATGAAGGATAAGAACAACTGCTTTAAGCATTTATTGGGCTATGGGCTTGCATTAGAACAAGGCATAACAAAGGGCTATCACGGGCACCTTTTGCTTATCTACAACGGTTCTAAGCATGATCAAGATTGGTATCTTGGGGACATGGTGACTAAGAAGTGGGAGTCTATTACTCAAAATATCGGTTATGGTCGACATTCAAATACGAAAGAAATTAAGGATAAGTATGATCGACAAGGAATCCTCGGTTTAGGAATGATTAAGCGAGAGCATCCATCTCAGGTTCATAATGCTTTAAAGGTTGCTCAGTATCTAGTAGAGCCAGAAAAGTATGGGCAGATGCTGTTGGTAAAACCTTTAGGACGTCGGAGCCTCTTTAAGGGGAGCTATAAGCCACATGGGCGTCAGTATCAAATAAAGTTTGTACCACCTTCGATAGATCCTTTGCACATCGTTACTGGGAATCAGAATGATACTGCATGGCTTGATGAGCTGTGGATACCAGATCAGTAAAAAAATATCAGGTTGAGCGTCCTATGAAATAAATTAATTCATAGGACAATTCAGATGACCTTCCAATCACCAGATCTCACTACAGCTCCTCGTTTAGAAAATGATGTATATGAGTTTTATAGAGAGGTCCATTTCAGTAAACCTGTTGAAGGAGTTAAGTATGAGGAGCATTTAAAGCAAATAGTGAACAAATGGGAAAGTGTATTCTTAGCCTATATCAATGATTGGAACTTCCTGCTTCAATTACGTTTAAGGGATTATGAATTTAGTTTTTGGTTAAACTGCTTTCATAAGGCCTATTTGCATACTTTGGTACAAGCAAAACTTTCAGATGTTTTTTTCCAACCTTCTAAGTCTCATAACGAACAATGGCTAATCCAAAACATTTTGAGAAAGCTACGGAATCTCTTTGAAACTACGGGATTTCATGAGCATATGAACCAGCAAAATGAGCGATATGAGAAGCGTATTGATGCTATTCGTGAAGCTTATTGTGCAACGAGTGAATTGAGTGTAGGGGCAATAGACCTAAAGTTCTACCTCAGTTATCTGGAAGGTTCTGAGCAAGTTTATAACATTAATGAATTGACGAAGGCATTTAGAGCCTTCGAGAAGAGCCTTAAACAACAGCTGTGGTATGGCAGTCAGGTCATGTTTACTTTCTATCATGTGGTTCGAAACACTAGAATCAATCGATATATGATCCGCTTCTATATGACGATTCATAAAACTTTTTATTCTGAGCAAATCAATTACGCAGCCTGGATTGCACAGCTTTGGTCTGAAGAAACAGCTCGTTTAGGCATACTTCTGGATACATTTCAGCTAGAAAACCAAGCTAATAGTGAATTCATCATTAATGATGTGAGTAACGATGAGATTTTTAACTGGGTTGAACCAAATGATCCACTAGAAAATCTAGATCACTTACCAAGAGCAGTAACAAGTACCAGTAAGCAAATGGATAAGCTGTGTGTTTATCCGATTGGCTTTAAGCCTTTCCATGGCAAAAAGGGATCATTTTTTAATTAAGGTTATTTTGATAGTGAATGTATTTCCTACTCCCACATATGTGGGAGTAGGAAGTTTTATTCTCTTCAGTTGGGTGAGTATTTTTTTATTGGGTTGCACATGCTATGTGCAGAAAGCACGCCTTCATATCGAATAGGAATCCATCAGATGAATGCGTTAACTCCTCAAACTTTTCAGATCAACCAAATTTTAAACATCAAACAATTGATTCAAATTACGGGTCTTAGTCGAGCAACCATTTACTCGATACTTGATCCAAAATCTAAATATTATGATGAAACTTTTCCTAAGCAGATTCATTTATCAACTCATCGAGTTGGTTGGGTAGCTCAGGAAATCAATGAATGGATTCAATTGAAGATCGCCCAAAGGGTAGCGTAAAGCTTTTGATACTAAGAGGAACTTTGATACTAAATTACTGAGAATAGCGATACTTAATATCGTTATTCTTTGATTTACGGTTTGAAATTAAATATTGGTTGAGATTCTTTTTATAAAACGTTGAATATAACTTTCGCTTGGAAATACTGAAAAGTGATTTGATTCGTTTCTTTTGTCTTTTAGGTAGATTGGCATTGCATACTTTTTTAATGCAAACGTTTCAAAGAAACTTCTGATCGATGACAATGCTAAAGTTTGTTCTGTATGAAATTCTGACCATATTTTTAGATCACTTGAGGCAAAGCCATTATCCCAAATCAGATGAATTCTCTTTTTTGAATCTGGTTCTATCGTTCTTTCTACTTCTAAAATGATATCGATGCGTTCAGAATGAGTCAGGTCCTTTGCTCTAAAAGTGAGAAAAAGATAGCTTTCTGAAGAGTTGGATAAAACAAAGAGAAGGTCGTTAGTCATTACAAAGAATCAAGTTAAGATTACTGCGGGTGACAATTCTATTGATGAATCTGATTTGGTTAAAGTTAAATTTGTATAATTCAATCTAAACAAATTAAGAACAACTGTAGGGTTGGATAAAAGCTAGTTATTTTATTGCCTCATCTAGTGTTAAAGAATCAGATCATTAACACATTGATGAAAGAAAGCCTGACTTATGGGTAGTCAGGCTTTCTTTAAACTTGTATACGGGCTAGTAACCGTAAGGAATTTAACAAAAACTTTAATGAGATGTAAAGATGACTTAGAGCGATTTCAATGAAAAATCGCATATTACTTTTTCTGTTTTTTTGTCAGGTAAACTATAGGGGAAGTCATTTCATTATTAAGAATCAGCTAGGAAAATTTCCATGACTTACACAAAAAGCCCTTACTGGATCTTTATCCTATTTACAGTTTTCTATTTTTTCATTTTATATAAATTCTTTGGCATTACACCAGTTAAGGTCAAGGCTTTACCTGCAAATGAAATTGGTGACTTCTTAGCTGGAGCATTTTCCCCATTGGCCTTTTTATTTCTGATTTTAGGTTACTTACAAAATACTAAAGCCTTACAAATACAAAGCCAAGAGTTAAAAGCAAGCACAGATGCATTGCATCAACAAGCTCAAGAATTAGCAAATAATGTTGAAGAGCAAAGAAAGTTACTTAGTGTCACGCAGCAAGAATTAGAAATTAAACATTTTGAAGCACGGCCTCATTTAACTTTCTATAGTTATCCTTTCACCTTAACGGAGAAGGAATTTCCAGAATGCGATGATGATGGCTCTATTATCGGTATGGATCCTCATGAGATCGCAGAAATTAAGATTATTATTGAAAATAAGGGGGAAGTGGCAAAGCTTGTAACTATTGAGGAGTTGGACTCGAATTTTGATGATTTTAATATAGAGCGTTATGAGTTAACAGCACAGCAGAAAACTAGGCTTGATATTGAATTTATAGGAGAGCGACTTGAACTTTTAAAAAGCGAATTTCAACAAGATATCAAGTTAAGAATTATTTACCATGATAAATATGGACGACAATATTCTGACCTAATGGATGTTTATATTTTCGTATTGAGAGATGCTTCTGGCGGTTTTGGAGTCAATATCAAGCGAAATACCTCTTGCTCAAATGAGGCAACAATCGAATAGGATAATTAATCCATTAAATTAATAGTAGGTAATTGAATCTTTTAATACATTTATTGACACCTTAAATTTTGCACATTATCCTTTGCGTGCTGGCCTACATTGCCAGTTGGTTTTGACAGACCAATCCGAAAAAGCATTAAAAGAATCTTCTTTTAGTGTATATCCCTGCGTGCCCCCTTTGCGGCGGAGCGAAAGGGGGACACCTTCGGGTGTGCTGGGATTTTTTCGGCCAGTCTGTCAACCCCTTTTCGTTCTGCCACCATAATTCTCTAATGCTTTGGCAGAACTCCAAATATAAGGAGTTGGCTATGCATATTCTTTTTATAACACCTGATTAGTTTTAATAGGGTTTGATGAACTTCTGGTTTCTCAAGCTTTAGTTTTTTTCGTCTAAAAATTTAACTTAATAAATATGTCATGTGAGCTACACCGTGGCAGGGCTTTGTATTGCCTAAAAAAGCCTAACCTCCATGACCAAGTCACTGGATAAAACGATGAAAAATAAAATTTTGATGGGTGTGGTGGGTGTCAGTGTTCTGATTCTAAATGGCTGTTCTTCCGATTTCGAAAAGGGCGTCAAACATGGCTGTTACAACGTGGGTGGCAGTCGCAGCTACTGTTCATGTGTCTATGACAAGGTTGAAGAACATTATGGGCGTAAAGTCATGCGGCAAGTTGAGCGTATGAGCTATCTCCCTACCGATCTGGACCGTGTGATGTATCAGTCTGGTGAGCAATGCGTGGACAAGTTTTAGCACCAGATATTTAAAGCCTTAAACAAATCATTGAAGTACTCATTTCCAGTTGCCTGTTTGGGCAACGGGAAGGGCTTATGCAACTCAATTTAGGAGTTTTGATCATGAAACATCCATTTTTTACGTTCTACTTTACGATTGTCATTGTCTACTGGCTGTATTGCATTTGGGAGTATCCGGGGCATTACTCTGGTGCTTTCTTACTTGGTCGCGCTCTGGGTTGGCCTGTGATATTGATACGTTGGTTCTTCTAGGGGGAACTTATGATGAACATACAAGAGCGAATCCAGCAAAGTCAGTGGGTGCCCTTATTGCGAGGTAGCGACAACATTTATTTTTCCCCGGTCATTCCCAATAAAAAGCTGCAAGGTGCCATGAGCTATTTACCTCATGGTGTAAGCCCCAACGAAGTTTTGATGCTGATTGACGATACGGTTTTTGGTAGTGCCAAAGCTGGGATGTGCCTCACGGCAAAGGGTCTTTTCTATAAAGAAAGCTTTGAAGATGAACAAGCTTATCCGTTTGAACATATCCAGCGAATAGAGGCTGATATTGGAATACTCACCAGTTTCATTTTGATTAATGGTCAAGATGAACTGAACTTTAGTCAACTTGATAAAGGCATGGTTCGTACTTTGGTCGCATTCCTAAATGAACTTCGTCAGGGCAAGCCAGAAACCAAGCAGACCATTATAAAAATTGATGCCGAGCTACGGATCATAATTGATTTATTTGCCTATTTTATTACGTTTAATGCGGGTCAATGGAACACCCGATCGAAAGAAGCTGTATCCGACCATTTTACTAAATTGAATGATAAGGCAGTGCATCAGTATGTCGAGAAACTACTCAAGGAGCAAACCCGTTTCGACTATGATGACCTGTTGCATCGTCTGGCAGACCTGAAAGATGACCTTGCCTATAACTTCCGTAGGGAAATGATTGAGCAACTGGTCTATGCCATGGCACTGGGTAAAGTTGAGCAGGACCAAGCTGATTTATTCATGACGCATTTGTGTCGTGTAACCAACGTCTCAAGAGCAGTTTTTCCAGACCTCGTCAAAATCATTTATCAATGTATGGCAGGTGAAATGAATCAGAAGAAAGCTTCTGATCTGACCGAGGAACAATTACAGGCCTGCAAACTTCTTGAAATTCAGCCAGAAGTTCTTACTGAGCAAACCCTTCAATCTGCTTACCGAAAAAAGATGGCCGATTTCCACCCTGATAAATACCAGAGCTTACCTGAATCAGTCCGCCAATTGATTGAGCAACAAGCCCAGCAACTCAATCAGGCCAGAGTTGTATTGAAAGCCTATTTGGGAGTGTAGCCAATGAAGATTAATACCCAACGGCTCAAACGGCGCTGGAAATGGTATGCAGCTTATATCGTGATTTTTATGCTGTCCTTTGTCTTGTTTTATACATATCGACATATGGGAAAATCATAAATAAAAAAAATTCAAATACACATTACCCCTGTGAAAGCACTCCTAAAGTGCCATTTATCCTCAATTTCAAGGTAATAACATGATAAAGAACAACGTTAATTCAACCAAAAAGATTCCGCCGTTATATTGGCTGTTAACTGTAGTCATGATGATTGTATTCATTGTTGGCGGGATTTTATTTAATCAGCATCAAAAGCAACAAACTGAACTTAAGTTAGCTCAACTGGCTTTAGAACAATCTAAACTACAAAATCAATCTTCTTCAAAACAAGCAGCTTCTGAACCTGCTGAATCAGGTTTCACTGGCATTGAAAGCATGGCGGAAAAACATGAGACACAATCTGCTAACTCACAAGCTGAAGATGAAGCGGTTGCAGGTGCAATAGCAGCAGTTGATCAGGCAAAAGCACAAGATACAAGTCTAGGCAATATCAGTTCAGAAGTGGACGCAGAGTATCATGAAGGAAAAACCTTAAGTTCCAATGCTTCCCGTTACGGATTAAAACCAATCAGATCTGCTTCAGCCGATTTAAAAGCAACCATTCCTACGATTGACCAAATGTTAGTGTCGCATCTCGTGAATGTATGGGGGCGCTCTGGTCCAGATCAGGTAGCTAAACGAGTTGAAGGTTGGAGTCAACAAGGCAGTACCATGACTTACCGTGCTGCTTGGGACTCTGACCGTTATCAATGCACTTGGTATGTGGTGAGCTGGGATAAGAACAGCAATCAAGTCCTCAAAGAAGGATACCAGCCATGTTTTGGTCACTAATTAAAACTGGCCTGTAGCATTCGTTTAATTATTATTTAACTTAATCAGAGAAAATATCATGAATCCAATCAAACTTATTGTATGTGGAATTTTAAGCCTTTCAGTCAGTTCTATTGCCTTCGCTAAAACAGAGCAGATCACTCTAAAATCTAATGTTTACTATGGTGAAGAATCAGTTGTATTTCCAACCACCAAAGGTGAGGTTATTTTAAATAGCTATGCCATACCAGCTAAAGTTGTTCCCCTGATTAAACCGTATAAGAAAGGGCAATGTTTAGAAATCAAATCTAAACATGGTTTCTTTAAAGATACTGGTGATGGGCAATATATTGAAAGTATTCGACCTTGTACCAAGAAAGGTTTAGCGACTCCAAAAGTAAATCGTTAAGTTAAAAAACGTCATAAACCTAATCACACCACAAGCAATTGCTTGTGGTTTTTTTATGCCTTTTATTTAAGGAGGAAGACCATGCACCAGTGTCCTTACTGTCACTCATTGCATATCAAGTTATTGCGCAAGACCGAACCTACTTCAGGCGTATTTGCAAAGCTTTCATCATTCTCCCCAATGTCTCTGGCAGCAGCCTGTATGCAGTTGTCAAAGCGAAGCCCAGTTCATCCTTTAGTGGGTGGCTTTGTTGGCTTGGTGATTGGTGGCATGTTTCTGCTCTACGTTCAGCATCAAGACAATATGGTGACCTTGTATTACCAGTGTGAGCAATGTCTGGAGCATTTTGAAATCCAGCAATCAGGCTTCGCTTAATTCTTATCGTTTACAACTTTCAAATTATTTAAATCACTTCATTTATATTACTTAAAGGAAATCAATCATGGCACATTTCGTTGAAACAATGGCATTCGTTGGTCAAACCCCTTGGCATGGCTTAGGTAATCAACTTCCACCAAATCAACCCATAGAAATCTGGGCACAACAAGCAGGTATGGACTGGCGAATAGAATCATCCAATGTCAGTTATATGGCAAAGAATGAACGGGGACAAAATATCCTGATGCCTTATGAAGAACAACGAGTGCTATACCGTTCAGATACGCATGCACCGTTATCAGTAGTAAGTCAGCGCTACCAAGAAGTACAGCCGATTGAGATTTTAGAATTTTACAGTGACCTTACCGAGCAAGCAGGCTTTGAACTGGAAACGGCAGGGGTACTCAAAGGTGGGCGTAAGTTCTGGGCATTGGCAAGAACAGGACAATCGGCAGCATTAAAAGGCAAGGATGTCAGTAATGGCTACATTTTGTTGGCAACCGCATGTGATGGCACATTGGCAACCACGGCGCAGTTTACTTCGATTCGTGTGGTGTGTAATAACACCTTAGCGATTGCCTTACGCGGGCAGAATAGCAGTGCAGGTGTGGTGAAAGTTCCACACAGTACCAAGTTTGATGCTGAAAAGATCAAGCAACAATTGGGTATTTCAGTTCGTGCATGGGATGAACACATGTATGAAATGAAGCAACTCAGCAAACGTAAAGTCACCCAGCAGGAAGCGGCAGCTTACTTTGATGCCGTGTTTAATAATACTAATCTGAGTATTGCTGAACAGGATGAAAGTATCATTCAGTTCTACCGTAATGTAGTCACTCCTAAACAAATTCATTCATCCAAAGCTGACAATAAAACCGAACCAAATGGGCGTGCCATGTCTAAGGTCATGACTATGTTTAATGGACATGGTCGTGGGGCCGAGTTAACCTCAGCCAAAGATACGGCTTATGGGCTGCTTTGTAGTATTACCGAGTATGTCGATCACGAACGACGTGCGATTTCAACGGATCACCGGATGGATTCAGCATGGTTTGGGGTTGGAACCAACATTAAACAACGTGGACTGGAACAGGCATTAAGAATGGTGTCTTGAATTATACTTTTATTATTCAAATATTAGTTTAGAGACTGTTTGTATTTTGAATATTCTAGTTGCTTTAAAGCTCTCAAATTGAGAGCTTTTACTATAGTAAAATATTGTGATAGTAAGTAACTTGAAACGAGAGGGGGGACTTCATTTTAAGTAGGGAATAATAATAACCTCACGAAATAATTAAGGCAGAAGTATCAGGGTGGTAGAATGGTGAAAAATAAATATTAAGTTGAGAGCCCCATTTATTTTAAATGAGAAAGTCTATCCAAGCCAAATAATTCAAACTAAGAGAGATTAAATATTTATTTCAATCTCTCTTATATGTTGAATTAAATTAGAATTTTACAAAATCTTCACTTATTGAATCTTCAGATATGTTCCCTAAAAGAAGTGTTTTTGCATAGTTTGCAAATATCCAAGCCATAGGATGTGTTCCTTTATCTAAATTTAAAACAAGCTCATCGAAGTTAGAGAGATGATCTCTTTTTATTTGTAACTTTTTGAGGCATAAAGCAAGTAAAAACTCCGAGAGGCCAGAGGACTCTGCGCTGTTAGGTAGTTTTAACATTCTTTCAATTAATGATCCTATGATTCTACTTTGAGCATCGTTACCACTGTAGTCTAGCTCCCTTGATTTCGAAGACCTTAATACGCTGGCTTGGATTATTCCTTCATTGAATCTATCAAAAAGTAATGGGTCAAGCTGACGTATAATATAACCATCTCCTAATGGTTTTATTCCATTTTTGTTTACGGTCCTTAATCTCTGTAATATTGAAGAAATAGTGAAATATACTGTCGCTTGGTGGCTACATTCTTGGTTGGTATCACTATCGTTCCAAAATGCAAAAGATTTTCCTAAAATGAGGGGGTGGACTGTTTGGGTACTATTGAAAAGGGATTCACCAAGTCCTTTTGTTTCCAAAGAGGATGCATTTCTTAATAACTGGATACGAGCATCTATTGCTTCCTTTAGGACATTGTCATCTTCATATTGAGGAGAAAGATTCAGTAGTAATTCAATTTCCTTATCCCAAGAACTTTCTTTATGCTCATTAATTGGTAAAAGGATTTTTTCTATGACATGGACCTCATGATGCCCACTTGCTCCGGCTGAAAAACGTAAGTCTTTCTTTAATTTTTCAAACTCCATTTCACTATTATATTTAGCAAAACCAATTATATAGGTAATTGGTTGTCCATGATATTTTCTTAATGCTCTACTTATATTTAGAAGAGATTTTCCAGACTCTAATGAACCTGCGACAACAACAATTCCTTTTTCTATCTCTGTTCCGGTATCAATGTCTCCATTGTATAGATCAATATTAAGCCCCAAGTCTGAAACAGAGGTTTGAATTAATGTTGCTAGCTCTTTAGCACCTTGATCTTTACAGTGAATAATGCAAGAAGTATTTAATGGGAAAAATCTATTTATAAACTTTTTTATTTGTACTTTAAATGCATCTGACTGCAGAATTTTGCTGACATCAATGAAATATTCAGGTGTAGGAGTTTTAGTTCCGTCAACACCATCAAAGATACATCTAAAAGCGTCAAGATCTTTATACTTGCTCATCAGGTTACGTAAATTTACATCAGAATCCATTTTTACTGGCAAATAAGATTCTGTTCGTGGGGCTGCAAAATCAAACCGACTTTTATCTAATACTACGGGTATTGAAGACTGTTCCATGCACATAGGACATTTGTCTTCAGAATAAGAATCAAAATTTTCGAAATATTTCGCACTATGATTAAGTCTATATTTTTCAAACTCAACTAAGACTTTCTGTGATTCACAATTTTGTTGAGTCATAATGACTGTTACAAAAGAAGCTTGTTCTAATGAGACTAAGCCCCTTAGTGTTTTGTATAATTGATTACTTGTAGAAGCAGAAATTAAAACAACTGTGCCAATATCTGATTTGAAATTGTATTGTTCAAATCCCCCATAGCTGCTAAAAGAGTCAATTGAAATTACTTTAATATTAGCATCAAAAGTTTTAATAAGATTACTCAATTCAAAAGCTAATGAATATATGCCTGATGTATCTATATATATTTTTTCAACTTTTTCAGGAAGCAATTTTAAGAGGTTTGTTGCAATAAATGATATTTCTGGGGAGGATTCAAGTATATTTTTAACATCAATAAATTTAGTAGTGTGTTTTCCTGAAGGCTTAACAAAATGAATATTTGAATGGGCTTCAATAATTAAATTCCGATGAATGATAATGTTAAACAATCCTATCTCAAGAATTTTTTCAATTTCCTGCATTGTAAGAATAGGATTACTTTCATTGAATGTTTGAAGTTCAAACTTCCCATTACGATTAATGAAACAGGTGTGAAATTCTAGTTCTTGCAGGCTATTTATCCTATCTTTAATGATCGATTGGGCTGCGGAGTTAAATAACTTGCTTTCGATATCACTTTTGTTAAATGCGGGAGTTACAAAAACAAGATTTCTAGTAAATATTGAAGAATTAAAGTGAGTTAGTACTTCGTTGCAGAAAGTTTCAAAACAAAGATCTCTTCCAGAATAATAGCAAATCATAAAATTTGCCTTGTTTTCACTGAGCGATGCTTGATAAAAATAAAAGTGTTTCATCGCAAGGGTACCAATATACTAAGAGCTAATCCTTCGGCATGAGCCAGTTCATTATATTGAGCATTAGATTTGCTAATTTCATCAAAAAGTGAAAGAGGGGTTTGATCATTCTCAGTTAATGGGTGGAGATTAAAATCACGGTACAAAGAAACTCTTCCTGTTCTAAGCGACAAAAAACCATTTCTGTTGTCTAAAACAGTTCTAACATTATGCAAGCCTCGACCATAGCCCTGAGATTCGGCTTTAGAAGTTACTCCTTTGGTAAAAGAATTTTCAACAATTTCAACTTCTTTTTTAAGGTCTAGAGAGTCATCACTGTTCGATCTAAAGGTTTTTAAAATTCCTTCACCACTATCGAAAATAGAAATTTCTAAAAAGTATAATGTTCCTTTATCTTTACGAGTTGCATTCAAATAGTCTGTCATAGGTGTATTTATTCCACTTATGCTTTCAAGCGTATGTGTTTTGGGGATAAACTTGTAATCTATAATTAACCCCCTAACAGACTTTTTTACTTTTCCTGTATTGAATTCAATCTTTCCGTGTTGTTCCGTATTTTCTATTAGCTCATGGATTGCCATAGCTAAACTACTGGTTTCTTGATTGCTAATTTTAGTCTTCGGGTGATAATGCTTAATAATTTTATTAAGGAGTGAAGTGTAAAACTCACTTGTATTTAATGTGTTACTTCCTTCTGGAAAATAAAAGCAACTAGGGAATGCGTATTTTTTTATTGAGTGATCAACAGCGAACATTTGAATTCTATGTTGTTTTTGAAAAATAGTTTGGTTAAGTCTAAGTTGTATATCGCGATTAATTTTTGATTTCAGTTCTACCTCTATTTTCTCCCCCCCGAATACTTTGTCCTTTTCATAAACTTGATCTGACATAAGTAATGCTGTTAAGCATTCAGGATGTTGTAATAGTTCAGTAATGGCTTCATCTTTTGTTGAATCAAACTGAAAGAATTTGACTACCTTGGTGGGCTTATATTTTAGAGCTGTTATCAATGCTTGGCATACACGAGGTAATAACCCTAATCTTAATTTTTTAAAATTTACAGGTAGATTTAACACGTTGGAATCAAGATTTTTATAAAGATTCTCTAACTCATCATTGGTCAGTGATGTACTAAACTTCATTAATAATTTCTCTTTCTAAAAGGGTTTTTCATTAATTTGCCTTTTAATATATCAATCACATAAAATTGTATGATTGCTATCATACAAACATACAAATTACTTTCAAATAGTCCATCTCTTTAGTTTAGATATTTCAACGAACTTATGTGCCCATTCTTTAAATATCAATTTAACGTAAGTATTTCATTGAAAATAGGGGGTTAACAGTGTTAATTGGTTTATTAGTTATAGCAATTATTATTTTTTTACTTATTTCTTCACATTTTAGAAAGTATAGAGATGCTGATGAGAAAACTTTGAGACCTATGCCAGAATGGGTAATTCTGGCAAATTCCGGTACTAGAAATCATCGCGAAAAAATGGCTTATAGTTTAATAGTTCAAGCTGCAGCTATTGTAGAACAACAAAAGATTTTACCACCTAAGTCTTTACAAAATTTAATGATAACTAAGCCGAGAATGTCAAAATCGAATTTTGTACTTTTCCTTTTAGAAGCACCTACTACGCTTTGTCCCAATGAGTTGAATTTTTTAAAACAGTCTTATAATGGTGATCAGGCGAGAGTACATCTTGCTAAATGTATTGGATTAATTATGAAGATACTTTTACAACTGAATACATAGGTCTTGAGCCCACTCACATTCGGTTTGAATCAGTAGGAAAAAATATTTATACCGAGGTAAAACTAGTCACACTGGATAAAAATAAGAATGATATTGAGGTCATTTTTCAGGGGCGCTACAACAAAAACAAATAAAATGAACTGAATGTAACGGCTATTGAAGTTGGCTTTTATTGGGAGGCCAACTTTGGTGACCAACCAGAAACTTATGATGTTGAGACTGATGTTACATCTAGGATGGTGACAATTACTTGCACAAGCTGCTGAATCATAAAACCAAGACCAAGTTCAAGCTGGAGAAACTTTTCTTACAACGGGTTATTGGACTGAGCAGTGTGTGTCGAATTCTTAAGCATGTAGAATTCCGTTTTAAGAATTCACAATAAATTGATTCAAATTTTAGAAAGCAATCCCCATTAAGAAAGTAGTTCAATACTTGCATTGTTGAGTAAGTATCCAGCCAGAAATAGCATTGAGTACTTTAGGCGAATATGCATATTGTCCGAGTAATAAAAAGAGTCCCTGTTTCCAAATCGGCCATTGAGAGGGTAATTGGTAGTCAAACAAAGTGCTCCGCAAAAGCCCGTGAGTTGTTTTTGGGATCAGTACAATGCAACGGGAAGTTTCAGTTGGTAATGTTTTGCTCCAGACATCTATTGTTTCATCAGGATTGACATTTCGGTCATCTTTTCCCATTAGAATGAACACGGGGGTATGTATCTTTGAGATATCTTGGGTTGCATCTGCAAGGGAGTTTCTACGCTCAAAATCCTGGCGAGTACAACGGGATGCACATGGGCGGGCAGCAACGCCTTTGGTAAACTGCTTATCAAAAATTATTGCTTCGCGTTTTTTTGCCTCTTCAATATCAGCAAAGGAGCGTCCTTCAGAATTCAGCCGTTGCCCAGTATAATATATTCCCTGATTGCGCCAGTTGATTGCTGCACCAGCCAGTATAATAAAATCAGGTGTTGCTAGCTGAGTCACTTTGGGGATAACCCAGCCAGCCTGTGAAAATCCCAAATAGCCTATATGGCTTCTTTTTAATTCTGGTTGTTCTTTCAGAATTTGGAGTGCGAATGCTGCTTCATCTGCACGATCTGGCATGTTCTGTGCCAGCCAGTTACCAGTACTTGCCCCTACACCAGGTTTATCCCATGAAAAAACCGCTATGCCCTGTGATACAAGATAATTAACCAGTGGAAGATAGCCATTATCTGACCAACGATCCTGAGGTCCGTCACCATGAACTAAAATAACCACAGGCGGTGAAATTTGATTAGGAGGTAGGATTAGCGTACCCTGCAGGACATCCTGATGATGCTTAAATGAGATAATACGCTGTTGTCCATAATCGGAAATTTCAAATTCTGATAATCGAATGAAAGCTATACTTGTGAGAATAATCACTATAGCTAAAAATGCTGAAAGATATTTACCCATGTAAGGCTCTTTAGTGAATTGAAAATATTACGAAGGCATAAAAAATTCTGTGTTAAAAAAGTATTTAAAAATAATTAGTTATATGTCCTTTAAAAATGATCGTGTCGCGATATGCTCTCCTACATCAATCTGAATATCGAGTTTTAATTCCTGTAAGTAAACGACTACCAGTTTTTCTTTAGATAGGAAGTGCTTATAAACGGTTGCTTTCGCAATATTGAATTCCGTAATAATACAGTCGATCCCAACAGTAATGTAACTTATCCTGAATAAAGAGCTGAGTTGCTGTATTTAGAATAATTACTCGTTCTGATTTCTTTTTTTTTTTGAATTTTATATCTGCATTCATAATGGGTTAGCGCAATATGCTGAGGTATTAAGTTTGCCATTTTAATGTATGGCAGTGTTATTAGGCCAGATGTTAAATAGATAGAATTGTACGCATTTAATAAAATACATCTGATTTGATCTAAATTTATAAAAATGTAATGTTTAGTAATATTTCCCAAGTTTTAGAGAGTTTGGGTTTCCTCTCTCCGCATCGTTCGGTGCATCTCCAATTTTCTGATGCGTCCTTAAATAAAGTATCAGAGCGGTGAGTTAAGGAGCCTTTGGGTTCTTTATTGCCTATCTTTTTTTTACGCCTAAAAATATAGGAATGCTGTTATCGGACAAACCCTAACTCGACCGCAGAAATCTTTTGTTCGGACAAAGTGATTTTAAATAGTAAAGTTTTTCTTAAAGAATGGCTTGTTCGCTTAGATGTTTTCTTAATCATAGGGGTGGGGTATGCATTTTCGTGTTAACTGAATGAATAGTAATGGAGAGCATTCTAATCTAGTGATATGAGCTATGTATCTTTAATTAAAGCTTATATATTTTAGTGTTATTCCATGTGCATGCAGGAGGTCGATATGTATTTTTAGTGGCTATTTTTGTTTTGCAAAAGCCATGTTTAGACCTTGTTAAAAGGAATATTATCGTATTTTCATGAATTAATTTGAATTGCCTGTTGGAGCGAAAGCCAAATCAATGCTTGGCTTGAAGCGAAAAATCCTAAAGCAGCATAAAGTAAAACAGCCTGTCTATGACAGGCTGTTTCATTAAAAATTGTAAATTAAACTTTAACGTTACGCATAAGCCGTATTATGTTAATTTTAAATAATCTTCAAGAAGTAGAAAATCGTAATATTTCTATAGTCTAAAATCCTGAGTCCACATCAACAATTATATTTACAAGGATATTTTAAATGAAAATTTTAGTAACACCACAATGGCTCGTGAATAATAAGAAAAAACTTAATATTATCATCCTTGATGCTACATTAAAAAAAACAGTGAACATAAATGATGAAATATCAACAGAAGTGATTCCAGGGGCGATTTATTTTGATTTAGAAAATTCCTTTTCGAATTTAAATACAAATATTCCCCATACATTTCCTTTATATACGGAGATGGCTTCTTCTTTAGCAAATATTGGTGTTACATCAAACTCAACTATAGTTGTATATGATCAGCAAGGTGCTTATTCCGCACCAAGAGTATGGTGGATGTTAAAAGTAATGGGGATCAAAAATGTCTACCTTTTGAATGGCGGGATATCTTCATGGAAGGAATTAGGTTTGGATACATCCTTTAGCCACTCAGAACCTATTTCTAATACAATATTTCAATCTTTTAACTTTCAGGCAGAGCAAGTAATAGATAAAACTGCCGTAGTCGAAAATATTAAATCAGATCGTTTTATTGTGATTGATGCTCGTTCATCTGCACGTTTCAATGGTACTCAAGCAGAGCCAAGAAGTGGCTTAAGAAGTGGTCATATTCCAGGCGCATTAAATATTCCTTTTAGTGATGTCCTTCAAGGAAGTCAATACAAAAGTGTTGAGGAAATAGCAAAAATATTTGAAAAAGAAGGATTAAAAAAAACAGATAATTTGGTATTTAGTTGTGGTTCCGGAGTAACTGCTTGTATTGTTCTTTTGGCCGCTTATCTTATAGGTTATAAGGTTTTAGGTGTGTATGATGGCTCATGGACAGAATGGGCATTAGATACTAATCTACCAGTGGAATAATAATATTTATAGTAGTTGAATTATGACTCATCCAGTTATTGAACAAATTAATAAGGCAGATAAAGTAATTATTGCTGAAGATTTTGATACGCTCATGGATATTTATAAAAATGATGCTGTATTAGTTGTTCAGCTCGGTAAAATGCAGTAGTAGGTAAGAAAGCTATTCGTAAAACCTCTGAAGCTATCTCTATATATTTTAAAAATGGTCTACAAATAATCTCGAAACTGGCAACTCTGCATTGATCTTAGCCAATACCAGTATATCAGCACCAAATTATCCTGAAGTAGTTCGTAAAGCGACTTATGTATTTACAAAAAATTCCGAAGGAATTTGGCTATGTCCCATAGATAATTCATATGGACACGAAATCATAGGAACGTATTCAAAATAATATTTTTGAACAAAAATATTGGATAAGGCCTCTTTCAACTGGCCTCTATTTATTATAATAGTGCTCATTGTAGATTACCAAGTTAAACCTCCTGTCTGGCCTATCGGCAGTCATGCTGAGGCAGAAATCTTGTGGCAAATTTCTTTAGGCTGCTTTGTAGTATCACCGAGTTTGTCGATCACGAACAACGTGCGATTTCAACGGATCACCGGATGGATTCAGCATGGTTTGGGGCTGGGGCTAACCTTAAACAACGTGGACTTGAACAAGCTTTACGCATGTTGACCTAACTCTAAGCGATCTATTTATTAGCCTAAGCTGACTCATCACTACACTTAAACGCTCAATGTTATAAATGACTTGACTCTTTTATTCAAAGCTGTGTCTATGGATACGGCTTTTTTATATCCAAAATTCAACAATGACAGGAAATAGCTATGAACTCAGCAGCAATCATCCAGCAACACAGTGTGTCTACTGAAATATTGAATCCATGAGCAGTCTTGAGCTTTTCATGGGCCAAGGTCGGTCCGAAGCCATGGAGGTGTTCGGTAAAAAGGGTTAAAAGGGTTAAACACTGTAATCTCAATTGTTTAGATAATTTGTAATTACTCGATTGACTACGACTGGCGTGGGCTAATGTAGTAGGACCTTGAACTCTGTATCCTTGAATTAAGTGCCAGATCTGGCATTTTGATAGTTGTAAGAGTTAGGAGGCTTTGGATTGTGTTATGCGTCGATCACAGACTTCTTGCAAGACTGGCAATCTTTAAGTTCTTTATCCGATATGGATACATACATATTAAACAGCCCGCTCAGAAAACCTCTAGGTGAGTGCTCTAAAAGCGGACATTTTTACTTTGGAGAAATCGGACATTTCTATTTGGGGTTTACTTTTTGATTTTTTATAAAGTCAATTAAGTTAAATGAAATAGGAATTAAGAGCAGACCTATTTCTTTGACCAAACTTAGGCATAAGAGTTATTATAATAATTGTGTATAAAATTTTTAGAATTAGAACTTTATATTAAAAAAGGCTAAGATTTTTTGTTGGAATTTTATCATTAAACTTTTTCTGTTTCTGCATATTCATTAAACAAATATATCTATTACTTAATGAAATTTCATTTGTGTTAATAGTATACTTCCTTCTTTTATAAAAGAGTTGATCACTACCATTGATTTCTTTAGGAATATAGAAGGTTCTTCCTCTGTAATTTGAAATGAGACTAGAAGAATCTAAGTTTTTAAATAGCTTCATAAAAAAGAATTTTTTATGCCATGTTTTTTCTATGCTTAATAAATCATTAATATTTAAATTTTTTATATTTTTTTTAAAGAATAATTCACCTATATTGTCTACAAACAAACCAAATTCACTCTGAATAAACTGATTATAAACAAAATTCTTTGACTCCCAAAAATGATCTAATAAAGTATAATTAATATCTCTACTGGTTTTTAAGAATACCTCATTAACAATTTTATCTTTATTAAACAAATCATAACCTATAAATAAACCACTTTGATATATTCCATTAATTGTACTTGCATTAAATTTACTGCTAAAAATATCTCCACCAAGATCTTTTTCTATTTTTTTATCTAGTAAAGACTTAATAAAACTAATATCTAAGTTATTTTTTAGTATTTTGTTTAAGTCACTAAGATGTGGAAATTCACCATCGATAATTAAACTACCTAGAGCATGATGATCCATATTAAATTTTCTAGATAAGTAACCTGACACACTGTGAGAAAGAGGGAAATGACCAATATTATTTAATAGCCCTGCAATACATAAGTGTTTGGTTAGTTCTTGATCATAACATCTAGCATTACAAATTTTGTATATTAAAGAAGCAATATTTATAGAATGTTCAGCTCTACTGATATCTTTTTTACCATTTACTTTTTCTAATAGCCCAATAGCGCCTAAGAAAGTAATACCATCTAGTCTCCTAAAGGCAGGAGTGCTTGTAATCATATGATATATATTGTTTTTTAAGAAATAGGGGTTTGAAAAATACTGCTTATTATTACAGCCCAGAGAATTCTTTTCTGATCTCATAACATGTTACCTAACAAAAATTCAAATATAACCTTAATCCTAATATTTTATAAAATTCTCAGAAATTATGTCAGTAGTGATTATAAAAACTAAAATTAATTTTTATGAGTTTTATTTATAGTACTCTTTAATCTGTGAATTATTTTAACTAAAAATAATTAGTACAAAGTACGCATCATTTATGTTCAAGTATACTTAATGTAAAATTATTAATTTAAGCATTTAACTTATCAAAAAATAATGATGCGCCTCTATTTTTTAATGCGAAATAGAAATAAATTCTTTTAAAGCTAGATCATTTATTTTCATAGTAATTTCTTTAGGACCAATCCAAGGTAATTCAGATGGTTTGCTACCGTTGAGCATAGGAACCATTAATTCTAACGCACCTTGCCGATAGAGGGGAACGATATCAACGCCAATTGTTGCAATTCCCCCCATTTGGGTATATCCACCTGGAGTATCCATGGCGATTGGAAAATCTTTTTCTTTTGCAGCCTCAGCGATTTCTTTCCTCATTGCGTAGGTATCTGCTCCTAAAAGTCCAATCGCAATATCAACATTTGAAGATTTTGCTTTATTAATTATATCCGGCAGCTCAGCAGAAATTATTACAGGCATAGGAAAAATATCGATAGCCTGTTTTTTTGCAACAGTTTTCCAATCATTCAAAAGGCGTTTGTGTGTTTCATTTTTAGGGTTAAATAGTACACCTAATTTCTTAAGTTCGGGCTTCAGTTTTTTTAACATGATCAATTGCTGAGAAATACCATTTGCGAGATAGCTATGAACTCCAACCAGATTGCTATTTCCATGTGCTAGTGTGTTTGTTAGCCCTTCTTTAATTGGATCATCTTGTACCGAAATACATAATATCGGAATAGTAGTAGTGGCTTTTTGTGCAGCTGCACATCCAGGAGATGATGAAACTACAAGATACTCCACTTTTTCTGCCAATACTTCCTTAATTAGTTGGGGCATGAGGCTCATATTACCATTAGCTGTGCGAAAGACCACTTGCATAGTGCTTCCATCTTTATAGTTAGCTTCTGATAGTCCGTCAAAAAAGGCTTGATTGGTGACTGCCATTTTGGGATAGTCACCAGCACCAGCTACAAAACCAACACGCGGGAGGGGATTATCTTTTGCAAAAGTCGTTCCTGTCATACTAGCAATGATCGCTGCAAATATAGATAATTTTAGTAATTTCATTATTCTTTCCTTTATTTATTGGAAAATCAGAAGATATTAATCAACGTGATTCACCTGAATTTTAAGTAATGCCTGTATTTTTAGAATATTTCTTTAACGAATCTTATGAATCAAAATCAACATACACAATGCTGAAATGACAATACATGGAATAGCTGCTGAAATTACTCCAGTAGCCCCGCTGCCCATTGTAAGTAGTTGGCCTGCAATTGCTGGTCCTAGCATAGCTCCAATACGTCCAACGGCAGCTGCACTTCCTACACCCGTTCCACGAATTTCAGTTGGATATAAGATACTAGCAAAAGCATATAAGACACTCTGACAACCAATTACAAAGCCACCTGTTAATACTGCAGCCAAATACATTTGGATTAGAGAATCTGCTGTATTTAAGCTTAATAAACCTACTAATATTCCGCCGTACATTAATAAAATCACATATATTTTATTCCAGCGATCAGTTAATATCCCTAGAATTATAGTACCAATGGTGGCACTGATCATAAAGAAGAACTGAGCGATACTCCCTTCTTTACGGGAGAAACCTAGCTCTATAAATAGTGATGGTAACCAACTCAGCATGATATAAACTACCATCAGAGTAAAAAAATAACTTACCCATAGTAGTAATGTACGATTAGTATAATTTTGTTGGAATAAAAGTTTAAACGAGCGTTGTTGCTCAATTTTAATATATTCCTTAGAGCGTGTTTTGAGGAACTCACATGATTCTGGTAGAAACTTAATCATAATAGGTATAATTACAATCGGCAAAATACCCCCTAAATAGAAAATGTTTTTCCAGTTTGTACCAAAATCAAGGCTAGCAATATAAGACAAAATTGCAGCACCTAATGGCATCCCACAATACATTAACCCTACAGCACGAGCACGTTTTTCAACAGTTACTGCTTCTGATGCTAAAATGATCAAATTTGGCATTGCAGCACCTAGACCAGCACCTGCAAGAAAACGAACCAGTAATAAACTGTAAAAACTGTTCACCCATACTGTACATAAAGTAAAAAGCGCAAATACACTCACAGCCCAAATTAGTACGATTCGACGGCCTAACTGATCAGCATAGTGTCCACCAATTAATGCACCAGGCAATAATCCTAGAATCCCAGCACTAAAAAAAATGCCCAGTTGTGAACTATTAAGTGCAAATGCTTCTCTTATACCAGCAGCAGCGATACCTGCTGCTTGAATATCAATTCCTTCAATTACTGCAATCAAAAAACAAATAGTAATAGTGATAGTTGAGTGCTTATTTTGTATATGATTCATACAGATCCCTTATTCTGTCTACTGATAATTTGATATCCACCTTAGAATGTATAGGTATAGGTCGTTGCAAGACGATGCTCCTGCAAATCACTGCTTTGACCTGTAATATTTTGATAGTCCACATCAATATATAACCATTGGAAGCCCATACCTTTTAATTTTCCTTCAGGCACAACATAATTCAGCATAAAGTTAAATTCCTTTTCTTTTCCTTTACCTGTCAATGCTTGATTGGATTCATAAGCTGAATCAACGCCCCAGCCATACCAATATTTTGTCGTTTGTGTTAAACCTTTTATACCGAGATCCGTAAAATCATAGCTATAGGTTACACCTACCGATTTTTCATCTTTACGAATAAAGCCTGCAACTGACCAGTTATCTAAATAAGGTTGTGGCACAAAGCCTGCTAGGGTGGGGAAAAGTGGTGCTCCTGTTTTGGCACTTGCATCGCGACCATGATCTCCAAACATTTGTTGATAGGAAAGTCCTATACGATGTGAACCATAGGCAAACGTTGAAGCGAAGGATAGAGCCTGATTATCAATATCGCCATACAGTGCATCACCTGACTCTGCATTATTAAAAAACCGCAGATGTGAATCGATTTTTAATTTTTCATCATTATTTTTATAATTCACGCCAAGAAAGTTCTGATGGTAAATGTCTTTGATATCACTATAAAAATAACTGGTTGACCAATGTTGATTGAACTGATGATCAATTCCTGCAACATACATTCCCTTTATTCGACCATCATTGTTCAAGGCTCTAGGCCACAAACCAAAATCCATTGGTTGGTTTTCATAACGTGCATTAATACTATCGAGATAACCGAGTGTCAGTTTGCTATTTTTCAGATCTTTTGATTCTAACCATACTCCATTATAAGTAGTTAAAAGTTGACGTGATGGATCAAAATAAATCACTGGTGTTACTGGTAAAATTTCACCTATTCGTAATTCAGTTTGGTTGACTTTCGCTTTAAGAGTTGCCCCTATTTTGCCAAACTGACGTTCCTGTTTACCTGTTCCAGTACCAGGAGTACCATTGTAAGGAAGAACCCAGTCTGCATTACGATCATGTCCGTCAAGTCTGAAAGCATGTTGTGCTAACACATCAATACCCAATTGTATTGAACCAAGCTTTGCATAACCTGACTTAGCATCCACAGTTACCGCTTGTGACCAACTTCCAAAGTTTTTTACAGGTGTACTGTCATATCGACGGTCTAAATAGAAATTCTTAAATTTAAGCTGAGTCTGGCTATCTTCAATAAAATTGGCAAATGTTGTTGTTGTCCCTATTGTTGCTATTACACATACCACTGTTATCCATAAAGTTTGGTAATGCATTTTGTCTTTATCTCCAATGTTACCTTTAATAAAAAACTAAGCTCTAGAATTGGTAGCTCAAACCAACCATTGTCACTAGTGGTGCAATATGAATATCTGCTGTTGCAGAGCTACCCCCAAGTGCTGGTAAATTCCCTTTTGCCTTGGTATCAATCCAGATTTTTTTGGCATCTACCACTAGACTTAGTTTTTTATTCATTGGTACTTCAAAGCCAAGTTGTACAACAGGACCAATGGCATTACGGACTTTGAAGTTTTGTACGAAACCATCTTTTGTATTCATAATTAGTGTCCAATTTATACCAGCCCCGATATAAGGCTGAATTGGAGTATCTGGAAAAAGATTAAACCGAACGGAAAATACAGCAGGAGCGTATGTAATCTTACCGATTGTGTTTGCACTAGCTAGAGTACCTTTACCGCTGATGGTTGTTGTTGGAGGAATGCCTCCCGCAAACTCACCACTCCAGTTAGGAGTAAATTGATAGGTAATGCCACCTGCAATTGTTGTGTTATTAGATGACTTTGCATCAGCTCCAGGTATTATAGAATCATTAGTTTTAACAGTAGCTGAGGTTGGCAGTTGGGCATAGGCACCCCCCCCATAAATGCCCCATGGTGTAGTTGGAGAGTCAATATTTGATGCCGAAAAAGCAGAACTAGTAAGTACAACACCAATAATGATATATATTGGTTTATACAGATTAATATTCATATGATTTTCCTTAATAAAAATAAATGTCTTAAAAATCCTATTAAGACTTTTTTAATTTAAAGCCAATATATTGGCTTGGATGTTTAGGTTATTATTTTGTGTGATAAATAATCCAATATTTATTATGTATCTAAAGATAGTTTTTATGATTGGATTGGTGATTATATTAGTATGTTTGGGAAATATAGATAAATTGGTAATGCTCTTAATTTTTTAAATACTTTTAATTGTTTTTTATTTGCTGGTTGTTATCTTTAAATAATAAAATTTTTTATGATCTAGAGGGTGGCTTGTATAACCACCCTCTAGTTTTTCTAATTTAATTACCATTTAAGATAAAGGCCAATCGAGCAAAAGTTGCAGAGTGATTCCGCCAAGCATGGCGAGTTTCTTGTTGAATCACGTAATCACCTTTCTTGAGGATCTTCACTTCATTGTTATCTAGTTCCAATGAAATTTCTCCTTCAAGGATTATGCCAAAATCAACAGTATGGGTATTATGCATACCAGGGTTATCTGCTTCGAAGTGATCAAAAAGGCCAAGGAGATGTTCTTTTTGTTCATTAAAAGCTGCTTCTGGATCAAAGTTCCCATTTGCGTAAATAGAATCAGGTGGAAAGTCTACAATGAGCAGCTTAGTTTCACCTTTGATGGGAGCCAAACTTGATGTAGCACTAACTGTCTCAGTATGGTTGGAGCCATTATTCCTGTTATGAGTCCATATTAAGCAAGTTTTAAAACCAGGGACATGTTCATATGTGTAAGAATAAGGAATGCTATCCGATATAAAAATGGACTGACCTGACTCATCATTTCCAGTAACAACTCTTCTTAGATCCATTTTAATGACTCCGTTCTAGGTTCAGATATTGATTACAACATTAGTGAAACCACCTGTACGATTGTCAATGAGAGTAAGTGCCTCATTAACCTGTTCTAAACTGTATTTTTGATGTTCTAATACAGATAAGTCTAATGTGCCAGCTTCAGCCATACGAGCCATTTCCTCTCCCTCTGTGACGGTGAACCACAGTGAACTTAGGATATTTTTTTGTTGAGTCATGATATTAAACATTGGTACTGGTAAATCTTCATCCATACCACCAATGCTAACCATTGAACCACCACGACGTAGTGAGTTTAGACCATCTAATGTCACTTCTTTAGGGGAACCTGGACCTAAGGTATCAAGGTATACATCAGCGCCGAGGTATTCGGTATTTTCATTGACCCACTCAATCATATTTTTCGAACCATAAGAGAGAGTTTCAATACGTTCAGGATCAATAGCTTTCAATTTATCGAGTAGGTCAGCATTGCGGGCAACAGCAAGAATTTTAGTAGCACCCATACCTAATGCACAGAGAACAGCTCCAAGCCCTAGAGTGCCTGTTGCTCCCGTTATTAATACAGTTGTACCAGAGGTGACGTTTGCTTTTTTGAGGGCAGAATAAGCTGTACCTATATAACCAAAACGACATGCTTCATCAAAAGTAATCTTTTCACCCAATTTAACAACGCCATCAGCTGGTGCTGTCATGAATTCAGACAAGCCACCATAAGGATAGTCATCAAAAATCTTTTGAGAGCCTGGACCGAAGCCAAAATATCCTTGGAAAGTAAAAGATTTACAGTTGATTGGTTGCTGACTACGGCAAAAATAACATGAACCGCAACTGCGACCAGGGTTCACATATACTTTATCGCCAACTTTTAGTCCATGTACTTTATCGCCAACGGCTTCAATAACTCCAGCTGCATCCAAACCATAAATGGCTGGTAATTTTGGAAGTGGTAAGAATGGAAACCATGTTGGGTAAGAGTGCATTACATTTTTTAAGTTAGGAACTAAATTGCAGCTTTTAACTTTAATGAGAACATCTTTTTCTCCAATTGAGGGAATGTTAATTTCATCAATTTTAAGTTCACCTCCTACTTCATGTAGACGTGCTGATTTCATCATATTCCATATTCCTTTATTATTAATACAAAAAGTACAGCACACTAATGATAGTTGAAAATTGCTAAAACAAGAAAAATAATAATCAACATAAGTTATTGAATTATAATTAAAATATTATTAAGAGAATCATTCTATTGATTTATACAAATTAAATATAGATAGAGTGGAAATTGAATATATTTGGTAGATGTAAATAAAGTAAGGAGCTCTAAATAGTAATTATTTTATTTTAAAAGTAGATTTTTTTACAAGACGTGCAGACGTACCAATATTAATTAATGAATCTGAAATGACAAAATAATTATTCTAGAAGGGGGGGGCCTTAGTTGTTCTCGATAGATATAGTTTTGAGTTCTTCAGCGATGTAATCTAGAGCTGGGTTTGTCGTACTGTACTTAAAGTTGGCATACAAGTCTAATAGTGGAACTTCAAAAGAAGGTTCTAATATCTTGATATCCTCATTTAAGTATTTAACGGCGTATTCTGGAATAAAACTGATGCCAAAGCTCATATTGATAAGATTGATGTGTTGCAATAGGTTTGTTGCGTATATAACTTTTGATGGGTTAATTATATTATTGTGTATGACATCATTAATTTTTTCAAAGAAGATAGGTGAAGCATTTTGTTCGCAAATAATGATGGGTTGATTATTTAAAAGTTCAGGCGTGATGATGTCTTGATTTTCAAAAAATTTATTAGATCCAACCATGAGGATTTTTTCAGACAACAACAAAATACTAGAAAAATCTTCATCCTCAATACAGTAACGAGTAAACGTGAGATCAAGTTGGTTGTTTTTGAGTCGATGAATTTGCTCAGCGTCTGGTAAACTTTGAATATTAATATTGGTTTCAGGGAATTTTTCTTTAATTTTATCAATTACTAATGACATTATTTTAATTTCGGCTACATTCAAAAAACCGATGTAAAATTGGTTCTTGCGGTTATTGGCGACTTGTCGTACAGCTGAGATTGCAAGCTTTGCACTTTCTAATGTATTTTTTGCGTGAGTTAGAAAGACCTCTCCTTCTGGGGTTAGGGTTACTTTTCTTCTGTTGGCTCTAATAATTAATGAGACGCCAAGTTCTTCCTCAAGATCCCTTATTTGTTGACTGAGAGAGGGCTGAACTGTAAACATTTTTTCAGCTGCTCTAGTAAAGTTTAGTTCTTCTGCTACAGCTACAAAGTAACGTAAATGACGTAATTCCATATGTCTAACCAATTGTAGTTTTACTATTCCAATGCCTTCACTATAGCATTTTTATAGCTGTAGCTTGAATATACTGGCTAGAAAAATCCTCCTAGCCATTTTAATCCACGATTATCGTTAGACGACTATTTGGGCTCAGCTTTCATCATGCCCATTGCAACTAGCCATTCAGGAATCAGGTCATAATAAATCACCTCTGCATTGTACTCACCAAAGGCTGCTAGAGAGGCGAAAGCGGCTGACCAAGTTCGGATTTCTTGTCCACCTCTCCCACCATTTATACGAATATCACTAGTAGTCATCTTTGCAAAATACTCAAAATCAGCATTTGAGTATTTTTCTAATAACTCTTTATCCCATTTAGAATTGAGTGGTAGAGCAGCACGTTTATCACCATCAACCATTTGTTGACCAACAGCAACAATTTTGTTCTGTCTTTCGGCTCTTGCTTCAGGTGTAGGGTTTCTACCAGCAATTAAGAACTCTTGTACTTCTGGTGGCGCTGTTCTGATACTAGGGGTTGGGGGATCATGAGAAAGTCCGCCAGTACCGATAATAAGAATACGTTCATCTAGAGTTTTTAAATAATTTCCAATAATTCTGCCAACCTCTATCACCCTTGACATCTTTGGTAGCGGCTCAGCAGCACAGTTAATAAAAATAGGGATAACAGGATACTGGCCTAATTGACTGTTGCATAATAGGTGCAATGGCTGGGTAAAGCCATGATCGATTTGCATACGATAGGAATAAGACAGATCTATACCATGATCTAGGCAATAATCTAATAGCTGAATTGCTTTTGCTTCAGGAACATTGATAGGACCTGGTCCGTAGTTCCAGTCTCCAGCAGCTTGTGCCCGAATACCGAGGCAGAAACTTGGCATGAGCTCATAAAAAAAGCCATTAAAATGATCTGGACCATATACGATAATCAAAGTAGGGTCGTATTCTTGTACCTCATTTGCCAGTTTTTGAAATGAGGCATACGTAGAATTTTTAACCTCTTCTGGTGGTGAGGCAAAATTTAATAATGGTGTATGAGATACACAGATTAATTTTACAGACATCCTATCTATTCACTAAGCTAAACCATATTGCATTATTAGCAAAAATTTTAAAATTATTAAAATAGAATATTTATATTAATTGATTGTTAAAAACTTTCTAAGTTTTCTTTTTTATTGTTTGAATATATTGAAATATACTTTTTTTATATATCGAATTTTAAATGTTTTATATGTGTTCTCACTGTTATATAAATTGTCGAAGAAATTATTAACCTAGGAATGGGTAATATTAGGAATATAGCCTTTTAGGATAAATGGCACTCAACATTTAATTGTTACCGTACCATTATTTGTTCTACCAATGTTTAAAACTTGAATAGAGCATCCTATTTGTTATTCGGAGTTTATAAGATGTCTCAACAATCTCAATATGATACGGACGTTATCGTCATTGGTACTGGCCCAGCAGGTTCAACTTTGGGTTTAGCTTTAGCAACATATGGTATTCAAGTTCAACTGTTTACTCAATTTAATTGGTTAGCAAACAGTCCTAGAGCACACATTACTAACCAACGTGCAATGGAAGTGCTACGAGATTTGGGAATTGAAGAGCAAGTTAAGCAAATTGCAACGCCTTGGGACCAAATGGGCGATAGCTTGATTACAACCAGTCTTGCTGGGGAAGAGATTGCACGTATGCGTGCTTGGGGTACTGGTGATGACCGTCATGGTGATTATGTTAAGGGTAGTCCATCACCATTAGTTGATATTATTCAGCCCAAAATGGAAGCATTACTAGTTAAAAATGCAGCCGAAAGGGGAGCTATCTATAATTTCAATACTGAATATTTATCCCATACGCAGGATGCAGAAGGTGTTGTTGCATACTTTAGAAATAATGTAACTAAAGAGGAATTCAGTTTACGTGCGAAATATTTGGTGGGAATGGACGGTGCTCGCTCTAAAGTTGTTGAAGAGTTAGATTTACCACTTGAAGGTTGCATGGCACGTGCAGGTACATCGTATGTTATTTTTAAAGCAGATTTAACAAAATTTGTTCAACATAGACCGAGCATTTTGCAATGGATCGTTAACCCTGAAGCTGGTTTTGGTGATATTGGGATGGGATTGTTACGAGCTATTGAGCCGTGGACCAAGTGGATTGCAGGCTGGGGCTTTGATGTTTCAAAAGGTGAGCCAACCTATACACAAGAGGAGCTAATGAAGCGTATCAAAACATTCATCGGCTCTGATGATGTTGAGATCGAAATTGAAAAGGTAGCAAGCTGGTATGTGAATCAAACACATGCCACTAAATATTCTGTAGGACGCGTATTCTGTGGAGGTGATGCTGTACACCGTCATCCACCTTCAAGTGGCTTGGGCTCTAATACTTGTATACAGGATGCATTTAACTTGGGGTGGAAGCTCGCTTATGTGGTTAAAGGGTGGGCTGATTCAAAATTGTTGGATACATATACTGTTGAACGTGCACCAGTCGGCAAACAAATTGTTGCTCGTGCAAATCAGTCACGCTTTGATTACAAACAACTTAAAGATGTTTTTGGTTTTAACGAAGGTGTCACTACGCAAGCTCAGCTGTTAGAAAGAGTCTATGCTGAGACGGAAGAAGCAGCAAAAATTCGTGCTGAACTTTTCAATGCATTGGAAATCAAAAACTTTGAGTTTAATGCCCAAGGTGTTGAGTTGAACCAACGATATATATCTTCAGCAGTCATTAATGAGAATGCTCAAGAAATTTTCGAGCAGGATAACCAGCTTTATTTAAAAGAGACAACACGACCTGGTGCCAAAATCCCACATGCTTGGATTATTGATCAAAATGGGCTGAAACGTTCAACTTTAGATATTACTGGTAAAGGCAGATATACGCTAGTTACAGGTTTGTCTGGTAGGGCTTGGCATGAGGCAGCTCTAAAACTTGAACTGCCTTATCTAGATGTTATTCAAATCGGTAAGAGTAGCTATCGGGATGTCTATGGAAACTGGAATAGAAAATCTGAAATTGAAGATTCAGGCGCTATTTTAGTCCGTCCTGATGGTTATATTGCATGGCGTACCAAAACTAAACCTGATAGTGATTCAGAAGTTGCATTAACTTTAAGCAATGTTCTGAACACGTTAGGCTTGAAATAATCTCTTGCTATGAGAACCAAATTAGCATGTTTGATTTGGTTCTTTATAGAGATTTTCTAAATAGTTATTAATTTCAAGTGCTTGGTTTTTGTGACTATATTGTATTTGATATATATGAGCTATTAATCTCAATAAAATATGTATTGGTATTTTAGGCGGTCTTTTTACATCCTAAGTTTTTTGAAGATAAAACAATTAGACAAATTAAGGAAAGGTCAATGCAAAATTCTACTGTTATTGAGTTGACGGCACTTGCATTAAGACAAGCTGAACTATCACAAACTGCGATTATTCCTATTCGTGCTGAGCTCGGTGGTGAACAGGCAAATGTGGATATCGCTTATGCAGTACAGGAAATCAATACTGTACGTGCACTCTCGGAAGGGCGCCGTTTAGTAGGTCGAAAAATTGGTCTAACTTCTAAAGTGGTACAAGCCCAACTCGGCGTAGATCAACCTGACTTTGGGATGTTATTTGCTGATATGGCATACGGCGATGGTGAAGCCATTCCAGCGGGTAAGTTGATTCAGCCAAAAGTTGAAGCTGAAATTGCGCTCGTACTCAAAAAGGATTTAACTCAAGCCCGACATACATATGCAGACATTATTAGTGCAACAGACTATGCCTTACCGGCTATTGAAATAGTCGATAGTCGCATTGAGAACTGGAAAATCTCATTGATTGACACGGTTGCTGACAATGCATCAAGTGCAGCTTTCGTGTTGGGTTCACATCCAGTACAGCTTAATCAACTTGATTTAGTTAACTGCAAAATGGTGATGACTCGGGGTGATGAGGTCGTTTCGCAAGGTGTTGGTAAAGCTTGTTTAGCTAATCCATTGAATGCAGCAGTTTGGTTAGCTGATGAAATGGTACGACGCGGACGTCCATTACAAGCAGGAGATATTGTGCTGACGGGGGCATTGGGTCCAATGGTGGTGGCTCATCCTGGGGATGAGTTTAAAGTTGAAATTGAAGGCTTCAATTCAGTTGTTGCATGCTTTGCTGCTGAATAAAGGATAAGGAAATGAAAAAGATAAAATGTGCCTTAATTGGTCCAGGAAATATTGGAACAGATTTGCTGTATAAATTGCAGCGTAGTGAAGTTTTGGAGCCAGTATGGATGGTTGGAATTGATCCTACTTCTGAAGGCTTGGCTCGTGCAGCTAGTATGGGTTTGAAAACGACTTCTAATGGTGTAGACGGTTTGTTGCCACATGTATTGGAAGATGAAATTAAGATTGCTTTTGATGCAACTTCTGCTTATGTGCATGCAGAAAATAGTCGTAAGCTTAACGAGCTAGGCGTGTTGATGATTGACTTGACCCCGGCGGCGATTGGTCCATTCTGTGTACCACCAGTTAATCTGCAGTCATTGCTGAAAGCTGGCGAAGTACCAAATGTGAATATGGTGACATGTGGTGGCCAGGCAACTATTCCGATGGTCGCGGCTTTATCACGTATTCAGACCGTGAACTATGCTGAAATTATTGCAACAGTGTCAACGAAATCAGTAGGTCCAGGTACTCGTAAAAACATTGATGAATTTACTCGTACGACTGCAGGTGCGATTGAGAAAGTTGGTGGAGCGAAGCAAGGTAAAGCCATTATTATTATCAATCCTGCTGAACCACCATTGATGATGCGTGACACAGTACATTGCTTGGTAGAAGGTGAGCCAGACCAGGTCGCCATTACTGAATCTGTGCATTTAATGATTAAGGAAGTACAAAAGTACGTTCCTGGCTACAAGTTGGTAAATGGTCCAGTATTTGATGGTAATCGTGTATCTATCTACCTTGAAGTAGAAGGCTTAGGTGATTACTTACCTAAATACGCTGGTAACCTAGATATCATGACAGCAGCAGCGGCACGTACAGCAGAAATGTTTGCTGAGCATGTTTTGTCTAACCAAGCACAATCAGTTTAAGGAGAAATCACATGTCTAAGATTATTGTTCACGATATGACTTTACGTGATGGTATGCATCCACAACGTCATCAAATTACTGTCGATCAGATGGTAGCTATTTCAACTGCTTTGGATGATGCGGGTGTGCCTTTAATTGAAGTCACGCATGGTGATGGTTTAGGGGGCAACTCAGTAAACTATGGCTTTGCACTAGCAACTGATGAAGAGTATTTATCAGCGGTTATCCCTCGGATGAAACAAGCCAAAGTTTCTGCACTATTATTACCTGGCATTGGTACTGTTGATCATTTGAAGATGGCACATGAAATTGGTGTATCAACCATTCGTGTAGCAACACATTGTACTGAAGCTGACGTATCTGAGCAGCACATTACTCTGGCTCGTAAGTTAGGCATGGATACGGTGGGCTTTCTTATGCTGGCTCATATGGCATCGCCAAAGCAACTACTGGAAGAGGCTAAAAAGATGGTCTCTTATGGTGCTAACTGTATTTATATTACTGACTCGGCTGGATATCTATTGCCTCAAGATGTGAAGGATCGTATTGGTCTAATCCGTGAGCATTTAGATCCATCTATTGAAGTGGGTTTTCACGGACACCATAACTTAAGCATGGGCGTTGCTAACTCAATTGCAGCTATTGAATCTGGTGCTATACGTATTGATGTTGCCGCAGCTGGTTTAGGTGCTGGTGCAGGTAATACACCACTAGAACTTTTTATTGCTGTCGCAAACCGTATGGGTATTGAAACAGGAGTTGATCTGTTCAAAGCTCAAGACGTTGCTGAAGATTTAGTTATTCCAATGATGTTTAACCCAATCCGTGCAGATCGTGATGCAGCAACATTGGGTTATGCAGGTGTTTATTCTTCATTCCTACTATTTGCGAAGCGTGCGGAAGCAAAATATGGCGTTTCAGCTCGTGAAATCCTATTGGAATTAGGTCGCAGAGGAACTGTTGGTGGTCAAGAAGACATGATCGAGGACTTGGCTTTGACCATGTCAAAGGTAGTTTAATTATTCTGAATTATCTTTTGAAAAGCATCTCAATGGATGCTTTTTTATTGGCTAAATTAAATATTAGCTCCAATTTTGATTACTCAATGTGAGGAATATAAATGAGTACAGTGCAAATTCCAGACTATAAAACGAATAGCTTTTTTGGGCTGGAGGATAAATGGATTGAAACCGCATCAGGTGAGTTAACGCATTATCATGAAATGGGTCAAGGAACCCCTATTCTATTTTTACATGGTTCAGGTACTGGCGTGTCGGCTGCTGCGAATTGGTGGTTGAATCTACCACAAATCAGTGAGCAAGCACGCTGCATCGCCATTGACTCTATTGGCTATGGTCAGACGGTTGTTGCTGAAGGAACAGCTTATGGTATTCGTGCATGGGTTGATCATGCTGTACGTACGCTTGATGCATTGGGTATTGAGAAAACCTGGTTGGTTGGAAACTCTTTGGGTGGGTGGTTAGCATTCCAAATGGTTTTGGATTATCCAGAGCGTGTGCTTGGAATTGTGTCGATGGGTACTGGTGGTGCTATGCAAACTGCAGCATTAAAGGCACATGCTAATCCTGAGCTGAGTGAAGCTGGTATTCGTAAAACACTAGAAATGTTTGTTGTCAATAAATCACTAGTGACAGATGAGTTAGTGAAAGTACGTTTTGAGGCAGCTAAAAATGACTATGCATCAGATCGATTGCATGATGTCGTTTCAGCTCGTGACCGTGATCGCTTCGAATTTCCACTAGACTTTGAAAAGATGAAAGATATCAACATCCCTGTATTGTTGATTCATGGTGTGCAGGATGTGGTAATTCCAATATCTCGTACATGGGATATCTTAAACATCGTACCCCTTGCAGATGCACATATTTTTAACCAATGTGGACACTGGTCTCAGGTTGAAAAAGCTGAGGAATTTAATATTGTGATTAAGCAATATTTACAAATACATAATAGTTAACAAGGATTGGATGCTCACTATTTAATTTATGAGTATTCCTATTGTTTTAAGAAAAACTAGCTTGAGGAATGCTCATGCAAATCGGAATCCCAACCGAAACTGTCGTCGGTGAAAATCGTGTAGCTGCTACGCCAGAGACAGTAAAGAAGTTGATTAGCGCTGGTCATAGCGTTGTGATTGAACGTGGTGCTGGTGTAAAGGCTGCGTACATTGACAGTGCTTATGAACAGGTCGGTGCAACCATTACGGATGATGCCTATACGGGGAGTCAAATTATTTTGAAAGTTCGTGCGCCACAAGGCGGGGAAATTCAAAAACTTCCAGCAAATACTGCTGTTGTAGCAATGTTTGATCCTTATCGTAATACCGAACTAGATCAGTTTGCGAATCAGCAAGTTTCTGCTTTTGCATTGGAATTGCTTCCTCGTACGCTTTCTCGTGCGCAGAATATGGACGTATTGTCTTCTCAGGCAAACCTTTCTGGTTATAAATCAGTTTTGCTTGCTGCTGCTGAATATCAACGTATGTTCCCAATGCTTATGACTGCTGCCGGTACTGTAAAACCTGCTCGTGTTGTGATTATGGGCGTGGGTGTTGCAGGTCTTCAGGCAATTGCAACAGCAAAACGTTTAGGTGCAATTGTTGAAGCAACTGATTTACGTCCTACGGCAAAAGATCAGGTTGAATCTTTAGGCGGTAAGTGGTTAGACGTACCAATGTCTGAAGAAGAAAAACAACGCGCAGCAGACGCCGCTAAAAATGGTTATGGATGGATGCCGGGTGAGCAATACATCAAAGACCAAGCCGCGATTGTTGATAAGGCTGTTTCTAACGCTGACATCGTTATTACTACTGCGTTGCTGCCAGGTCGTGATGCACCACGTCTGATTAAGGCTGAAACTGTTGCCAAGATGAAACCGGGTTCTGTCATTCTTGATATGGCTGTTGAAACTGGTGGTAACGTTGAAGGCTCTAAAGTGGGCGAGACTGTGTTTACAGAAAATGGTGTGAAAATTTTGGGTGTTCCAAATATTCCAGCAACTGTAGCGACAGAAGCTTCCGCATTATATGCGCGTAACGTATTCAATTTCGTAGAA